>CACYTI010000057.1 GCA_902777275.1 uncultured Ruminococcus sp. | reverse complement strand
AATGTTCAGTTGAAGGACACGGAGGACTATGTGTGCAAGGCTCTGGAGCATTACGCCAAGTATCTGCGCCACCGTTCAGAGCGTGACAGCAGGTAGGAAGTGCAAAACTTTTTTTTTGACTTCCCCCTTTCTCACACTCTAACCCCTAAGACTACCTGTACCAACCGAAAGAAAGATATTAACTATCTCTTAAATATACTTTATCTCATAAACAATATCTTTCTTAAAGGTGCAGGCAAACATATCCAAACACACAATTTCAATTCAAAACTTATGGAGGTAAACCAATGACAAAAGTTTTCAACAAGAGAAACGCCAAGCGTGTTACGGCGATCCTTTTAGCCGTTGTAGCTGTCGTTTCTTCAATTTTCATCATTCCCACCGCCAGCGCTGCCGGAAAAGAGGTCACTGTGACATTTGACTACTGCTACGACACAGGCGGCAATATCATCTCATTCGTAAAGTACACCGAACACGGCGGCTATACCGTTGGCACTGTCGGCGAGGAACTTTGCCGCATTTATGCAGACGGAAAAGACGCATATTGCATTGAGCCGGGACACTCGCTCTATTCAGGCAACACCCTGACTACCGACGCTTCGGCTGCGTGGAACGCACTCAGCAAGGCTCAGAAGAAGGCGGTCAATCTTGCCCTTCTTTTCGGAAAGTCAGGCAGCAGCTCCAGCCTTGTCGGTACTGACGGTCAGAAGTGGATTGCAACCCAGCTTGTTGTATGGGAATTTCTACGTTCAAGCTCAGCAATTCCAAGTTTATTGACGGAATTACCGCAGGCGACCACAATCCGAACGTAAAGACCAACTACAACAAGATTATTGCCAAGCTCAACAGCTATAACGTGATTCCGAGTTTTTCCTACGATACACAGGCAAAAGCAAAGAGCAACGTTAAGGAGCTGAAATACAGCGATGGTAAGTACAGCCTTACGCTGACTGACAGCAACAAAATCTTGTCCGATTACACCTTCAAAACAGCATTACACTGACATCGACGAAGGCAATTCCTGATGAGCTTGTATTCAGCGCAACCAAGAATATGCCGAAGGTAACGACTACCCTTGTCGCTTGCGGCAGCTCTACAAAGCAGGACGTTGTAACAGGCGTTCAGTCCGACACAGAAACCAAGACGGCGTATTTCGCTGTTAAGACCTCGGCAGGCTCACTCAAAATCGTCAAAACCTCCGACGATGGAAAGATCGAAGGTATCAAGTTTAAGGTCACGGGCGCTGACAATTACAGCAAGACCGTTACCACCAACGCAAAGGGCGAATTTCAGATTGATGACCTCAAGGTTGGCACATATACCGTAACTGAGGTCACAGAGGAAAGATACGAGGATCAGAAGGCGCAGACCGTTAAGGTCGAAAGCGGCAAAACCGCAACTGTTAAATTCAGCAATATTCTGAAGCGTGGTGAACTTCAGGTCGTAAAGACCTCTGAGGATAATTTCAACGAGGGCGTAAAATTCCACCTTTACGGCACATCACTCTCAGGCGCAAAGGTTGACGAATATGCTACCACCGACAAGAACGGCGTAGCAAAGAAGAACAGAATTTTGAAACACTGATTGAGTTTATTAATGCTTCCGAGTGTCGTGAGGACGATGAAGGATTCAGAAACAGTATTGATTGGGCGTTCTTCTATCTGGAAAAATGGTTAGACAATTCTTGGAGCGAGGACGAGGAGTTTCTGGAAGAAAACAGACAGTACAGTAAATTCCGAAATCTTGAGCCTACCGAAGAACAAAGGTCGCTCGGCAGATTTGCCATAAGGCAGTACAAGTCTTATAAACTTGCCGCAGGAAAAACAGCAAAGTCTATCCTCATTTCCTGCTCGACAAGGCTTGCTCCGTTCAGCATTGACAAGGTACTTGAGATCACCCGATATGATGAAATGCAGCTTGACACGATTGGCGATGAATTAACGGCTCTTTTCGTTATCATCAGCGATACGGATTCTACGTTTAATTTTCTTGTCGCAATGATGTATTCGCAAATGTTTAATCTGCTTTGCACAAAGGCAGATAACAATCCCGACGGTTCAGGCAAGCTGAAGCATCACGTTCGCTGTCTGCTTGACGAGTTTGCCAATATCGGCGAGATTCCGAATTTTGACAAGCTGATAGCGACGATCAGAAGCCGTGAAATATCTGTCAATATCATTTTGCAGACGAAATCACAGCTCAAATCAAAATACAAGGACGACGCCGAAACAATCGAGGGCAACTGCGACACAATGCTATTCCTCGGCGGCAAGGAGAAAACTACGCTGAAAGACCTATCAGAGAGTCTTGGCAAAGAAACCATTGATATGTACAACACCAACATCACCAAAGGACAAAGCGAAAGCTCCGGTGTGAACTATCAGAAGCTCGGTCGAGAGCTGAAAACGCAGGACGAGCTGCAAGTTATGGATAATACGCAATGTATCCTGCAAATCAGAGGTTTAAGACCGTTTTTATCAAAAAAATATGCTATCGAAAAGCACAAAAGATATAGTCAGCTTTTCGACAGCAGCAAAGACAATTATTTTGACGTGGCTAAGTACGTTGCCGAAAGGCGCAAGCGTACCGCCAAAATAAGCAAAAAAACGATAGTCGATGAATATGACTTCGTAATGTAGAAAAGGAGAAAAACCAATGAACAACAAAATCACAAACAACAAAATCACAAAAAACGAGAAGATCGCAAAACGTTCTAAGTTTGCAAAGAAAGCAATTCTGTTTATGGTCGTATCAATGATCATCATGACCGTAACGGCTGTAACCGCTTTCGCAGCAGGAGGAAGCGTAAGCACAACAGATTTCATCAACAAAACCATTATCGTTTTGCAGTCACTCGTTTCACTTATCGGCGCAGGTCTTGCGATTTGGGGCGTTGTCAATCTGATCGAGGGCTACAGCGGTGATAATGCTGCCGCTAATGCTCATGTACGGTAAGGAAGCAAGCAACCGAAAACAAGAGATAGACCGCCAGCACTACACTATTCCGAACCAAAGACCAAAAGATAAGCATT
>CACYTI010000056.1 GCA_902777275.1 uncultured Ruminococcus sp. | reverse complement strand
CAGAAGAAAGCATAGAAAACTACCTGATCGCCGTAACGAATTTCAAGCCGAAGTATAATGCGGACTTTTACGGCAGCGACGAGGACGAAGATTACTATTCTTCTGCTGTAAATTCCGCTGAAAATGATTTGGATACAGAACGCATTTATTTCAAATTGAGCCAACAAGAAAGATTACAGAACGCCATTGCCCAACTCAACAAGAAAGACCGGCTGTTGATAGAGTACGTCTACGGTATCTGCCCGCAGTGTTTGAAAAACAAAGAAAAGAAATCAATCCGTCAAGCGTCCTTGCTGCTGGGCTTGACCGAGGACGGAGCGCAAAAGAAACTAAAATCTATCCTAAATAAGCTACGAAAGCTGCTGCAAGAGTAAAGGGGCTGTGAAAAAACAACACCCCAAAAAACAGACAGGCACATAACCGAAAGCATAGACGGTTATGTGCCTGTTGTGGTATAATAAGTTTGTGAATAATAACACCAAAACCAATTATACACCAAAGCAAGGAAGATTTCCAGTATTTGTTTCAGATTTATTAAAAATTTCTGATCCGGTAATAGTGTGCCCTCCCCGAAAAAACAGACAAAAAACTTACGTGAAAAACCGAATGAAAAGAATGACAAATATGAAATAAAATTGCTGTACAGTACCGCATTTATTCCACGGTTCGCTTGACAATGAGCCTCTGAAAGTATGATTTCAGGCACGGTGGCGCGGAGGTACGCGCCTTGGCAGGATAAGCCTATCATACTTTCTCACTCATTGTCAAGCGACTTTCGCGGCATAAACGCTGCGAAGGTGTTCCTCGAATTCGTTCGGGGAAATCCAACCGATACCCGAATGGGGACGGACGGCGTTGTAGTAGGTTTCGATATAGGCGAAAATATCCGCCTGTGCCTCTGCGCGGGTCTTGTAATGCTTGTGGTGTACAAGCTCGTTTTTAAGACAACTGAAGAAATTTTCGGCGACAGCGTTGTCATACGGATCGCCCTTGCGTGACATACTTTGCGTTATGCCGAAATTGGCAAGCGCTTCGCGGTACTTATTGGACGCGTACTGAACGCCTCTGTCGCTGTGGAAAATCAGTTCTCCGTCAGGCTTCTGCCTGTTGTACGCCATTGAGAGGGCGGCTACAACAAGGTTGGCGTCAATACGTTCCGAAAAAGCATAACCGACGATTTTCTTGGTGCACAAATCCTTGACGGTGGCGAGATACAGCCAGCCTTCATCGGTTCTGATGTAGGTGATATCGCCGACCCACTTGGAATTGGGAATATCGGCAAAAAAGTCACGTTTTAAGAGGTTTTCGCAGATAGGATAATGATGATTTGAGTTGGTGGTAGACTTGTAGGCGTTTTTGCGGATGGAGTGGATATTGTATTTTTTCATAAGTCGGTGAATACGGTTGCGTGAACAGCGCATCTGCTTCTTCAGCGTATGATAAATGCCGTCCAGACCCATAGCAGGATACTGCTGATGAAGGGTGATGATGGCGCACAGCAGTACCTGTTCCTCGCGTTTGCGCTTGGAAATACCGCGAAGCTTCCAAGCATTATAGCCGCTCCGGTTGATTTGGAGCAAACGGCATAGCTTATCCACAGAGAATTTGGAGCGGTGAGCATCGACAAAGCGATACTTGTCCTCTATGGTTGTGAAAGTATGCCGACGGATTTTTTTAGGATTTCGATGACCTCGTCTTTCTCAGCTAATTGCTTGCGGAGACGCTTATTCTCCGCTTCAAGTTCCTTTTGACGGCTGTCAGCGCGGTGCTGTTTGGCAACCTCGGCAGGTTTGTAGCCGGAAGCGTTCAGCCATGAACGCAGCGTGTCGGGACATATGCCGAGATCCTTGGCAGCGCTTTTTAAGGGCATACCCTTTTCTGTAACCAGAGCCATTGCTCCCTTTTTGAATTCTTCATCATAGCGCGGCGGTGCGCTTCCCTTTTTGATAGACATGGTTTTCTCTCCTTTTATTTTTTGTTTCCGTTCCATTTTACCACACTTTTTTCTGTCTATCAATTCGGGGAAGGGGGCATAGCGTTTGACCATGTAATGGAGGCGATTGGAGTTCAGAAGTATCTCAAGGGCAAGGTAAAAAGTACCGGTCGGTTGGGATATAATCCGGTCAATCTG
>CACYTI010000055.1 GCA_902777275.1 uncultured Ruminococcus sp. | reverse complement strand
GTCCTTGGGCGCTGAATTAAACGTTTATATTCCTATCAACAAACGGACGGGAAATAAACGTCGGTTCAGAGGGCGAACACATGGGTTCGCCCCTACAACGAAAAGGAAAACATGAATATTTTTACAAAAAAGATTTCCCTGTATCAAATCAGCCTGCCGTTTACAAGCGGGTTTGCCAAAAGGTTTTTTACCTCTTTTTCGGTCAGGTCGCGCCAGTCGCCCTGCTTCAGCATACCCATTTTTACGCCGCCTATCTGAGTCCGGCGCAGGCGGGCTACCTCAAGCCCCACGGCGTCGCACATACGGCGTATCTCGCGGTTCTTGCCCTCGTGCAGGATCATTTCGAGCACGACTCTGCCCGGCTCCTTCTGTACCACATGAACGATCGCGGGAGCGGTTTTTGCGCCGTCTATCTCCACGCCCGTTTCAAGCTTTACAAGCTGCTCCTCGGTTATACCGGGGCGCACGGTGACGCGGTAAAATTTATATACGCTGTTGCGCGGGTGCATTATCTTGTTTGCAAACTCGCCGTCGTTCGTAAACACCAGCATACCCTCGCTGTCCTTGTCGAGCCTGCCGACGGGGTACACCCTCTCCCCCACGTTCTTCACAAGCTCGGCGACGCACTTTCTGCCGCGCTCGTCGTTCATGGTGGTGATATAACCGCGCGGCTTGTTGAGCATGATGTAACGGTATTTTGTTTTGGGCATGACAACGCGCCTTCCGCTGACATAAACCTTGTCGGAGGAAGTCACCTTGTCGCCGAGCACGGCGGTTTTGCCGTTGATTTTCACCTTGCCCTGCACTATCATCTCTTCAGCTCCGCGCCGTGAAGCGATACCGCACTGAGCGAGAAATTTTTGCAGTCTTATCGGTTCGTTTTTATCCATATGAAAAATATTCCTTTATTTTTTGAAAAAGATTCTTTTTGACCGTTCTTGCCCCGATATCCTCTACCGCGACGAGTTCAACGGTCTTGAGCCGTCTGCCGTCGAGCGAATACTCTATTTTTCCGAAAACGTCGCCCTTTTTGACGGGAGCGTAGGCAAAGCTGTCGATAAATATTTTGCGCTTTATTTTCTCCTGCTCTCCGCTTGCGACGATAAGCAGGGCGTCGCTTTCTCCCATAACCGCGACGGTGCTTTTCTCGCCGCCCGCACATGGTATCTCAAAGCACGCCGAAGCGTCGCCGCTCTGATAACCGCTCAGCCGTGAAAAACCGTTATCATACAGCGCGATATGGTCGTTCCAGTCGTCCTTATCGTTGAGCGTGACGCAAATCAGCGTAACGCAGCCGCGCCTCGCGGCGGACACAAGGCACCGCCCCGCCTCCGAGGTGTAGCCCGTTTTGCCGCCTATGCAGTCGTCGTACATTTTAAGCAGGCGGTTGTGGTTTGTGTATGTAACCGCCTTGTCTGACGGCTCAACAAACCTGACCGGCACGCTTTTTTGGAATGTGAGGTTTGAAAAGGCTTCGTTTTTGAGAGCCTCCGCCATGAGCAGAGCCAAATCGTATGCCGAGGAATAGTGATTTTCGTCGTCAAGTCCGCTCGGAGTTACAAAGCAGGTGTTTTTCATGCCTATCTGCTTTGCGCGGGAGTTCATCAGCTCCGAGAACTTCTCCATGCTGCCCGACAGCGAGATCGCCGCGGCGTTGGCGGCGTCGTTGCCCGAGCACATCATCATTCCCGCAGCCAAATCGCTTAGCCGCACCTTCTCACCCTTTTCAAGGTACATAGAGCTGCCCTCGGCGGTCATTTCGTCGGTGAAGGTTATTATGCGGTCGTTCTTCGCAGCAGCCTCCAGCGTGAGAAGAGTCGTCATAAGCTTTGTGGTGCTGGCAGGCTTCATGCGCTTGTTTTCATTCTTTGAAAGAATTATTTCGCCGTTCTCGACGCAGTACAGCACAAACGCCTCCGCGCTCGTTTCGGGAGCCTCGTCAGCCCGCGCCGAAACCGGAAACACAAAAGCCAAAGCAAAACAAAGCGTAACAGCGATAATCCGTTTCATAAAACATCACCCGGTTTAAATATATGGGGAGGGGGTTTGATTTATGAATTTAGAGTGGAGTGTTGAGTGTGGAGAGTGGAGAGTGGAGTTAATGGGGCGCAAAGCGCCGGAGTTATAATGCTGTGGGCTATGACGGCACCGGTGTAATGTATAATATACCGTTTTCCTTAA
>CACYTI010000054.1 GCA_902777275.1 uncultured Ruminococcus sp. | reverse complement strand
TCAGGTATTCAAGCCTGTTCTGAAATCTAAACGCTTCTTTCAAATTCATATTCATCACTCCTTCATCTGTTATGTCTTTATTGTAAAGCATAATAAAAGTAATGTCATTAAACCTGTGGTTTAATACGCTCACGAGATTTAGCGCAAAACAGCTCGGTGTAATTTCTGTTACGCCGAGCCGGTTTCTTTGTTAGTTATTCTTAAAATATTCACTGCCACCGTTGCTGTTCTTTTGATTTTCTTTCCGTTCACTGCTTGCGGATAACGCCAGTAATCACGCGTCCGCAGTAGCGGCATGAATAATTTTCGGTGAGCTCCGACGATCGGTGCGCCGCAGCCGGGACAGCGATCCTTGACGATCTGCTTTGCGAGCGCTATCCTCAGTACGCCGCCGTGCATCTCGGGCGTACAGCCGCGCAGATAGCCCTCCTTGATCGCTTCCACAATATTCTTATACCGCTTTTCGGGGGGAATGGTGCTGTAAGAGTACTTCTCTCTTTGCATCCTGTCAAACTCCTGCAGGCTTATAAACGGCTTTTGCCATTGCGCGAAATCCCTCGCTAAACTTTGCGAGTGTTCAATGTTTGACATTCGGGAAAATGTTATCGGGACTGTCAGTACGATCGCCGCAAGGGCGAACGCGAAAAAGATGATCGCATTCAGCAGACCCGACTGGAACAAACTGAAAGACGTCATACTGCTGCTGAACATATCCCTGAAATACGGCTCATTGTTGTAATTGTTGACCATCGTCAAAAATACAATGAGAAAAATCAGAAAAAAGAACAGCTCGACGCCGAAGCCGACAGCGTAACCGATGCGTTTGGACTGCAGCGGCGAGCCCTCGTAATAGGCGGGGTTATAGGGCTTGCGGGTTGTGTTGTCGTTGATGAAATAGACACGCTGACCCGACACGACCTGCGCGGTCAGGTCGGAGCTTCCGCAATACGGACACCGACCCTCAAAGTACACGCGCTTTTCCATCCAGCCGCCGCAGCTGCGGCAGGAGCAGGTGACGGTCTTGCTGTAAAGCTCGATGATCTCAGGGTAGCGGTAATTTACTGTTTTGATAACGCGTAAATTCTGCATATACAGCGGTCTCAGCCATCTCAGACGGCTTTGTATCTGCTCCGGCGTTTTGCCCGTCACCTCGGCAAGCTCCGCGAAATCGACATAGCCGTTCAGATCGCCCTCGAAATATCCCGAGAAAAAGACAGCTTCATTTATCATCATACGCGATATTCTCGAATATACGATCATCGAAACTCCAAAGACGAAAAACACAAACGCTGCGATCAGACTGCCGGCGCGGATAATCGATAAAAAATCGCCGTGGAGTCCTACGACCAGCTGGGTCATCAGGGAGAATGAAATTGAAGTGAAAATCACGCCCAAAATCAGCAGGATAACGTTTTTAACTTTTAAGAATTCAATCAAACCGTTTTTCAGATACATAAGGCATTCTCCAAGGCTGAGTTATTTCTTTTTCCTTGATTTGTAGGCGTCCTTGATGAACTGCTCCACACGCTCGTTTTCTTCCTTGCCGAAGTTATCGGCTATAAAATTCTTGTTGAACATTTTGTTGTACCGGTCAAAGGTGTACTCGACATCCGTACGCCTGCCCCTCATGAGCTCTCCGCTGTGGTTGTGATAGAGAAAATCATAATAAACCGTAAAGAAAGCGACGATCTCACGGTCAAGACTGTTGTCAAGAAAATGCAGCAGATAGCAGTCGCAGTTATTGACGACAGCGTTGGGCTTTGTGAGCTGCCCGATCTGCGTTTCACCGTCATAGAAGGAGACGACCTCCTTCTTGCCCGCTTCCTTGCGATAACCGACTATCAGCCTTCCGCGCCATTCCAAAACGAGCTTGGATTTCGCTACGCCGGTCTGCTCAAAGTAAAAGCGTCCGACGATCTGATTTTCGCTGTTGAGCACGGAATAACGGCGCACCTGCTTTGCGCCCTTGAACAGCCAGCTCATCGGGAT
The DNA here is from genome assembly GCA_902777275.1 of uncultured Ruminococcus sp. Taxonomy (GTDB): domain Bacteria; phylum Bacillota; class Clostridia; order Oscillospirales; family Acutalibacteraceae; genus Ruminococcoides. The sequence goes on along the minus strand of CACYTI010000054.1, from coordinate 1,018 downwards.
CGCAGAAGCGACGAGGTTTTCGAACACGTTATAGTCGGTAAACAACAGCAAACGGTTGAAAACGTCCGTCAGAATGAGCCTGCGGACTTCGTCGCCGCCGACGGGCGTTCCGGGCTTAAAGAACGGAGATGAGGCTCTGTACAGGAGAAGTCCGTTTTCTAAAATCTCAAATTGATTTCTGCCGTTTGAAACGACCTGATTGACCTGCATTATCATATATTATACATCCTTTTTAACACTAGATTTTTCTGAAATAATCTTACCACAAATCACGCGAAAAATCAATTAAAATACAGGCGGCACGCAGTTGAGTATCCTGAGGGGATGTTTCCGCAAAACATTTTGATAGATCGGTTGAATATTGCAGTTTTCCGTGTTATGATATAATTGTTAAACAAGCTATCGCAAACAAAAAAGGAGGAATATTTATGTTACTGAAAAGAATACTGAGCGCGGCGCTTGCAGCCGCAGCGATCCTGGCGTTTGCCGGCTGCGGAAAATCGTCAGACAGCTCCGCAAAGGCAGAGAGCTCACAGACCGAGACACAGCAGCAGACTACCGAGCAGACAACGACTGCAAAGTCCGCGACCACGAACGCGTCGGCTGACAAAACGGCAGAAAAGCCCGTGCCCGGCAAGCTGTATGCCCTGAATCAGTACGAGGGCGACGCTCCGGCGATCTCCGCTTTGAAGCTGAACGGCAATCAGGTCGGCACCGAGGAAGGCGTTAACGGCTGGAAAGCGTCCGCCGATAAGATCCGCTTCGTTTTTGAGCAGAGCGAGTGGATAGAGCTGTATCCGCAGACCGAGCTGACAAGCGGTCTGGCGGCATATCTCGTACCTCATTCCGATGACGCCGCGACCTATACCGACACATTCGTCGCCGCGCTGAACGACGACACACCCAAGACCGAGCTGACAAAGCCCGAGGAGCAGGGCGCTGCATGGGGCTCCTTCTACGCTCATCCCGAGACGAATGCTCCCGGCTATTACGATCTGATAATCACATCAGGCATGAA
>CACYTI010000053.1 GCA_902777275.1 uncultured Ruminococcus sp. | reverse complement strand
GAAGGACGTGTTTTTGGAGGATGGCGGACTGTTCCCCGAGCCGCGTGAAATCTCCTTTTCCTGCTCCTGCCCCGACTGGGCGGTGATGTGCAAGCATGTTGCGGCGTCCCTTTACGGCGTCGGCGCAAGGCTCGACGAGGAACCGCTGCTGTTCTTTTCACTGCGCGGCGTTGATACCAATAAATTCGTGGACGTGGTTATCTCAAGCCGCGTGGAATCCATGCTCGCAAACGTCGATAAGCCGAGCGACAGAATCATTCGGGATACAAGATTGGAAGATTTGTTCGGAGTTTTGTAGGAGGAAATCATGTATCAGATAATCGAAAAGGATTGGAAGCTGTTCCGCAAGCTGCTGCCCGGCTGGCAGGAAGCGTATATGGAGCGGCTCGCAAAGGAATATATCGAATTGCTCAGCAGCGACAGGCAGGCGTCTGATAAATTTTGGGAGCTTGATCAACGAATCAAACAGGATAAGCGGCGCACAGGCGTGTTGGCGAGAGGGGTAAGCCGTTCCAATATGTTTCAGCTTATCATCAATCTGATTTATGAGGAAACGATTTCCGAGGACGACTTAAAAGAGTTTAGCGAAAGCCTTCGTGAGAATATCCATGTATGGCTCGAAATTGACAGAAGATATCGTGATGAATAAAAACAGGCTCTGCACAGAATTGCCGTCGTGCGGAGCCTGTTAATTTTCAGATTTATAAATTTTTATTCTTATTTCCTGTCTATCATCCCATAGTTACGCAATTCCCGATGATAAGCCGTTCTTCTGGAATACTGCTGCTTCCAATTCAACAGATAGTCGTTTTTGGACGATATCCTGCCCTCGGATTCCATGATTTCGCCGATAACTGCCGCGTATGCCGCGCATGTTGCGTAATCATTACGCAGATTGTATTGCATCACGTTGGCTGTGTACTGTGCGCAGTGCTTTTGCAGAATATCTAACGCGCTTTCGCGGTCGGGCAAAGGCGTATGGCTGCGGCATTTTTGCAGACAATCCCACAACATATCGGTATTATCTGAAATCTCGCTTATACCAAGTCCTTTGACATATTCTTTTGCCTGGAATGGCAAAGCGGTTTCGAGAATGCGCAGCATTTCCTTGCCGCCCTCACGGATTGCACCGTCAGGATACAAAAACAGGGCGATCAACGCGGCTCCTTGCAGAAAGATTCCTGAATCATAGCTGCTGTTTGGCATAAACAAATCCGCATAAGCGTTTTGAAATTCACCGCTTAAAAAACGGCTGAATCTGACGGTACTCTCTCCAAGCCTGTTGTGCTTAAGAAAACTTTTGAAATGCTGTTCGTGATAGTCAGAAATCATTGACTGTAATTCTTCAAGGCATTTCTCATAATCGGGGTGATTCACTAAAGCACGGAGATAGTTTACGGCGGTGCTGTTTGAACGGAACGCCTCTGTCCGGCAGTATGCAGCACATTCAGCGTTGCCGAGTTTGAGCGCGGTTTCTGCAGTTTGCAAGGCTATTTTGCTTCGCACAATATCATTAGGGTCGATGCTGCCAAGAGCCTCCAACCCGGTTTCTAACCTTGCTGCGACATTGTCCTGCAAGGAAAGCACCTTTAAATACAGCTCGGGGTGAAGCTTAACAGACTGACGCGCTGTTTCCAAAGCGCTCACCGGATCAGCTTGCATTTCCATTGCTTCATCTAAATAATCGTCAGCTGCAGGATCCTCTTTGGTTTGAAGATAAAGAATCCAGTCCTTTAGAAATGCATCAAAGTCGGGCAGTTCCTTGGGAGAGTGCTGCATCAGTTCTTCCAGCGTCCAGCCCGCGAAATGGTTAAAGTGCGTTCCGACCCGATATAAGGCTGCGGCGCGCTCTTGTCCCGAAGATGTAAAGTAGACGGCGCAGGCAATATCCAACAGCATAAGTTTTGCTGAAAAATCCACAAGGTCGTACGTTTCGAGATCCTCAATATTCAGTGTATCGTCATTGTAATCCGAATACTCCCCGTCTGCCTGAACTTCTAAAATCAGCAGAATATGACCGATACGGCGGGCTTGTTCGTACTCCTCGCAGGCAATGAGCCGGTGCAGCTCCGAGCCGGCGTCTTCAATGACAGAAAGCAGGTCGTCGTTGTCTTCAAAGAGGAAATCCGGCTCGTCAGAGGCATACCAATCGTCCCACTCTTCGTTATATTCGGAATCAAGACGGTATTCACCCGAAATGATTTTGGCAAGCTCTTCATACAAATCATCAGGAACCGTTTCTTCGGTTCCAGTCTCCTCAATATAATCATCGCTTAACATGGACACTAACCAATCCCTGCGTTCCTCAGGCAAAGTCCGCGCGATATGATGGATGCTTTCTGCAAGCTCCTCTTTTGTCATTTTTGAAGTCGTTTCATCAATCATTTTCAGAAATTGCGGTAGATTCATCATTTGTCACCCTTTTTTGAAATCTTTAGATTCAGTATAGCACCTAATGACGTGAATTACAACGAAAAACAGGCTCGGCGTAACAGAAATTACACCGAGCCTGTCAATATTAATAATAATTTCCCCTCTCGAATACACACTGATAAAAACTGCCTCCGTCGATATGTACTATTTCCATCCCATTCTTTTGGCTAAATCCAACATAGCAAAGCTGTATTTTTGCCATTTTTTCAATGTTATCTGTGACGGGTCGTAATTATGGATATATATGGTAAAAGTGTTGGGAAATGGAAGATTGTTTTGATATCTTTAAAACGAATAAAGGTGAGTGACAGTGATTTGTTTGGAATATTTAGTTAATGATAATAGGTTCTTTTGAAATTTAGGTATATTCTTTGAAATGGAGCTAAAAATATCAGAAAATAAAATAATTCTTATTGAATTTCTTGTGATTGGGTGTTATACTATATATGGAGGTGCTTGAAATGCTAATTGAGTTCAGCTTTAAGAATTATAGGTCATTTCGCGATCAAGCGGTTCTTTCAATGGAAGCAGTCGGTCTTGGAGCTTTTAAAAGCAGTGTCATGGAAATCAACAACCTAAAGCTGTTAAGAGGTGCAGCGATATTCGGAAAGAACGGTGGCGGCAAATCTAATGTGATCCGTGCATTTTGGCTGGCGGTTCAGTTTATTAGAAATGCTCAAAGGACACAGCATGAAAAAGCGGAGATACCTGTGAACCCGTTTGCTTTAAACGATTATTCGGAAAAGCAGCCAACAGAGTTTTCTTTTGTATATATTCTGGATGGTATAAAGTATTGGTATTCTTTTTCGGCAACGAGAAAGAGGGTCGTTTCTGAATCATTGTATCATGCGCCCAAAGGGCAGAAAGCAATTGTTTTCACAAGAGAGAATCAAAAATTCACATTCACTGAGTCCAAATCAAAGCGCACTATGATTAGTGAAGCGGTTGCGGAAAACCAGCTGTTTTTCTCTGTGGCCTGCACGATGAATGATAAAGCGTGTGTCAATGCTATGCGGTGGTTCCGGGAATTTATTTATTTTTCCAGAGATTATACCGATATTCCTGCTCAACTTTTGGAGTATGCTGAAGATCAAAATATGCTTAAAGCAATCTCAGATTATGCAAAAGAAGCTGATTTTGGAATTGAGAATATGAAATTCGAGTTCAACAATCAAGAAATCGACGAAGATAAAGCTCTGGTGTCAGATATTCCCGATGGCATTAAAGCGATGCTT
>CACYTI010000052.1 GCA_902777275.1 uncultured Ruminococcus sp. | reverse complement strand
AGGCAGACTGCTCCCTTGTGTTTTTTGAGCCTGTCGATGAGCGCGAGAATTTTACCGCGTTTTACTCTGCCGCGTTTTTTCCTGACAGGTTCCGCAATATCTCAAACGAAAGGGGTTTTCAAAATGAAGATTCAGACGGTTTTTGAAAGAACCGAAAAGAAATACATCCTCGCGCTTGCGCAGCGCCGCGAGCTGCTCAAAAGGATAGCGGAGCATATCAAGCCCGACGAATACGGCGAAAGCACGGTGTGCTCGCTCTATTTCGACACCGACGACTACAGGCTCATCCGCCGCTCGATGGAGAAGCCCGTGTACAAGGAGAAGCTCAGGCTGCGAAGCTATTCGACGCCGAAGCGCGACAGCAACGTATTTCTCGAGCTCAAAAAGAAGTATAACGGAGTGGTCTATAAGCGGCGCAAGACCATGAAGCTCGGCGAAGCTAAGGACTATCTGAAATACGGCGTAATGCCCGACGATTCGCAGATCATGCGCGAGCTTGACTGGGCGATGAAATACTACAAAACCATCGCGCCGAGGGTGTTCATAGCCTATGACCGCACGGCGTTCTACAGCAAGACAGACCACGAGCTGCGCATTACCTTTGACCGCAACGTGAGGTTCCGCACCACAAACCTCGACCTCTCAAAGGGCGACTACGGCGAGCGCATACTCGCCCCGGGGCTCTGCGTAATGGAGATCAAGGCGCTGTCCGCAATGCCGCTCTGGCTTACCGAGGCGCTGGCTCAAATGAGGATTTTCCCCGGCACCTTCTCAAAATACGGAACCGCATATCAGCTCATCGAAGAAAGAAAGAAAAACCATCTCAGCGATTACAAAAGAGGACGTCCCTGTGCTTGATTCATTATTTTTACCTGTATACACCTCAACCGATCAGATAACCGCCTCGGTTTATCTCGTTTGCTCGCTCGCGTCGCTGGCGCTGGGCGCGGTCATAGCCTTCGCGGCGGGCTTCCGCAGCCGTCAGAGCAAAAGCTTCATGCTTGCGCTGCTGCTGATCCCCGTCATCGTTCAGATGGTCATCATGCTCGTCAACGACAACGTGGGCGCGGGCGTGGCCGTAATGGGCGCGTTCTCGCTGGTTCGCTTCCGCAGCGCTCCCGGCTCGGCAAAGGAGATCGTCAGCATTTTCCTCGCGATGGCTACGGGTCTTGCCACGGCAAAGGGCTACATCGCTCTGGCGGCGGTGTTCGTGATAGTTATCTCGCTCATTATGATAATTTCGACCTATGTGCGTTTCAAGGAAAAGGACGACCTTGTGAGGGAGCTCAAAATCACCATTCCCGAAGACCTCAACTATGCGCATGAGTTTGACGACCTGTTCGATACCTACACAAAGCGCAGCAAGCTGCTCAACGTCAAGACCACCAACATGGGCAGCCTTTACAAGCTGAGCTACGAGGTCGAGCTGAAAAGCGAGGACAACGTGCAGAGCTTCATCGACGACCTGCGCACCCGCAACGGCAATCTCGAAATAGCCGTGCTGCTCCCCGCGGTTAGTGAAGGAGTCTTGTGATTTAGTGAATAGTGAATAGTTACCAAGTAATTATAAAAATGCAAGGAGGTTTTGAGATGAAAAAACGTATTTCTCTGTTATTGGCTGCGTCATTGCTCTCGGGAGCTTTTGTGATGGGAGCCTGCAATCAAAAAAGCGAACCGGTCAAGTCAACAATGGATGAGGCAAAGGTTAGCCCTGTCGCTTTTGAAACGAAGGACGGTCTGTATGTCCATGCGTTATCGGGCTCGGATGACACTCAGGCTTGGCACCTTTGGCAAAGTGTTCACGACGAGGAATTCAAAACAGCGAAGCCCTATGAAAAATACTTTTTTCTGCCTACATCTGCGGATGAAAAATCGGTGGATATCTACAACGGATACGCTGAGCCGGTCACTGTCAACGGTGTAGAGATCCCGTCCGGGGCGACCGAGGCAGTGAGCTACACTGTTTCCGAGCCTTATGACGTTAAAGTCAAAGACGAGACTTTCTCTCTCAGGTTTATGAAATCAAATGCCGAGGCGGCTGTTTTCATCAACAACAGCGACGCCGACGGCAAAGGCACCGATCTGATGACTTATCTGAACGATGAGGACGAAAACTATGACAAACACCTGACAGCGACTGCCACAGGGGCGATTTTGGACAGTGACGGAAATATCGACAACACGCCCATCAAGAAAATCAAGGGTAGGGGAAACACCTCTTGGGAAAAGCCCAAGAAATCCTATAACGTAAATTATGAGAGTGCTGTTTCGGTCGCGGGAATCAAGGAGGGAAAAAAGTTCTGCCTTGTCGCCAATTATCAGGACGATTCCCTTTCCCGCAACCGCATACTGTACGACCTCTCCGATGCTGTCGGAATGCCGTATGCCTCGGATTCACGCTATGTCGACCTATACGTCAACGGCTTCTACTGGGGCTCGTACCAGATGTGCGAAAAGATCGACGGCGGTAAGAATTCTCTTGTCGGAGATATCGAAGCGGAGGATTACCTTGACGCGAACGGTAAGGTGAAGCAGGATTTCCCGTTTCTGTGCGAGGTTGATCCGGGCGCCGATTATTTAACCGACTACTTCACATCCACAAACAGCGGAAAGCTGTCCATCAAGTATCCCGAAGTTGCCAAAGAGGAACCCGGCTACAACGAGGTAAAAGATTATGTCGCTGAAAAATACGACGCGTTCTATGAAGCGGCAGGGTCTGATAAAAATGAGCTTTCTGCGCTTGCAGATATCGACTCTATGGCTAAGCTCTATCTGGTAAACGAGCTTGGAAAAAACTGGGACTCCGGCGTATCGAGCGTATTCTTTGTATACAAGCCGGACGAGTCGGGAAGATATAAATTCTACGCTTCTCCCGTGTGGGACTTTGACAACACCCTCGGCAACGCAAAAGG
>CACYTI010000051.1 GCA_902777275.1 uncultured Ruminococcus sp. | reverse complement strand
TCCTGTCCCCCGTCAGCGCCTATCCGCCGGGCACCCGGGACAATTACCGCAACTACGAGCACGTTTACTGCCGCTACCTCATTGAACCGGAAACGATGACCGTCTCCTCCATCGTGGTCGGCCTTACGCGCTGAGCGGCTCCCCGGCCGGCATCCGGCAGCCCGGCGCCGGGCGTTCAGATCTCCAGCCGTTTCTGCAGCGCGCCAAACGCCGTTTTCCGCAGCGCTTCATACGCCTCGGCCTCTTCCGCCGTCATGTTTTCCCGGCAGGTTTGGGCGGCGTTCTGGATGGCATTCTCAATCAGCGACATGACGTGCCCGGCCTGCGGGGTCAGCCTGACAGAGCCGGGCCGTTTGAGTTCCAGCTCGATCAGTTTCCGGAAGGACAGCCTTTCCAGGTACGCATACAGCATAATCTGCGTGATGCCGATGAATTCGGCGAGTTCCCGGAAGCTGTCGATTCCCCCGATATGCCGGAGATAGGCGAGAATCCGGACCTCTTTGAGGTCCAGCCCAGTCTGCTGCGCAACGCTGCGGAAATTTCTCTCCAGCAGCCGGCTCTCGTAGTAGTTCCTCGTCCACAGGTCGTCCATGACCACCTCGTGGGAGGCCTTCGTCCGTTCCTCCCCCAGGCGCTTCGTGCCGGGCAGGCCGGGAATGGCGCGGCGGGTGACAGACTGAATCAGCTAATCAATAGGCATACCGCCACACTCAAAGCAACGCTGAATGAGCAGGAAATTCAGACTCTGGAAAAGCTGAAAGACGCTTTATCGGAGCAAAGCAGCTTGTGCGAGTGCGAGGGTTTTATCAACGGTTTCCGCTTGGGGGGCAAGCTCATGGCAGAAGCTATTTACGGTGAGAATTAGCACAGAAAAGAAATGCCCGGCAACGAGTTTTAAGTGTTGCCGAGTAATTCTCGCAAACTTTGTAAACACCGAAAACGAATCCTTGACGAAAAGATTTTTTCGGGTATAATAGAAATAAAGAAATAATATGGGAGGTAGCTTAAATGTGCACAAAAAACGAAGCGATGATTATATTGCAGGAAGTTTATGACGGTTGCCAAGCTATTTTCGGAAAGATAAAAGATGCCTACCTCTATGGATCTTACGCCAGAGGCGACTACCATGAGGAGTCGGATGTGGATATTCTCCTGACTGTTGAACAGCCTCAAAAGGTTATCTCTCGTCATCGTTCGGATATTGCAAATCTGTCGAGCGATTTGAGCTTGGAGCACGATATAACGGTCTCGATCAGCGTAAAACCTGCCGAGCAATTTGAAAGATTGATAGATGTGCTTCCGTTTTATCAGAACGTTAAAAGAGAGGGCATAAAGTATGCAAGCTGAAGATTGGAGATCGATATCAAAAATCAGATTGGAACGCGCTGTTGAGTTTTATGATGACGCAATTGCGTTGTATAAAGAAGGCAGATACAGAAGCGCAGCCAGCAGATTATATTTCAGCGTTTTTCACGCTATGAGAGCGGTATTGGCGTTAGACGGTATTGACAGAAAACACCACAGCGGAATTATTTCCGAGTTTAGAAGATTGTATGTTAAAACCGGTATTTTTGATAGAGAAGTATCAAGCATCATAGCAACGATGTCCTTAATGCGCCATGACAGTGATTATGATGATTATATCCCGATTGAGAAAGAGGATCTTGACGATATGTTTCCGAAAGTTGAGAGATTGTTAGATTCAGTTCAGGATTATCTAAAGCCGTTATTATATGAAAACAGTGATTCGGAGCAAGACAACGGGATGAATATGGGTATGTGATAAGCTATAAGATTCTGCTATGTGTTGTGTTTTATGGAACGGCAAAGCGTTCAAAATTTGCGACGCATAAACAAAGAAAAGGGATTTTTCAAAACTGAAAATCAAATATAAATTTCATGCTGAAAATAATGTCGTAAGTTTAGAAATCAATTAATATGAAAAGGCAAATGCTGTACTTAACAGAAAGAGTTGAGTACAGCATTTATCATTTATGGCGGTATCATTTATCATTGCTTTCGAGCTGATTAAGAATTATTACGGGAGCGGTTTTCATTTATCTCCGCAGGGATTATTGATTAAGTGAACGAGCGTGAACAGACAAAAGAGAGAAACTCACAAAAGTATCAGTCTCCCTTTTTCTGCTGTAGAAAAAGTGCTGGTCTATTGATGCTGTTGCGGGATTTTTTGCAAGTTATGACCTCAATTTTGCATAAATAACTTTAACGCCTTGCAAAACTAGAAACACGAAAAAAGGCTTGAAACGGACGTTCCAAGCCTTGAAAAATCAGTATTTATGCGGATATTTATTGAGACGTTCACGTTTGGAGACCGCTGCTCTACCAACTGAGCTATACCCCTAAATATTTAATCGCTGCAAATGGACGCGTGTCACTTGCAGAAAATATAATAACACAGCCACACGCTTTTGTCAAGATGTTTTCTTGATAAAAACGCAGAATCGCAAGTCTTTTTAAAAGATTTTGCCCGGAAACATACAGTTTTCGCACGCGACAGTTGAAGCGGTTATGATAAACGATGCCGCACTTAACACACGCATTTTCCGTGGTCTATGACCACTGCTTGGGCACGGTTGAACAAGCACGTTTTCATTTGGCTTTTTTCGGCGGCTGCGATGTGGCTGCGTAGGACAGCAAAAAAATGAAAAAAGCCACAGAGCTTCTCAAAAGATGAAATATTGCTTGCAAATGATTAATTTCTAAAAACGGCAGAAAACTCTATTGACACTTTTTTGAAGTAGCTATTACAATATACGTACAGAGAAATAGAAGGAGCATCCCTATAGCTTGAGCATCCCTATAGCTTGACAAACGGCAAGTTATAGGGATTTTTCTATGTTGGTAATGCACAAATTTTAATTATCGAAGCGGGGGCGTAAAATTTCTGAATGCCTGCACCATCTTTTTGTGATGGATGACGAAATGAATGGTCGGATACTTGTTTTTTGAAACGATAACCGTATCTGCATGAATCACGGAGTAGGTGATATTGCGGAACGCAGGGCTGCTGTCGGTTTTTACTGTGAGATTCGGATGCTGAACCGCAAAATATTTTGTTGCCTGCAAATGCGCGGTATATTCCTCATAGGTATACGGCACATCTGTTTCACAGAACATTTCTGACAGCGCAAGATGGATCGGCGCAGCTTCAAATTGTTCCTTTGAGGGTTCGGGAAGAACGACAGCCAGCTTGTTGTTTTTCAGAAATTCGCACACCATAGCGAGATAATCGGCGCGGAATTCTTCGATTTCCCTTACCTCGGATCCATCGAGCTTGTTGCGCGTGAGAATCTCCCTCAGCGCTTCCTTTGGTAACGTGAAAATGGGTAGAGCGGATGAAACGGTTAGACGGTCGCCGGTTTTCCACGACTGTTTCATTGCCGCCCGATACTCAACCTTGCGGTCACTGCGGTAAATATCCATCAGCGGCTTTGCCTTTTTCAGCAAGTCCTCCGCCTTTTCGCGGATAAAACGGATACGCTCATCGGATTTGGTCAGCACATATTCGCCCTTTGTCTGATGTCCCGCGATCGCGCAGCCCTCCAGCGCGGCGGCTCCCGAGACCTTGATGATATGAGTAAATACCGCGTTCGTCGGCGCCGGAAGATAATACGGCGAAATCTGACCTGTCATGTACATTGGAATATTGCCCTCCAGACCGAGCATCATCTCCTGAAACGGGCGGTATACATTGTGTATAAAGTGCAGGTGCAGGCCTTTTTTGAGCAGCATTGCCATGCCGAACATCCATTTTTTCGCAAAATCTTCGTCCTTTGCCATCTCCTCCAGCGGCATATCGCTGTATAGTATCACGTCCTTCTTCGATTTTGAAAGAACGGTAGCCTTGATGAAATCAAGCTCGCATTTTTTCATCCCTTCGATCGTCGTGTAGGTTTTGCTTGTGGGCAGACGGAACGGTGCGGTCGGCAACTTGATGTCATTGAAATGGATGACGTTGATATATTCGTCCAGATTAAAGACCTCGAGCTTATCCAGAAAATTCTCGATCGGGCCTTTTTCTGCGACTACAGTGTTGTTGCCCAGCCAGTTGGTCACGGCACCGGAGATTGCTCTGGGTGAATCTAATTGTTCGGCATCGCAGTTAAGCAGCTGCGAAAGCGCTGTGAGCTGCTGTTCGTCTATACATACGCGTGAAATGTATGATCCAATACTTTGGGTAAAATCAGAGACGCGCCGGGGCTTGCGCTGACCCGCGAGTATTTTTGAGATATAGGATGAATCGAAGGACAATGCCTTCGCAAGTACGGAAACGCGTATATCTAACGCATTTATCAGCGTATTGAGATTTGTTACATATGTTTCATAGCTGATATTGAGGCTGTTTTTCAGAGAGCCTTGCAGTTTTTCGCGGATCTCCTCCTCGCTTAGTTCGAAGCCTTTTTCACGGGCAAGCCGAAAAAAAGCGTTTGTCAGTTTGTTGAATTGTTCACTGTCGGGAGCAGGTTCACTCTCGCCGTTTTTGTAACGTCGAACTGCACTGACGCTCAGACCGCTGTAACGCGCAAACTGTGGGTAAGTGATTTCCAAGAGTGACAGATATTCGTTGAAATGACTGCAAAAGCTCATGGTCGGCAGCTCCTTTTATTGTTCTGTAACACCTATTGTATAATTTGTCGCCGTAGCTGTCAATTATATCCATTCACCATGTTCTTTTAAGTCACGGACTAATACGGTTTCTTGCTGAATTTGAATCAGACTCGTGGTATAGTTAATTTAATGATATTATATCCTGCCGATGCTTCGGCTGTTTTCAATGCAAAGGAGAGAAAAGTATGAAAAAACTATTAGCTATCATTTTGACAGCGGCGTTGCTGATGAGTGTATGCGGTGTTTCGGCGTTTGCCGCCGAAAACGATCAGCCGGCGCCCACAACAGGTCCTTGGGACGGATATTATTGGATGACCGGCGGTCCGATGATCTCATTCGTCGGCGGCAGCGTAGAAAATCGTGTGGAGCGTTTGGTCTATTACCGCGAAAACATGATGATGGAGTCAAGTCCGATCGTCACCGACAACGAGGTAGTCCCCGGCGCGACCTATGACAAGCCGACAAATACCCTGACCCTTGATCATGTCAAGCTGACCGATAATCTCGGTATCTATTACATGGGCGATGACTTCAGGCTTTGCATCAAGGGCGAATGCGAATTGACAAAGATTACCGTGTTCAACTTTTCCGGTAAGTACAGCACAAGCCTGAACATCACCGGTACCGGTACTCTGACGCTCAATAAGGAAAAAACTTATTCCGAAGCGATTGAGTTTTGCGGCGAGGGCGTCAGCCTGACGCATTTCGATATCGCGCCTTCCGTAACGGTTCATCTGTACGCTTCGGCGTATGAGGACGAGGAATTTCCTCAGAACGTCGTGAATATCAATTCGACCTATGCCGACCCGGCAATTACTGTGGGCGGCAAGGCGATCCCCGAGGCAAAGTCCGAGCGCAGAGCGGAAACAATCTCCGAAACGGTCAACGCGTTATGGCTCGAAAACCCGGATCATGTATATCAGCGCGGCAAGCGCGTCATATCAAAAACCGATCCCGACGGTATCTACGCGGTAGAGGAGATCGAGTTCAATACCGGAAGCGGCTATGAACCCCGCCGCCGTTCGATATTGATATGCCAGATCCTGAGTTTACCAAAGAACACGGCGATTATATCATTTTGACGCAGGAGGAATTTAATGCGGGATACGACTATGTGATAGCACCGCAGCCCAAAAAGATCCGCTATACGTCGGATTACCGTGTAGCAAACCGCGGCTATCGCGGCGTTAAGTTCATCAAAGACGGCGACCCCGGCACTGTTTATATCGGCACTCCCGGATGGACGATTCCGTATGGCAACGAACTGAACGAAATCAATAGCTACTATCTTTACAGCGCGAACTGGGACGAGGACGAGCAGCTCTATGTTGCGGAACGCACCGCAGTTGAGAAATATAAAACTGCGGAAGAATTGGAAGCGAAGGGCTATACCATCGTGACAGATGAAACGAGCGGTCAGCGAGTCGAAGTGCAGTATATCGATACCAACTATAAATATGAGAATTACAGTACCGAGGCGATCCTGCTGATTGACAAGCACGGAAATGAATACGGCGCGGAGGTTTGGAATTGGGATTCCGGAAGCACACAATATAATGTCGAAGAGCTTGATTGGCGCGAGGACAAGGGATGCTACTATTCACACTACGACGAAGGTCAACTGTACATCGGCGATCCCCCTTACGACAGCATGGAAGAAATAGAGGCCGCCGGCTATACCATCGTGTTGGAGGATCAGCCCGTTGATTACACCATTACCGGTTCTGTAGAAGCGCTGCCGAGGTCGTTGTATCAGGATCAGGCGGGCAACCGTTACTTTTACGATTTTGACTATAATTTATACAGTATATACAGTATCAGCGATGACAACACCATCACCTACGGCAGCGGGAAATACTATATCGGTGCTCTTGCCGAGGGCGTAGACGAGGACGCTCTGCAAAAGGCCGAGCACGAAGAACTCTGTGACGATTTCAAATGGTGGATTGAGGGTACGGAGTATCATCATATCGGTTCCGAATCCACAGACATGCTCATAGGCGATACCAATCTCGACGGTCACATCACTATTAGTGACGTAACATCTATTCAGCGACACTTGGCAGAAACGCACATCTTTACCGACGAACAACTTGCTTTAGCTGACACCAACGGTGACGGTGAAATCAATATAAATGACGCTACCCATCTGCAAAAGTATCTTGCCGAATTTGATGAAATTGTTTTAGGAAAACAACCAACAGCATAACCTTTTTAGCCTCGGCAAACGTGAATCGTTTTGCCGAGGTTTCTCATTGGCTGTGAAGATAAATCTTCTGTGCAGTTTCGACCTGTCACTCGTGGAAAATCGAACGAATATTTGGGCAATCATACAGTTGACGAGAATTTGATAAATACGGTATAATATAATCGAAGAGAGAAATCATTTATCCCTATAGCTTGACAAATGCCAAGTTATAGGGATTCTTCTATGTTGGTAATGCACAAAATATCAAGCGGATTTTTGTCAAGGTATTCGCTGGATATTGACCGCTGCTTGTGGTATTGTTGTGGTTACCAAAAATGGAGGTTGATACGATGAAACGAGAATTATTAGATAACGGTAACATCTGGCAGAAAAGCGACGGCAGATGGATCGGGATGGTACGGTACAAGGACGAGTACGGTGTCACGCAGCGCAAAAGTTTTTCGAGCAAGAAAAAGAAAACGCTTCAAGCTAAGATGACGGAGTACGTTAAGAATTTCCAAGAGCAAGTCTCAAATTCAGATGAATCGCGGAAACCATTGAAAGATAGCATGACAAACTGGTTACAGGTGTACAAGTTCCCAGAGGTGGAGCGAACGACTTATGATCGATACGAGTGTACCGCTAAGCACCAAATCTATCCCTACATTGGTAACAAGCCTGTCGGTGATGTGACACCGGCAGATATCAAAAAGCTGCTGACCAAGCACATGAACGCCGGATATGCCTTCACAACAAGCAAGAAAGCGTACTCGCTCTTAAAGATGTTTTTCAAGCAACTCTATCAGGAGGGAGCAATCCCAAACAATCCGATGACAATGATCGATATGACGAAGAAGGATAACTACCTTGCCGCGCAGAACAAGGAAAGCAAACCGCAGTGTGATTTGGTAGTCGTGTTCACGGATGAAGAATTGGAGAAAATCAAAGCTGAAGCGTTCAAACGCTTCGAGAACGGCAAGCCCGTCTATCAACAAGCGGCGGCATATTTCCTAATGCTCAACACAGGATTGAGAGCAGGAGAGTTGTGCGGTGTTATCAACAGTGATATTGACTTGGAGAACAGAGTCATCCATTTACAACGTGGCGTAAAAGAAGTACACGTCCGCAATGGGTGAGTCATCCATTTACAACGTGGCGTAAAAGAAGTACACGTCCGCAATGGGTTAGAGTATGTGCCAAAGTTGGAAGTCAAGGTTGGTAAGTTGAAAAGTATGACGAGCAAACGTGACGTACCGCTCAATGACAATGCAATCGAAATGATTAACCGCTTACGCGAGGAAGTGTATCTCGGTGAGGATGCTCCGCTCATACCTGATGAGAACGGCAACTTCACGAACCCACGCAATATGCGGAATCGCTTCTACCGTATCCTCGATGCAATTGACATGGAGCATAAAGGCTTGCACACATTCAGGCATACATTCGCTACAAGGTTGATAAACGGTGTAAAACAGCCGGATGGAAGTGTGAAAGCTTTGTCCGTAAAGCAGGTCGCAGAGCTGCTTGGGCATACCACCTCGGAAATTACAGAAATCTACTATGTGAAGCGTGACACTACAAGACTTGTCGGACTGACCGATAACTTCAATCTGTAACTCAAAAATTGCGACGCTAAATCAAAGATGACGCCCTGTTCTCTATACACCAACGAGTGTAGAGGACAGGGTAAAGCGTACCCAAATTGGATAATAATTTGACTTTCCTTGACTTTAATTTTTGCTTGTGTTAAAATATTACTGACAGAGAGAAAAAATTCGGGAAGGAGATTCAATCATCAAAACCAAGACGAATATCGAAATAGTCGCGCGATGAAAGGTGAGAGAGCTCTCCTTGAAACGTCCGGCTTTTTTCTTCGCTCTGAAATATATGGGAGAGATACACGATGATTTTTTGCAAACTGATGAAAAAATAACAGGATAGGAGTGATAAACAGGCGGTGGCGACATGTCACAGCCAAAGCAAGGTAACTATTTCAAGCTGCCAAATGAAATTTTCAATATAGATTTATCCGCAGGCGAAATTGCACTCTATGCTTTCCTGATGCGAATGGAGGATAGGGAAACCTACACCTGCTACCCTTCATATAAAACCATCGGCAAGGCGTTGCAGATGAGCAAAAATACGGTGATGAAATATGTCAGGCAGTTGGAAGACAAAGAGCTTATAGAAACAGAGCGCACTCTCGTAGAAAACCGTGAAGGAGCGCTCCGGAACGGAAACTTAATGTACAAAATTTTGCCGATTAAACAAGCAGTAGACGCCTTTCACAGACGTCAGCTTTACAATTACGGCAGAAAGAAATAGCAGCAAACGCCTGTTAGTATTGCACAAATCAGGTTCGAGCCTCAGAATCGGGTGGCAAGCAGGAGAAAGCAGCGACGCTTTTATGAGCGCCGCTGCGGATCACAGCGTCCGGCAACGCCGACCGCAAGCCATTTTTCGGCTCTCTTGTGCAACTTTCTTAGGTTGACACCTTGTTTGCATTTGGCGTCAGAAAAAACGCTGTTGTTTTCTGAAATGGCTGGGTTATCGGAAAAATAGAGCTTTTTTAGGTGACACCTTTGTTGGTGTCGGGATATTTGGAGGGGGCAATATGGATTCGGAAGATAAACAAAGGGTAAGTTTATACCTTGATAAAGAAACGGTGAAAACGGTAGATGTGTTCATCAAAAAGCAAGGCTATCATTCGAGAAATGAGTTCTTTGAGAAGGCGGCAAAGAACCTAATTGCCGACAGCGCGCTCAAATCAAGCGATGATATTCTGAGTGATAAGCTGGCAAAGGCGATTGAAAACGTTTCCGAGGAAAACGCCAAAGTACTCTCCAAAGGACTGTTCCGTTACGCCGTTCAACTTGAAATGATGATGCGCGTTATTGCAAAGACAAATCACTTTACGGATGAAGAGCTGGAGGATATGCGCAGAGAGGCTGTCAACAACGTCCGCCGGACAAGAGGAAAGATAAAACTCGAAGATATCGCCAAAGGTTGGTACAACGAAGAATAACGCCCTGTTTTGCAGTGTGTCGCCCTGTGCGCGATTTGTTGGAGATAAACATGAAAGTACCCGCCAAAACCGTTCACGCGGTGTTGGGCGTTTGTCGCGGATTTTGAGCGACAGACCTGATATCATTACACCCCCTGCTGTGAAAACAACAGGGGGTGCAGTCAATCCCTCAAATAATCCTTTAACAAGGTTCTGCCTTTGCT
>CACYTI010000050.1 GCA_902777275.1 uncultured Ruminococcus sp. | reverse complement strand
AAAAATGAGGGCGTTCAATCCAACGGAATCTATAGAATAGTAACTACAATTTGACCTAATAGAAAACCAGTGATGGTATTATTGTGGAACTCAGTATGGAATTCCAACAGAAGAAGAAAAAAGCGGTGCACAGGCGTTGTTGTCTATGCACCGCTCACATTTTTCACACACATCACAGAAGTTTTTGCGTTTTATAATATATATAACAAGAATAATATGTAAATAATGATATTATTAATATAGTAGTGTGATTTCCGTGATAAGTGTGATAATGGCATAAACACGCCGTTTTTTATATCACACTCGTCACGGGATATCATAGGTGTCAGAAGTTGAGATTGATATAGCTGTCGCTGACGCTGATTCCGAAAAAGCCTCGGGCGCGTTTTGTGCCGTGCGAAGTGTGCAACGCAAAAGGCTCGTTGTGACCTTTTATGCCGAATTGCCTTCCCTTCGTTTTCAGCATACTGAGAAAGCTGCGTTCCTTCAGCGGCGTGAGCATGTTATCTCTGCAAAAGTGCTCATACGCAACATAAAGCGTTGACGAGTGGGCGCGTAGTCCTTCACCTATATTGATACCGTCACATTCATTAAGAAACATCAGCACGCTGTCGTTCTCTTGCTTAAAACTGTCGCTCTGTACCTTTGTGCGGTCGCTGACGGCGATTTTGTAGTTGCTGCATATCAGAGCATTCAGTCCTTCCAAAAGCCACAGGAGAACGCCCTCGGCTTCGTTTTCGAGGATTTCGCGGTCAATGAACGGGTCGTCCGCGCGGTCAGGGTCTTTGGGCTTTGCCTGCAAGATGAGCTGCCGCCGCTGGAAGCCCTCGGACAAGTCGTAGAGCGCCTGCAAGGTGAAGTTGCCGAAGCAGATGAAGCGCACAAAGGACAGGATCTGATTATTCTGCACGAACTTCTTTTGTGCCTGAATGGTTGTTTTGTTGGTGACGAGGTTCTTGAACGTCCGCGCATTTTTGAGCGCGCTCTCGCTCAGATCGTCGTCGATGAACAGCAGCTTGTTTTCGACGTTCGCCACGCCGAAGGGCGATTGCAGAACGCCGATACTCTCGTTGTAGCAGTTGAGATCGCCCAATATGCCGTTAAGGATCGCGCCCAGCACGCTTTTTCCTTCGCCGCCGTCGCCGATAATGACGAGCGCCTTTTGCAGCACGGTAGTCGGAAGCAGGCAATAGCCGCAGAATTGTTGCAAGGTTACCTGATCGTCGGGAAAGAATACGTCGTTCAGATACCGCAGGAACCGCTCGGGCTTCGGCGCGTTGGGGTTGTAGTTGATCGGAAAGCGGTTGATACAGAATTCCTTTTCTTCGCTAAACACCGTGAACAGTCCGTTTTCGTCCTTGGACAAGGTGCCGTTTTGAAAGTGCAGTTTTTCAAGGTCAGGCTTCGGCGGATCCATATAACAGTGTGTTTTGATGCTGCGCAGCAGCTTTTCCACCTTGTCGCCGTGATTGGATTTGACGTAATCCATGATCTCGTGACTAATGATTTGACGCGCCTTGCCGTCCTCGATCGCGCCGTCCGGCGAATAGAGCTTGTTGTTGATACAGCGCACCTGATAGCGTTCGATAAAGCTTAAAATGTAGAGCTTTTCGTTGAGCTTACGATTTGTGCCGTCACCGTATGTCCAAAGGGGATACTCCGATTCTTTATTAGGGTTCTTTTCCAGATTCAAACTGCTCACCGTCCTGCGGCTATGGGTCGAATACCGCCGAAGCCAATCACCTTCGCTTTTGGTTGAAATTTTTCCGCTGTTGGGTTGCTCAGATACTCGATCAGCACGTCGAGGTTGATCAAAACCTTGTTGCCGGCTTTCAGCTCCGGCTTGTTGTTGCAGCTTGCTCCGCTGTTGGATAGATGTTCATGTATGATACTCCTTTAGTATATTTCAGGTGATTTGATTTAACAAGATTGTAAAATGTGTATTGAAATAAAGAAAAATGAAAAAGACCTTTATAAATCCCACGAAATATGTTAGAATATCTGTAGGACTATAAAACGTATGTATGGTTTTTGGTCTCAGCCGTTCAGAGTGTTCCAGCACTTTGAGCGGCGTTTTTGATTTTGAACACAGTTCTTGTCAATTGGGAATACTCACCTCCGTTTGACCGCGCTTTGACGCGATCTCCTCAATGATTGAAAGAAACCGCTGTTTCTCCTTATTTGGAAGCTCGCGTCGGAGCATTCGGGTCATAGTAGGGTCGCTGACCTTGAGGAATTCTGCTATTTCCCAAAGCCGCACACCCTTTGTTTTGGCTGTGCTTCTGATGTCTGAGTTTGCTAACATTTTTTCCGTCCTTTCGTTTTTAGTCTTGACAAATCAATAATGATGATTTATATTTGTAGTATGATTTACTTTACACACTCATTATATAGCAAATAAACCATACTGTCAAACAAAAACATTGAAATTTGCACAAGTGCAAATAAAATTGACAAAGGGGGGAGAGTTAATGGCAAAAACAAAAAGAAATGTTCAGGACAACTACAACACCGTTTTCGCAAAACGGTTGAGAGAGCTGATTGAAAGCACCGGCGTCTCTCAGGCGGAGCTTGCCAACTCTGTTAGTGTGACAAGGCAGGCGATCAACAGCTATACGCTCGGCAATACGGTTCCAAATTCTGATGTGCTGACAGATATTGCAAAATATTTTGATGTTTCTTCGGATTATCTTTTGGGGTTGATTGATATTAAATCGAACGACATAACCGTAAAGAGCATTTGCGAAGAAATCGGTTTAAGCGATAAATCGGTTAATCTCTTGATTTATCTTAACCGTATCAAAAAGCTCGAGAAAGAAGCGCGAACCCTTTTGGCGAAAGACACTAATCGTAATTTAGTAAGAGAGTCTGATTATTTTGATTGTGAATCGTCAAACAAACTATTCTCATATTTGGACATAATAAACTACTTTACGGAAAATATAACATACTATTGGAACGGTATGGAGATTTTAAGAAGAATTGCTACCGTAAACATATACGGAGATGAGGATGATTCGAGTATAGAGACAGAAGATGATAGATTACTATTAAACCCGGATTATTCTCATTATCGTTTCGGCAAATTCATCGAAGGCGAAGAATACGCGCTATTCTTAAAACAATTAGTCGAAAATGAATTTCACACAATGCTTAGTGATTTTGAGAATGATGTGAACCCATTTGACGAAGAAGCCAAAAAGTACAAATTACCGCGTCACGAGGAGTCAATAAAGAAAAGATGCAGGAAGTTAGAGGAAAGAATAGAAGATATAAAAGAAGGTGAAAAAACTGGCAACCATAGAAAAGAGGAATAATTCCTACCGCTTCATTGTGTCCTGCGGCTACGACATGACCGGCAAGCAGATCCGCAAAACCATGACGTGGAAGCCGGAGCCGAACATGACCACCAAGCAGATCGAGAAGGAAGTGCAGCGGCAAGCCACGCTGTTTGAGGAACGCTGTTTGAAAGGACAGGTGCTTGATGAAAACATCCGCTTTGCCGAGTTTGCCGAGATATGGCTAAAAGACCGCAAAAACGACCTTCGCCCGCGCACCTACGCCCGTTATGAGAGTCTGATACCGCGCATCAACGCCGCAATCGGTCACATCAAGCTCTGCAAGATACAGCCGCCGCATTTGCGCGCGTTCTACGCCAATCTCGCCGAGAGCGGCGTCCGGCTCGACACCAAATACACCTGCAACATCAGCATGGACGATTATCTGCGCGAAAATGAGCTGACGACCGCCGCGCTGTGCCGGCGTTCGGGTATCTCCAACACGACGATGATCTCCATTCGCAAGGGCAACAACGTCAATCAACAGAACGCCGAGAAGCTCGCGGCTGCGCTCGAAATGCCGCTGTCAGAGTTGTTTACGCCCGTCGGTGAAGGTCACAAGACGCTTTCAGGCAAGACGATCCAGCATTATCACCGCCTGATTTCTGTGATACTGAATACCGCCGTTGAGTGGGGCGTGCTGTTCTCAAACCCCTGCGAACGCACGAAAACGCCGAAAGCGGAGGAAAAGGAAGCCAAATACATTGACGAAGTACAGGCGGACGCGCTGATCAGCGCGATCGAGACCGCCGACGAGCTGCACCGCACCATTGTGCGCCTGCTGCTGTTCACGGGAATGCGGCGCGGCGAAGCCCTCGGCTTGAAGTGGTCGGATATCGATTTCAAAAAGGGAACGCTGAAAATCTGCCGCACGATACAGTTTCTTCCAAAGCGCGGTATCTTTGAGGACAAGCCGAAGAACAAGAGCTCCGAGCGCGTGATCAGACTGCCGCAGACTACGCTTGATGATTTGCGCGCGCACCAAGTCGCGCAGATGGAGCAGCGCCTATCGCTCGGCTCCTACTGGAAGGGAACAGAGGATTATGTGTTCACGAATCCGGAGGGCAAGCCGCTCAAGCCCGACAGCGTGTCGAGCTGGTTTTCCAAGTTTATGAAGCAGCACCCGGAGATCCCTTTCATTACGCTGCACTCGCTCAGACATACCAACGCCACGTTGCAGCTCGCCGCCGGCGTGCCGATCACTACGGTATCCAAGCGGTTAGGACACTCCAACACCGCCACAACCGGCAGGGTCTACGCCCACGCGATTCAATCCGCCGACGACACTGCCGCCGAAAAGATAGAGGATATTTTTTCAAAGCAAAAGACAAAAGCCGCCGTATAACGAACAAAACCGCTGCCATCACGACAGCGGTTTTTTCATGGGTTTTATTCAGAAGTCGACAGCGGCAAAGTCAAAAAAGCAAGCGGACGGCACTAAATGAATCAGCCAAAATCCCGCCGCAAATCTCAATAACTCTCTGTATAACCCGATACCCATAAACACCAAATAAACCCCAAACCGAGGATTTTTGACCCATTCGCCAAGCATCAGAACAGCACGGAACAAAAAGAAAAGTCTTAAAAACGGCTTAAATAAGCCATTTTTAAGACTATCGGTTTGGCAGGGGCAGAAGGACTTGAACCCTCGGCACGCGGTTTTGGAG
>CACYTI010000049.1 GCA_902777275.1 uncultured Ruminococcus sp. | reverse complement strand
GGAAAGGTCGAGCCAAGCATCATCCGGGATTTTTGTGGCAACATTGGGTATTTCAAGCTGTTGTGTTTCCTGATACGATACGTTTTCCGCAGATATCTCCGCTTCCGAAGCCTGCACAGCTTCTGTTATCGGCATTGAAACAGGTTTTTCTTCAGAAGCGGATATCGGCTTATTTTCTTCTTTCTCTGCTCCGTTTTTTTCAGTTGTTTCCGGAATGGCTGTTTGTTGTTTTTTCGGCTGGGAAACAGCATCAGCGTTCTCGGTTAATTTGACCGGTTCTTCCTGTTGATCATCATCAAACAGACCTGATGATTCAAAATCATTCTTTAACCGGCTTACTTTCTGTTTAAGGGTCTTGAGAGCAGCAGTGCTTTCATGCGCCTGTTTCATAACATTCTGAGCTTCCTCCCAGTCCGGAATGTCGATTGCACCGCTTATCTTTTCCCGCTGTATTTTTATTTTTTGATTAATCTGTGCTATTATTTCATCAAAAGAAGAAAACAATGTCATTTAAGTCACATCCTTTTGGAAGCAGGATAATCCGCATGGAAGATATATCAGTATTATACTATAACAATAAATCTAAAACAACAATTTATGGTGATTTTTATAACGTTGTTAAAAGTATGACCAACTGCTCATTCAAAGCAGTCGTCTACAAGCTGCTGTAGGCTGTTGCTCTTTGCTGCCTCGGCAGCGTCAGCCTGCACGAAGTTGTGATTTGTTTCCTTTAGCTCGGGGTCAAAACCAAGAATATAATTTGTAGCGATCAGGTAGATGATCCTTGTAGGCGCCATTCCATAAACCTGTTTGCTCAGGATATGTCTGATTCTGTCCTTGCTATCCGGGAACGCTTCTTTCAAGCCTTCACTCTTATAGAGCCGCTTTACAATTTCGGTGATATACAAGCCGGATTTCATATACAAATCCGCGAAAGTCAATACGGGATGCTTTGATCCCTTCAAGCCCTGCAATGACTCAAAGGCGACCATTCCTTTTTTATGCTCCCTGTAAGTGTGCATATAATCCTTGCGTGATATAACGATAGGGTGATTGGAAAGGGCATCGGTATCGGAAACAAAGCAAAGCTCATTTCGCCATGCGATGAATTTTTGAAAATCGTCTGCCCATGAGTTGGCGATACTCGGGCGGTTGGTAACGATCAATACCTTTTTGAAACCCATGGAGCGCACAAGATCATAGGAGGTCAGTGTCTTGCCGAAACGCGGCTTTGCGTTCCACAAAAACTCCTTGCCGCCGTTTTCAAAATACTCCTTTGTCATCTTAACGGCGCGTGCCTGTTCATCTCTGAGGGAATATTCACATTCGGCCTGCGGCTGAACGAGCATACGGTTGGCAAAACGGGTAAAAAGCTGTTGAGAATGCTCACCGTCGATTTTGAACCATTCCGTATCGGGTTCACGTTGAATATTGGCTCTCACCTGCAAATAGCTATGGAAGTCGTGATCGGTGAAGTACTCGCCGGAGCCGTCCTTGTACATGGCATTATCCTTCCAAGCAAGCGTCCAGCGGATGTTGGCGGTGTGGGTTTGCTGATTGATCCTGTCCTCAACGGACTGCTTTTCGGTGTAACCGATTTTCGTCCAGCCGTCGTGATAAGGGATTCCGGGTGTATTGTAAGCATACACCATAGGAATAATACGCGAATATGTTTTTATGTTAGGAGCAGTCATATTATTCCATCTCCTTTACGTGCGTTTCGATAAACTCTATCTCGGCTTCATCAAGTCCGTATTTCGCGTAAAGCTGACGGTCAATATCAGCAACGGATTTTGTCCAGTCGATATCGGAGTTGGAAGTGAAGTCTTGGAGAGGAATTAACCGCCATACTTCTCTATCATTATCCTGCGTTATTTTCAATATACCAAGCATTGCTCTTGCGAACTTTGTTTTTACATATTTTAATAATGCCATAGCTTCAACTTCCGAATCAAAAGAACCTATGCCAATAAATGATTGCGTGTAGCCGATCAACGGCGAGCCGATCAACGGCGTGGAAAGTACTTCTCCAATCGCTCCACTTCCGTTCGCTCTTGGAACAAGTACTTTCCACGAAAACAAGTTTTCATGATTTTTGTCTATAAACCTCTTGGGAATATATCGCCAAACTCTTTTATTTTTCAGTATGCCAAGCACCTTAACATCATCATCGTTGACGATATTTTCAGTGAATATTTTAACTTTATGATATTGACGATTTTTTCTTTTTCCTTTTGCGTCAGCGTGCGTTTCCACCGCTGTTTCAGATAATCTTCAAAGGTACACAGCATATTGATGCGGGCTATCAGCAAATTGTCGCCCTGAAATTCATAACCGTAGGTCGCCTGCAATGCCCGTATTGCCCACTTTAACCACTCGTCTTCATCAAAGGTGTTTTCACCGACGACACGGAGCTTGCGGTCAAGGATGCCGCACCGCTTTTCGATCGGGACGATCTCACCGGTGGCAACGTCATAGCGGCTCATTAAATACGGAGCCTCGCCGCAGGTGATCTCAAGCCTCTTGGAATCAACATATTTTTGCCATGTATGCCTTTTTTCAAAAAACCTGATCTCACCTACCGGCTCCTCGCCCTTGAAAAAAAACATCCGGATATCCGAACCATTCTTCATCCGCCTTGTCGATCATAAAGCGGCAGATCCATATAGGCGTGAAAACCTCAGCGCGTTTGCGTGTGCGCTGATTCTGCTGTTCAAACTCCTTGCGGGCGCGAGTTTTGATGATATCTATATTCTCACCCGTGATCAGGTGCAGGTGGATCTCTTCGTTCCTCTCATAATCATGACCGTAATGGGCGTATGCATCCGTTGCCCACATGATATTATTCTTGGTGGTTTTATCCCGGAGCATTCGGTCAAGCAGACCGCAGTGCTGCAACCGGACAATATCATCCTGAATGTGAATAAGCAAAACCACACCTCTTTTCATATATCGATACAATAAAATTATAGTATATCCTTAGGATATTGTAAAGAATATATTTCGGCGAATGAATATCAGTCATTTTGCGCCTCCTGTTGTATGTTCCGAATAGCTTGTCTGTGGTGAATCTGTGTGGGGCTGCTCGTTATCCTGAATGGCTTTTCCAGCCAACCCCATTAACAGATAGACGATCCACGCGGCAGCGATTATCCCTATCTTCGCGCCGATTTTCAGTTTTTTGTTGCGCGATATAATGATAGTCAGCGGGATCGGAAAAATAAATATCCATCCGAGCACCCACCATACTATCTTTTTATTCTTCTTAG
>CACYTI010000048.1 GCA_902777275.1 uncultured Ruminococcus sp. | reverse complement strand
CCCGGAGCGTTTTTACCTCGCTTCGCTCGGCACAGTCGCCTTCGAGTTTCTGCCCCCTAATAGGGGGACTGAGGGGGTCTGGGCAAAGCCGTACCCCTGTTGGCGCGTAATCATATGAATAATGAAACAGAGGTACCCTTTTTGAGGGTACCTCTGTTTCATTACTGGTGCGCCATCAGGGACTCGAACCCCGGACCAACCGGTTATGAGCCGGTGGCTCTGACCAACTGAGCTAATGGCGCGTCTTTTATTTCAACTTCTCCATTATAACAGAATAATTTCTCCGTGTCAATCACCTGAGCGAAATTCGATATAAAATTGCAGAATTTTTTGATTGATTCTCTCTCTGCATCGGTCGTCAGAGCATCATCAGTCGCAGCCGGCTTTGGTTTTATCAGGAGTTTTGAAACAATTGAAAAATCTTTGTGTATTTTGAATAAATTTGATATGATATTTTTGGCAGGCTGCAATTTGGTATAATTCTAAAATCGAAAAATGCTCCTTGAAGATTCATCTATAATATATATTGTATAGTTATCTTTATGATAAGGAGGAGTATCTATGGCACAATTCAAAAAAGTTCTCGCGATTATTTTGGCAGTCTGCGTTCTTTGCACGATCGGCATTTTTGCTGCAAACGCTGCCGTTACAGGCGAAGGCGAAGATGCTGCCGAGCCCGTGGGCGCGGGCGGCATTACCGTTCACTATTTTTGCGAGAGTGGCACACCCACTATCTATTACTGGAACAGCTTGCCTTCCAACATCGAAACTACCTATCCCGGAAAGACGATGACCTCGGAGGGAAACAGCTGGTACAAGTACAGCTTCAGCAATGTTACAAAAATCAATATGCTGTTTATCGTAAACGGTGAGCAGTCCGCTGAGCTGACACGCAACACAGGCGAATGGTGGTACAAAGGAAAGAAGTGGTACGATCACGATCCCGGTCAGATCACCCCTTGGGACAGAACCGACCTTCGTGAGGATTCCATCTACTTTGTTATGACTACTCGTTTCTATGACGGTGACACCGGCAACAACGTTCACTGCTGGGACGACACAAAGGCGGGCAATCCTGACAGCGACCCTGCATGGCGCGGCGACTTCAAGGGCTTGATCGATAAGCTCGACTACATCAAGGCGCTCGGCTTCTCGGCGATCTGGATTACGCCTGTGGTGACAAATGCATCGGGCTACGATTATCACGGCTATCACGCGTTTGATTTCTCAACCGTTGACGTTCGTTACGAGAGCAGCGGAGCTACATATCAGGATTTGATTGACGCAGCTCATGACAAGGATATGAAGATCATTCAAGACGTTGTATGGAACCACACCGGCAACTTTGGCGAGCCGTATCTTTGCGAGATGTTCACAAAGCAGTACAATACGATTCAGGATCTTGCAAGCGCAAGCTGCATGGTCGTTAAACAGGACGGTCCGCTTGCTCAGAATTACCCCAACTACGCAAGCCTCCAGCCCGATCCTCAGTTCCAGGCGAGACTTTCCTGTATGAAGACGGACAGAATCGACACCGCACACAACTATCACCACGGCACTGAAATGAGCTGGGAGCAGTCGAGTGAGCAGACGGGACAGATAGACGGCGACTGCGTTGACGTAAACACCGAAAAGCAGGAGGTCGCTGATTATATCACTTCCACCTACAAGGCTTACGCTAACATGGGCGTAGACGCGTTCCGTATGGATACCGAAAAGCATATCAACCGTTGGACCCTCAACAACGCTTATTTCCCCGCTTTCAGAGATATTGACAACTTCTGGATCTTCGGTGAGGTTTGCGCACGTGTTCGCGACGTATGGAACCACGGACAGCAGTCCGACTCCTGCCCGTTTTACACCTGGTCTGAAACCGAGAGCGCATGGCAGAACAACTGGTCAACAACCAACTGGCAGGCAAACTATGACAACTCGGTAGCTCACTTTAACGGTCATTTAACTTCAAGCGGTGCACCTACTTCAACCAATGCGTTCCTCAACAGCGGACTTACATATCACACTCCCGATTATTCAAAGTCGAATGGCACAAGTACAATTGACTTCCAAATGCACTGGGCATTCTGTCATGCTTCCGACGCATACGCTATGGCTTTGCAGGAGGATCAGTACTTCAACGATTCCACATGGAACGTAACCTATGTTGACTCTCACGACTACGGTCCCGACACCCAGGAGAAGCAGCGCTATCAGGGCGGCGAGCAGGCATGGGCTGAGAACATGAACCTTCTCTGGACCTTCCGCGGAATCCCCTGCATTTACTACGGCTCGGAAATTGAGTTTGCCAAGGAATATCCGATCGACGTCGGTCCTAACGCGCCTCTTGCCAACACCGGACGCGCTTATTTCGGCGATCATATCACAGGCAACATCACCGCAACCGACTTCGGCACATTTACAGCCAGCGGCAACGCACAAACAACTCTCAACAAGCCTCTTGCAATCCATCTGCAGCAGCTCAACAAGATCAGAAGAGCAATTCCTGCTCTGCAAAAGGGTCAGTATACCACTTCTAACGTTTCCGGCGGCAACATGGCGTTCACCAGACGCTACACCGCAAACGGCGTTGACAGCCTCGCCTGCGTAGCTATCTCCGGCGGCGCTACATTTACCGGTCTTCCCAACGGAACTTATATTGACGCTGTAACCGGCGACAGACAGACCGTATCGGGCGGAACCCTGACAGTTCCTTCCATAGGCACCGGCAATATGCGCGTATACGTGTGCTGTGCTTCGGGCTTCAAGGGAATCAACGGCAAAATCGGCACCAACGGCACATACCTCAAATAATTTTTCCTCATTACGGAAAATCTGATATAACAAAACGGCGGCTTCCTCGGAGGCCGCTTTTTGTTGCCCGGGCGTCGGGAATGCTGCATATTAAAATGTATATAAATTAAGAAAGCGAAAAATCAAATTAAAAAAATTTCAAAAAAATTAAAAAAAGGGGTTGACAAATGGGAAGTGTTGTAATATAATAAGTCTTGCGCTGCTGAGAAATGCGGTAATAAAAAAACCACAAAATTTCAGCAAAAACGCGTAAAGGACCTTGAAAATTAAACAACGAAAAGGAAGAAACCCGTAATGACTTTGAGTAAAAGATACTCAAAAAAATTACAGAGAGATGTACACTAAGATACATGAAATGTAAATTAATTACATCAGTATATTCACGAACGTGTCAGTAGACTGTTCTGGATTAAGAGATTGAAGCTCTAAGATGTTAACATCTTTTTGAAGATGTTGAGATACAAATTTTAGAGAGTTTGATCCTGGCTCAGGACGAACGCTGGCGGCGTGCCTAACACA
>CACYTI010000047.1 GCA_902777275.1 uncultured Ruminococcus sp. | reverse complement strand
AACGGAAGCCGCAAAATTTCCCGTTTTCTGTTATACTGTACTTGAAGGAAGGCACACTACAAAGCACGGTAGGGTGAGTTGTTCTCAGCTCTACGTCTGTAAGACAGTATATTAATCAGTGTAAGAGTCACCTTTCAAGCACAGATAAGTAAGTCCATCGAGTCCGCACACTAAGAATTGTTTAAATTCTGGTAGTTTAATGTGTGGTGGCTCAGTCACTGCCTTTCTCTACTATTACGAAAGGAGTGCAGTTATGAAACTCACATATCCAATCTGTTGTGGCGTCGATGTTCACAAAACCTTTCTCGTTGCCACAATCATCACAAGTGATTTTGAATCACCCAAATACAAGCAAAAACGCTTCTCCACTTTCTACAGAGGCTTGCTTGAATTCAAGCAATGGCTCCTTGACAACAACTGCAAGGACGTTTGTATGGAGAGCACAGGCAAGTATTGGGTGCCCGTTTGGAACGCTCTTGAAGATTCCATCCATGTTGTCATCGCAAACCCCAAATGGGTTTCTGCTGTTAAGGGCAACAAAGATGACAAGAAGGATTCAAAATGGATCGGCGATTTGTTCCGTATGGGTCTGGTTCCAAGCAGCTATATACCCGAAAAGGATATTCGCGTTCTGCGTGAATTTACGCGCTATCGCAGCAAGCTCGTGTCCATGCGTTCCAGTGAGAAGTGCCGTTTTCAAAACGCTTTCACCGTGTGTAATTTGACGCTGGACGCAGTTGTCTCTGATATGTTTGGCAAATCCGCGACCGATATTGAAAACTATCTGCTTGAATCCGACTCCGTTGACCCTAACCACTGCGTTTCTCTGCTTCGCGGTAGTCTTAAAAAGAAATCCGAAGAGATTATTAACGCAGTAGAAGGCTTCGATATGACGGCTGAACAGAAGGAAAGGGCTCGTATTGCTCAAGTTGACGAAGTAATCGGCAGACTTGTTTCCGAGTACGAAGGAGCCATTTCGCTTCTGTGTACGATTCCCGGAATTGACCGTCGCCTTGCCATAACGATTATTTCGGAAATTGGTACCGATATGTCACAGTTTGGTTCTTCTAAACGTCTCTGCAATTGGGCAGGGCTTTCTCCCGGAAGAAACCAATCTGCGGGTAAAAAGAAATCCGTTAAGATTTCACGTGCGGGTGTTTATCTAAAACCCGCTTTGGTTGAAGCGGCTCACGCCGCCGTAAAGGCAACTGCAGCAAATCCGTATTTTAGAATTAAGTACGGACGTATTATGCAGCGCCGCGGTAAAAAGCGTGCCATTATTGCCATAGCAAGAATGATGCTCACTTCTATTTTTGCAATGTTCTCCACCGGCGAAGTCTTTAATCCGAGTGATATTCTGAAATTTGATATGCCGGAAGAGTTGAAGAAAAAACAAACTCTTTCTGCGCTCTTCAGCCATTGGCAAGTTGATTTTTCCTCTCTAGGTGGTGGGCTTGCTTTGCTGCGCCCTTTTTTATATCGCTGAGTTGGAATTGTTTTCACACTATTCTCCTTTGGGGATCGAGATCGTTGCGACCGTTCCGCAGCCGATCTCGGATCGGATCGAAAGCGTTCCGCCGCTGATGTTTTTCAGGCGGTAGCGCACATTTTCGATCCCGATATGCGGCTTATCTCCTTGACCGCTCTCGGGATCAAAGCCGCAGCCGTCGTCAGTGACCGTGACCTCAAAGCTGTCGTCAAGCTCTCGTGTCGCTATCGTCACGGTTCCCCTGCCGTCCTCGGTTTCCCTTATTCCGTGTCGGACGGCGTTTTCTACGATCGGCTGCAGTGTGAGCGCAGGAAGATCAAACCGGGTCGTTTGGATGTCGTAAACGATTTGAAGCGCGTCGTCAAACCTCAGCTTTTCGATCGAAAGATACGCCTTGGTGTGCTCAAGCTCCTTGGTGAAGCGGACGGGAACGTTGGTGTTCAGCGAATCCATATTTCCGCGCAGATAGGTAGAAAAGTCAACGACCGCCTTCTCTGCCATGACCGGATCGCGGCGGCAGAAATATTTGATGACCGTCAGCGAATTGAACAGAAAATGAGGCTGTATCTGGCTGAGCATGATATCGACCTTCAGCTTGTCGATCTCCCTCTCCTTTTGATAATACAGCTCCGTGCTGTTGCTGACCGTGATGATATACAGCAGCAGAGCGAAAACCGAAGTTAAGATCGTAATAAAGAATATGCCGCTGACCGATATTTGCAGCACGAAAACAACAACCATCGAAGCGGCAAAAGTCCAAAGAGAAATACGCCCTATAAACGAGAAGGAGCTGCTGTACCGGATCAAAACATACAATCCCATTAGGAATTCTATTCCCCACATCAAGAGGATAAGCCAAAAGCCCTCGCCCCGGTGATACATATTGGCGCTGTCTATATAAAACCCAAATCCCGTAAAATAAGACAGAACAAGAACAACCGCCTGCAATGCGAAAAGGGCTTTTAACCCCAAAGACAAAAATTTTATCTCTTTATTATCTCCCGATGGCTCCGCACGTCTAAAAAAACGCCTGCAAACGATATAGGTCATGGTGTACACCGACAAAAATTCGAGCAAGGTCACCAAACGCAAAACCTCGTGTACAAGCGCGCCCTCCTGCGCCTCCAAAATCAATCCGAGCAGCATGAACAGCGAACAAAAAAACGAGATCGAAAAGAACCCAAAATAAAACCGCACAGGCTCCTTTGCTTTTTTCGGTCCGACAAGCACCTGCAGCAAACCGACTAAGCACAAGACCATACTGATAACTTGCAATGATTCGTTGATCAAACAATCACCTTCTTCAATTATCATTCTAATGCATCGCAACGTATTTTGCAATAAAAATTTGATTTGAGGTTTGTTGACAGCTTTCACTTAGGCATGGTTACCGGATATCTTGAAAAGAATAGGTACACATGGTTACAAATATTCTGTGAGCGCGAGAACTTACCGTTCAAGGGGCTGCACAACTTCCGACAAGCGCTGGTTACCAATCTGGTGCATGAGAGAACCGACATTGCGACGGTCTCCGGTATTGTGGGACATTCCAATCCCAACATCACGCTCGGCATCTACACGCACGAAATAAAAGAAGCCACAGCGCGAGGCTGTGACACCATTTCCAATTTGCTGAAAGAGAGGATGGAAAAATCCGCTTCGTAACAGCATAACACACCCATAACACATTTTTGTGTTTCCGACAAAAAGAAAACTCTCAAAAGCCGCATAAACAGTGACTTTTGAGAGTTTAGGTCGTGGTCGGGATGACCCTAAAAAACGGCTTGTAGCCTGCGTTTTACAGCCCCTGAATGTCTATTTGACAGTTTATTTTCATTTTACGCTATTGCAAGGCTGTTTGAGCGCATATATTCGTCAACGACGGCAAGGTGCTGATTCTGATATTTTTCGAATACAGAACAATAAATGTTCAGCGTGATCGAGATATCGGAGTGTCCCAAAATCTTTTGCAAGACCTTTGCAGGCATTCCCGATTCAATACATCTTGTCGCGTAGGTGTGCCGGAGGCTGTGCAGATCAATCTTGCCGTAAACTGTTTGATCAATGATGTGATACTCCTTCATCACTTTGGTGTAAGGATAATTCACCAGATTGGTCGTCAGCAGATTTCCGTTTGTACATCTGAAAAGTAAACCGCTTTTCTTGTCGCCGATGACTTCTCTGAGAAAACTCACAATCTCGTCATTCACATACAGCGTTCTGATGCCTGCCTTTGTCTTGGGCGGGTTGATTTTTGTATCGCCCAACTCGCCGCGCGACATCGTTTTGTTGATGTGAATGGTCTTGCGTTTGAGGTCGATATCCTCCACCATTAACGCGCAGCATTCGCCGATTCTGATACCCGTAAACATTGAAAGAAGCATCACATCTCCGTAGAGAATATCCTTCGTTTTGAGAACTTCAAGCAGCTTTGACTGCTCCTCAATTGTCAATGCCCGGACAGGTATCTTTTCCTGCTTGGAGTTCGGACACTTCATGTCGCGCATTGGGCTTTCCATAATCAGCTTTTTGCCGATTGCCTTTTTGAAAACAAAGGTCAGAAGCTGGTACATCTTGTTGATGCTCGACTGTGAGTAATACAGCTTTTTCTTGAAGAAATGCTTGATAATGTCCTCGGTCATTTCTTGGATTTCATAACCCGTGATGTCGGAGAGCATTTTCAGCGTCGCCATTTTGCGGTCATAGGTCGATTGTCTGACCTCGTTGAGTTCAAGCTGCTCGTTAAAGAGCATTTCGGCAAAATCGTAGAATACGGTTTTGTCCTTCTCGATGTACTCACCGCGAATGGACTGCCTTTCGAGTTCCTTTAGCTTATCGGCAACCTCGGTTTTGGTCTTGCCGTAGACGGTCTTGGTTTTGGTCTTGCCGCCGCCTAAATCGACCTGCGTTTGTCCTGCGTAGCGTTTGCGGCTTGCAACATAGTAGATGCTGCCCGTTCCCTTCGGACGGCGTTTTTTATTCTTGGTACCGGTCTTTTTCATAATTATCCTTTCCGACCGTAAGCACACAAGAAATCCTGTAAGCCTATTGTACTCCCGGATTTCTTGTGTGTCAATACGGGAGCGGAATTATATCCTCCTGTTCTTTGTCCATTCGTCAAAGGCTTCTGCGTTGACCTTCATATTCTTGCCGACTCTGATCAGCGGAAAGTCCTCGCGCTGCATGATTCTTCTTGCTGTGGGCAGGCTGCAACCAAGCGCCTGCGCCACTTCCTTGGTGTTCATAAACTTAATTGTTTCCATGTTGTCCTTCCTTAATTGCCGTATAAGCTGTCAGTGTCCAGTGTGTCGAT
>CACYTI010000046.1 GCA_902777275.1 uncultured Ruminococcus sp. | reverse complement strand
TTATATTCTTTTGGTGGGAGTATATTCAATAACGAATAATCACAAACTTCTACAAAAGCTATTAAACAGAATCGCCGAGAAAGCAGCAAAAATAAGTTTGATATCTGAAAATGAAATCAAAAAGTATAACACTGTAGTCGGAGCTTACTGTATTATGGAAGAAATAATAGAACAGCTCCCTTTCCCTAGAATATGACAACAATTTTTTCTATAAATCCTACTAAGGCAAAAAATATCTTTCAAACATTTCATTCCTTGTTTTCGTTTTCTCTACGCTCAAAAATCGCCGACACCGCGCAAACGCTCTTGGTCGGGTACTTGCTCTGCTTTTCCCAACAAATCGCACACAGGGCGATACTCGGCGAAACAGGGGCGAAAAACTGTTTGTCATCAAAAGAGTTGCAGCCCCGTATTCAAGAGCTGCGTTTTAGGTTATTCTTCCGTGTGCAGTGCTTCTACGATCAACCTTACGCCCAATTGGAAGCCGTTAATAAAGCTCTCACATTCGTTCAGACAATTCAGCTCAGTAACGGCGTCCTTGAATTTGCCGAACAATTCCTGCTCGTTTTCATTCATGGTTGCTTTGAGCGCAGCGTCATGCCTGAGCACCAGCTTAGCGAGCCTGTCGCTCTCACTGTCCTTCTTGATATCACGCTCGAACGGATGGACATTGCCGTAGTACAGCTCTCTAATCGTATCCATATCGGTACCTCCTTTAGCACAACAGGATACCACAGAAATCCGGAAAGTCCAGTCTTTTTCAGAACTATTTCTACGTGAAATTGTTGGTAGCGGTTAGAAAAAATGACTTGACTACTCCTTCCGATTCGAGTACAATAAAATCAGAGAGGAAGTCGCGTCAATGAGTGCATTAGAAATAGCTAAACGCAGGCGCGCCGAAAAAACCGCCTATGCGATCAACAGCATTGAGGGCGTTCCTGTCTCCGAAGAAACAAGGCGTATGTCCTCGCAGTGGGACAACGGTGAAATTACGCTTGAACAAATCAAAGCGGAGCTGATCAAGAAATACAAGGCTTTATCTTTGATTAGGCATCGCAATTTTTGACATGAAGAGCATCTGCTGTGTGCTATTTTTCTTTTACAGAATAACCAATAGCATCAAAAGAGCATCAAAACTCTGCCGATGCTTTTTCAATACCGAAAGAATGGCTCAAAAACGGCTTGTTTAACACGTTTTTGAGCCTTTTCCATCGCCTCCAAAACCGCGTGCCGGCAGTTAATCAACTAAACTGCCGGCACGCTCTTATGTTATATTCCGATAAAGGATAAATGTCAAATCATTTCTTTCGCTTGAAAATGCGGTCGCCAAGCCTGAACAGCAACGGATACACACCGATAGTGACGAAAATAATGACACAGTAGCGAGCCGCGCGCACCGCGTAGGACGCCATGGTTGCAGCGTCGAGGAAATCCTTGCTAAACGGGAGCTTTGACAGGGTGCTCAGTCCAAAGTAAACGCCAACTCCCAGCACCAGCCGCAGGATACAACGCAGAACATTGCGCGTATTCTCAAATTTGACAAATCTATTCTCGAACTCAACCGCGAAGATAAAGCCTACCAAAATGCCGAACGCGGTGTAGTAGTCGTTGCTCTTGCAGTAGAACCATCCGGGAAGGGCAATCAGCACCAGCAGTCCGTAAAAGAGCCAGCGGTTTTTGATAGCGCGCTGCAGTGCAGGAACAAGGAAAATGACAATCAAACCAAGCGCCCAGCCGCAAATTACATCTGTCGGATAATGTACGCCTACGCAAAAGCGCGAGATACCCACAAACAGAGGGAGAATAATTCCGATAATCATTAAAATTCTGTTCTTTTTGTATCTGCCGAGAGAGGTGTATAAGGTCACACCGTTCGTCGAGTGACCGCTGGGGAATGAAAATCCCTGCGCCGAAATATCATAAATATCTGAGCCTCTTTCAACAGGCTTAAGACATTTAATTCCCGGGTTATCAAAGTACGGTCTGCGTCTGAGGAAGATGTTCTTAATCATAGGATTAAGTGTGATACCCACCAGCACATTAAGTCCGACGTATTTGCCGTATTCCTTTTCCCAACACCAGTACAAAAAACCAAGTACGGCAACGCACACAAGCTGTTCTCCCATTTCGCTGAACAAGGACGCGATTACCGTTCCGACAGGGCCGAGCCATGACTGAATCCACTCCATCAGCGCGACTTCCCATTCAAAATAAAACGTATTTCCCATTATTCTCTTTTCCTTTCCTAATAGCTGTTTATGTTATTCAAATCTTTCCGCGTCGAGCGTTTTTATCACCCTTGCAGGGTTGCCGACAACCACCTCATAATCGCCTACATCGTGAGTTACAACGGCTGCCGCTCCTACAATGGCGTATTTTCCGATGGTAATGCCGGGCGTAACCGTCGCGCCTGCGCCAATCCACGCGCCCTGCTTGATATGAATAGGCTTGCAGGTAAGGATTTGCCTGTCATACGGGTCGTGGTTATTCGTCAAAAGCTGTACGTTTGCCGCAATCTGCACGTCGTCCTCAATGGTTATTCCGCCGCGTGCCATCGCGAGAAGATTGTTGTTTATAAACACCCTTTTGCCGAGAACAACTTTGTCGAGTGCCGCGCCTGCAAGCGGTGCGCGGACAAAGGAATCCTCACCGATTCTGCCGTCAAAAAGCTCGCGCAAAATATCCATATACTCCGCTGTGCGCGGCATAGTTTGGTTGAGCTTAAAAAGCAGCTCCTCGTGCTTGGCGTACAGCGCCATATCCTTTTCATTCATTTCACGCATATCTACTCTGATTTCTTCCATTTTAACACCTCTGTTTGTTGTGATATATTTATGATAAACCTTTGAAGGTTCTCCGTCAAGCCTTGACTTTCAAATAAATAGCTGTACAATAAAAACATAAATAGCTTTACGGGGAGATTAACGATGACCGGATATATAGCCGAAATGAGAAAAATTGTTGGACACAAAACGATAATTCAGTGCGCGGCGAGCATAATTTGCGTTGACAAGGACGGCAGAATTCTATTGGGAAAACGCTCCGATAATAAAAAATGGGGATATTCCGGCGGCGCTGTCGAAATTGATGAATATGTTGAGGACTGCGCTAAAAGAGAGCTGTTTGAGGAAATGGGACTGGTTGCCGAGGAGCTTGAGTTTTTCTTTGTAAACTCAGGTCCGGAAGCGCATTATATATACCCAAACGGCGATGAAGTATCGAATTTTGAGGTAATCTATCTTTGCAGGAAATGGCATGGAGAGCCGAAATCGCTTGACGGCGAAATGCTGGATTTGCGGTTTTTCGCATGCGATGAAATCGACCTTTCCGAAATATCGCCGCCGATACGCCGTGTCGTTGAGAAATACATAACGGACTGCAAGAAACTAACCAATCGTTTTTTGTCAAGTGATTTGTAAAAAAGAACTCGGATGAAGCGTTTTGCAAGTAGTATATTTGGAGTTCATCTGTGATTAAAATTCAGGCAATACCGCATAATTCAGGTGTGCGGATTAAATCAAGGTAAGGCTGACGCCTTGCCGAGATTTTTTGGGCAAGCTGACGGAATAATATTCAAGCAAGCCGTGCGCCTTGAATTGTGCGGTGTTGCCTTCAGTTTTTAATATAAAAACGCAGCCGTTACGGACTGCGTTTTCTATTTATTTGACGGATTTACACAAGTGTTTTCGCAAAATCCGTACTCTCTTTTAATTAGTCATTGTCTTTTGTTCTTACCGGAAACTGCCCCGACGATTGCCTGCCGAGCAAGCTGTCCATCGCTTTTATCTTACTCATATAATCTTTGCCGCCCATTTGAGCAACCACATAGTACACGTCGTTTGGCAGCTTGTCGCGGTACTTTTTGATAAATGCTCTGCCAATCGCGCAGGGACCTTCGACCCAGACAGGCATACCGATAATCACACGGTCATAAGCCTTTAGGTCGATATCTCCCTTTATGGTTAATTTCGGAATAGTACGGTCTACGGACACAAAGCAAGCTCCGATATACCCGAAAACACCGCCTCTCCCCTTGCCGTCGGTGTACTCCGCAAGGTCGGCGCCTGTGATACGGGCGATATTCTCCATAACCTCTTTAGTCTTGTTGGTTCTTGTGTAGTATAAGCAAAGCGTTTTCATAAGAAACTCCCTGAATAATTTATGTATTCAAGCTCAGCCGTTGCCCTGCTCAACTTCCTCAATCTCGTCCTGCGAGGCTTCCTTGAGCGAGTAGGTGTCGAACGCCGCTTCTCTGGGAAGCTGTATTTCTATTCTGTCCATTTTCTGCACGATACATTCACCCGAGCTAAGCGTTGCCTTAAAAACATGTCCGCCGAGCGTTCTGTCCTCCGACAGAAAGTGCATATGCCAGCCTGAGGCGTTAATGCCGTCCATATAATCGGGGTAATAAACACAAACAAGCGTTCCGCGAATATTTTCAAAGCTAAAGTCCTTCTGCGTTTTTGAGAGAATATCCTTAAGCGAAACGTGCTGTGAGCGGTAAGGTGCACCTGCGCGCGCGTGAATAACGTTGAACAATCCGTCAATGCGCGCGATGTGAATGCTGTTCAAACCGAAATCTTCCTCAATTTTTATGGTCAGCTCTGTTTTAATGGCGTCAATATCCTTCATTTCGCCCATCTCATATTTTCTGCCGTCCTTGACAAAGCCCGAAACCGCGAACGGTACGCCTGCGTCGTCTGCCGTGCGGACAATGCTGCCGTCCTGCTTAGCCTGATAACACACGCCGTCTAAAACTATCATTTCGCCGTCAACGTGTTCAAAGGTTCCCAGTCCGGTATCGCCGTGCTCGAGCAGCTCGTGAACCTTGACAACAGGTCTTGTATAGCCAAGCGCTAACGCCTGTAATGTTGAAACCTGGTAAATTTTACTTGATTTCATTTTTGTTTTCCCCCTGAAATTATTCCTCGTTTGTCTCTACCTTTTTAATGGCGTCGCTTACATCCTTTGACAGCTCCATTTTCTGGAACTCCGAGTTGTCCGACAGGTACATATCGAAGTCCTGAGTTGCGTCGAACTCCGCCTGTGCTGAATCAAAGGCTAAATCCAAAATATGACCGCCCTTTGTTTTGTCGTCCGAGATAAAGTGGAAGTGCCAGCCCGGGGTGTTCAGTCCGCCCATATAGTCGGGGCAGTAGAGCGCTACGACTGTTCCGGCGATATTATCGTAATTAAACTCCCTTTGGTCGGTGGCAAGCGCCTTGTCAAGGCTCTTGTA
>CACYTI010000045.1 GCA_902777275.1 uncultured Ruminococcus sp. | reverse complement strand
AAAATCACTATAAGAGAATTATCAAATAGCAGAATTGATTATTTGCATATTGTGCATCAACAGGCTTTTCTTCCACCAAGGTGACGTTACCATTAGGTTCCAGTCCGAGAGGGTGCAGGTTCAAGTCCTGTCGGGCGCACCAAAGCCCCAAAACCCTGATAAACACTGGCTTTTGGGGCTTTTCATATTACGAAAAAATTTGGCAGACGCATCAAATACAGGTAACGTTTCTTAGTAAGTGTTGTACAAATAACGGCTTGATTATTTGTATATAACTTACAACAAATTGTGTTACAAGGTTATGCGTCTGCCAATCGTTTTTTACGCTATAAATACGCTTTCGGTTAAGTTTCCTTCTTCATCATAGCAATCCTTATGCCGTTCAAATTTGGCGCTGAGGTTGATTTTGATGTGGAGTTTTTTATCCTTCTCGGAAATAACAATTTTCTTTATACATCTTAAGAAAGCCTATGGATAAAAAACACATACACCACGCTTTCAATTTTGAAAAAGCTGACTTGAGAAAACAATACAAACAGCTGAAATAAACATATCAAAGATGCTTTCTTTTTCCGAGATTATCAGATTATCTCTTGTTGATTTTTGTTCTGATATGCTCCAAGCGGTTGAGCGCTTCATTAAGCGTTTCGGTTTTCTTGGCGAAATGGAGGCGGATCAGGTGGTTGACGTCCTCGCGGAAGAAACTGGAACCCGGAACAGCGCCGACGCCGACGTCTCTCGCCAGCACCTCACAAAATTCGAGGTCGCTTTTGTAACCAAATTCAGAAACATCGAGCAGGATATAATAAGCACCTTGCGGCACGGTATGCGCGATGCCGATATCGTCCAAGCCCTTCAAAAACAGGTCACGCTTTTCGGTGTATTTGTCTCTGAGCTGTCTGTAATAATCGTCGCCGAAGCGCAGTCCGGTCACCGCCGCCTCCTGCAAGGGAGCTGCCGCACCGACGGTCAGGAAGTCGTGAACCTTTTTCGCAACGTCAATTATTTGCGGCGGAGCGATGATATATCCCAAACGCCATCCCGTAATGGAATAGGTTTTTGAAAGCGAGGAACAGGAAATCGTCCGCTCCCACATATTGGGCAATGATGCAAAATAGGTATGCGTAAAAGGCGCGTAAACGATGTGCTCGTACACCTCGTCGGTAATCACGAAAGCGTCGTATTTTTCGGCAAGTTCGGCAATGATTTTCAGCTCGTCGTAAGTGAACACCTTGCCGCAGGGATTAGACGGATTGCAGAGAATCAACGCCTTGGGCTTCTGCCTGAACGCCGCCTCCAGTTCGTCGGGGTCAAAGTTGAATGTGGGCGGATAGAGAGGAACATAAATCGGCTCCGCTCCCGAAAGGATAGTATCCGCGCCGTAATTTTCATAGAACGGTGAAAACACGATCACCTTGTCGCCCGGATTGGTAACGGTCATCATTGCCGCCATCATCGCTTCGGTGCTGCCGCAGGTGACGACGATTTCCTCATTCGGGTCGATTCTTCTGCCCATCAGCCGCGATTGCTTTTCAGCCAGCGCCTCACGGAAATTCTGCGCGCCCCATGTGATGGAATACTGGTGAAAGTCCTCATTTGACACCTCGGCGAGCCTGTCCAGCAGCTCGCGCGGCGGTTCAAAATCGGGAAATCCCTGTGAGAGATTCACCGCGCCGTATTGATTGGAAATGCGAGTCATACGCCGAATCACCGAATCGGTGAAGGTTTCTGTTCGTTTTGAAAGTTCGGGCATAGCTGTGCCTCCGTAGAAGATTTAGAATAAATTATACACCGATCAAATACTATAATCAAGTGTACGTTCGTCGATAACACGTCTGGATTTGTGCTCCGAGCGAGTATCAAGACCGCCGTCGGGATTCACGACGACTCTCGCCGGCTTCACGCCGATACGCGCCTTCAAAGCTGCGGTCACCTCTGCCGCTACCTCGTCATCAGACTTTGGATTATCGGCATTCTTTTCGATTTCGACGGCGTATTTATTGGTGAAATCCCTCTCAAAGATCCTGATAAGATATTCGCCGGTAATGCCGTCCTGCTCGCGGATGACAGCCTCAATGTCGCTCGGGAACACGTTTACTGCGGAAACGATGAACATGTCGTCTTTTCTACCCAGAATATGTATCCTGCCGTGCGTTCTGCCGCAGGAGCATTTTGTGTTGTCGATTCGACCGATATCGCCTGTGCGGAAACGGATAAGCGGACGCGCGTGCTTTCTGAGCGTTGTGAATACCAGTTCTCCAACCTGACCCGGCTCCAAAATCTCACCGGTGTGGATGTCAATGGTTTCAACCAGAATATGGTTCTCGGCGATGTGAAGTCCGTCCTTAGCCTCGCACATTGCGGCGCAGGCTCCGAAAATGTCAGACAAGCCGTAGAAATCGTAAACCTCCGCTCCCCAAATATCTTCGATAGCCTTTCTGGTGGCGTCGATCGAGCCGCCGAGCTCGCCGG
Organism: uncultured Ruminococcus sp.; assembly: GCA_902777275.1. Classification (GTDB taxonomy): domain Bacteria; phylum Bacillota; class Clostridia; order Oscillospirales; family Acutalibacteraceae; genus Ruminococcoides. Next base: position 9,676 of record CACYTI010000045.1, on the reverse strand, counting down.
CAACGATGATTTTTTTGATGTTCAAATCCTTTTTGGGATCAATGCCGCTCTTGAGAGCTTTTTCGCCGAGCTGCCACGCGTAAGACGGAGAGGTCCAGATCACGGTTGGCTGATAGGTTTTCAGGACGAACAGGAGACGTTCGCTGGGCAGCGTGCCGCCCCAAATGCAAAGTGCTCCGAGATTCTGCGCGCCGATGACGTCGGGACCGCCGACGTACAGCGAGAAGTTGAGCGCGTGAACATAACGGTCGTTTGGACGCATTCCGATTTGCCAGAACCAGCGGCTTTCGGTGTCCTGAAATTCGTCAAAGTCCTTCTTGGTAAACGGGCTCATGGTGGGAACTCCGGTTGAACCGGACGAGGTGGAAATGAACACCACGTCCTCCTCGGAAACAGCCGCAAGCTCTCCTAAAAATGAGCCCACGCCCTGAGTGTCGCGCTGGGTTTTCTTGTTGATAAAGGGAAATTTTTGAATATCCTTGAGGGTCTTTATGTCCTCGGGCTTTACGCCTGCCTCATCAAAGCTGCGCTTGTAATACGGCGAGTTTTCGTAGGCAAATTTTACGATCTCCTGCAAATCCGCAAGCTGTCTTTTTTCAAGCTCCTCGCGGGGCAGGGTCTCAAGCTCTTCGTCCCAGAATTTATTATTGATATCTCTGCTCATTTTGATTACTCCTTAATATCACTTGAAATTTTGATTGATAAACTCCCATTTTTCATCGCGGGATCTTGTGATGATCTCTATGTCTTCGTCGGTCAGGTGTTTAAATCGGCTTTGTCGCCTGAGATAAGCCGAAACGTCCGAAAACTCCTTGGGACGTCGGTTCAGCGTAAATTCGCCGTTCTCGTATTCGGCAAGGTACCACAGGCCGCAGTCAACTACCTCTTTTGCAATTTCAACGGTTTCGTCTGTTTTAACTCCCCAGCCTGTGGGACAGGGCGCAAGAACATGAATGTACTTTGTGCCCCTGATATTCTTTGCCTTTTCCACCTTGCGCATAAAATCGTTGAGATATCCCACGCTTGCGGTAGCGGCGTAGGGTATTCCGTGGGCGGCAACGATCTCAAAAAGATTCTTCTTGGGTCTGAGGTTGCCGCGGATGTTTTTGCCTGCGGGAGTGGTGGTCGTTCTTGCGCCGAATGGCGTCAGCGAGCTTTTTTGGATACCCGTGTTCATATAGGCTTCGTTGTCGTAGCAGATAGCCGTGCCGCCGTCGCCTGCAAAGCCCACCGCGTGAAAGTCGGTGATACCCTGTGCTCTGAGTCCGGCTTCAACGCCTGTCAGCATGGAAGCGGTTCCTGCAAAGGTGGATATAATGGCATTGTTGCCGAAGCAAAGCTGAGGAAAGTTAAAGCCGACAGCCGACATACAGCCTGCCGGAAGAACGGCGACGGCGTTTTCGCCCAAAACCTTCAGAGCGATTCGCACCGCGAGGCTTCCTCCGCAGCCGGCGCACGCCTTGTGACCGTAGAAAAACTCGGTTTCGTTGAGCGTTTTTGCGTTAATTGCCATTTGTTTCACCGCCGATTCCTAAGAATTTTACCGTTGACTGCTGCTGTTCCAGCTCGTCAAAGATAATTTTTATTTCTTCTTTAGAAATATTTCTGCCGCCGAGACCGCCGATATAATCGGAACTCGGAATACGGAGCTTTGCCTTTTGCAGCGCAGAGTTGACGTTGGTGTAGACCGTGCCCTCGTTGCCGAAGGAAATGTCCTTTTCCAACACCGCGACTGCTTTTGCATTCTTTACGGTTGCGGCTATCTCCTCGTTTGGGAACGGACGGAGGTAACGCAGTCTCAGCAAGCCTACCCGACTGCCCTCTTTTCTTAGTTCGTCAACAACCTCACGAACCAAACCTGAGAGGCTGCCGAGGGTAATTAAAATATAATCAGCGTCCTCGGTTCGATAACTTTCGGTCAAGCCGGTGTAACGTCTGCCGAAAATTTTTGCAAAGCGTTCCTCTGCTTCATCAATGATTTTGTAAGCATTGAGAATCCCGAGGTGCTCCCTGTACTTAAAATATGTGTTGGTGTCGGGGCCGGCTGAAAAAGCAAGGTTGCGCGGTTTTTGCAGATCCATTTTGTTATCTGTTTGATATTTCGGAAGAAAAGCGTCCGCCTGTTCCGCTGTGGGAACGTCAACCACTTCATAGGTATGGGTAAGGACAAAACCGTCGAGATTTGCCATAAACGGCGTGCTTACGTCCTTGTGCTCGGCGATATAAAAGCTCATCAATGCCAAATCGAGTGCTTCCTGCGCGTTGCAGGCATATGCCTGGATCCAGCCGCTGTCAAGCTGAGAGATCGAGTCGCGCTGATCGCCGTATATGTTCCAGGGCAACGCGGTGGAACGGTTGGCGTTCATCATAACGATCGGGAACCTACCGCCTGCCGCGTAGGGCAGACACTCCGCCATATAAAGCAAGCCCTGAGAGGAGGTCGCAGTGAACGCCCTCGCGCCGACCGAGGACGCTCCCATTGCGCAGGACAGCGCGGAATGCTCGGATTCCACATGAATGAACTCCGCGTTCAGGCTGCCGTCCTCGACAAATTCGGAAAGCTTTTCGACCACGATAGTTTGCGGCGTGATCGGATAGGCGGAAATCACCTGCGGACGCGCAAGGCGAACGCCGTATGCAAACGCCTCGTTGCCCGATAAAAATTTTTTTGCCACTACTTTTCCGCCTCCATTTTTATCGCTTTGAGCTTGCAGATTTTTGAGCAAATGCCGCAGCCCTTGCAAAAGTCGTAATCTATACCGATCTTACTGTCCTCACGGAAAATCACGCCGTCGGGGCAATAAAGATAACAATTCAGACAGCCGATACATTTTGTTTCGTCCAATACCGGTCTTGCGTTGCGCCAGCCCGCGTTTTTGGTGACAAGATAGCCTGCCTCATAAGCGGTCGCTTTGGGGATATCATCATAAGAGGTCGGGACGAAATCTCTCAGATAAGGCTTCATGCGACAACCTCCTCAAAAGCTGCCTTGACAGCGGCGATATTCTTTTCGTGCAGGCGGTGCGGCATTGTTTGACGTATTGCTTTGTTGATATCTTCAAGTGTTATTTCTCCCGAAACCGCCGCAAACGCGCCGAGAAGAATCGTATTGGTAATAGGAAATCCCAAAATTTGTGCGGCAATACCGTCTCCGTGTTTTGCTTTAGCTCACGGAAGGATTTTTCGTTAAAAAGCGTATCATCAAGAAAAATACTGTAGTTTGATCTTGTGATCTCGCTGCGGTTGCCTATCGGTTTTTTGTCAAGCTTTGTAAACGCGCGTATGGGCGCGCCTCTGCGCTCGGGACCAAAGGAGGGGAAAGCCAGCGCGTAGGCGTTATCCTTCAGCGAATACGCGTCGCCAAGAAGTCTTGCGGCGGTAAAGGCTCCCTGACCTCCTCTGCCGTGCCATAAAATTTCTGTCATGCTTTTGTCTCCTCAGTGCTTCCAGCGAAGCAGATATTTTTGGATTTTGTTAAATACGAACGAAATGACGACGATCACAATGCCGATCACGATCAAGCCGACGAGCGTTCTTGTGTAGTCGCCGAGATCGGAATAATTTTTGATGTAGTAGCCCAGTCCGCTCTGCGCTCCGATCATCTCAGCCGAGGTCAGCAGGACAAACGAAACGGTGAGCCCCTGATTGCAGCCGATAAAGATTTGCTGCAGGGACGCCGGGAGAATAACAGAAAACAGCATGGTTATTTTTCCGACGTTAAGCACCTTTGCGGAGTCGATCGTTTTTTTGTCAACATTCATTACGCCGCTCATTGTGCCTGCCAGCACCGGCCAAAAGGTCGCGAGGAAAATGACGAACACCGAGACCGAACGGAATGTCGGCAACAAAGCGATGCCATAGGGAATGTAGACAATAGGCGGGATCGCGCCGAGGAATTTTGAGATATAGGTCGCGACGTTTCCGAGCCTTTCGCTTGAGCCGAGCAGCAAGCCGAGAATGATCGCCGCTGCCGCTGCAAGCAGATAGCCCTGCAAGATAATGCCGACCGAGCTGAAAATGTTGGTGATGATTTTTTCGTAGTCGCCTATGAGCTGCCAGAAAACTCTTCCGGGCGGCGGAAACAGCGCGGGCTTGAGCAAATTGAATTTTGCGGTCGCCAATGTCCACGCGATCAACAGACCGTAAATAAAGCTTACAATGTCAACGAACAGCGTCAAGCCGATCGGCTTTTTGATGAACGAGGATACGATCAGCGTCAAAATCTCCACGCCCACAGCAAACCATACTACGTATTGCGCATAGGTGTCACCGCTGAGCTTATCAGGCAGAAGCTGGATCAGCAAAAGTACGATAAAGAGTAAGTGAACCAATCTGAGGTATCTCTTTTTGAATGTCATTACAGCACCACCTCGTTTCCGCCGATTTTGCTGACGATGTCGCTGTAGAACATCGCAAGCAGCTTATTTCTGAACTGATTGTACTCCTGCGTCTGAACAAGCTCGGCGCGGTTGCGCGGACGATCGAAGGGAACCTTGATCTCACTGTACACCTGACCGGGATTTGCGGTCATCATCACGATCTTATCCGAGAGCAGGATAGCCTCGTCGATATCGTGCGTAACAAACACAACGGTTTTTCTCGCGCCCGTTCCGTCGCCCTCCCACAGTTCGAGCAGCAGCTCCTGCAAAATAGTGCGGTTTTTTGCGTCTATCGCGCCGAACGGTTCATCCATCAGGAGAATGTCGGTGTCCATCGCCAATGCTCTTGCAATCGCTACGCGCTGCTGCATTCCGCCCGAAAGCTGTGAGGGGTATTTGTTTTTAAATCCTTCCAGTCCGACCTTCTCCAAAAACGCGTCGGCGATTTTCAGGCGTTCGGTTCTGCTTGCGTCTTTGTTGACCTGCTTGATACCGAAGGCAACGTTTTTGCGGGCGGTCATCCACGGAAAGAGCGAATAGTGCTGGAACACAACGCCTCTGTCGGTGCCGGTGCCGCGGATCGGCTCGCCGTTGATCAAAATCTCGCCTGCTGTCGGCGTGTTGATACCCTCCAAAATGCTGAGCAGCGTGCTTTTGCCGCAGCCGCTTGAACCGATAACGCTGACAAACTCACCGTCCTCAATGGAAAAGCTGACGTCCTTCAATGCGGTGAATCGGTTCTTCTTTTCGGTGTAGTCAACCGTTAAATTGCGAATTTCTATCTTGCTCATATACAATCATCTCAGTCTTTATGTTATTTTGAGGGAATCTCTAATAATTCAATGCCGTGAAGATTCCGTGCTTATGCGCGGTAAGGAATTTTTAGAGGTTCACTTGACTTATTCAAATTTATCAAAGTGATTTTGAAGCTCGGCGTAAACCTTATCGTCGGGATTTTCTTTGATCAGACTCGCAAGAGCGTTCTTGTAGATATCTGTGTTATACAGCTTCTCGATATCATAATCCTCCGTATAGCCAAGCTCTACGATGGAATTTTTCAGCGTTATCGTGCCCTGCTTGTCAGGGTCGGGAACAGATGTACCGTAGCCGCCGTAAACCTCTGTGTTGATCAAATCTTCCTCGATGTCGATGTATTTCTTGACGTCCTTTACCGTACCTTCCCTGTTTTCCTGCGTGAACTTGTACGCCTTGATCAGCGCGCGCTCAAAAGCGTTGTAGGAATTGGGATACTTAGCAAGCGCCTCTGTTGCGGCGACCTGACGGCAGCAGGGCTGGTTTTCGAGGAGCTTTTCCTCGGAGCAGCGGTAAACGACCTTGTAGCCCTGGCTCTCCGCAAGCGAGGTGTAGGGTGAATATGCCGAAGCCGCGTCGATGGAATCGTTCTGGAGCGCGTTATAAGCGTCCTTCTGGCTGTCAAAATAGACGATATTGACCTTGTCCTCTCCCTCGCCGATTTCGATTTTCTTATCCTTCAAAAGGATTTGCAGCTCGGCGTCCTGAACGGAGTTCTTAACAGAAGCGACGTTTCTGCCCTTGAGGATCGAAACATCCCAGTCGGATTTACCCTCGACGAATTCGGGCTTGATCACATAGCCGTGACCGTTTGTCATCTCGCCGCCGAAGATGGTGAGGTCGTGACCCTGACTTTGGAAGGTGAGGGTGGGAACGGAGCCGATAAAGGCAACGTCGAGCTTATCGTTCTCCAATCCGCTTGACAGCTCCGCTGCGGAAGAAAACAGGGTGAGTGTTACGTCGAGTCCTTCCTCCTCAAAATAGCCTTCCTCCTTCGCGACAAAGCCGAGCAGGTGGGCGGTGGAGTTAAGATGACCGAGGTTGAAGGTCTTTTTTTCAAGCTTTGCTTCGTCGCTTGAAGCAGCCGCGGAGGTTTCCGGGGTTGTTGAGTTGTCGGAGGATGTATTGCAGCCGGTAAAAGCGGCTGTTAATAATGCGGCGGCAAGAAATGCCGTGATGATTTTTGTTTTCATATGGATTTCCTTTCTTTGTGTCAGTTCGTTTTATTCTCCCGCACAGCAGTCGGGAACATCTGAGGCATTTGACGAGCTGTTGTCCGAATGTTCTTTGTTTTTGCAGCAGTCGGGAAGCTCTGAGGCGGTTGTTTCCTTTTCATTACAACAGTCGCTCGTTTCGCTTTCGCTGTGACTGCTTTCCGTTGACGCGCTTGTCGTTGCGCATCCGCTTACGGTGAACGCTGCGGCAAGTGCGATGATACAAACGATCAATATCTTTTTCATTTGATTACTCCCTTTCAGTGGCATAAAAAAACGGAAGTCATATGCTGACTTCCTTAGTGAAACGCAGAACTGCCCTTCACATTCGGAGCGCACAGCAAGCCACAACGCAGAAAAACGCCTTCTGCGTTTTACACATAAATGTATTCATACACATTGTTGCATAGGTGGTCATGGCGTTTTCTCCTTTCGTTTTCAGTGTGCTTATTGTATCACGGTTTAACCTATTTGTCTAATATCCTATAGGTATAGTTGGTAATAGCTTCACCCTATAACCTTCAGCGCGTTTTGGTACGCGATTTTCTCAAATTCCGATGACGTCAAGGGAAGGTTACGGAAAGCCTTCACCTCGTTTTTGGGATCCCACAAGGGGAAATCCGTGCCGAACAAAATCCTGTCCGCACCGTAGCCGCGAATGTATGCTGCCACCTTTTCGGGCGGCAAAAACATCGTACAGCTTGAAATATCAAGAAAGCAGCCGCTGTTTTTCAGCAGCGCGAATGCCTCGTCAAACTGCGACCAGCCTCCCAGGTGAGCGGCGATCACCTGTAAGTTCGGGAATTTGTCCATAACGTTTTTCAACCGGCGCGGATGGGAAAAGTCAAACCTTTTGTCGCCGCAGTGAACGATCAGCATTCCTCTGCCCTGCAAATAATCGTACACCTCAAACAATCGTTTATCGTCGGTGTTAAAGCCCTGCGTATCGGGGTGCAGCTTTACTCCAAGCAAACCGTTCGCAGTCAGGGTGAAGCGTTCCAAAGCCGTGAAACTCAGCGTGGGCGTTTACCTCGCCGCGGATAAATGTGTTGATACGCCTCGCTTGTTCTGGTTTTGTTGCGACCGGCAAAAGGACAAATTCGTTGATACCTGCGCCTTTTCCCTCTCTGAGCAGTTCTTCGCTTGTTCCGATACAGGCAGGCGTTATACCATAAAAGTCGCCCGTGGCATTGGTTGCCTTTTCTGCGATTTTGTCGGGATAGATGTGCGCGTGAAAATCAATGATCCGCATTTTAAACGTCACCTATTCGTAAAGATGTTTTGTAAAATAACGGTCGCCGCGGTCGGGAAGAATAATAACGATGTTTCCTCTCGCACCGCTGCTGACAAGTTTTTTTGCTGCAGCCAGTCCCGCGCCCGAGGAAGAGCCGGCAAAGATGCCTTCCCTTGACGCAAGCTCGCGTGCTCCGTCAAACGCCTCTGCGTCGGTCATTTTGACCACCCTGTCAACAAGCGACATATCCATGGTGTCGGCTATAAAGTCATTGCCGATGCCCTCGATATCGTAATCGCCGTGCTCGCCGCCTCCCATCGTGGAGCCGACGGGATCGGCAAGCACACCTGTAATGTTTTTGTTTTTCTCTTTCAAAAACCTGACAACGCCGGAATAGGTGCCGCCGCTGCCTGCGCCTGCGACGAGATAATCTATTTGCCCGTTCAAATCCTCAAATATTTCTTTTCCCGTCGTTTCATAATGCGCCTGCGGATTCGCCTGATTTTTGAACTGCTCAAGCGTGACCGCGCCGGGAATGGAACGGCGTATTTCCTCTGCCGTCTGCTTCTCTTCGGAAAACTTGGTGGGCACGACAAACACGATTTTGTAGCCCTTGTTCAGCGCGGCAAAGGCGATCCCGAGACCCGTATTTCCTGCCGTGGCCTCGACGATCGTGCCGCCCTTTTTCAGGATACCGCGTTTTTCGGCGTCCTCGATCATATATTTTCCGATCCTGTCCTTAACGCTTCCCGAAGGATTGTACAGCTCTAATTTTGCATAAAGATTCGCTCCGTCAGGCAAATCAAGGTGGCTCAGCTTTACAAGCGGCGTGTCGCCGATCAACTGCTGCATATCGTGATAGAGTGCCATGTTTATTCCTCGCTTTCCGCTATTGCCCGGTCCAAATCGGCAAGAATGTCGTCAATGCTCTCGATGCCGACGGACAGTCTGATCAAGCCGTCGGTAATGCCGACCCTTTGGCGCACCTCGTAAGGGATCGCGGCGTGCGTCATGCTTGCAGGGTGGCATACAAGGCTTTCCACGCCTCCGAGACTCTCCGCAAGCGCGACGAGCCTTAGCGACTTGAAGAATTTTTTGATATCGTAGTTTTCGTACAGCTCAAAGGAGATCATCGCGCCGCCGTTTTTCGCCTGACGCTTGTTGATCTCATAGCCCTGCGCGTCCGGCAAACCGGGGTAATAGACCTTTTTGACAGCCTTATGGTTTTGCAAAAATCCAGCCGCTTTTTCGGCGTTCTCTACATGGCGGTCAAGGCGAACGCCGAGCGTCTTGATCCCTCTGATAAGCAAAAAGCTGTCGAAGGGTCCCGGCACGCCGCCTGTTGAATTCTGGATAAAGGCGAGTCTTTGCGCGAGCGCGTCATCATTGACGACAACCAAGCCGGCTACAACGTCGCTGTGACCGCCGAGGTATTTTGTCGCGCTGTGAACAACGATATCAGCGCCCAGCTCGATCGGTCTTTGGAGGTACGGCGTCATAAAGGTATTATCGACAATTGAGAGAATACCGTGCTTTTTCGCCAGAGCCGCGACCGCAGCGAGGTCTGTGATCATCAACAGCGGATTTGCCGGGCTTTCAACGAGGATCGCCTTGACCTCGGGGGTGATTTTACTTTCCAGTGCGGCTAAATCGGTGGTGTCCTCGATCGAATAGCCGATATTAAAATGACTGAACACCTTGTCGAGCACACGGAAGGTGCCGCCGTAAACATTGCTTGAAATCAGGATCTTGTCGCCCGATCCAAAAAGGCTGAGCACTGCGGTGATCGCAGCCATACCGGAACCGAAGGCAAAGCCTGCCGTTCCGCCCTCAAGCTCTGCGATCAGTGCTTCAAGCGCAGCGCGGGTCGGATTGCCCGTGCGCGAATACTCCCACTTAAACTCCTCGCCCAAGCCGGTCTGCTGATAGGTCGAGGTCTGATAGATCGGGACATTGACCGCTCCCGTGAATTCGTCCGTGGATATTCCGCCGTGAATCAGCGCGGAATCGATATATTTATAATTTGCCATGATGAT
>CACYTI010000044.1 GCA_902777275.1 uncultured Ruminococcus sp. | reverse complement strand
GAAATAAACGTCGGTTCAGAGGGCGAACACATGGGTTCGCCCCTACAACCATTTTTAAACGTATAATAAACAATTCAAACCAATTCGTAGGGGCGCACCTATGTGTGCGCCCGGGGGCGTTGAATCAAACGTTATGTTTCCTATCAACAATCGGACATGATAATGACGTTTGTGCCGAGGGCGCACACGCGGGTGCGCCCCTACAACCATGTTGAAACGTATTATTCACATTTAAATTAATTCGTAGTGACAGGGCTTGCGGCTGTCCTTGGGCGCTGAACAAAACGTTATGTTTCCTATCAACAATCGGACGTGAAATAAACGTCGGTGCCGAGGGCGAACACATGGGTTCGCCCCTACAACCATTTTTAAACGTATAATAAACAATTAAAACCAATTCGTAGGGGCGCACCGATGTGTGCGCCCGGGGCGTTGAATCATACGTCATGTTTCCTATCAACAATCGGACATGATAATGACGTTTGTGCCGAGGGCGCACACGCGTGCACGCCCCTACGACCCCAAGGATAATATCATATAATTTCAACCCGCCAAAGGTTAACGGCATATAATTCCGACAACCGCCCAAGGCAAGGTTGACAATCAACTCCACTCTCCACTCTCCACACTCCACTCTCAATTATTAAAGGTCTACGTCGTCCACGGTGATTTCGGAGAAGTCGTCTGCTACTTCGATTTCGGTTGTCTTGTCCTTTTTGAAGAAGCCCTTTACCTTGTCCACAACGTCGGGAACCATGCCTAACAGCTTGTCAATGCCGTCGCCGCCGCCTATTGTGATAAGCCTTACGTTGCCCTGATAAACCGTCAGAAACGCCACAGGCTGGATTGTCACGCCCGCGCCGCTGCCGCCGCCGAACAGATCCTTGTTTTGCTGGTTCTTTGTGGGAAGGTCGGAGCCGCCCGAGGCAAAGCCGTAGCTCACCTTTGAAACGGGGATGATCAGCGTGCCGTCAGCCGAGGTGATCGGCGTGCCGACGATGGTGTTAACGTCAACCATCTCTTTGATTTTTTCCATTGTGATGTTCATTAAGTTGCCGATAGGATGTTCCATATTAAACTCTCCTTTGTTGAAAGTATTGGTTTCGGTTTTATTATCCTGCTGAGTTCCGGGGCTTTTCCCGCCTCTCAGTCTTAACAACAGCTTCAATGCTTTAAAGCCGTAGCGGAAAACTATGGCGAAGAGCCACACGACACGCGTCCGCGCGTAAATGTCCGCACTGCACTTTGTCTCACCGTCCCGGGTGAAATCTGGCGCGATGTCCACGCCGTATTTTTTGCACTTAGCCGCCTTTACGAGAATGCTTACGGCGGGATAAACCGACATACAAAGATAGCCGTATTTTACGGCGGTATCGCCTGCTTCCTCGCCGTGATAGCTTATGCTCAGATTCAGCCGCTTTATAACGACGTGCCTGAAGAAGCTTTTCAGCGCGCCCATGGCGAGTGAAGCCGCCTCTTTTATAAAGTCAACCAGCCACATTATGCCCTTTTCTTTTATGAGCGAGGGCTTTTTTTCCTTTGGCTTCTCTTCCTTTTCTTCTTTTTTCTTCTTTGGTTTCTCTTTTTTCTTTTTCGGCTTTTTGGGCTTGGGCGGATAGAGCGGAATTGAAACAAATGCGATTTTTAGCGCGACCCTTAAGCTGTCCTTAAACTCAGCCTTGACCCCGACCGGAATCAACAGCAGCAGAACAATAAACAGGACGATTCCGAGAAGTATATACAGCCACGTCACGAAATCCCCTCCTCTGTTCCGTAAAAATCACTCTTGCTTTTCCGTATCGCCGCCGTCCTCTGTTTTATCCTCTTCGCTTTCGGGCAGAGGAGGCAGCTCCTCAATGCAGCTGATGTTGAAGCAGCGCAAAAAGTTTTCGGTGGTGCCGTAAAGCAGCGGTCTGCCGGGCAGCTCAAGCCTGCCCTTTTCCTCGATCAGATCCTTAGACGTAAGGCTGCCGATAACGCCGCTGCAATCGACGCCTCTCACCTGCTCGACAAACGCCTTTGTGACGGGCTGATTGTAAGCCACGACCGCCAGCACCTCAAGAGCCGCCTGAGAAAGCGGTGTGTTGCGGCGCAGATCCATAACCGTGCGTATCTGCGGCGCGTATTCCTTGCGCGACACCATTTGATAGCTGTTTTTCAGCTTTATTATTGTTATGCCCCTTTGGGCTTTGTTATAGTCATCAATAAGCTCCGCAATCCGCCGCTCGGCTTCCTCCGCGGAGATTTCGAGCGCCTGAGCGATCCTCGACGGCTCGACCGGCGCTCCCGACGCGAACAGAACCGCCTCTATCGCCGCCGTGATATTCACTTCGCTTACTTCATTAACTTCCGGTTCGTTCATCGGGCTTATCACCGTCCCTCTCTATCATTCGCACAACGGCGTTCTCGCCGTCACCCTCTATCCGTATGCGCTTGCCCTTGACAAGCTCCAGGGTCGCCAAAAACGTTGCCACCAAGTCGCTTTTGCCCTCGCACACCTCAAAAATCTCGTGATATTTAAGCTGCTTTCCGTGCCACAGACGGCGCATAAGCTGAATTATCTTGCTGTTGACGGACACTATTTTATGAGCAACTATCCCCGAAAACGCCTGCTCGGGCGGCGGAAGCCTGCGCTTGCCCCTGCCCACCGCGCTCACATAAGCCTTTACTATGTCCTCGGGCGGATGGCTGCGGTTATAGGTCAAATCGTATTCTACGGGCGACGCCGCGCGGAAAAACGTGTCGAAGTCGTAAATCAAGCCCAGCCTCGCCGCCACCTCGCGGCAGACCGCGTATTCAAGAAGCTGACCCGACAGTTCCTTTTTAAGCTCCTCAGCCTCTTCCTCGTATTTCGGAAGCAGCATAACCGACTTGATATAAACAAGCCGAGACGCCATTGTGAGGAACTCCGACGCGATATCCATTTGATTCTCGCGCATACGGTCTATCTGCTCCATATACTGTTCGAGCAAATCGGAAATGCTGATGTCGTAAATGTCGATTTTGTTCTTTGAGATAAGCGTCAGCAGCAGATCGAGCGGTCCCTCAAAAACGGGCAGCTTGTATTGAAGCTGCGTTTCCATAGCCGCTTACCCGCCGACAAACGGGCGGAACGGAAGCATGGCGAGCCACGACAGACCGTTATAAAGCCAGTTTGTGAAAACGTTGAGCACGCCGTTGAGCGCGCCGCCCCACATCAGGGCAAACAGCACGATGAAGAAAATGTTCTGGTAGCGGTAGAAGAAGTTGACAGCGGTGTTCGGCAAAAACAGGAACAGCACCTTTGAGCCGTCGAGCGGAGGTATCGGAATGAGGTTGAACACCGCGAGGCTGATATTGACGCTGACATAAAAAGACAGAAAATAATAAAAAATCGTATAAGACAACGTGGATACGCTTGTGTCAATAAGCAGATTAGGCCAGTTGACGCCCACCAGATTAAATACGATCATTCCGACAAAAGCCGCGACAATGTTTGCTACAGGTCCCATAACGGCAGTTATAGCCATGCCGAGCTTTGGGTGCTTGAAATATCTCGGGTCTATCGGAACGGGCTTTGCCCAGCCGAAGCCGATAAGCAGCAGCATAAGCGCGCCTATCGGGTCAATGTGACTCAGCGGATTGAGCGAGAGTCTGCCCCTCGCCTTAATGCCCTTGTCGCCCAAACAAGAGGCGGTAAAGGCGTGCGCCCACTCATGAAAAGGCAGAATCAAAAAGATAACGAGCAGCACCGCAAGGATTTGCGCGATTATTTGCTGAAAAGTAAAATTTCCCGACAATAAGGTTAAAAGCATAACGACCTCCGTAACATAAAAAAATGGGTTGATTTCGCTTTCGAGTATTTATTCGCATATTAGTATTATTATATATGAAAACCTCGAAAAAAACAAGATAAAAAAACAAGTTGAGAAATTTTAAAAAAACTCTTGCATTTTTCTCGGTTTTCTGTTATTATAACAAAGTTAGAAAAATAATTCGATTTAACTAAGGAGGTGCAGACGCATGGCAAAATGTGATTTCTGCGGTAAGGATGTAAAATTCGGCATCAAGGTATCTCACTCTCACAGACGTTCAAACAGAACTTGGAAGCCCAACGTTCAGCGCGTTAAGGCGATCGTTGACGGCTCACCGAAGCGCGTGTATGCTTGCACCCGTTGCTTGCGTTCAGGTAAAGTTACCAGAGCTAACTAAAATTTGTTTACATCTGAGGACCGGCTTTTGTCGGTCCTTTTTATTTTATGTCATTGCCACGACGGGGCATGGTCATTGCCATGACGGGGCATGGCGCCTATTAATCAGTTAAATAATAAATAAACCTTCCTTCAACGGCGCGGTCTGACGCGGGTGTTGGAAGAAGGCTTTTCAATGTACAATTTCGATATATGATGTTATCCTTTGGCTCGTAGGGGCGCACCGTAGCCGGTCGGCAACCCTTTTGTCGCTTTGCGACATTTCCCCTGTCAGAGGAATTTCCTTGCGGCTGTCCTTGGGCGTTGAATTAAACGTTTGTATTCCTATCGACA
>CACYTI010000043.1 GCA_902777275.1 uncultured Ruminococcus sp. | reverse complement strand
ATATAAACGTTTAATTCAGCGCCCAAGGACAGCCGCAAGGGCTGTCCCTACAATTTATTTGAAATGTTTATTATACATCTATACATAGTTGTAGGGGAGGTACGGCTTACGCCCAGACCCCCTCTATCCCCCTATTAGGGGGCAGAAACCCTTGCGGGCTCCCTTGCACCGACGTTTATTCCCGTCCGATTGTTGATAGGACAAAAACGTTTTGGTCAACGCCCTCGGGCGCACACGCGGGTGCGCCCTACGCAATTAAGGAAAAATGCGGTTCTCTAACAGAATTAGTAGAAATTGATTTCCGTGGATTTGATACCTGAAATAGGGGGAGCGCTTTGCAATCGCAGGGCGTTTTTGCTTTACGTGAAAATATATATCATTCCGCACTGAGCAAAGCGAGGGAAAGGCGGCTGAGATCGGAAAAGAGCTTGAAAATTCGGGCGAAAGTGGTATAATAAATACGGAAACAGGAGAAACGGCGGCGAATGATGTGCATTATATCGGGAAAATCGACAAACAACTATATAGTTGTGTTACAACAGATATTTCAACAGATGAGCTAATAATTACCGAAAAACAAGTTGAGCATATTTTTGAAAGACATCCTAAGGATTTCATCAATCTTCAAGATGTTATTTCAAGTATACAAGAAGCTGTTTCTTCTCCGGATTATATAGTTGAGTCAGATAAACCGTTCACTGCTTTTGTTCTTAAAGAATTGTCAAATCAAAAAGGTAAATCCAGATTGATTATGAGAATAAAAACAAGCTCGGAGCCTGAGTATTACAAAAATTCTATTATTACATTCCAAAAAATGAGAGAAAAGGAATGGAGAAGAATTATCAATAACAAAAAAATACTTTACAAAAGTGAATAAATCAGCTATAATAAGAGTAGGATAAAGGTGGATATTTGAGGTGGTAAATTTCGTCCCGACCACACGCCGCCGGTACTGACAGGGGAAACCCGAGAGATGCAGGAGAATGGGACGCCTGCCAAATATCCACCCACACCTAAAATTTTTAACCGCTCCGCTACGGCAGAGCGGTTTTCTTTTGCCTGCCGCGCTCAAAATAATTTCAATTCGGATTCGTGTGTTTTTGTACCGAAATACCCTTGTTTTTTTGGTTTTTATGCGTTATAATAGACAAAGAATGATTTATAATGATTAATATGCGATAGTTTGGCTTTATCACACAGCACGGGAGGAAAAATCTATGAATTTGGACAGGATCAACGCGGCAAAGGCTGAAATCGCGGCAACCTCCGCTTATCAGACCGTCACGGAGTTTTTTGACGCGGACAGCTTCTGCGAAATCGACGCTTTCGCGAAATCGGGCGACGGCTTTGCCGAGGTCGTTGCGGGCTTCGGCACGGTCGAGGGCTTGCCCGTATACGCCTTTGCGCAGAACAGCGATATCAGCGGCGGCGCTTTGAGCAAGGCGCAGAGCGCGAAAATAAAAAAGTTAGGCAAGCTGGCTTTAAAAACGGGTGCGCCCGTTGTCGGCTTTTACAACAGCGCGGGCGGCAGGCTCTCTCAGGGAACCGAGCTGCTTGCGGGCTGCGGCGAGGTGCTCAATCTCACCGCTAAGCTCAGCGGAGCCGTGCCGCAGATCTCCGTTGTGACGGGAACCTGCTTGGGCACCAACGCTTTAGCGGCTGTCAGCGCGGATTTTGTGCTGATGACAGAGGACGCTAAGCTCTCACTCGACGTTTCGGGAAAGGGCGCGGACGCTCAGACGAACGCCAAAAACGGAAACGCCGCTTTTATAGTTAAGGACAGCGCGGAAGCGGTAAAAAAAGCGAGAGAGCTCGTTTGCTATCTGCCTTCAAATAATCTCACGACCGCTCCCGAGGGCTTTTCGGAGCAGCCGACTCCGCAGGGCAGCTGCATTGTAAGCGCGGTCGTTGACGGCGGCTCAAAGCTCAAAATAGCCGACGCTTTCGGAGACAGCGCGCGCATAAGATTCGCCCGTTTAGGCGGCAGCGTTGTCGGTGTTGTGCGCACCGTCGGCAAAATGCTCGACGACGCCTCCACCGAAAAAATATCAAGATTTGTCCGCTTCTGCGACGCTTTTTCGCTTCCCGTCATCACGTTCGCGGATTGCGCTGGCTTTGAAGATCTCCGCTCCGCCGCAAAGCTCACCTCAGCCTACGCCGAGGCGACGACCGTTAAAATCTCCGTAATTGTCGGAAAGGCTATCGGCGCGGCTTACATAGCTCTCGCGGGCACGGGAGCCAACGCCGACATGGTCTACGCTTTTCCCGAGGCGGTCATCTCGCCAGTCAACATCGAGGCGGCGGCGTTCATCATGGCTCCCAATATGATGAAGGTGCCTGTGGAGCAGCAGAAGGAGACTGCCGAAAAATTCGCGGCTGAGAACCTCTCGGCTTACAACGCAGCTCAGAACGGATATGCGGACGGCATTGTAGAGGAGCCGCAGCTCAGGAGTACGCTTATTGCGGCTTTGGATATGCTCGCCGGCAAGAGAGTTCCCACAATAGCCAAGAAGCACAGCACGGTTTAATTAATTATGACAAGTAATACAAGGAATATAAAGGGGAAATAATAAATGAAAAATCTCAGAATCACCGTTAACGGCACCGTATACGACGTACAGGTCGAGGAGCTCGGCGAAAGCGCCGCTCCTGCCGTCTCTGCGCCTTCCGCACCCGCAGCGGCTCCCGCTCCCGCAAAGAAATCCGCTCCCGCAGGCGCGGTGGGCAACATCAGCGTAAAGGCTCCCATGCCCGGCACCGTAGTAAATGTCGCGGTCACCGTGGGTCAGGCTGTAAAGGCAGGCGACGACCTTGTATTTATCGAGGCTATGAAGATGGAAACGCCCGTAAAATCACCGCAGGACGCCACCGTTGCCAGTATCGAGGTTTCAAAGGGCGAGGCTGTCGACTCGGGCAAAGTGCTTGTAACGCTGAATTGATCACGGGGAGATTTCTGTAATGGCAAAGAAGATCAAAATAACCGAAACCGCTCTGCGCGACGCGCACCAGTCTTTGATAGCTACGAGAATGACGACGGAGGATATGCTCCCTATCCTCGACGCTATGGATAAAATCGGATACTACTCTCTCGAATGCTGGGGCGGAGCGACCTACGACGCCTGTCTGCGCTTCCTCAACGAGGACCCGTGGAAGCGTCTGCGCACGATAAAAGACCACTGCCCGAACACCAAGCTTCAAATGCTTTTCCGCGGACAGAATATGCTTGGCTACCGCCACTATGCCGACGACTGCGTCGATTACCTTGTTGAGCGTTCAATAGCAAACGGCATCGACATCATCAGGATATTTGACGCGCTGAACGATATAAAGAACCTGAAAACCGCCATAACCGCCGCGAACCGCGAGGGCGGTCACGCTCAGGTCGCGATAAGCTACACCACAGGTCCCGTTTTTACCGACGAATACTACGTTGAGTACGCAAAGAGGATCGCCGACGCCGGCGCAAACTCGATTTGTATTAAGGATATGGCGGCGTTGCTCACGCCTTCAAGAGCCGAATCTCTGGTCAAGGCTATCAAGAAAGCGCTGCCGGAAATGCCTCTGCAAATCCACACCCACTACACCTCGGGACTCGCTTCGATGTGCCTGCTCAAAGCGGTTGAGGCGGGAGCCGACGGCATTGACACGGCGATAAGTCCGCTCGCCCTCGGAACCTCTCACGCCCCCACAGAGTCGATGGTCGCGGCTTTGGAGGGCACAAAGTACGACACGGGGCTCAGTATCAGACAGCTTGCGGAGATACGCACCTACTTTATGACGCTCCGCGAAAAATATATCGAAAACGGCTTGCTCGACCCCAAAATGCTCGCAACCGACGCCAAGGCGCTCATTTATCAGGTTCCGGGCGGAATGCTCTCGAATCTGCTGTCACAGTTGAAGCAGGCGGGCAAGGAGGACAAGCTCACCGAGGTGTTAGAGGAGGTCCCGCGCGTGCGCGAGGATTCGGGTTATCCGCCGCTCGTAACGCCCACCTCCCAGATCGTCGGCACTCAGGCTGTGTTCAACGTCATCACGGGCGAGCGCTACAGTATGTGCACGCAGGAATTCAAGGGCATGGTCGCGGGCGAGTATGGCACAACGCCTATGCCGATCGACCCCGAATTCCAAAAGAAGATCTGCGGCAACATGGAAATCATCAAGGGCAGACCCGCCGACCGTCTTGAACCCGAGCTTGACAAGCTGCGCTCCGAGATAGCCGAGTGGATGGAGCAGCCTGAGGACGTGCTTTCCTACGCGCAGTTCCCCAAGGTGGCGCTCGACTTCTTTGAAAAGAGAAGAAACGCCAGACTCGGCATAAACGGCGACCTGCTCGATAAAAAGAACATGATCCATCCGATGTAAAAGAAAACATTTGCATAAGAACAGGGCAGGCTAAGTTTGAAGCCTGCCCTGTGAGTTATATTATAGTGAAATTGACAGTACACATCACCTTGACATCGTAGGGACGAACCGATGTGTTCGCCCTTGCACCGACGTTTATTTCCCTCCCGTCCGTTTGTTTATAGGAATACAAACGTTTTGTTCAGCGCCCAAGGACAGCCGCAAGGAAATTCCTCTGACAGGGGAAATGTCGCAAAGCGACAAAAGGGTTGCCGGCCGGCTACGGCTGTCCCTACGGCAGTCAAGGTGAATTTCATAGTAAACCTTACCTTGACATCGTAGGGGAGCCCCTTGCGGGCTCCCTTGCACCGACGTTGTTTCCGCGTCCGCCCGTTGCCACGGACACAAACGTTTTGTTCAGCGCACCGGGCGCACACGCGGGTGCGCCCCTACGATGACAAGTAAACGAACATATTAATCAACATTCTATTTTGAACATATAACGCG
>CACYTI010000042.1 GCA_902777275.1 uncultured Ruminococcus sp. | reverse complement strand
ATCACTGAAACTCAGGTCATTCGTACATGTTCAACCGTTTTATTTTACCGTTCTCATATGAGCGCACCATATTAAAGCTGTCATCATCATGACGCAGCACATCATAACGCTCATATTCAGTTACGGTTTTGACAAATCGAAGATTGAACATTTGAATTTCCTTTCCGGAGGGATTGCCTCTCTGTTTTCTTGCCACTATGATAACACGGGTTTTGAGCGTTGTCAATAAACCTGTGGTATAAAATCCAAAAGACGTGTAAGCTGTGATCCGCTCACTGCCTACACGTCTTTTTCACTTTATTTCCTGCTCGGTTTCATCGAATAGCGGGCAGTCGAAAAACTCTCTGACGGATATTTCCAACCCGTCACACAGCTTTTTGATCGATACCACACCGGGATTTTTGCTTTTTGCATGCATTAACCAAACAGTTAGAAACTGTCAGGAATTACATGCAATTAGAAAAACGCACATTATCTTTCATTGAACCGGACTTTAATTTCACCTTTTACCCCTCGGCTAATAACCGAACTCCTATCGTGGATTGGATTATAAACTTTTGGACTGATAGAAAGGCTTTATCGGCTAAGTGCCTTTCTCTTCAGCTTGATATGATGGATATTTCTAATCTGTTAAATTATCTGCATCATGTTCAGTCTCAAACTAATGAAAAGTACGAGCCTGTTACCGGAGATGGATTAACGGAAAGACAGCTTTTTGAAGTGCTTGAAAAATCCATAGCTGACGCCGAAACCGGTAAATGTTTTACTCATGAGGAAGTTATGGAATCACTGAGAAAACAAATAGAGGAATACAAAGAAAATAACCCCATCGCCAAATTGACACTCGACTTTTCAAAGGTCGATAAAACAATGACGATCTCTCAATCAACATTTAAGGTTCTTTCATATCCTGAAAAATTTGATGTGCTGTTCAATAAAGAAAGAAAACAGCTCTGTGTAATCGACGACAAATCACTTTCTTCGGAAACAAAGGACGCGCGTACTCCCTTTACTGCTCCAAATGGGGATTTTTCCTGCGAATCAAATATGTTTCTCTTAAAACTGCTTCAATATGTTCCTAATCTTGAAAATGATAAAATCTATTCATTATTAGGCTTTTACAGAGCCGATATAAACGGAGTTATTTTTTCGTTGTCCGATTATCAGTTAACAGAAGAGTGCAGCCAATAGGGCACCGGTGCAAACAAATGTACAGACTATCAGCAATCCCAGATGGATTGTTAATCATATAACGTAAGAAATACCCCTATACAGAAAGTTTTTCCCGCGCCGGTTATGGACAACTGCGCGGCTTTCTGTTATGATAAAACAAGGAAATTTTCTGTGGGGTGTAATGTTATGACTTACGATTTTACAACCATTATGGATCGCAGCGGTAAGGATGCATTGGCTGTTGACGCAATCGGTGCTTACGTAAGTTGGGCGGTTGTTCCGACAAAACCGAAGGACGGCTTTTCGGCTATCCCTATGTGGGTAGCGGATATGAATTTTCCCACAGTCCCTACAATCCCACGGGAAATCATAAAAAGAGCGGAACACCCTGCCTACGGCTACTACATTCCGACAAAGGAGTACTACGACAGCATCATCGGCTGGCACGAAAAGCGCAACGGAGTTACAGGCTTGAACGCTGATAATATCGGTTACGAGAACGGCGTGCTCGGCTGTGTCAGCACAGCGATTCAGGCGTTCACAACACCCGGCGAAAAGATTATGCTGCACAGTCCCACCTATATTGGCTTTACGCATGTATTGGAGAATACAGGCAGAGTTGCCGAGCTGAGTCCGCTGAAAAAGGACGAAAACGGTGTGTGGCGAATGGACTATGAGGATATGGACAGACGCATACAGAATAATCATATCCACCTTGCCATCCTTTGCAGTCCTCATAATCCCTGCGGCAGAGTGTGGGAACAGGATGAGCTTAAAAAAGCGATGGAGATATTCCGCAAAAATCAATGTATTGTCATCTCAGACGAAATATGGTCGGACATTCTCCTAAACGGACACAAGCACATTCCGACTCAGAGCATCTCGGAGGACGCGAAAAACAGAACAATAGCCGTTTACGCGCCCAGCAAGACCTTTAACCTCGCCGGCTTGATTGGAAGCTACCACATCATTTATAACGATTACCTCAAAGACAGAATGAGAAATCAATCGGATATGAGCCATTATAATTCGATGAACGTGCTGTCGATGCACGCTCTGATCGGCGCGTACAAGCCCGAAGGACATCTTTGGGTAGATGAGCTTTGCGAGGTGCTGTCCGAGAATGTCAACGATGCTGTTTCGTTTATTCAAAACGAATTTGACGGCGTTGAGGTATCAAAGCCCGAGGGAACCTATATGCTGTTCCTACATTGCGAGGAATACTGCATACGGCACGGAATCGGCATTGACGAGTTGATTCAAAGAGGCTGGGACGTCGGTGTAGCGTGGCAGCAGGGCGCGCCGTTCCACGACCCGTGGGGAATCCGAATGAACCTCGCTCTGCCGCATTCGCTTGTTATGGAAGCGATGGACAGATTGAAGAAATATGTTTTTTGAAATAGGCGAGCAAATCGGAGTTTAGGAGATCGGAGTATTGAAAGTAAAAACAGAAAAGAAACAGAAGATACCTGTAATCATCATATATTCTCTCATTTTTTACGGGGTTTGGGCGTTGTGGGAGCTTTTCGGCAGAAGCGCGGTCGGCAGTGTTGTTTCCGACGAGTTTCTGCTTCCATTCATAACAGAAGGAATCATTAAAGTTTCGGTCTGGGTTTTGCCCGCGGTTTGTTTAGTGCGGTATTTCAGGGATGATGTATATATCGGATTAAAGGATATGTTCACAAATCGAGTGAAGCTCCTTAAATATATCCCTGTATATCTGGGCTTTACCGCTTATTTGATCATAGGCGCTTTTATTCGTAAAGGCGGATTGGCTGTCAGCGACAGCTTCAGCTGCAGCGATTTGATTGATGTTCTTTTTGTAGGTATTACGGAGGAGATGGTTTTTCGCGGCTGGCTGTTGAATGTTACCGTCAGCGAAAAAAGAAAATGGCTGCCGATAATTATCAATGCGGTAATGTTTCTACTGATCCATTTCCCGATTTGGATAAAAAGCGGAGTGTTTATAGATAGTTTCACAAGTCTGAATTTCTTGAGTGTGCCCATATTGAGCGTCATTTTCAGTTGGTCATTTATAAAAAGCAAAAGCATCTGGATCCCGATTACCCTGCATATGTATTGGGATTTGCTGATGTGTTTGTTTTATTAGTGATTTTATCTGTATTGTCCGAAACAAGAAAGATATCATTTTGAGAATAACATAGGAGTTGAAGATGGCAGACAATAACAAAGATTATTTCTTTCGCGTGATTTCCAATCAAGTACGTTTTGGCTGCGGATACAGAACAGTTGACGGAAAACGACAGTATTTCGCATGGCACGGTCATCCCGACAGGAACAGCGACTACATAACCACGACCGAAATCAGCGAAAGCGAATTCGATGAAATAAATAAGAAATATCCCAGAGAGATCGTTGCAAACAGAGAAAAAGCAGAGGTGTTCCGCAACAGATATGTTGACGATCATCCGGTCATTCTTGAGGGATGGGGTCGGTTGCTGTAAGTGCGCTGCATAATTACGAAAACGGAGAAAATGATATGAAAAAACTCGCTGTATTATTTATCGCGATTATTATTTTGCTTTCGGGCTGTACCGCTTCACAAAGCCGAACCGATGCTACCTATACGCAAATCACACAGGAAGAAGCAAAGGTTATGATGGATAAAAACGACGGGCATATTATCGTAGATGTGCGTGCGTCGTCAGGATGAATACGACACAGGGCATATTCCCGACGCCGTTCTGATCCCGAACGAATCCATCGCAGACAAACAGCCTGAGGAGCTGCCCGACCTCGATCAGATCATTTTGGTTTATTGCCGCAGCGGGCGCCGCAGCAAGGAGGCTGCGCAAAAGCTGGCAGACATGGGATATACCAATGTTTATGAATTTGGAGGTATCATCGACTGGACGGGAGAGACTGTGATGAGTGAAACGGAAACGACGCAAGCCGTGAGTGCAACACCGGTACTTGTGATAAAAGCTAACGGAAAGGTGTTCTACGCGAATCTTGAAGACAACTCCTCGGCAAAGGCTTTTATTGAAAAGCTGAGCCCGCAGGAGCTCACTCTTGAGCTGCACGATTACGGAAACTTTGAAAAGGTGGGCGATCTCCCGTGGGAACTGCCGCGCAACGACGAGCAGATCACCACAGAGCCGGGAGATGTTATTCTGTACCAAGGCAATCAGCTGACGATTTATTATGACGAGAACACTTGGGATTTTACGCGTATCGCAAAAATCGGTAACGCCACAAGGGAGGAACTTTTGTCGGCTTTCGGTGAAGGCGACGTGAGCGTAACGATGAATCTCGAATGGAGCGAGTGAAATGGCTCACTCCATAGCTTGCGCGCATTAATTTAGGTTGAAAGGAAACAGACGGATGATACTCTATTTCAGCGGAACGGGCAACTGCAAATATGTCGCCGAACAAATCGCATCGGCGGTCGGTGACACTGCGGTCTCCGTCGAGAACAGCGACGGCAAAATCACATTGAAAAAAGGAGAGATTTTCGGCATCGTTTTTCCCACGCACTTTTGGGAGCTACCCGCCATTATGCGGGAGTTTTTAGAGAAAGCGAGCATTACGGCAGGAGGAGAAACCTATGCCTTTGCCATTGCGACCTACGGCACGACACCGGGCTGCAGCGGAACGGACGCTAAGAAGCTATTGCGGAAGAGGGGCATTGATCTCAGCGCGGCGTTCAGTCTGAAAATGCCCGATAACTGGACGCCTATGTTCGACCTCAGCGACGCCGAAAAGGTGCGCTGCCAAAATGAAGAAGCCGACAAAAACCTCGTAGTGCTGATTTCCAACATCAAAGCAATGGTGAAGGGCAACCACGCTACACCCAAAGCGCCGTGTTTTGTCCGTCCGATGTCCGATAAGATGTATTTGAAAGCGCGCAGGACGAGTAATTTCTATGTTGAGGGCAGCTGCATCGGCTGCGGATTGTGCGCAAAGCAATGCCCTGTAAAGGCGATCGAAATCCAAAGCGGCAAGCCCGTATGGATAAAGGAGCACTGCACGCTATGTCTGCGCTGCCTGCACCTGTGCCCGAAATTTTCCATTCAGTACGGCGACGGCAAAACCAAGCAGCACGGACAGTATCATCATCCGTAAAAACAACATAGATGAAGAAAAAGAAATGAAACGAACACAAAATATGATCAGCCTATTTCTCATATTTATGAAAATCGGGTTGTTTACCTTTGGCGGCGGTTACGCAATGATTCCGCTGATTCAGCGTGAAACCGTCGAGAACAAAAAATGGATCAACGATGAAGAGTTGCTTGAAATCATCGCGATTGCTGAATCGACGCCCGGTCCCATCGCTATCAATGCGGCGACTTTTATCGGCTATCGGGTAGGCGGATTTTTGGGAGCACTGGCGGCAACCATCGGCTTGGTGCTGCCGTCCTTTGCAATTATTACGGCTGTCTCTTTTGTACTTGCGGAATTTCAAAATGTCCGTTGGATTCAGTATGCCTTCAACGGCATACGCGCCGGCGTTTTGGCGTTGATTGTCAAGGCACTGTGGTCGATGTATAAGCAAAGCCCGAAAGGGATTTTTGCTTACCTGATTATGTTAGGTGCGTTTGTTGTAACTGCGTTTTTACCCGTCAACGTTATCTTTGTGATACTTTTCTGCGCGGCGGCAGGAATCGTACAGGCGATGATCTTTGACAGGAGGGACAAGCGATGATTTACTTTGATTTGTTCTTCACCTTCCTGAAAATCGGGCTGTTCACGATTGGCGGAGGCTACGCGATGCTGCCGATGATCCGGGAAGAAGTGTCATCACACGGCTGGCTGAGCCAAAGTGAGCTGATAGATTTTATTGCCGTCAGCGAGAGTACGCCCGGACCGTTCGCGGTGAATATAGCAACCTTTGTGGGTACACGAACCGGCGGCATATTCGGCGGCTTGTGCGCAACGCTCGGCGTGGTGCTGCCGTCATTTGTAATCATTCTGATCGTTGCAAAGTGCTATGAAAGATTCAAAAGCAACAAGCTTGTCGTCGGTGCGATGAACGGCTTGAAACCGGCTGTGGTCGGCTTGATAGCGGCGGCACTGCTCTCGCTTTCGGGCACGGTGTTCTTTCCGCAGGGTTTGAGCGCGAATGTTTTCGGCGCAGCGCAGTTTTACGTTTCGCTCGGTATATTTGCCGTGGCGGTCGTGCTGGCGTTTAAAAAGCTCCATCCGATTCTCATTATCCTGCTATCGGCAGTTATCGGGGTGATAGCCGGCGTGATCGGAACGGGTTGAAGCCGAATATCGAATAAGAAAGATTGCAAGGAACAAAAACAAACACTATGTCTTATGATTTGAATATACGGAGGAAAAATGACATACGCAATCGAAATTTATTTTGACAAAGAAACAGAAGAGAAAATCATGAGCTTGGCGCGGAAGATCGCCGACGCGGGACTGAGCACGAAGTATCTGGAATGGAAAACAAGACCGCATGTGACATTGGCGGTTTACAATGATATAGACGCGGACAGGTGCGCGCAGCTGCTCGAAAAGTTTGCGAACGACCGCAAGGCGTTTCCTGCGTTCTTTGATGCCGTCGGAATGTTCAACTACACGAAAACGATCTTCCTGTCGCCGATAATGACGAGGAGCTTGTATGAGCTGCACAGCGAGCTTTACGCGCTGATGCAGGAATTTGAAGCGTCGGCATGGGAGTGGTACAAGCAGCCCGACTGCTGGGTGCCGCACTGCACGGTGGCGCTGAACTCGGAGGACGCGGAAAACGTTTTCTATGAGGCGAGCAATTTGGTTCTGCATGAATTCAAAAAACTGGAAGGCGTTTACACCTCTGTCAGCTTGGTAAAAATATCCTTCCCCGTAGAGGAACTTAAGACGTTTGATTTTCGGCAGGAGTAATCAGGCTGCCTGACAGCGGAGGAGTTGGACGATATTCGCGTGAAGGGGTTAAAACATAAATGAAAAACGAAAGGCGGACAAGATGGTTAATCAACTATTCGGTAAATTGGCAAATTTGGAACAGGTGGAAGCAATCGCTTTAGGCGGATCAAGAGCCGGCGAATTCTATGATGAAAAATCGGATTATGACGTGTATGTGTATATCACTTCACCGATCAGCGAGGGAACAAGGCGCGGTATCCTTGAAAAATACTGCGGGTATATGGAGATCGGCAATCAGTATTGGGAGCTCGAAGACAACTGCGTTTTGAAGAACAATATTGATATAGATATTTTGTATCGTGATCTTGACGCTTTTTGCGAAGGTGTTGCCGACGTTGCGGAAAAGTATCGGGCGCATAACGGATATACCACCTGTATGTGGCACAATCTCCTGACCTGCAAAATCATATACGACAAAAGCGGCAGACTAAAAAAAGCGAAAGAGCGTTTTGACATTCCTTACCCCGATCAGCTGCGCGATAACATTATCAAAAGAAATACCAATCTGTTGTATGCCGCTATGCCGGCGTATTCCCTGCAAATTAAAAAAGCGTGCGCAAGAAACGATCGGGTGAGTATCGTTCACAGAACCGCCGCGTTTTTAGAATCCTATTTTGATGTGCTGTTCGCGCTGAACAGACAGACGCACCCCGGCGAAAAACGCCTGATAGAGCTGTGCAGGAAAACCTGCGCTTTGCTCCCGAACAACTTTGAGGAAAATCTTGACAGGCTGTTTCACGATATGGCAGGCAACGGCGACAGAATACCGGATGATATCGACGAAATCATCAATGAACTGAAAAAGATGGGATTTTGATCAACTTTGTTTTTTTGAGGAAAGTGAAATGATTTTCAAGGTGGCGATTCTTCAAATGCGTTCCGAAAATCGGGCGTGTGAAGAAAATATAAATAATATCATCAAATATATGACAGAAGCGAAGGAAAACAACGCGGATATTCTTTTGTTGCCGGAGTGCTTTATTACCGGCTATGACCTGACGATCGATAATGATGCGGCGATATCCGAAAGTGATTTAGCCGTGCTTTGCGATAAGGCAAAGGAATTGGGTATCGGGCTTGTCGCGACCGCCCTGACAAAAGGAAGTGTCAAGCCTCAAAACTCCGCTTTTGTTATCGGCAAAAACGGCGAAATACTGATGAAGTATTCCAAAGTGCACACCTGTGATTTTGCCGATGAAAGAGCGTTGGAATCCGGAACGGAATTCAAGGTGTGCGACTTTGACGGCGTTAAAATCGGTATCATGATTTGCTATGACAGAGAATATCCCAAAAGCGCCAGAATTTTGATGCTCAAGGGCGCGGAGATCATTCTTGTTCCCAACGATTGCGTCAGTATGCGTCCCCGCTTGCAGGCGCTTTCCACGAGAGCGTATGAGAATATGTGCGGCGTTGCGATGGCGAATCCCAACGGCAAAAACGCGGGCAACTCCTGCGCGTACAGTCCGATTTGCTGGGACGGTAACGACGAATGTGTGGATAACACACTTCTGCTCGCCGACGCCGAAACAGAGGGATTGTTTTATGCCGGATTTGATATGGACGCGATCCGCAAATACCGCGAGCGTGAAATGATGGGGAATACATTTCGGAAGATATCCGCCTATTCAAAACTGCTCGATGAAAAGATAGAGTATCCGTTTGTTCGGGAAGGACAATGATATGGAATTATGGGATTTATACGATAAGGTCTGGGAACGCCGCCATGGAAATTACATGGATATCCCCGAAGGGCGGTATCATTTGGTGAGCGATATTCTGGTGCAGCACCGCGACGGCACCTATCTCTTGACAAAACGGCATATGGATAAGGACATCTATCCGGGCTTCTGGGAGGCAAGCGCGGGCGGCTCCGCACAGCTCGACGAAGGTCCCGAGGAGTGCGCCAAACGCGAGCTGTTTGAGGAAACAAGCATTCTATGCGACAGCTTTGAGCTGGTCAAAATCACATTCAGCACACGCAGCCCAAGTCTGATCTATTCCTATCTCGCGATGGTCGACTGCGATAAGGAAGCGATCACATTGCAGGAGGGCGAGACGACCGAATACAAATGGGTCGATGCCGCCGGATTGCTTGAATACGCGAAATCGGAGCTTGCGATAAAATCAAGCGTTGAGCGGTACAGGGATTATTATGACAAGCTGCGGGAGCAGACGGAGAAAACAGGTGAAAATGATGATTAGAGAATTAATACACGACCCGATGTTTTTGGGAATAAAATCAAAACCCGCGACAAAAGAGGATAGCTTGATCGCGAGTGATCTGCTCGATACCCTGAACGCTCACCGCGAGACCTGCGTCGGTATGGCGGCGAATATGATAGGCAAAACGGTCAAAATCATCGCCTTTATCGACGGCGTGAGACCGACCGTTATGTATAACCCCGAGATTACCTTTAAAGCCGCGCCGTATGAAACCGAGGAGGGCTGTCTGTCGCTCCTCGGCGCGCCGAGAAAAACCACAAGATACAAAACGATCAAAGTGAAGTATCAGGACGATAAATTTCAATGGAAAACCAAATCTTTTTCGGGCTTCACCGCACAGATCATCCAACACGAGATCGACCACTGCAACGGGGTTTTGATATAGAATGAGCAAGTACACATATATTCTCAAGTGTTCCGATAGTAGGAGCTAAAACTATGATTTTTGTAACAGGCGATTGCCACGGAGAGTTTCAGAAATTATCAACTGCCGCATTTCCCGAACAGCGAGAAATGACAAAGGACGATATTGTGATTATCTGCGGCGATTTCGGTGCGATCTGGGATTGTGACGGCGTGAGCAATGC
>CACYTI010000041.1:5439-16001 GCA_902777275.1 uncultured Ruminococcus sp. | reverse complement strand
CTGCGGGAAGAACACAATAACTCCTGTAGCGGCTGAAAATTTTATTTTTGCCCGTGTACATTCTCGCAATTTTTACCGCGTTTTCATTTGCGTCTGCACCCGCGTTGGTAAAGAAAACCTTGCCAAACAAATCGGGCAACAGTTTAATAACCATTTCCGCAAGCGTTGATCGCGACTCTGCCGCAAAGGACGGACCGATATAGCAAAACCTGTCAACCTGTTCTTTTATCGCGTCGCCGATTGCCTTGTTTCCATAGCCAAGATTAAGGTTCACAAGCTGTGAAGACATGTCGCTGTAACGGTTGCCATCGTAATCGTAAAAATAAATTCCTTCAGCCCTTGCTACCGCAATCGGATTAATACTCGCCTGCTTGCTCCATGACTGTAAGATATATTTTTTATGATTTTCAACAATTTTCTCGGGTGTCATGCAAATCTCTTCTTTCCAAATATAATAAAACAAAAACGGGACTTCACACATTGATGAAGCCCCGTTGCTTTGGATTTGTTTATGAGCACATTATACCATAGATAAAATTAAATTCAATAATTTATAGCCCAATATTTTTTGTGCTGAAGCACAATTTATTTATGCCCGAATTGAACCTGTAAAAAAATCACGTACCAATTTCGGCAAAATCATCACAAAGCTAATGTTGTGTTTATATCAAGACTATTGCATAAAGCCTTCAAAGGCAGCGTCGCTGGGCATTCTCCAATCTCCGCGCGGACTTAACGATACCGAGCCGACCTTAGGCGAATCGGGAACACAAGAGCGCTTAAACTGGCTGATAAAAAATCTTTTAAGAAAAACGCTCAGCCATTTTTCTATAGTGTTTTCGTCATAAATCCCATTAAAAGCTTTCTCCGCAAGCTTTTTCAGCTTTTCTTTGGTAAACCCGAAACGCATAAAATGATATAAAAAGAAATCATGTAATTCGTATGGTCCTATACTATCTTCTGTTTTTTGTGAAATATTTCCTTTTTTATCCGGAGGCATAAGCTCGGGTGATATGGGAGTATTTAAGATGTCCGTTAAGATTGATTTTATCTTATGTTCTCCTGTCTCGGCAAAATAGCTGACAAGATACGAAACAAGTGTTTTAGGAATTGATGCGTTTACGCCGTACGTGCTCATGTGGTCTCCGTTATATGTACACCAGCCTAATGCTAATTCGCTTAAATCACCTGTTCCGACGAGCAGACAATTGTGTTTATTTGCCAAATCAAACAGAATCTGCGTCCGTTCTCTTGCCTGTGTGTTTTCATAAGTAATATCTTTAAGATTAGGATTGTGGCCGATATCATTCATATGCTGCAAACACGCATTCCGAATATTGATTTCTTTTACGGTAACGCCGAGTTCATTCATTAACCGCAGCGCGTTTCTGTATGTCTTGCCGGTTGTTCCGAACCCGGGCATTGTCACGCCGATAATATTTCCCGCAGGCTTTCCTATAAGCTTCATTGCCCTTGTTGTTACCAACAGCGCGAGCGTTGAATCCAAGCCGCCGCTGACTCCGACTATAAAGCCTTCAGAACCAATATGCTCTAATCTTTTTACAAGTCCCGCTGCCTGAATGGAGATAATTTCCTTGCAGGTTGCTTTTCTGTTTTTGCTATCAACAGGAATAAACGGATGCGGATTAACAGATCGGTATTTCAAATCGTTATCTTCATTTTCCAGTTTATCTTTATAAAGAATTTGACAATCCGATTTATTTATAAAGCTCATATTCTTTTTTCGGAGAGTGTTTATTTTTTCCACATCAATATCCGCTATGGTTATAACGTTTTCTCTGCTGAACCGTTTGCCTTCGGCGAGAATACTTCCGTTCTCGGCGATTGCGGTAGCGCCGCTGAAAACCAAATCCGTGGTGCTTTCAAATACGGAAGCGCCTGCGTACACATAAGCGCATATGCATTTTGCCGATTGGTTTTTTATTAAGCTTCTGCGGTATTCTGCCTTAGCGACATACTCATCGCTGGCTGATAAATTTACTATAATGTTCGCTCCGCTCAGCGACATATTAACTGACGGAGATAAAGGAACCCACAAATCCTCACAAAGCTCAACGCCCAGAAAAACATCATCATAAAGATGAATAATATTCTGCGTTCCGATTTCACAATTATACTTTTCGCAATACCCTGAATTCAGGTTTTCTCCGCTGTCAAACCATCGCTTTTCATAAAACTCGTTATAATTTGCCAAGTGTGTTTTTGCGGTAATATTTATTATTTTACCATTTTGAATTACTACGGCACAGTTATACAATTTATTCAAATGTTCAATGGGCATACCGACTATAACGCAGATATTTTTTCCTTTTGTATGAGAAACAATTGCGCCAAGCGCATTTTCCGCGGCGTTTTGCAGGGATTTTGAAAAAAACAAGTCCGCGCAGGTATATCCTGTTATTGATAACTCAGGCGTCACAAGAAGTCGTATATCTTCTTTTAAAGCCGTGTCAATTGCGTAAATTATTTCTTCTTTATTGTATTCGGGATTTGCAACCTTGAGTTTCAATGACGCCGCCGCGACTCTGAACATTCCGTAATTCATCAAATGAACTTCCTTTTAAACCTAAATCCGTTACAGAGTTACCAGTAACTGTTCTTTATTTATGTCATGATAGAGCGTACAATTTTCGACCTTAAATATTTTAACAATCTCCGAAAGCGCTCCGCTATCATCAAATTCAGCCGCGACATTTTCAAAACGGTTTAGCTTTTCGGGATAAAAGCCGAGTGTTTTACTGTTATTAAACACGGCGGTATAAAGTATTTCAGCCTCAACCAAATCCTGAAAAATATGACTTCCGTATGACAGCTCCGGGTTATAGCCTGCTTTGCTTTCTTCCATTTCGCAGATTACGTCAAATCCGCTGATATCCGAAAACATTGTCGGGACTCCAAGCTCCTGAGACGAGGTTCCTATTCTGCCAGGAACCATAAGCATCATATGTTTACCGGCATTACGGAAATGCCAATTTATTCTGCCTATCATTTGCGCAACCGTAATTTTGTCCTTATACGGCATATTGTAGTAACCTATCGGGTCTACATATACAATACAATCAAGCTGTTCCTCTCTTGACAATCCCATAGACGCGCCGCGGCTGCTCAGCAAAATATGCTCTTCCGTAACGTCAGCGGGAATATCTACCGAGTTTTTTCCTTTAACTACCTGAAGCGGTCTGCATTGGAGAAGATCGATTGTATACTCGCCGTCATCCGAGAAGTTAATTGTAAACTCCGTATCAACTGGATAATCATATTCGGACTGAATGCGCGCAAGCATTCGGCGCATGCTGTCCATCAGCTTTTTGTTTTTTACAAGACCTTGGCAGGATATAAACCGAACGGCTCTGTATCTTCCCATTTCGCTCAACCTTTGCTCAGCTTCAAAATCATGTTCCAAAAGAACATTACCCATGTAGCGCGAAAGCACAGGCTCTAAGGCGTCAAGACTCACGGTTTCAAGCTTTTGTTCAGATGAATTTATCACTTCGGCGTTCCGCTGTGAAAACTTGTGTCTGTCGGCGGCGCTTGAATAAACGCTTCTTTCGGGCATATCAAGGCTGACAAGTCTCGGATAGGAGCCTTCTGTTCGGTCAACCGCCGAGGTGCCGAGTCCCATAACCAGTCTCAGCATCCCCGCCTTCGGATCGGCGGTCTGTAAAAATCTGTACGGGCTGTATGAATATCCTACACCCGCCGCGCAGGGCATATAGTACGAGCCGTAGTACGAGCCCGACACTCTTTGAACCAAAAGCGCCATTTGCTCGTCGCGTTTATCAAGACCGCGGCGCTTTCTGTAATCAAGAGCGGAAAGTCCCATTGTGCTGGCGTAGACTATTTTGATAGCGTTTTCAAACTCCTTTAATCTGTCCTCAAAGCTTCCGCGGTTCGCGCAGAATACGGACTCGTATTTTCCCGCGAAGGCGTTGCCGAAGCCGTCCTCAAGAATACTGCTGGAACGGACAATGTACGGATCCTGTCCGTAGTATTCGATAATATTACCGAACTGCTCGCGCATATCGTCGGAAAAGCTTCCGTTTAGCAGCAACTTTCTGAATTCATCCGCAAGCTTAAAATAGCCGTCGTCGGTTCTCTGGCGTATTCTCATATCCCAAAAACCGTTATCTACGATATATGTGTAATAAACATCAGAGCCGATATAGAACGAATCGTGCGGCTCAAGAGTTTCGTCAATATCAGGCTCTTCGTTTCGGATAATCGCTCTGGAAAGAAGCATACCGCAGGCTTTTCCGCCTATCATTCCCGTGCCTATCATATGGTCGCGAACCTCAAAATAATCCTCGGGCGTAAAATGTTTTTTTACCATTTGGCGCATTTTTCTGTCACGCGTCATCATAATTGCGCGCATAATCTCACAATCTTCGGATAAATCGCTTCCGTTTTCAAGCTTAATTTTCGCGGTGTTAAAAAATCTGTCCCACGAATCTATGTATCTTTCATCCGTTCCGCGTCTTAGCTTGCCGAGCGTATGATAGAACCTGCTCGATTTTACGCCGTCGGTCACGGGACGGAATCTGCCCGTTGAAGGCTCATATGTATGAGGAAGAAACATCGTATCGGAACTGCGGTTCCAGACCTTTTCGGGGCGGACGAAAATATCCTTTTCTCCCGTATATACATCAAGAAAAAGCTGGGTAGTGTCAATGATTTTGTTGACGGAATGGACCGAATGCTTTCCGCGAATCAAAGGAAAGAAAGCTACCGTGTCGAGGATAAACAGAAACGGACAGGTAACTCTGAAAAAATTACCCATCATCAGATCCGTGGCCCACGCCGTCTGAAGCTCGGAAAGGCAATCAAAAACATAAAAAGCGTCTCTGCCTGCCTTTTCAATCGCATTGTGAATTTCGACGGTAAAATTTTCAAAACGGTGCGAAAGCGGAATAGTTATCGTTTCAACCTCGGGCACATCCGTGATAAACGGTTCGTGGCTCGCAAAGCGGAAATAGATTATTTTTCGCTTGTCCTTTACCGCCTGTCTGACATACGGTTCCATAAAAAGCCTGAATTCGTTTAAATCCGAAACTCTCCAGACCACATTATCTCCGAGTCTGATGTTATCGAGCGCTTTGTCCATCTCCGGTATTCCTGAGAGCACTCTGTCAAACGCTGCCATATGCCTTACCTCCTGATATAATATTTAATTTACTCAAATTAGCGTAGGTAACAAAAATATCAAAAATTTTTGAACTGCTGTCGTCTGTTTTATAGGACAGCTCGGGATGCCACTGAACCGCCCAGATAAATTTTTTGTTCGGCATATATACCGCTTCTATTAGTCCGTCTGTCGCCCTCGCCATACATTTCAGCACGGAAGACAGATTCTTAATACCCTGATGATGACAGCTGTTTACCGCAAGATAAGCGTCGAATCGGTTTCCGCGGGTATATCCTGATAAAGCGTTCCCCCAAGCGAGACGTTCATAAACTGAAGCCCTCTGCAAATGCCGAGAACGGGAACATCAAGCCGGATCGCTCTGTCCAAAAGCAAGGTTTCAAATCTGTCGCGCGTTTTGCAGGTAATGATGTTGTCATATCTTTTTGCTTCGCCGTAAAGTTCGGGAGCGACGTCCTGTCCGCCTGTCAAAAGAAATCCGTCACAAAGCGCGGCCGCCTGATTAAAAACATTTTCGTCATCGGTAAACGGAAGAATAACGGGCAAGCCGCCTGCCTTGATAATTCCGTCCATATACCCCGGTATCATCCATATACTGTTTCTGTACTCGTCCCATAGCGGTACTACGCCGATTACCGGTTGCCTATCCTTCATAATAACCCTTCCTTATACCAAATCATCCGTGGGGATAATACGGAACAACGGCGTCTGCGAATAAATCAGCGGCTGGTTAACGTGGAAAAATACGATTCCGTTTTGCGGCGCGATGATCCTGTCCGCGATTTCTCCGGTGTACGGATCCATAATCTCCGCGATGATTTCTCCTTTTTTTACTCTGGAATCAACATTTGCGCGGCGCACAAAGATTCCCGCCGTAGAAGACTTTACGCTTATGAGCGAATGTCCCTCAATAAACTGCGAAATATAGCCCTCGTGGCATCTGTATTGAATAATGCCCTGCTTATTCAGAAAGCTGAGGACGGCGTTGATTGCTTCTCTCGCGCTGATAATATCAATACTGTCCGTCGCGCTTGTATATACGGAAAACGCTTTGGCGCCCCAAAGCTGCCAATTGTAATTCAATGTGGTTGTGTCATAAGGACGCGCGTTCCTCCTGAATACATACGGCAGACCGAAATCCTTCGCGAGCTCTATATCCTCAAAGCCCGTTTGCATTACTCTGACATGCGGAATATAATCTCCCTGCATATAGAAGCTGGTAAACTGAATTCCGTATTGGTAGGAGCTGATATTTTCAAATACACCCGCCGCGATTCTCTGCGTCGTTTCTCCGAGGTTGTAGCCGGGGAACATCCGGTTAATATCGGTATTGTCGGTTGACCAAAAACGCTTGCCGATATTCATAGAGTGGCTGTTGACAGTAGGGATTACCATTACCGATTTGCCGTATTTTATTTTTCCCTGATGCTCGAGCTGTTTAAAAATATTAATCAGGCGCGAGCAGATATACAACTGCTGCACCTCATTGCCGCGCGTCGCGCCGACAATGCAGGCGGAGTTTTCTCCCTCGCCGAAGGAATATCCCTTTATTCTCATATTATCTCTGTAAACAGAATTCAATTCAAATACAATCTTTTCCTTCATAACGCACCTCACGCAAGAATTCTCGCAATCAGCGAGCCCTCGGACACAATCGGATATTCACGCAGTGTAAAAACGATTCCGTCGGTGGGGGCGGAAATGCGTTCGTTTATTTCTCCTGTCAGCGGATTGAGAATATCGCCGATATGGTCGTCCTGCTTCACATTTTTCCAGTGCTCTACGCAGGGGGCAAATACGCCTGATTTTCCGGCGTTGATAAAGGATACCTCTCCGTCCTCGGAAATAATCGGCTCCTTCGGGTCAATTACCTCTCCGTTCCAAATGCCAAGCTCCTTCATAAGAGCGAAAATGCCGTCAGTCAGCTGGTCGCCGAATTTCTTAGTGATTCTCATACCCACGCCCATTTCCACAACAAGCGTAGGTGTGCCGGTAGTGTTCAGTGAATAGGCAAGCGTGGATTCAAGCACGGTTGCCGACGAATGAACCCAGATATAGTCCGTGTTCAAAAGCTTCGCAAGCGGCACAAGCGTGTCGCGCGAAAGCTCGTTGATTCTGACCTGAGGAATTTCCTCAAGAAAGATGTTGCTGGCGTGAATATCAATGACCGCCGCGCTTTTGCTTAAATCATCTATGATATTTGAGGCGATGTATTCCGGCATGGAGCCGTTTTCCGAGCCGGGGAATATGCGGTTCATATCCAAATCAAAGCCGGGAATACCCCTTGTGATGGAATCAATGCCCAATGGGTTTATCGCGGGATAGACGTCCACAATACCCGTAAGGCAACCGATGTTTTCCTTGATTCTTCTCTGAAGCTCATAGCATACATACTGTCCCTCAAGCTCGTCGCCGTGCGTTCCCGTTACAATGCTGATCCGCTTTTCTCCGCCTTTTAAACCGTTTTCGGGAATCAGGCGGTTTTTTTGTACCATTAATTTTTCGTCAATCGGCAAGCCGACCGACGCTACTGTTTCAATCATAATTTCAGTTCCTTTCCTCTACTTTGACGTTTTCCGTCTGTTTCTGTGTAACGCAGCCGTAAAAGCTGCCCCGGATTACAGAGCAATCTCCCGAATCTCTTCCGCAGGAAACCCTGATATAGTCATCGTTTACCAGCTTATGGTTTGTCGGGTCAAAGCCGTACCAATATCCGTTGCAAAGCGCTTCTGCCCATGCGTGTGAGGAGCCTTCTCCCTGCATCATTCCGACGACATACCTCGCGGGAATCCCCTCCATTCTCAGCAGAGAGAGCATGATATGCGCGTAATCCTGACAAACACCGCGCCCGAGGGCAAGCGCGTTTTCGGCGGTTTCGTGTACCTTGGTCGCCCCGGCGTCATAGATGAAGGTGTAATGGAGCGTATGCATGATACGCAGCGCCTTTTCATAATCGCCCGAACAGGTTTCAAGCTCAAGATTTTTGTGATACTCTCTGATTTTTTCGCCCGGAGCTGTCAGCGATGTATGTACCTTCAGCAGCGAATATGCCGCCGGAAACGCGGAGTATTCCTCAAAAATGTCAAGCCCTGTTTGCGCCGTTCCGCTGACCGTTACTTCAAAATTGTCATGTGTTTCCTCAATCAGACCGTAAAGCTTTCTATTGCCGAAATTATCCTCAGCGACGCTGTATTTTACTTCGTTTGAAACATAAATATCCAATCCGCTGATTTTCTGTCTGTTTGTGTCTTTGGGCAAAAACTTTACCGAAAAGGCGTGGTGCGTAACCGGCGCGCTGAACGCGGAGCTCAGATGATAGGTAAATGTTAGCTGTTTGATAATACCACCCTTTTCATTCGGTAATGAGGTTTCTCAGCAGATTTTTTAGATTTTTATGATTTAGCGGCGGCTCGACAGTCATACTGTCTGCTGTATTGATAACGCCTTCGTCATATCTGAGCTTGGATTTCGCCAAAAACTGCTTCATTCTGCGATATTCTCTGATAATATCACTGTCGGGCAAATCAAGACTCAGGTATAAGTCCAACCGCTCCAGTCCCTTTCCGAGCTTGATAATATTCCGTATTTGTTCGTTATCTATCATATCATTGACGCAGCCCCAGAACGCGAGAATATGGTCAATTGCGAGAACGAGATCCGCTATGGTGGTGATATTCCGGTTTGCGTTGTGAATGTCGTCAATCGCGAGCTGGATATACGCCATTGTCTCGGTTCCGATATAATCTCTCATAACGATGGCGTTATCATACGCTCTGTTCAGGTTTGAGATAATGGAATCGGAATTGTTTTCGTCAAAGGGATATTGAAGCAGAAAGCTTTCCTTTGTTTCATACACGTTCTCAATGCCGATTTTCCGACAGAATTCATCATAATGCCCGGGATTGCTGTCAATCATTTGATCGGCACTCTGAAAAAAATACCGTAAGGTCGTATATACGCGTTCCGTGTATCTGCCCAACCAAAACAGATGGTCAGTTTTGTCTACCGTGATAATACCCATGTGTCTTTAAAACCTCCGCCCTGAGATGAATTTACAATAAATGAATCGGGATTTCTTGAAAAGCGGGTTAGACCGCTTGCCCAAACTTTTGTTTCGCTTCCCGAAAGCACAAACGCGCGCAAATCCGCTTTTCTCGGAACACGCTTGCCATCGGTATCCAAAATATCGAGGTCATAAAAATCAATGACCTCCTGAGCAATAAAGCGCCTCGGTTCACTTTTCAACAATGAGATAAACTCCGCCTTTTTTTCCTTTGTCAATGAATTTCCGAACACAACGCCGTATCCTCCCGCCTCGGCTACGTCCTTAATAACAAGGCTGTCAAAATTGTCAAGAACATATCGCATATCGTTATCGTAATACGGAAGGTACGTCGGCGCGTTCATCAATACTGCTTCCTCTCCAAGATAGTACTTTATCATTTTCGGTACAAAGTAATAGATGCCCTTGTCATCCGCGACGCCGTTACCGGGCGCGTTGAGCAAGGCGACGTTGCCCTTTTTGTACGCTTCGAAAATATGAGGAATTCCGATAACGCTTTCCTCATAGAAGGTCATCGGGTCAAGATATTCGTCGGATATACGTCTGTAAACCGCACCGACTCTCTGTTTTTTTTCGTTATAATCAATGTAGTAAAGATTATCGTTTTCACAGACAATCTCCTTGCCAGTTGTAAGAACGGCGCCTGTTTTTTCAGCGAGATAAGAATGCTCAAAAAACGCCGCGTTATATCTTCCGGGCGACAGAATCACGTTGATTCCGCCCGTGTTTACATAGTCCATCACCTCTTTGAGCATATCGGCATAGTTGCGGTTATCGACTACGCCTGTCTCAGAGAACGCGTCCGGAGCACTTCTTCGCTGCAGTTCTCGCGCTATCATAGGGTATGACGCGCCCGAGGGCACGCGTAGATTGTCCTCAAGAATATACCAGTTGTTATCCTTTGACTGAACCAAATCGATACCCGAAATATGGCTGTAAATATTTTTCGGAGGCGTTACGCCATCGCAGGGAGGCAAAAAGCCCTTTGCCGAGTAAATAAACTCCTCGGGAATAACACCGTCCCTGACAAGCCGTTTTTCTCCGTAAATATCGGACAAAAAGCAATTCAGCGCGTTAACACGCTGCTTCAAGCCTTTTTCCAAAAATTTATATTCGCCGTTTTTGATGATTCTCGGAATCGGGTCAAAAGGAAAAAGCTGCTCCTTGAATTCTCCGTTTTTATATATTCCGAACTTTACGCCGTACCTTGCAAGCAAACGGTTAATTGTTTCCGCGTTTTTGATGAGTTCATTCATAGCCATTCCTCCATATATAGAAAAAGCGCCTTTCACTTCCGTGAAAAACGCCTTTGTTTATGTGAGTATTCTATCATTATTT
>CACYTI010000041.1:0-5370 GCA_902777275.1 uncultured Ruminococcus sp. | reverse complement strand
AATCTCGGCAACACGTTTTGCCGGGGGGTTCCCTTTGGCTGTCAGACTGATGGTTGAAGCGATGAGCAGCGAGAAAACCTGACGCGCCCTGTTTCGCCCTGTGTGGCGCAAATAAACTGTTGGGGAATGTACCCGACAAAATCAAACAAAACCCACACAGCCGATTTGTCGCGGTGTGTGGGCGTAAAAAGGCACAAGCTCAGAATCAAACCGGTTCTGAATTTGTGCCTTTTTGACGTTCAAAAACTGAGACGCTGTAATCAAAGAATACGGAATTTATTTATCCTTCCTCTTTCTGTTTGGAAAACAGCCCTCGAGCCAGTCGATGTACTCCTCGGGGGTTATGTTTCCGGCAGAGCACTCATCACGCTTGACAAGCGCCTCATACTTCCATTTCTTGAAATCGTTTTTCTTGATTTGGTTAACTTTCACGCGAGCGGCGTACCGCTTATAATACTTACTGTAAATCGGCAGAGCAACGTTTTCTGCCATTTTCTTTTTGTAGTTTTCCTGTGCCGCAAGTTCCTGACAGCTCCGTGTTTCACCCTCGACGATTCTGTCGCAGAATCGGGTGTCGTAGTTGCCCTTCATAATGAAATATCTGCCGCAACGCTTGCACTTTCGGAAACGGATATCATTCTCAATCATCTTACTCAGCTCAAGCTCAAGCATTTCTTCCGTAGATGAAAAGCTGTACCGCCTTGTCAATCTGTGAGTGCGGCGCAGACAATGGGAGAGCGTATCTGCCGACGTGTTCAATTCCGCAGCCAGTCTTCCCAGAGGCTCCGCGGGATATTCCGTTTTAAGCTGTGCTACCGTGGCGACGAAATCATAAGTGTGAGTTTTCTCGTCCATTAAGGGAGCGAATGCCATATACAGCTCCTCATTACGTTCAATGAACGGAGGAAAATCCTTTGCCATTCTGAATGTATAATATCTTTCGGCGGGGGTCATATTTCCGAGCAATTCAGGATAGTAATCCTCATCAAAACAGAACTGTAAAATATCAAGGTATTCCTTCTGCAAGGCTTTCAAATATTGATAATACCGCTTAATAGAAAGATAAGTATCCGCGCTCCGTTTTATCACCGGAGGACATATCGCGGTATATAAAGACACTTCCGTAATACCCCTTGTGTCGTCACACGAAAAATAATATTCATAGTAGTTGTGAATCCGCTCATCTAATTGATTCTCTATTTTTTCAGGCGGAAACTCTTTTCTTTCTTCCGTCTGTTTATCTTTGTTATTTTTGACGTATTCCTCCCGGAGTTGATAAATCAAACCGTAAATCAATGCCGTATCTTTGTATGCCGAATCAAAATCAGCGTAAACAAAGTCAAGAATTCCCTCGCCGAGAGGCAGAGTGATGTTGCATCCGCTAAGAATATTATGTAACGGTTCACGCGTAATCTCAGGATGCTCCTCATAGAAAGTTTCTACATAGTCTTCAAAGTGTCTACTTTCAATCTTATAGCGGGACTCAAAAGCCGCCAAAGACTGTTTCTGTTTAGCGATTTTGTTTTCAAGATATTCTTTTGAATCTTCCTCTTTGGGTGTATGTTCGCTGACAAATCTATTGAGCTGTTCTTCCGTTCCCCCGTCCTCAATCCAATAATACATATTTACAAATTCGTATTTATAATTCACCTGAATCTGAACGGTTCTGTTATCTCGCGGAAACAAAGCAAAATTCGTATTTATATCAAGAGTAACATACTTGTTGTTAGCTCTTAGCCAGCGGTACTTTTCGTATTCGGTTGGTTTGTAACTTGAATAATCCTTATCCATTTTTGTCCCTCTTTTTTGGAGAATCAAGATTTGTTGATTTTTCGATGATTAACATCACTACAAAGAACATTCTACAAAACTATTGTGTTTTTGTCAATGTTGAGTTTATAATTAAAATCGAAAGAACGTTCTGAAATATTAATGAATGAGGTGACGACCATAACAGATAACAGCAAATATGATTTAGACATCAGAAAAACATTTAACTCCGTTGACGGAGATACTCTTCTTGATATGGACTTGCCCGCGACAAAGTTCGTTATCAAAGACCTGCTCCCTCAAGGGCTTGCCATCATCGGCGGCTCCCCGAAGGTCGGGAAGTCTTGGCTGATGCTTGACTGGTGCGTGCGTATCGCAAAGGGCGAAAAGATCTGGAATTTTTCTACTATGCAGGGCACAACGTTATATGTAAGTCTTGAAGATACAGCGAGCAGACTTCAGGAGAGATTGCTTTCCGTTACAGACGAGGCTCCAAATGTTTTCTTTACTACTTTCAGCTTTAAGATCGGCGAAGGACTGGAAGAACAAGTCAAGAATTTTATTGCGGAGCATCCCGACACTGTTCTGATTGTGATTGACACATTCCAGATGATTCGCAATACAGGCTGCGAGATCAGCTACGCTTCTGATTACAACGAGGTTGAAGTTATCAAAAAGCTCGCGGAGGAATTAAAGATAACGATTCTGCTTGTTCATCATCTGCGCAAGCAAGGCGACAGCGACCCATTCAATATGCTCTCCGGTACGAACGGACTTGCCGGTGGTGTTGATACGATGTTCGTTCTCGACAAGAGCAAACGCTGTTCTACAAACGCAACGCTCTAC
This sequence comes from uncultured Ruminococcus sp., assembly GCA_902777275.1. Lineage (GTDB taxonomy): Bacteria > Bacillota > Clostridia > Oscillospirales > Acutalibacteraceae > Ruminococcoides. The sequence continues at coordinate 2,754 of CACYTI010000041.1, read as the reverse complement.
TGCTCGGGGCGTGACATTGAGGACAGAGAGATCGAACTCAGCTTTGACAAGGACAGCTGCACTTGGAATTATGTTTCCGACAGCTCGGACAATCCCGAGATGCTGCTGCCCGATGACATCCATCTGCTGATTGAGTTTATGAAACAGAAGAAAAGCTTTACCGGTTCAAACACGGACTTCGCAAATGAATTTATTTCTTTCTGCGGTAAAGAAATCAGCGCAAAGTCTTTGAAGCGCAGAATGAACAGATATCGCAGAGAGCTAGAAGAAAACGGAGTCGAGTTTCAATCAAACCGCAGTAACGGAAAACGAGTCCTTACAATCAGTTACACAGGCAAGAGTGACGATAGTGACGTTAAGGACGATAAAAATACCACTCCCGAAAATGTCGTCAATATCGTCCCTGTCGTCCCTGAGCGCGCGTCTTAGCCCAGGTACACAACGCCGGTATTATTAATGTCAGCTTAAAACGCAGGAATAATTAAATAGCCGTAACAAACGAGGGGTTGGGTTACGCAGGTCACAGACTTCAGTCTGTGGCAAGCATCGCATTCGACTGGTCGCTCAGCGCCCTGCCGATGCAGCTTGGCGGGACACCCGCACCCGTTTGTTACGGCGGAAAGGACAATATGAAGGATAGAAAATTAAGTATAAGAATCTCCGGTGAAGATTTACAAAAGCTTCATCACAAGGCTGATAAAGCCAAATTATCAATAACAGATTACGTTACTAAATGTTGTTTAGGTAAACAGATTTTTGTTATCGACGGCTTGGACGAGGTCATCCGCCAACAGAAAGCTATCGGCAGAAATCTCAATCAGATCACCACTCTCTGTAATATGGGCAAGGTAGATTGCTTGAATCTGCAGCCGCTGACAAATGAATACGCCAAGCTCAACCAAACGCTGACCGAGCTGCTCGACCGAAAGAGGTGGGCGGCATAGCGGTCATCAATTTTATCTCACGGCAGAAAACACAGACGAGGCAAGGTCTGAAAGCTCTGCTCAACTACTGCGCCAAGAACGCTAAAACAATTCACGACGGCAGAAAGCTTGTCACAGGCGTAAACTGTGTAGCTCAGTCAGCCTACAATGAAATGATGAATACAAAGCTCCGATACAAGAAAGCCAACGGACGGATGTATTATCATCTGCTCCAATCCTTTCACCCGGACGAGCAGCTTACGCCCGAAACAGCGCACGAAATTGCGTTGAAGTTCGCGGAAGAAAACTTCCCAGGCTACGAAGTGTTAGTTGCTACGCATGTAGACCGAAATCATATTCATTCGCATCTGGTTATCAATTCCGTGAACGCCGAGAACGGCTACAAGTATCATTCCGACAACAAAGAGATCGGGCGGCTCCGTGATTCCTCGGACAAGCTGTGTTTGGAATACGGCTTGTCAGTAATCGAATCCGCTCCATCCAAAGTCAAAGGTATGTCCTCAAGAGAGTACAGGTCAGCCGATAAAGGTCAGAGTTGGAAGCTGGATTTAGCGATGGCGATTGATGAAGCGATGCGCTACGCTGTCAGCCGCGAGCATTTTATTCAGCTAATGGAGCTGGAAGGCTACCAAGTAAATTGGAGCGATACACGGAAATATATCACCTACACTTGTCCGAATAAATATTTGAAGGAGGCTATGACAAATGAGTTCAGAATCAGAAAGGAAATCACCGGGCGAATTGAAAGCTCAGGCGAAAATGAATTTAGCGCAGGCGGCTCAGACCGAGACCTATGTTTCGATTACGGAGAAGAACTGGCGGGCGCTGATTCAATCCCAGCAGACGCAGATAGATATGCTCAGTACGATGATGAATACGATGGAAATGCTGGCGACGTGGAGCGACCTCTCAGATATGCAACAGGAACAGTTGGACAAGCTGACTTCTCACGCGGAGGAAACACAGCAAACGCTGACAGAGTTTCAAGATACGCTCCGGAAACAAGCGGAGCAGATTCAAATTCAAACCTCAACTTCGATGGAGAGCTTCCAATCACAGGCTGGGAAAGCGAGCGAGGAATTCTCGAAGAAGCTCTACTCGGCGGAGGAACAGACCAAGAGCAGCCAGAAGAAAATGATTTGGGCTTCTCTTATCCCAACAATCCTGCTGGTGATTTGGGAACTGATTCGGCATATCTGGCTGCTGACGTAATGAATATTATCGACAACGATACTCACGCCGAGGATTGTACAACAAACAAAAAACCGCACCATGAGCATAAAAATACTCTGGGCGGTATGTAGGGAAAGGATTCTTAAATGGATGAAATCAGAATTATAAATCAATCAGACTATCAAACTTCCGTAGCGGCGGCTATTAATCGGAGAACTAACTTCAAGATAGAAAACGGTCAGCTGATTACTCAGCATCGATATACTATCGGCAAAAAAGATTACGTTGTAAATTCAATTTTTGATTTGGACAGCAAGCATACGGTTATCGACGGCGTAAAGCGGCTTATAGATAATGATTTTGACAGCGCGGCCTAAATAGTTCTGGACATTTCAGCCGATTGGGAGTATTGTAGAGTTGCGAAAACTCGCAGACTCCCAATCGGTTTGACAACAGGAAGGAGAAAATTATTATGTCAAACCAAGATAAAATAACAGCGCTGTACTGCCGCCTTTCAAAAGACGATCTCAACATCGGCGACAGCGACAGCATCGTGCATCAAAGGGCAATCCTCAAAAAGTACGCTGAGGATAATTGCTTCCCGAATATCCGCGTGTTTGTTGATGACGGCTACTCA
>CACYTI010000040.1 GCA_902777275.1 uncultured Ruminococcus sp. | reverse complement strand
GGTATATTTATCTCCCTTAGGCTTGTGCAGCCTGCAAAAGCATATGCGCCGATAGTTTTAACGCTGTTTATTATCTCAACTCTTTCGATGTCTGTGCGGTTCTCATACTCGTGTTCGCATATCTCCGACGCGATGTATAAAGTATTATCCTGTTTTTTGTTATCGTACATTTTTGTTCAACCCCGTTTCTTATCACCTGCAAATCAATGTCCTCTGCCGGAAGCAAAATCCGAGAACTCCTTCAAGGTGTTTTGACACAGCTCGGCGGTATCCGCCTCGACGATCACACCGACGTACGGCAGCGCCGAGGGAAGGCGCAGCATAATTTTGCCGTGTCCTTTCAGACTCTCCTGTATTTCGTTAAATTTTTCGGTAATCGCGGCGTCGTCGCGGAATGCAGGCACGTCCCTGACGTAAATCCTGACGATATCAGCGTACAAATGGCTCACCGCAGGCTCCTGAGCATAGCCGCCCAAGCCCTCGCGGTATTCCCACACATAGCGGTCACACCTGTTGCCGGAGTAACAGTCGATACGCAGCGAAAAATCGGTTTGACCTATCGCGCGGACAAACTGACTGCTGTTAGTCATCGCAGCTTCAAATAAAGACCGGTATCCGCGGAGCTTGTTGATAATGGAAATCTGATAATGGAAATCAGAAAGCAAAGCTGAACAAAGAACTCACCGTGACAGTCATCTTCAAAATTGACGGCACCGCCGCGCATATCCAAACGCCCTTGCAGAATATCGCAATCAGGGAGCGTTATATAGGCGCCGTCCTGCTTTAAATCCGACAGCAGGCGCCCGGCTGCCCCGACCGGCTCTTTATAGCCCTTCGCTTGACGGCGGTATTTCATATACTGATGACGGTAGCGCGCAGTCAGACTGTAGGAAGCCTCAAACGGCAGTATCTCGCCGCCGTTCGCAAAGACAGCCTTTATCATTGTTTTGATAAACGCGTGCGCTTCATCGGCAAAGGCTTGATTATGAAATTTCAATTGGATTTTTGTAGGGATTTTCATTACATTCGCTCTTTTTGTTACCTTGATAATTCGTCTGTTCAGAAATATCTGTCGCGGATCGCGGTGATTTTTTCGATATCCTCATTCAGCGTTGAGTCATCAACATATCGCATATAATCGAGCGCCCTGTCCATCGGCTCGCGGTGCCCGGTGATGTAGCCGAGGTGATAGAAGGAAAGCGCGAGTGACTCAAGATAATCTCTGATTCCTCTGTTGATATACTCATTGTATTTGTTGGTTATCGCGCTGCGGCAAAGCTTCTCAGCCTTGTAGCGCTCACCAATGCGCATATGATACAGCGCAGGCTCCTCCTTGCCCTCGTAGTAATCGAGCCTGCTTTTTGCGCCGATAAAGCCGCTAAAGATATAATACTCTTCGCGCGCCAGCTCTATATCCTTTTCGTCGAGGAGCTTTTTGTACTCGGAAAGGTTTTCGATGTATTCTCCTTTGCCGAGAGTATATTCATCATGAAGCTGCCGCTGCGTTTTGTCTTTTGTCAGGTCAATACCGTTTTCGGCGGTAAGGCCGGAAAAATCCTCCCACTCCGGCAGTAGCTTCTTCGCGGGTTCGATCGGGAAATCACAGCGCGACATCATTTTCTTGATTTTTGCGTACAGATCGCTGTTCCTCGCCAGCCACAGAGCGCGGTTGAACAGCATGCGGTCTTTTGTCAGCCATGCTAACTTATACACAGCCGTTATCATCAAATCCGCGTAGCCGCGCGTAACATAACCGCCTTTTACGTCCTCGCGGATACGCAGCAGCTCCTTTGCTTTTTCGACGGCATTTTCCGTGTCGCCCGTCATCGCGTAATAATCGACGAGCGCTTCCACCGCGTTGCCGTAGGCGGTTTGGGAATAGATGTCGCCGTTATAATTTTCGTCCTCGTCATAATCGGGATCGTATTTGATATTCAATTCATAGTAGCGTCTGTACGCCTCTTCTTCCCCGGCAAGCAGGCTGCTCTCGCCTTTGCGCTCGAACTCCTTTTGTCGGTATTCCGGGTCACAGAGCGTGATTTCATACAGCCGCCTGTTTTCGCCCGTTAACGAGGCGTATATTTCATCATCGTTGAAAATCGTTTTATCCATACGGGTCTCCATATTTCTGATTGGTCTGCATTGATTACTTAAAAAACATACGGGTCAAACCCGTTAGCCGCCATAATAAACCACGCGGTCGGCGCGACGCACGGGTCGGTGCTGTATTCCCACGACAGACCTGTTGAAAGGTGCTCGACCGTTGCCGCGGGGAAAAGACCGCTTTCAAGCTGAATTGAGCAAAGTGCGTTCATCGCGGCTATATTTTTTTCATATTCGTTTCTTTCCCGCAACATCAGCGCGGTAAAGGCTGTGCCCTCAGCCCACCAGCCGCCGTTTTGGTTTTCGGAATAGAACGGATATCCGCCGTCCGGCAGCCTCATGCTGTCCGCAATATCAAGCATATCGTCAGCAGGACTGATACTATCATCAAATAAAACTCTTTAACATCTGTTGCGTTAAATTCCGCATAACTGCGTTGTCGTCCTCGGAATCCGTCAGGATTCCTGCGTCCTCCGCCTTGTTCTGCGAAATTTTCCGCTAACATCTGAATAAAGCGTTTTAATTGAAAATAGTATGACATCAGCCGAATTGTTTTTTTCATAAATAATCACCCTTTCTCCCGCAACAAAAGTTTGCTTAAAGAAAAGCCAAAATCCCCTGCGGTCATACAGGGGATAATTGATCGTTATTTCATTTGATATTCTTCTATCGTCTGCACCAGCGAGCCTATGCCTTTTTCGGCAAGCAGAATGAAATCGAGCACCTTTTCGCTCCACCCCGCTATCAGGTTGAAGTTTTTGCCGCAGAACTGCTGCGTGCCGTAGCCCTGCAGGTCTACGCCGTGTACCCAGAAATCCGGGTTATATGTATTGCGGTATTTGTCCACCATACTCTGCACGGTTTTTATGCCGTAGGAATAACTGTTGCACTGGTTATCGCTGAAATAGATAACGCGGTCAAAGGGTTTCAGGCGCGCGGACTTATCCTTCTCCAGCGCGAATTTCATCGGCAGATCCATTTGGGTGCCGCCGCCGTTGAAACGGTGCTTTCTGCATATTTCTAATATAGAATCATATTTGCCGTAGTGCTCCACCAAATAGCCTTTATCGACCGAAAGACAAGACCAACCGTCCGGACAATCAAAGTAGCAAACGGTCGCGTCCTCGCAGATTCGGCTCGACATCGCGCCGAGCAGTCCGGCGATTTCCGAGCACTTTACCGTTGATTTGCTTGAAATCGGGCAGGTCATCGAGGCGGATACGTCAACCGCGATCAGCGTTCTGCCGGGGATGGTCTCTAAATTCTCGACCGAAACGGTCAGCGCCTTTTCCAGTGCACGGTGGATATCGGGAGTCATCAGCTTTTCCTGCGCCAGCATACGGTAAGCGCTAAAGAAGCGGAACGGAAGCTGGCGGCTCTTTCTGACTCTCTCGGGGTCGGAGAGGACTTTCAGCACGGGTGTGACGTCCGCGCCGCTTTTGATGATATTGCGCAGATTGCGCAGCAGCGCCATATAGCCCACCTTGCCGGAGGCGATAAGCTCGTTCCAGACCTCTTTTGTGTTGCCCTTTTCGCTCAGCTCGGTCTCCCATGTGTAGGGCGTTTCGAGCGTATCGTCGAGCACCTTGCGGAACAGCGCCTCGGTCTCGGCGTCCTTTGGGGTCGGATGGGTGATGCGCAGCACGTCGCGGAGCTTCATCGACATTCCTCTGCTGTTGTATTTCGCAAGCGCGTACTCGTCAAAGCGCTGAATCTGCGCCGCGATCTCGCGCTTCAGGGCGTTCGGGAAGGGCTTGCCGTACATCTGCTTGAAGCAAGCCATGATCTCGGTGATGTCGTCGGGACGGACGATTATATTGCGGATAACCGCGCGGGTATACTCATGCGCCTCATGCGCGATGACGCAGGCGAGCACATGGCTGACGGAGCGCATGTTGGCAACATTGCGCGCGTAGCAGGCAAGCTTTGCGACGAACGCCGGATCCTCTGAGCAAATAACGGTCGCCAGCACAAAAATATCGTTATCGGTGGAGCCGTAGAACTTCGGTTCGCCGAACATCGTCGTCAGCACGGCAGTCACAAGCTGTTCCTTATCCTGCATCTTATAAGCCGGGAAGCCGTCGCGGTTCACGGTTTTGTTGGTGTTTTTTAAATTGAATTTTGACATAAGAACACTCCTTTCAAGATGATTGAAAGAGAAAAAGCCGAGCCTAAGCGCGGCAGGTATAATCACATACAGAGAATGGGCGACAACAGAACATTATCCGCTCTACCGACTGAGCTACCGAGCCATGGCGGCCCGGACGGGATTCGAACCCGCGACCTGAGGATTAACAGACCGAAGTAACTGTCATCTGCACTGCTGTATGTAATTATCAAAGGTAAAATATTATCACATCCGGAGAATCGGCGACAACGGGCTTTCATAAGCACCGGCCGAGGGACGGAGTCGAACCGTCCTTAATCGATTTTGGATATCAATATAAATAGAAGTAACCGTTATCTGCACTGCCGGATGTAATAATCAAAGTTAGGTATAATCACATACAGAGAATGGGCGACGACGGGGACTGTAAATTTTCTCCGCTCTACCAGCTGAGTTACCGTTCTAAAGACGGGTGGGACTCGAACCCACGCATGGTTCTTTGAAATAGACAATAAAATGAAGTAACCGTCATCTGCACTGCTGTATGTGATTACAATTATATTATAACATTATACTATAAAACAATCAATATGTTGTCGATATTTTTTATTAATAATACTGTGAATCATGATGTACTCGAGCCGTTTCTGCCATTTGAGTTTGATATCGTGGTTCTGAGAAAAGATATACAGCACAAACTTGATCAGGTCGTTATAATCCAGTCCGAAGCACTTCTTTTCCTGATAAAGATAGCCGTAAAAAATGATATCTTTAGTCTCGATAGCCTGCATATACTTTTCATGCAAGGTATCGAGGGACATGGTTATCATATCAAGGTAGTAGTCAGGTTTTTTGAACAACTTTTGGATCTCGATCATATCGCGGGCAGCACGGAATGTCATATCCCGCAGCGTCAGTCCGCGCTCGGCATAGATGATTCTGAGCATATCATCAATATCCGAATTATCGAGCACAAGAAAGCTCTTGGGATATTGCACGGCAAAGCTGTCTTCCTGCAAGACGCTCACACAAAAGCTATGGAAGGTGCAGATGTAGCCGGTATCGTTATCACCGGTCAGCAAATGAATGCGATGACGCATTTCATCGGCGGCTTTGTTGGTAAATGTAACGCACAAAATATTGCCGGGCAAGATACCGACCTCATTGACTAAAAACGCAAAACGGTGGGTCAGCGCGCGTGTCTTTCCGGAACCCGCACCCGCAATCACACGGATATATCCCTCCGTTGCGGTGACAGCTTCCAACTGTGTTTGATTGAGGTTAACAAGTGATTCGAGCATTCTGTTCCTCCTCGATAGCAAATTCCTTTCGGTTTATATTCCGCCTATCCGTACACGGCCGGAAAACTCGGAAGGAATGACGTACTGTATCGGTTCAGCCCAATACTTGACCTTCCAACTGTCATACATATCATCTTCCCATCGACCATCGGTAAAGGTCGCCCAGCCAGCGCACACAGAGCCTTTGGGTCCTATCGGGTAGTCGTTCAGTGATTCGCTCACGGCAAAATAATCACCGTTTCTCTCCGGCAGCCTTTCTTCTACGCTTATCCAGCGGGGCTGTACCGATTGCTTCAGGTATTTGGTCGCGTCAATAAAAACTTCGTCAATTGAGTAAACGTGTATATCCTCCGGCGCGATATATTTCAGATAAATGGAATACACTTTTGTGCTGTACTCCTCATACAGCCGCATCCTCGGAGGTGCAACATAGTAAGATAATTTCAGCGACGGATCTTTTTCAAGCGTGGGAGCATCGCAGGATGAAGATACAAACTGATACTTGCCGGTTTCATCCTTCCGGGCGTGTCCGCTGCGAACTGCAGATGCAAGACGCTTGTTGTTGATCTCTTTTACGCGCTGTATTACCTCAAAAAGCCTTGCTCTGCCGGATATGCCGTGAGCTTTCAGAGAAGGAGATACAGCCAGACAGATTGTTTTCTCTGTTCGGGAGGAATCGGCAACAACCAAATTTGTGGTCAGGGCGTCAAGGTGGCGTTCGACACATTCCACGCTTGCATAAAAACTTTTCAAGTCAATTGCAATATACGTCCGTTCCATGCCGATACCTCCTTTCGC
>CACYTI010000039.1 GCA_902777275.1 uncultured Ruminococcus sp. | reverse complement strand
TACCCGACAGCGTGACCGAAATTGAGGAAGACGCGTTTTTCGGCTGCGCCAACCTCACGATCCGCGGCAAAAAAGGCAGCGAAGCCGAGCGCTGCGCAAAAGAATATGGTATTACATTTATAGAGGTAAGCAAAAATGTGTTTTGAGATTCATGACGGTATTTTAAAGAAATATAACGGCAGCGACGCTGTCGTGACCGTCCCCGAGGGCGTGACGACTATAGATGCATATGCGTTCAGAAGTAATCTCGAGATCGAACGTCTGATACTTCCCGACGGTCTTATCCATATCAAAATGTTCGCTTTCTGCGGCTGTTATAATGTGAAAAGCGTTTCTCTTCCGTTCGGGCTGCGGTATATTGACAGAGACGCGTTTTTCAAATGTTACTCATTAAAGCGCGTGATCGTGCCCGACAGTGTGACAGAGATCGGGGCAAGAGCGTTCGGATATGAAAGGATACAATTAAAATTGGAAGGTTTTACCATTTACGGCGTTGAAGGTACCGCCGCGCAGCGCTACGCTAAAGATAACGGCTTTTTGTTTTACGAGGTGAATGATGGATAAGAAATTGATAATGACCTACGAGGACTATATTCCGAATATCAGAATCAAAAAGGGCGACGTTTTCCACGGTATCTACGAAATTGTGTCCGAGCCGAAAACCACCCATAACGGCTACGAGTGGAAGGTGTATCACCGCCGTTGGAAAGTGAATCTGCGGATGATTCGCCCCGAACCTGCGCTGTTTCTCGATATGCCCGAGCATGAACAGCAGGAGCTTGTCAGCCTGTATCAGCGTGAGTTTATTCCCATGCAGCTCCACCCGCGGATTGAGGCGTTCTATGATGTGCGGCATATCGGCGGAAGCACGGCGTTTTTTACCGAGTGGTGCGAACGCGGCACGCTTGCGGAGTGTATGACAAACGGCTCGCTCTATCGGGGAGAAAAGGAAGAAGTAGATAAACGTCTGCTGCATATCGTCGCTCAAACTGCGCGCGCGCTGCAATTCTTGGAGGAAAAGGGCTTGCCCTACGGCATCGTTTCCCCCGACAATATTATGATAAAATCGCGCGGCACAAAGCATTTCACGCGCATTCCGACAAAAAGCAATGGGCAATCACCGCGCTGGATATCTTTGTCGGGGAAAAAATCAACCGCGAGCCGGAAACCGTCAAGGATCGCTGCATGGACTATGTGAAAGACGCGGAGCACACCGTTTCAGAAAAGCTTGCAGAGCTGATAGCGGGCGCGCTGTACGACGTTCTTCCAAGCTGGCAGCATGTTTTTCATTATCTTGACGAGCCGCTGACGCGGGACTATTATCCCGACAGCGAGGGCTATGAAAACAACCGCGCCCTGCGGCTGATCGACTGCGGAAAATGGGAAGAAGCGTTTAAGATATTGGATACATTATTCCGGTATCATTTCAAGAGCTTTCCTTTTGAATACAATCTCGCACTTTGGTATCGGTATAAAACAAAAGTGAAGATGGCGCAGTCCTGCGGCGGAGTCAGTGCGTTTGAAATGCTCCGCGAGCCGACTGATATTTTGCTTTATGCCGAGTGGAACGACCGCAAGAGAGTGGAATGGCTGATCGAGCAATACGGCAATTCCCTGCCCGATTATGTCGCACGCTATCTGCCCGAGATACACGAAAAGCTCCTCGACAGACCGCGCATGACGCGCGAGGATTTCAAGGAAGGCGACCCGCGTATCAAGGCTTGGGGCGAAGAGATCACCCTTGAGCTTGACGGCGGGGCGGTCACCTTCAAGCCTTTGCCCGAGGGCTGCGAAAGAATCAATATTCCAAGCAAAGACGGCTTGGTCTGGGATAAGAACAGATTAATCCTGCCCGGCATCGGGATTCGTGAAGGAGCAGATTATACGGTCAGGGAATTTGACGGCAGGCGATTCCTCTTTGACGAGGGATATACTCGACTGCTTTCCGTCAGCGGAAACGACGCGCAGCTCTATCCGTTGGAGCAGTACGACAACCGCTTCCGCGCTCCGTTTTTGCTCTATCAAAATAACTGTTATGAGGACGAAGTATGATTATCATGGATCATGACCGCCTGTGCGAATACACAACGGCGGAAGAGTTTGTCGTGATATCGGGCGAGTTCCGGATCATCGGCGAAAGGGCTTTTGCGCACGGCAGAATGCCTGTCAGGTTTGTAGTGATCCCACCGGGTGTCAACGAGATAGAAGACCTCGCGTTTTACGACTGCAACAAGATGCTCTCGGTTGTTATCCCCGGCAGCGTGAAGAAAATCGGAAAGAAAGCGTTCGGCTACGGCATTGACGGCAAAACAGACGGCTTTTTCATCTTCGGAGAAAAAGGCAGCGAAGCCGAGCGCTATGCGGCGGAGAACGGTTTTCCTTTTGTTCCGTTCCGCGAATACGCGCCGTCCTTTGATGACTTTACGCTGAGCTATTACAAAACGGGGAAGGTAAATAACGACCTGTATTCGCAGATAAGCTTTTGCTATAATCTCACCGTTCCCGATATTCACGGGGAAGCGGCGCGGCTGCTGAACGAAGCGTTGGATACTTATGAAACAGATTATCCCGGGGCGATGGAGCGCTTAAAAAAGGCACGGCGCATTTACCTGACGATGCACGCAACCGGAGAACAGATTTTCGGGCTTGAGCCGGAGCCGCCTCATTTGCCGGGACAGGACGAAGCTATATATCATTGCGCGGAGTTCATGCATTTTATTTGTAATAGTGAAGGCTGCTCGGCTGCCTCTCATGGCGAGTGGCAGAAAGCCTATGACTGCTTCAAAACGGCATATTTTGATATGTGGCTTTACCATAAGCCGAAGGACGAGCAGGATCGGCATATACAGCGGATGCTGTTCAAGGCTCTCGGGCTGACGTCGCTTATGCTTCAAAATCCCGCAGAGGCGCTGTATTGGTACCAACAGGAGTTTGACAGCCTGCGCGAGCTGCGCCCGGCCGAGAAATATTACGGAAAGTTCGCCGAATGCTTTGAGCGCATCGGCGAGGCGCTGCTGCTGTACGGCTACCTTGGCGCCGCCGAATGCTTTTGCGAGCGCTCTGTCATTCTTCGCCGCGAAGCCGTCAAGTATGCGGAAAAAACGGCGCGCAGCTCCGATTACAGGGATTATTTTGACTTCGGCTTTCAGGCGTATGATGAATACAGGATCGCCCTGCTCACCGATGACAGCCGGCGGATGCGGTACGCGTGCGATCAGCTCGGGGAATACCGCGACAAAATGCCGGGGTTGGATGAAGAAACCAAAGAAGAAGTCACGGAGCATATACGCCGCATTGAAGAAATCGCCTTAAAGATATCGGAAACGTGGGGAGATAATTTATGATTTATGTTATTTCCGACCTGCACGGATATCCGTTTGAAAGGTTTACGGAGTTACTGAAAAAAGCCGGTTTCTCCGAAAACGACTTTCTCTATGTGCTCGGCGACGTGGTGGATAGGGGAAAGGAAGGCGTGCGCTATCTTTTGTGGCTCAAAGAGCAAAAAAACGCCGGGCTGCTTCTCGGCAACCACGAGGACATGATGCGCAAATGCGACTTTCTGTTCAGCCCCGACGCGCTCGAATTAATGAGAAAGCTCGACAACAACCAACGCGTCAACCTCGGCATCTGGATGGCGAACGGCGCGGATGACACCGTAAGAGGATTGTTTGAAGTATCGCAGGAGGAGCGCGAGGAAATCTTCCGCTATTTGTGTACGCTTGCGCCGTACAGGACGGTTTCAGCCGGTGGCAGGGAGTTTGTGCTGACCCACAGCGGACTGCGCGATTTCGCGCCGCAAAGTCCCTTGACGACTACTCTCTGCACGACCTCATCTGGAACCGCCCCGAGCTTTCCGACCGTTATTTTGATGACAAAACCACAGTGTTCGGTCACACGCCTACCTTCATCCACGGCGAGGAGTACGCGGGCAAAATCATCACGACCGACACGTGGATCGATATTGACGCAGGCGCAGGCTACGGCAATCCGCCCGTCCTGCTGCGCCTTGACGATATGGAGCTGTTTTCATAACTATCGCTCAACGTATATCGTTACTTGAAGAGTAGTGCCGAAAACCCGCTGTTTACCGGAAAATATACGCCTCGCTACACTCACTACGGTTGTTTTGAATAATTATAATTATTATTTATTACTGATACAACCGTTCCGAATAATATTATTATAGACAGAAGTGTTATAAGTGTAGTGTAGTGTAGTGTTCCTCTATCCAAGCCGTTTTTTGCACTGCGCTTTCCCGCACACAGGGTTAAAAGTTAATGCAAATGTAGCTGTCGCTGACGCTGATTCCCGCAAAGCCGCGGGCGGATTTCCTCCCCGAATTGGCGGTCAACTCAAAAGGATAATCAAGCTTGCTGATATTGTATTTGCTTCCTTTCGTTTTCATCATACTGAGAAAGCTGCGTTCTTTCAGCGGCGTAAGCATATTATCTCTGCAAAAACGCTCATACGCAGCATACAGCGTCGCGGAGTGGGCGCGCAAGCCATCGCCGATTCTGATATCGTTACTCTCTTTGAGGAACAGGCTCACGCTGTCGTTTTCTTGCTTCAGACTGTCACTCTGCGCCCTTGTGCGGTCGCTGACGGCGATATTGTAGTTGTTGGATACCAGAGTATTAAGCCCTTCGAGCAGCCACATGAACACGCCCTCAGCCTCGTTTTCAAGGATTTGGCGGTCAATGAACGGGTTGTCTGTGCGGTCGGGCTCCTTGGGCTTTGCCTGCATTATCAGCTGCCGCCTTTGAAAGCCCTCGGATAAGTCGTAAAGCGCTTGCAGCGTAAAATTGCCGAAGCAGATAAATCGCACATACGGTTTGATTGGATTGTCCTGAACAAACTTTTTCTGCGCCTGAATGGTCGTCTTGTTGGTGACGAGGTTCTTGAAAGTCCGCGCGTTTTTCAGGGCGCTCTCGCTGAGGTCGTCGTCGATGAACAGCAGCTTGTTCTCAACATTTGCTACGCCAAAGGGTGATTGCAAAACGCTTAAACTCTCGTTGTAACAATTGCTGTCACCGAGCACACCGTTCAGGATCGCACCCAAAACGCTCTTGCCCTCGCCGCCGTCGCCGATAATGATAAGCGCCTTTTGAAGCACGGTCGTCGGCAGCAGACAGTAGCCGCAGAACTGTTGAAGTGTGATTTGGTCATCGGGAAAGAACACGTCGTTCAGATAGCGCAGGAAGCGTTCGGGACGCGGCGCGCCGGGGTTGTAATTTACGGGGATCCGGTTCAGACAGAACTCCTTATCCTCGCTGAAAATATTAAATTGTCCGTTCCCGTCTTTGTAAATTGTGCCGTTCGCAACGTGCAGCCTGTCGAGCTGCGGCGCGGGAGGCTCGGTGTAGCAGAGAGCTTTAATGCTCCGCAGCAGCTTTTCCGCCTTGTCGCCGTGGTTCGATTTGACATAGGGCATGATGTCGTCAATGATAAGCTGCCGCGCCCTGCCGTCATCAAACGCGCCGTCGGGGGAGTAGAGCCGGTTGTTGATACATTGGAGCTGATTAGCGGCGATGAACTCCGTGATATAGAGCTGCTCGTTGAGCTTGCGTTTGTCGCCGTCGGCGTATGTCCATACCGGGGAAGCGTGACGTTCCATACGGATCACCTTTGAAAAAGCCGGTTCGTCGAATGAGTCGGCAAAACCGCGCGTCGGGACAACGGGTATTCTTGCTGCCGCGGCTTGCTCAGCCGCGTAATTTTTTATCATATGCAATTCTCCTTTTATATATTTCGGGGAAAAGTCCCCTCACTATACCTGAAAAATCGCAGAAAGTTGCATACTTCTATGCAACTTTTGGCAAATTTTTTCAAAATTTGTGATTTTTATGATCGGGTCAGCACTCATACCGGTTATGCGCCAAGCAATGCCCGGTAAAGGCGCTCGAAATTCAAAACGAAAGGCGGACAAAATGGTTAATCAACTATTCAATGAGTTAGCGGATTTGGAGCAGGTGGAAGCGATCGCTTTAGGCGGTTCAAGAGCCGGCGAAAATTATGATGAAAAATCGGATTATGACGTGTATGTGTACATCACTTCACCCATAAGCGAGGAAACAAGGCGCGGTATACTTGAAAAATACTGCGGGTATATGGAGATCGGCAATCAGTATTGGGAGCTCGAGGACAACTGCGTTTTGAAGAACAATATTGATATAGATATTTTGTATCGTGAGCTTGACGGCTTTTGCGAAGGCGTTGCCGACGTCGCGGAAAAGTATCGGGCACATAACGGATATACCACCTGTATGTGGCACAATCTTCTGACCTGCAAAATCATATATGACAAAAACGGCAGACTTAAAAAAGCGAAAGAGCGGTTTGATATTCCTTACCCCGATCAGCTGCGCAAAAACATTATTGAAAGAAATACAAATCTTTTATATGCCGCCATGCCGGCGTATTCCCTGCAAATCAAAAAAGCGTGCGCAAGAAACGACCGTGTGAGTATCGTTCACAGAACCGCCGCGTTTTTGGAATCCTATTTTGATGTGCTGTTTGCGTTGAACAGACAGACGCACCCCGGCGAAAAACGCCTGATAGAGCTGTGCAGGAAAACCTGCGCTTTGCTCCCGAATAAATTTGAGGAAAATCTTGACAGGCTGTTTTGCGATATGTCAGGCAGCGGTGACGGAATACCGGATGATATCGACGAAATCATCACCGAGCTTAAAAAGATGAGGAAAGACAATGACTGATACTATTATCAAATAAAATCCTTTAACATCTGTTGCGTTAAATTCCGCATAACTGCGTTGCCGTCCTCGGAATCCGCCTTGTTCTGCGAAATTTTCCGCTAACAGCTTTTTTAAGCGTTTTAATTGAAAATATTAATGACAGCGTCGGTTCAAGTCCAACCCTGCCCATCAAAGAAAAAGCGTGCAAGTAGTGTTAGTTCACAGCTTACACGCTTTTTGTCACAGTATAACTACTGCCGTTTCTTAATAGGAAGCAGCATTCTCGTCTGCTTTTTGTATTCGGAAAAGCCGTCCTTTGCGGCTTGCC
>CACYTI010000038.1 GCA_902777275.1 uncultured Ruminococcus sp. | reverse complement strand
CTTCTTTTTTTACCCGATTTTCATTTTTTTATTGCCGAGTTTTCCCTTAACCACGCCATTTTTTCAACATTCACGATTGCGTTTTGGGGAAACTTAAACTGACATCGGAAGAACGACACATAATCGAAGTGCGCTTCAACGAGGACAAATGGTCGATTTTCCGCTTACTTTGTAAGAATGCTTAAGGTATTCTGATTCGTTACCGGATAACAAAAACAAAACGCTCCCGAAAGGGAGCGTTGATTTTTTTAATAGAAATCTTCGTCGTATAAAAAGTCAGCCCAATAATACTGGCTCATATACTCGTTCTGATATGAGTTGACCGCGCCGGCGTCCAGCTCCTTAAAGCGGTAATAGTCGCAGTCGAGAACATCGGGATTGACCGCAAGGGCGTTGTAGCTGCGCACGACCGCCTCTTCCGCGCCGACCGCCTTAAGACTTTTTATCATCGCGTAAATAAGCTGTTGAATGTGGTTTTTCTGTCTGGTATCAAACGGCTCGTCCTCAAACAGCGCTGCCGCTATCTCTCTGGTAGTGCAGGAGCTGCCCTGACGGTGTACAAGATAAGCGAACACTTCCTTTGAACGCTGCCGTTCAAAGTGCATATGTGAACCGTCGGGGAGGAATACATCAAAGTTACCGAAGCACTGCACCCGCAGCAGGGCGTTGCTCTTCGGAACGATCGGAAAACGCAGGTCGGCAAGCTCGGCTTCGATCTTTTCACGGGTAACGGGCTTCATGATATAACCGGAGGCGTGCAGCTGCATAGCGTCGCCCGTATATTCTGAAAAGCCCGTAACAAAAATGATGTTCATCTTCGGGTTAATCTCCTTAAGCCTTTTGGCTAACTCAACGCCGTTCATGCCGCGCATATAGATGTCAAGAAAGGCTATATCGCAGCCGTTCTCCTCAGCGTCTGCAATCAGATCGTCCTGATCTTCGTACGCTGTCACGTCCGCTTCGGGCTTGGCTTCCCTGACAGACATCTCCAGCATTTTGAGCATTAACGGCTCGTCGTCAACGCACAGTATCCTCATGTTTTTGACCCTCCTTCGGAAGAATTACTCTTGCCGTCGTGCCTTCGCCGACGACGCTTTCTATGATGATCTCGCCGCCGCACATATCCTTGATGCGTCTGCAGGTGTTTTCCATGCCGATGTGTGAACGTCCGTCGTTCTTACTCTTGTTGACGTCAAAGCCCACGCCGTCGTCACTGATGACGATCTCGTAGGCGGAGTCCGTCTCTTTTGTGCTTATCGTCACCGTTCCGCCCTTTTTCTTCATTCCCACGCCGTGCTTGACCGCGTTCTCGACCAGCGGTTGGACGGAAAGCAGCGGCAGGACAAAATCAGTCGCCTGAATATCGTACTCAATATTAACTGTTCATATGAAAGAACTTCATCTATTGACTTTCAAGCCGAATAAAGCTCCGGTAATCCTTGTTTTCTTAATGAGAACACACAATCCAACTGTCAGAGTATATGAAATGATGATCGTCAGGAAAAAGTTGGCGACCGCATTTACTCCGATCAGGCTCAAGAAGTACTGGCAGATGACTACGATCGGAAAGTGAATGATATAAAACACATACGAAATACTTGCATTGAAAGCGGTGATGCGGTTGGAAAAATCCAGATGATCATGCCCAATAGTAATGAGCGCCGGAACACCTGTGATAAAACTCATGTACCAGCAAACCGTATTCAAGGCATCAAAGCCTTCAGTATAGATATACAGAACTGCATCGGCGACTGAAGAAAACAGAAACAGCGTTACAAATATCCACTTGAATCTCGACAGCCTTGCGACAAAATCACGATCGGCAAACACATAATATCCCAACAGATATACGCAAAGGAACATCACCGGCGGTTTTCCGAAAAACTTCATATCAAAAGTCGCAACTGCAAAAACCGACAACAGAACGCCTGTGATCCGTGTCGCTGTTTTGTTGTCCGGTATCAGTTTTATGATCACGCAGGAAAAGAGTGAAACAACAATGAGTATCAGCAAAAACCAAAGATGCCCGAGCGTAAAACCGCCGTCATATCCTGTCAAATCGGTTATCCGTGAAAAATAGACGCCGTAGTGCTCAAAGTATCCGCCTGCATATCCGTTATGGCTTTTATCCGCGATGAAGCTGAGGATCGGATTCAAGACGATGATTCCGAAAACAAGCGGTATTCCCAATCGGATCAGCCGCTCACGGATAAACGCCGCCGTACCTCTCTTTTGCAGTGAATAACGCGACGATACTCCCGAGAGCAGGAACATCAGCGGCATGAACCAAGGTGAAATAAAGGTCACAACAGAAGCGATGGGCTTTACCAATCCCAGAAAGATATAGTTCGCTTCATTCCATGTATTATAAGCGACAGACGTGTGAAACAGAATCAACAGCGAAACTGTCATCCATCGCAGATTGTCGATATAGTATATTCGTCTATTCATCTTGAATCAAATACCTCATAACCTTGCTTTTCGTAAAAGACTTTTTGAAAAATCAGCAATTTCAATATTTACAAGCTCGTTGCATTGTTTTATTCAGTTCAGACCATTCTTTATTCATATCTTTCTCCTGAATTCCGATTTATATTACTACTATCATAGGCATAACCGGTTTTTCCTACCCAAAACGGCTCTTCAAAAAATAACGTTAGCTTGGATTCCAATATCATTCTGTATCACTGTGCTTTGGATCGGATTTGTGTTATCACTCCACCGGAAAAAACAGTTTATTCTGCCCGGTTGCCGGCTCGGTAAAATCGCATACGGCGCCTGCCGGTTTCATCCCCGGTTTCGGAATAAGGCTGTGGATCACACTGTCAAATGTTTCTCTGTAGCTTTCCGGAGTGACCTTTGTCACCAGATATTTTCTGGCCGGCATAACCCACTTTACCCATCCGTGCGGAGCTGCCGTATCCTCATACACTTCGACTCCTGCCAAATACAATCCTCTTGAGAAATCGTCCGTCCACGGCAAAAAAGACAGCATTTCGTCGCTCATCGCTCCCCAAAATCCGACAAAAGAACCATCTGCGTTTTTCATTCCGAGATCCGCAATCTCACGAAAATCGGAATTGGCTTGCTGCCACAGATCCTGAGCCACGTTCTTTCCTTTTGTGTATAAGCCTTCCTTGCCGATAATTGCTATTTTGCCGTTTTGGTCGTAAGGATAGTAATCATCACCGCTCATTGCATCACTGATCATAAAACCATTGCTGCCGCTTAACATCGGATAGAGACCGGGCAGCAATTCGGTATCGGACGTAATAATATTCTCTTCGTTTCCGTGGCGGTTCGCCTCGAGAATCGTGGTGTAACTGAAAGCTTCATACATGGTGACACCGGCGCGGTTATCCTGCGTCTGTGTCAGTTTAACAAAATGATTTGGCTGAAAAAGGGCACAACAAAGCCAGCGGCGTCATCCGCTGTGCTTGCTTTCTTGCTCTTAGCATTGTTGCTCTTGCTGCCATCCATGTCAAGCCCCTAAACAAAATAATACCATAATTCTTGATTTTATAAGTATATTATATTATAATGTGACGAGAGAACATTTGTCAACCCTGCAAGGCTCGGAGCGTACAGAAAGGGGAAATCTGTCAATGCAAAAATCTGTTGACCGCCGGAGTGTTCTGAAAAAGAACAACCTCCAGGCAAACCTTGAAGCAAAAAGGTGCATCAAGAGCGCTTTGCTGGCTCTTTTGAAGAAAAAGAGCTACGATGAGATCCGCATGACGGACATTATCAATAAGTCGGGTGTTTCAAGAACATGTGTATATAACAACTACAACAGCAAGGACGAGATCATGCTGGATCTTTACAGCAAAACGATCGAAACGGTCTTGTCCTCTTCGGTTGGCACGCTCGATTCTAATCTTACGCGGTTATTCAACATCGCGTATCAGCACAAAGCGTACATCCGTACCCTGATCGACGCCGGACTTGCCACTACCTTTTTGGATAGCTTAAACGCGCGCTCCGGGGATACGACCGAATCATTTTGCTCTGCGGTCATGAACGGGCTTAGCTATAACGCCGTGATCGAATGGGTAAAATCCGATACGGACGAATCGCCGCAAAGCGCTGTCAAAAGAGTAAAGGAAGCTTTGAGCCGGCTTTCAAAAAGTATCGAAACCGGCGAAGAAAGCTGATACGCATTTCCAATCAAGCAGCCGCCGGTTGATTTGCCGGATATCGGTCTTTTCGATGATAAAAGACTAACGAAGAGGCAGCGCTGCTTTCTTTTTATATACCTCTTTTAGGAATAAAAAATATTCACTGCAAAAAAGATTCTATTCTGCGGTTTTGCGTCAGGGACTTGAACGCATGAAATATTTTTGCTACTATATATTTCGGAACGAAATGCGCTGCACAATATTCTACATTACTAATTCCTCAAAAAAACACGCAACAGAGGTGCTGTTATGAACAACCAAATCGATTACGACAATAACTCGCAGGAGCTGCTTCGGCAATTTATTAAGCAGCTTAACGAAGGCGGCATGGACAAGGATCCGACCATAGCCTCACAGGATTTAAAATATATTCGCGGACTTCAAAGGGCGCGGCTGGCGCGTCATGGCGTTAAGCTTCAAAAAACCTACGGACAAGCCAAGAAAGACATCAAGGGCAATGCGTGGAAGCTGGACTCCGACACCAGCTTTGTTACCCGGATCCCGTTTAAGCGCCTGCAAGCCGGTACCGAATACATCTCTGACCGCGCAAAAAAAATTGTTAACAAAACCAAGACCATGTACGGCTACGCCGTTTGGCTTAAGGGTCAGAAAAAACCACAAAAGGCATACACCTGCCCAAACTGCGGCGCGGTCAGCACCATCCATCAGCTTACCGAAGGCTGCCCATTCTGCGGCACTCGGTTTTTGATGCGCGACTTGTACCCCAAAATCACAGGCTACTATACGCTTGAAACTCCTGACCGCGTGATTACTCCATTCCCGATGATGATACTCGGCGCCATTGCGGCGGGCGGAATATCCGCGTACAATTATATGATCGACAGTGCGGGAAAGTCGATTGCCGAAATCGTTGTTTCGGTGCTGATAGCGGCAGGTGTGGGCGTGATCGGCGGAACTCTGCTATTCATCGCAGCTGTTCTGGGAATTGCCCTTGTCAGAGTGCTGTGCAACCTGTCAAAGATAAAGAACTACAGCAGAACGAAAAAGAACCTGCCGCCCTTTATGCGCAAATATGATCCCGACTTTTCGCTGGATTATTTTATCGGCAAGCTGGTAAGCCTTACAAGTACGCTGCTTTATTCGGATAAAGCCGATAATTTGTCGATTTATGAGGGCGAGTCTCCTGCGGCGAGTCTGCCCGACGTGGTTGATGCGGAGTGGCTGGGCTATTTTGCACTAAACAAATCGTATGAGCAAGACGGGCTGCTGTATCTTGACATAGATATTCACATGAACTGTATGCACTTTAAAAACGGCAAATTTTCAAGCAAAAACCATATGTTTAACCTGCTGATGAGCAAGCGCGCAGAGGCTAAGACCGACTATGATTTCAACGTTCAGGCAGTGAACTGCAAAAGCTGCGGCGCAAGCTTTGATGCCCTACGCGAAAAACACTGCCCCAACTGTGGCACACCCTTCCGCATGACCGACTACGACTGGACGGTTAAGCGGTTTGTGAGTCATTAAGCTTACGAATACAGTCAACAACGAAATAATAGATAGCGAAAGCTTCACCCTCGTATCCTGCACACTGCAATTTACGAGGGTGATTTTTGTTTTATGTATTCTTTCTTTTCGTAATGCTCCGGAAAAGCGGACCCCTTTTTAAATGAATAAAGAATAGTGAATAACGAATAATACACCGGAAACGCCCTGAGGGTTCATCTGATTATTCACTATTCATTGAGCCATGCGTCAGCATGGCGTTTCTGGTGCGCCATCAGTAGGTTTGTTTAATGCGAGAAGTTCGCACTCGCTTGCGGCTTGGTTGTTCATAGCTGAAAGTTCATCAACGCTCTCCTTAAAAACGCTCCCCCGGAGCGTTT
>CACYTI010000037.1 GCA_902777275.1 uncultured Ruminococcus sp. | reverse complement strand
GCACCTCACGATACAAACCTTGGGAGTCGCTTTTGAGTTCGTCGGTAACTACGCCTCGGTGGACTTTCACCACAGAGCATTGATATGCCCGTCATACAAGAGAACCAACCCTAATTTTTTAGGATTGGTTCTCTAATGTGTTGCTATTAAGTTTTTATACGCTTCGCTAATTCAATAAACAGTACGTCATGGTGGATAACGAAAACAAAGAATTTCATATCAAAGATATAATATTTGAAAACAAAGATACTGGATTCTGCCTTATTGCATTCAGCGAAGATCAGGGATATGCATCTGTAGATTTCACCGACGAAATGTATAACGATGCTGTTGAAAAGTATGGATGCAGGATAGAATCAAAAAAACCGCAATACTTTATTTATGATATAAAGTGGGCATGGAGCGTTATTCAGCAAACGTAAACTAAATCATTTCTTTAGGAGGTGCTGTTATGTCAAACCACGATGATGTTGTTGATGAGTTTATTGAATATCAGATTTTTGAGGAATCCATGAAGAGCTCCGGTGGAGGCAATTCGCATAAGCCAAAGAAGGGTTCCGGCTGCGGAACGACAGCAGTGATAATTGTGCTTGTAATTATTGTGCTGGCTTTATTTGGTTCATGCAGCAAGAGCAATCAAAAATCATACTCGTCCGGTTCATATAAGAGGTCATACAGCGCCTCTTCAAGTTCTTATTCTGGCAATTCGTCAAAATCCGGAAGTTCGGCTTTCTCATACGTAAGTAAGACCGAGTCGTCTGCCGTACAACCAACTACCAAAAAGAATACGTACAAATCAAGTTTCTCAAAGTCCAGCAAATCTAAGGATGAATTCAACGCAAAGGATTATGTTGATGCGGATGATTTCTACTATGATCACTATGATGATTTCTATGATTATGAGGACGCGGAGGATTACTATAATGAGCATTAGTTTTTGGAAATAAAAAACCGCCCTCACGAATGAGAGCAGTTGCGTTCAAATTATCTTAAGGTCAGGCTAATCGCCTGACCTCGTGGTTTGCGGGGTGGTTAGCTGAAGCTAACCTTCTTTGGAGTGGATAACAATGATACGTAACAAGAAAATAGAGAATTATATGAAAACGATCTATCAGCTGATACAAAACGGTCCGGTACGCGGCGCGTATATTGCACGCGAATTGGCTGTTTCAAAGCCTACGGTATCAGCGACACTCAGTGAGCTTCAAGAGGAAGGCTTTATTGAAGTCTCAGGCGATAAAACGATTGAACTTACCGAAAAAGGGCTTAGGATCGCGCAACGGATCGTTGAGCGCAACCAAATCATTTACTCACTTTTGATTGAATTGGGCGTGGATAAAAATGTTGCCGAAAAAGACGCGTGCAATATTGAGCATTACCTGAGTGATGACAGCATACGGGCGTTTACCGGATTAAAAAACTACTTGACATTTATCCGAAAAGCTCCTTTTCGCGCGGAGGAATGAGGCTTTATTTTTTTGGAGAACAGTTAGCGCAAACTAACCGCAAAAGACTTGGAGGCAAATGATGAAAAGATTAAAAATCAGAATCGCAGAGATAATTTTGCTTGTAATCGGATTGATGATCCTCGTCGGTTCTCTGACATTTTTCAGCGCGTGCGGCGCAAAAGAGGACGGCAGCTTTATGAACTGTCATCGGGCGCAGGTGATTATTACGTCGCTCGGTGCGTTGATTTCAGCTGAAGCGTTGGCGGCGGTTATCGTTCCCAACAGAATGTTCAAGGCAGGGCTTGACTTAGCCGCCTGCCTGACCTCAATCCTCATAGCACTTGTCCCGGGAACGCTGATCCCGCTCTGCATGATGCCGGATATGCACTGCCGCGCCGTCACACAGCCGGTTACGCTGCTGCTTGCCTGTCTTGCGTTTATCGCGGCGGTTATTGGCTTGATCCTGAATCTGAAAAGAAAAGAGAAATAATATGCGGTCAATCAATTCTTTGCCCCTCAAAAATATTGTCAAAAAGCCTGCCAGGAGCTTTGCGCTGATTTTGACATCGGCGTTTCTGGCGCTTTCCGCTTTTGGCGGAACCGTAATGGTGATGAGTTTGTCGGGCGGACTTGACAGTCTTTCGGCGCGGTTGGGCGCGGATATTATCGTCACACCCTACGCGGCGACCTCTCAGGTCAGCTATGACTCGGTGATCATTCAGGGCAAGCCCGGTCAGTTTTATATGGATTCCAAAAACTACGAAGAAATCAAAACGGAAACAGAAGGCATTGACAAGGTGACGGCACAGTTTTATCTTGCCTCGGCAAAGGCTTCATGCTGTTCAAGCCGTTTGCAGATTATCGGCTTTGACCCGGCTACAGATTTTTCCATTCAGCCTTGGGTGGAAAAAAGCTATTCAAATGATCTTGGACTGTATGACGCGGTTGTCGGAAGCAACGTTACGCCGAATACGGATATGACGGTTGAGATTTACGGCAAAACGCTGCGTGTACAGGCGGTGCTTGATAAAACGGGAACGGAGCTTGACAGCGCGTTATACGTCGACATCGACACCATGAAGGAGCTGATCAGGGCGCACAATGAGAAAAATCCCAATCAGGAAAAAACAATTGACCCCGACAGCGTTGTTTCCTCGGTGTTGATCAAGGTCGCCGATGGCTATGATATTGACGATGTTGTCGCAGACATCAATCTGCATGTCCGTCAGGTCAAGGCGATTCGCACGCAAAACATGATTTCTGATGTTTCGGACAGCTTGTCGGGCGTATCCGCAACCGTCAGCGTGTTGATGGTTGTTGTTTGGATCCTTTCTGCTGTGATATTAGCGATCGTGTTTACCATGATCATCAATGAGCGGAAAAAGGAATTTGCCGTTTTGCGCGTTCTGGGCGCTTCGAGGGCAAAGCTTGCGGGGCTTGTTTTTTGTGAAGCCGCGCTGTATGGCTTTTTCGGAAGTCTCTTGGGTTCGGGTTTAACGGTGCTTATCGCGGCGCTGTTTTCGCCGGCGATAGAGAACGCGATCGGGCTGCCGTTTTTGCTGCCGTCTGCGCTTGTCATGTTGATTGTCGGAGCGGCAACGGTTGCGCTTACCGTTGCGGCGAGCGCCGTGACAGCTGCGGTATCTGCGGTAAAAATCAGTAAAGGTAGTCGCGGCAGGAAGGCAAAACCTTGTTGACGGGAACACCGACGCAGCATACAAATGCGCGCAGGACGCGTACTACGGTTACTACGAAGTGTGCGGCTTTGAACGCCGGACAATGGCAAGAATCTCAGGCTCGCGTAAAAATGAGGTCGAGTTCTACTACCGCGATCTGCGTCAGGCGGCGAAGTCGAATTCGGTCGAGGATTACGACAAGGCGGCTCAGGGCTTGATGACCGACCTCTACACCGACGCGCCGCTTCTCAGCGACGTCAGCGAGGCGTTTGTTCAAAAATACGTTGAGGACAAGGAGTTCGCTGAGAATTACACAAAAATGACCGGCGTGACCCTTGCAAGCGACAAGGTGACAAGCAATGTCGGCGGCGCGGGAAGCGCAGGAGCGGTATTCGCTCAGGCGGTTGTCATTCTTCTCAGAGAGGGAATCGAGGCAATTCTTGTTATCGGCGGAATTATCGCCTACCTCATCAAATCCGGCAACAAAAAACAGGTTCGCGCGGTTTACATCGGTTCGGTTTTCGCCATTGCGCTGAGCTTTGGAGCGGCAATTCTGCTTAACACGATCAA
Source organism: uncultured Ruminococcus sp. (assembly GCA_902777275.1). GTDB lineage: Bacteria > Bacillota > Clostridia > Oscillospirales > Acutalibacteraceae > Ruminococcoides. The sequence goes on along the minus strand of CACYTI010000037.1, from coordinate 10,542 downwards.
AGCCGCAAACGCCACCAGTGGCGGCGCAAATCAGGAATTGATCGAGGGCGTCACGGCGCTGATCGCGGTTGCCGTTCTGTTCTATGTCAGCAACTGGATGCTCTCAAAATCAGAATCCGAGGCTTGGCAGAATTATCTCGACAAAAAGGTCGAAAGTTCCGTTTCACGCGGCAGCATGTTCGCGCTCGGCTTCACCGCCTTTCTCGCGGTATTCCGCGAGGGCGCAGAGGTGATCCTGTTCTATCAGCAGATCATCACCGACGCGCAGGAGGGCGACGGCGTTGGCTGGCTTTGGCTGGGCGTTGCGGTCGCGGTCGTCGTCTTGGCAGCGATCTTTATCGCGATCCGCTATTTCTCCGTCAAGCTTCCGCTCAAGCCGTTCTTCCTTGTAACGAGTATTCTCATGGCGATCATGGCGATCTCCTTCCTCGGCGCCGGTATCAAGGAGCTGATGGATGGTTCGTTCGAGCTGGTTCTCCGCATTCAAGGCGTCACGCCGCTGGTTGAGCAGATCCCGACAAACGATGTTCTCGATATCTTCGGCATCTATCCGCACACGGAAACCATCGTGCCGCAGTTCATTCTGCTGTGCATCACCGTGTACCTGTTTATCAAGCAGCATTTTGAAAACAAAAGGCTCCGCGCACAGTACGCCGAAGCGACAACAGTTGAATTTATACCAAGGGTATATTCAAGGCAACACCGCACAATTCAAAGCGCACGGCTTGCTTGCATATTATTCCGTCAGCTTGCCCAAAAAATCTCGGCAAGGCGACAGCCTTACCTCGATTTATTTGTACAACCTGACGAAAAATCTGGCTGTGCAATCCGCACACCTGAATTATGCGGTATTGCCTCAAAATAAAAATTCTTCAAAAGGAGTAATGTAGAAATGAAGAAAATTTTAGCTATCATCTGCGCTGCCGCGATGGCAGTCACCGCAACGGCCGCTCTGGCAGGCTGCGGCAGCAATAACGCAAGCTCGTCCAAGACCGAATCCAAGGCGACGGAGAGCAAGGCTGACGAGACCAAGGCTGAGGAAACCAAGGCTGAGGAGAGCGCAGCCGCTGCCGACGACGCAGGCTTTACCGAGTATCCCATTTTTGAGGACGAAACCGTCGGCTTTATGAACGTTTCCGCCGTATTCTTCCAGGCGGTTCCCATGACCGCGGGCGCGACCATCAAGGAGCAGAAGGCGGAGGATTATGACATTCACCTCGAGGCTGATATCTCCGCTTTGGAGAATACCCTCGGCTACGAAAAGGGCTCTTGGGTTCCTTACCTCACCGTTGACTACAAGGTAACAGCAGGCAGCTCCCGGCTTTCGGGGGCTGCCAAAAACCCTTTTTGAGAGTTTAGTTTTTATTTTCTTCATAAGAATTAAACTCTCAAAAAGAGCAGGGCGAAAGGAGTCATTATGCTTAAATATCTTGAACAACTGACAGCAGACCTGATGATACCGGCGATCGTAATTGGTATGCTGTACGCGTTTATCAAATTCAAGCTGGGCAATGCTCAACATCATGCTTGACGTGGGAGATAAGGTCAACCAGGAGCTAAAGGCATACGGCGCGAACATCACAGTAGTCCCAAAGGAAAACTCGGTTTTAAGCGACCTCTAGTCTATTGACGGACAAGAGGAAGCTGCTGCCGCGCACCTCAACGAGGACGACCTCGGAAAAATCAAAACGATATTCTGGGGCTTCAATATTTTGGATTTCACGCCGTTTGTCAACACGACCGTCACGCTTGATAACGGAGATTCCGTTAAGCTGACAGGCACCTGGTTCAACCATCACCTCGCGCTCAACACCGGAGAGGAGCTTGACGCCGGGATCCACAGCCTGCGGTCTTGGTGGGACATCAAGAACGGTCAGTGGCTTGACGAGCAGAAGGACGGCACAGCTAACGGCGCGATGGTCGGCACGGTTCTTGCCGACAGATTGGGCGTTTCAGCAGGAGATACCATTCGTGTCAAAAACGCGGACGGAGAAAAAACGCTTTCTGTTGCCGGCGTTTACGATTCGGGCGGCGATGAGGACGAGCAGGTTTTTACTGCGCTGCCGATCGCTCAGGAACTGGGAAACAGCCGTGAAAAAATTGACAGCATTGAGGTAAGCGCGCTGACGACTCCCGATAACGAGCTTGCGAAAAAGGCGGCGACAAAGGGTCCGTCATCACTTTCTCCCGCGGACTACGAAACATGGTACTGCACGGCATACGTCAGCTCCATCTGCTATCAGATCCAGGAGGCGATCCCCGATTCCGTTGCTTCTCCCGTCAGGCAGGTTGCCGAGAGTGAGGGCAATATTCTCGACAAAACGCAGCTGTTGATGATACTGATCACCATTCTCAGCCTGTTTGGTTCGGCGCTCGGGATATCCAACCTCGTGACCGCGAGCGTGATGGAGCGCAGCAACGAAATAGGTCTGCTGAAAGCGATCGGTGCGCGCGATTACCGCATCTCGGGAATCGTGCTCACGGAGATCATCATCACCGCGATCGTCGGCGGCGTTGCCGGTTGCTTCATGGGTTACGGCTTTGCGCAAATTATCGGACAGACGGTTTTCAACGCATCCATCGAGATGAAGCCGATGGTCATTCCGATCGTCGCGGTGCTTATCGTGATCGTCACGCTCGCCGGCAGTATTCCCGCCATCAGAATGTTACTGAGACTCCGCCCCGCGGAAGTTCTGCACGGAAGATAAGGGGGAGTTGTGATGAAAAAACAAACCATGTTTATGCGAATGATCACCGCCTCTCTTTTGAGGCGGCGGTCAAGAATGTTGGTCGCTCTCCTCGCGATCGCTGTCGGAGCAACGATCCTATCGGGTCTTGTTACCATTTATTACGATGTTCCGCGTCAGATTGGGCGAGAAGACTCAGCGGCATTTTGATTATGGCGCTGGTGTTTTTCCATATGACGGCGTTCGGCTACACCTCGGGCGGCGTGTTCCGCTTGGTTCCGTTTGATGTTTTCCGGCTGATAACGCAAATCCTGTTTTTGCTGAGCGTTGCGGTGCATATCATCACAAACGTCAAGCCGGTGTCTTGTTTTTTGTTTCCGTTGCCATGCTGTTTATGGCGGCAGGCTTTATCATTTACTACATCAGGTGGCAGCTATGAGGATCAATATTATCGGCGCAGGACTTGCCGGACTTTCGGCTGCGCTCACTCTTGCCGAAAACGGCGTAAAGTCAAACTTGATATCGTCAATGCAGTCCGAACGCGCACAGTCGGTCATGGCTGAGGACGGCATCAACGCCTGCCTGAATACGATGGGTGAAAGCGATACGGTTGAAGATCATATTGAAGATACCGTCCATGGCGGAGTGGAGCTCGCTGATAAAAAAGCGGTGCGCGGTCTTTGCGAAAATGCGCCGGAAATCGTAAAGGAGTTCTACAAGCTCGGCGTGCCGTTTCAGACGAATGAAAACGGGATCGTCCAGCGCAATTTCGGCGGACAAAAGAAAAAACGCACCGCCTTTGTAAAAAGCAGTACGGGTAAAATGCTGATGACGGCGCTGATCGACGCGGTGCGGCGGTATGAGGCTGAGGGCGTTATCAGGCGTTATCCGCATCATGCGCTTCAACAGCTTCATATTCGGGACAACAAAAGCCAAGGCGTGACCGTGTATGATACGCACACAGGGGAGAGTATTTCTTTTTGCGGAAGCGTTATCCTCGCCTCGGGCGGCATGAACGGCTTGTTCAGCGGACTGACAACCGGCACCACGCAAAACACCGCGGACGTGACCGCCATGTGCCTTGAAAACGGCGTAGAGCTTTCCAATCTTGAATTTATCCAGTATCACCCTACGACTATTTCAATTCCCGGAAAACGCCTGCTCATCAGCGAAGCGGCAAGGGGAGAGGGCGGCAGGCTGTTTGTCGTCAAAAACGGCGCGCCGTGGTACTTTATGGAAGAAAAATACCCCGAGCTGAAAAACCTGATGCCGCGCGATGTTGTCTCCGCGGAGATGGTTGCGGTGACCTCCATGTCGGAATGTGAAAATCAGGTTTATCTCGATATGACAAGGCTCGATAAAAGTGTTTGGAAAAGCCGCCTTTCCGACTTGCGGGAGCAGGTGCTTCACTACCTCGCGCTCGACCCTGCAAAAACGCCGGTTCCCGTATCGCCGGGTATCCACTATTTTATGGGCGGTATTTGGGTCGATACAGAGCACCGCACCTCGGCGCAAAACCTGTATGCCGCGGGCGAATGCGCCTGTCAGTATCACGGCGCGAACCGCTTGGGCGGCAACTCGCTTTTGGGCGCGGTTTACGGCGGAAAGGTTGCCGCAAGGACAGCAATGAAAGAGTGTGTCAAACCGGAAGCTCAGCAGAATATAAAATGCAGTCAGCCTTATTCCGAGGTCTCCCCGGCTTTCAGGGATGCAGTCAGTCAAATCCTCGGCGATCATTTAAGCATTTTACGCAGTGAAAACGACCTTAACAGGGCTTTGGAAGAATTGTATTCGCTTCAAAGCAAAGCGTCAAATCCTGCCGAGAAACGCTTGCTTGATCTCGCAAAAGCAACGGTGGATTGCGCCTTGTTCCGCAAAGAGAGCCGCGGCGCGCACAGAAGGACGGATTATCCCGACACAAAAACCGACTGCCAAAAGCAGACGATCGTAAAAAATACAAAAGTGTTATACAGAGAAATCAATCAGTTATGAAGCTTACAATAGATATTTTGCGGCAGAAGGACAGCGCGTCCGCGCCGTACAAACAGACAATTGAACTGGACGCCCGGTCCGACGACACGGTGGCGACGCTGCTCAATACAATCAACGCGAGGGATGATCTAAAGGATATCAACGGAGAGCCGGTCGGAACGATCCACTGGCAGTGCAGCTGCCTGCAAAAGAAGTGCGGCGCGTGCGCCATGCGGATCAACGGCGATCCTGCTCTCGCCTGCGACACCAAGCTAAGCGCCTGCAAGCGCGGCAAGCTCAGCTTGGAGCCTTTGAGAAAATTTCCGACTGTGCGCGATTTGATCGTTGACCGGAGCCTGATGATGGACAATCTCAGGACGATCCATAACTGGCTGGAGCAGTCTGCGCATCATACCGGCAAGGCGGCGGATCTATGCTATGACGCATCGCGCTGCATTCAATGCGGCTGCTGTCTTGAGGTCTGCCCGAATTTTATGCCGGACGGCGATTTTTACGGAGCGGCGGCGTTTGTCCCTGCTTCAAGGATCCTTTCGCAGCTCCCGAAAGGCAAAAAATACGATTTGGTGAAAGCATACGGCAAGCATATCTACAGCGGCTGCGGCAAATCGCTGTCCTGCCACGATATTTGTCCTGTCGGAATCGACATTGAACACAAGCTGAGCAATTCAAACGCCGTTGCGGTTTGGAAGCGGTTATTCAAATAACAACGGCGCATATCATAAAGGCAAATAAGACGCAAAAAGCCTCCGTCCGGATAATCCGGTGCGGAGGCTTTTGCTGTGAAGCGGTTCAGCTTGAAGCCCGGCAGAAGTATGTCCATAGGGGATACGCCGATTCTTTATTAGGGTTCTGATTCGGATGCAAGTGGCTCACCGTCCTGCCGCTACGGGACGAATGCCGCCGAAGCCGATCACCTTTGCTTTCGGTCGGAATTTTTCCGCTGTTGGGTTACTCAGATACTCGATCAGCACGTCAAGGTCGATCAAAACCTTGTTGCCGGCTTTCAGCTCCGGCAGAACGCCGTCCTTTATCAGCTGACGGAGATAGTTCTCCGTGATAGCCGTGCAGGGACATTCCTCTTTGATTTTATGTACCGCGTCCTTAACGGTCAGGACGACCGGAATGGTAACGTCACCTCGGTGGAAGAATTATTATGTTATTCTTGTGTCCTGCGGTTTGTCTGCATATTATTCCGTCAGGTTCCGAAAAATCCGCGCACCTTGATCGTGCGATAGTGGTTTGGATTTATGGCGGCACTTTTATCATATTTTTATTGACAGGTGAGATTCTATGCTGTATAATTAACCTACTATGTCAGTAGTTAATAAAGCTTACTTAGAGGAAAAGCAAAGCTTTTTGACCTTGGCATTTCACCTGCCAATCGCCTTGCACAGACGGCGGAGCTATTTATTCCGGACTTTTGGCGATACCCATAATTCCGGTGTAAAATATTTCTCATATAGTTTTGGCTGAATTTCTCGACATTAGTATCAGAAAGCAAAACCGGCTTATTGATTATATAGTCATCAAGGAGGTACTCTTATGAAGTCAATTTTGATCAAGGATACGACCAGAGAAGAACGAGAACAGATCGTTAAGCAGTCTTTATGGGGGAACTGCGGAGCCGAATGTGAGTTCTGTTCCGGCTGCGACAATCGGGGCGGCGGAAGAATAGAAACCTTATTTCAGCCGTATATTGACGGCGAAAAGGAAATCGCGGAAATCAACGCGGAATATACCGCGCCGTTTGTAAGATAATCAATCCGGAGTGAGTTTTATGGAGATTATTGTTTCGGGAAAAAGAAAAGAAGTGACCGATGGTATGACTGTATCGGAGCTGCTCAACAGCGAAGAAGCAGGCAGACCGCGATATGCTTCGGTCGTTACAAGAAAAGAGATATTGATTGACGGCGGCTTTGAGGACGCGGTGCTTCAGGACGGCGACATAGTTGAATTCATCTATACGGGAGACGAGAAATGCTGAACCAGTTTTCGAGAACACAGCTTGTTTTTGGAGAAGAAGCCATGCAGCGCCTTGCCGAGGCAAGGGTGGCTGTTTTCGGTATCGGCGGAGTCGGCGGCTACACCGTTGAGGCGCTTGCCCGCTCCGGCGTCGGTCAGCTTGATCTGATCGACGATGACAAGGTGTGTGTCACAAACGTCAACCGGCAGCTGCTTGCTACGCTGAAAACCGTCGGACAATACAAAGTGGACGTTGCAAAAGAGCGCATTGCCGAAATAAACCCGAAATGCGAGGTCAAAGCCTTCAAAACGTTTTATATGCCCGACACCGAAAACGAATTTGATTTTTCGCAATATAATTACATCGTTGACGCGATAGATACCGTAAAGGGTAAGCTTGCGCTTGCCGAGAACGCTCAAAAGACAGGTACGCCGATCATCAGCTCCATGGGAGCAGGAAACAAGGTGAACGCCGCTGCCTTTGAGGTTGCGGATATTTACGAAACCTCGGTTTGTCCTCTTGCCAGAGTCATGCGTTACGAATGCCGCAGGCGCGGAATCAAAAAATTAAAGGTAGTTTATTCCAAAGAAAAACCGATCAGACCAAAGGAAGATATGTCTGTCAGCTGCCGCAGGCACTGCGTTTGCCCTCCGGGAACGCGCAAATGCACGGTGCGACGCGACATACCAGGCTCCACAGCGTTTGTGCCGTCGGTAGCAGGACTGATCATAGCAGGTGAAGTGATCAAGGATTTGACGGGTTTTGAAAGATAAGGCAACACCGCACAATTCAAGGCGCACGAAAATCTCGGCAAGGCGTCAGCCTTACCTTGATTTATTTGTACAACCTGACGAAAAATCTTGCTGCGCAATCCGCACACCTGAATTATGCGGTATTGCCATAAATCAAACAGCCGGGTGTTTCAGTTAATAAACACCCGGCTGAATCAGACTGATCGGTGAATCCTTTGGAAAAGCTTCTTTCAAAATTTGCCTGCTTTTCTCCAGATAAGTAAGCAGACCGTCAAGCCAATCGCCGCCGTATTTATAGGCGGCTTTTGTAGAAGTAATCGGTTTGTCAAGGATTTATAACCGGTAATAGAAATAATATATAACTGTGATGTCAAAAAACATCTTGACAAACAAAGTGAAATATGAGATAATATCTTGCAGAACAAACCTACTAAGTTAATAGGAATTATAAGCTGAGGGAATTATTATGAGTTTGATTAAATCATTTAAGCGATGTTGACTCTGCTGTATTTTAGGTGTCATAAATACAAAGGGAGTATACTGTTATGAGAACATATAAGAAAATTACCGACTTGATCGGAAACACTCCGCTTTTGGAGCTCGAAAGCATAGAAAAAAACACGGGCGCGACCGTATTCGGCAAGCTGGAATATTTCAATCCTGCCGGAAGCGTCAAGGACAGGATCGCCAAGGCGATGATCGACGACGCAGAGGCTAAGGGGATACTAAAGCCCGATTCGGTTATCGTAGAGCCGACCAGCGGCAACACGGGCATCGGTCTTGCAGCCGTAGCTGCCGCGAGAGGCTATCAGGTGATCCTCACCATGCCCGAAACCATGAGCGTTGAGCGCAGAAACCTGTTGAAGGCTTATGGCGCAAAGGTCGTTTTGACAGAGGGCGTCAAGGGAATGAAGGGCGCTATTCAAAAGGCGCAGGAGATCGCTGCCGAAAACGCACGCAGTTTTATTCCGAGCCAGTACGACCGGTCCCGAAATTTGGGACGACACCGACGGAAGAGTAGATATTCTTGTTGCCGGCGTCGGAACAGGCGGAACCGTTTCGGGTGTGGGCGAATATTTAAAAACCAAAAATCCGAACATTCAGGTCGTCGCCGTTGAGCCGTCCGGCTCTCCCGTTTTGTCGGGAGAAAAGCCGGGACCGCATAAGATCCAGGGCATCGGCGCGGGGTTTGTTCCCGAAACGCTCAACGCCGACGTATATGATGAAGTCATCAAGGTGACAAACGAGGACGCTTTCACAACAGGCAAAGAGCTCGCCAAGCACGAGGGTCTGCTTGTCGGCATTTCGTCGGGAGCGGCTGTTTGGGCTGCGGCTCAATTGGCAAAGCGTCCCGAAAACAAAGGAAAAATCATCGTGGCAATATTGCCCGACACGGGAGAAAGATACCTTTCAACTCCCATGTTTTCAGAATAAGAGGTAAGTAAAATGAAAATCAACAGCAATGTTCAATTCAATATCGTTTTTGCCGAAGTCAGCTCTATTGGTTTCGGCGGCATTGCTGTGCCCTTCTGCGCCTGCTGTATGTGTTGCATGGACACAGGCGGCAGTTAAGGGTTTTGTATTGATAAAACTGTATTTGACCTATGCCGTCTGTCTGCATTTGCAGCGCAGGCGGTATTTTTATGCCTGAATGGAGGTAAAACTGATGGTAGAAACAAGGGAAAGCGTCACCGCAAAGCTCTGTTCCTTTGCACGCGCTTTTCATTCCAATATCGGAAGAAACAAGATTTTCGACGATTATCTCGCCTATGATCTGATGGGCAGGGACGAATATGAGGAAATAGGTCAGCTGATCCAAAATGATTTCGACGCGGAGAAGTCGGATAAAAACTTCGCCTTTGCGTCCGACAAGATCACGAACCGTCTCAATCGCTACATTACGCCGATCCCTCTCTCTCGCATAGCCTTTGCAGAGAGTGAGCTCAACGCGTTTGCCCGGCGTCACGGCAAATGTCAGTATGTGATATGCGGAGCAGGTATGGACACCTTCGCGTTTCGCAACGATAATCCAAAAATCAAGGTGTTTGAGCTTGATCACCCCGACACGGGAAGGTACAAGCGGCGCAGGATCAGGGAGCTTGAGTGGAATATCCCGGATAACCTCACTTTTGTCCCGATCGATTTTTCAAAGGATGATATGAGCGAACGTTTGCTCACTTCGGGCTATGATCCCGAGCTCCCGACGTTTTTTGCGATTCTGGGCGTGTCCTATTATCTGACGCTTTCTGTTTTTGAGGAAACGATCCGCAAAATCAGCTCGCTGTGCAGTGCTGAGAGCAAGATGGTTTTTGATTATCCCGATGAGACGACCCTGCACGGCAAAAGCACCGAGCGCGTTCACACGCTTGCGCATATCACAGAAAAGCTCGGTGAGAAAATGCTGCACGGCTATTCCTATAAAGAAGTATTCACCGTGCTGGAACGTCACGGCTTTGAAATCGAAGAGCATGAAACACCGCAGATGATACAACTGCGTTATTTTAAAAACCGCAGCGATATGGCGGCGTTCGAGAACATCAATTTTATTTTGGCTTGCAAGGAGAGAAAATGTCAAAGGGGGGTGCCTGATGAAAAAAATAGCGAGCTTTACCGTTGATCATGACAGGCTTGAAAAGGGAATGTATCTTTCGCGCGTTGACGGAGACGTTGTGACGTATGATGTCAGAATGAAAAAACCGAACGGCGGAGACTATCTCGGCAACGGCGAGCTTCACACAATTGAGCATTTGTTTGCCACTTACGCGCGAAACAGCAATGTGTCCAATGATGTTGTATATGTCGGGCCGATGGGCTGCCGCACAGGTTTTTACCTGCTTGTCAGAGACAGCGTATCAAATGAACGCGCTGTCCGTCTGGTGCGCGACAGTCTTGAATATATATCCGGCTTTGAGGGTGAAATCCCCGGAAGCAAACGTGCAGAGTGTGGAAACTACGCCGAGCATGATTTGGACGGCGCCAAAAAAACCGCAAAGGATATGCTGAACGTATTAAAAAACTGGAAACCGGAAGATTTAAAATATAAGGAGTGATCATCATGGCAAATTATAAATATATCGATTCCGCGCTGATTCACGGCGGAATATCCACGGACGAATTCACGGGAGCGGTCAATGTCCCGATCTATCAG
>CACYTI010000036.1 GCA_902777275.1 uncultured Ruminococcus sp. | reverse complement strand
GGTGAGAAGCTCCTGAGATGCGCTACTACCTCTTTTACGGATCCGATGATATAATCCGCCTGCTCTTTTGTGATATCCTCGCCGATAGAAAGTCTTAGCGAGCCGTGCGCCACGTCGTGTATCCTGCCGATCGCAAGCAGCACATGGCTCGGGTCGAGCGCCCCCGAGGTGCAGGCGCTTCCGGATGAGGCGGAAATGCCCTTTTGGTCGAGCAACAGCAAAATGCCCTCGCCCTCGATCCCCTCAAAGCTGAAATTGACGTTGCCGGGGAGCCTCTGCATTGCGTCGCCGTTGAGTGCGCTGTGCGGTATCTCGGACAAGCCCTTGATGATATAGTCGCGGAGCTCGGTCAGATAAGCGTTATTCTTATCCATATCAGCGGCGGCTTCCTTCAGCGCGGCTGTCATAGCCATAATACCCGGCAGGTTTTCAGTGCCCGCGCGTTTGCCGCGCTCCTGTGCGCCGCCCTCGATCAGATTTTGCAGAATGATCCCCTTTCGCGCATAGAGAAATCCAACTCCCTTGGGACCGTGAAATTTATGCGCCGAGGCTGAGAGCATATCAATGTTCTGCGCCTTGACGTCGATCGGCAGGTGTCCGACCGCCTGCACCGCGTCGGTGTGGAACAGCACGCCGTGGCGCTTGCAAATCTCGCCGATTTCCGCTATCGGCTGAATGGTGCCTATCTCGTTGTTGGCGGTCATTATCGTGACAAGGCAGGTGTCCTCGCGGATAGCCGCTTCAAGTTCATCCAAACGGATGATGCCGTTCTCGTGAACAGGCAGGAGAGTGATCTCAAAGCCGTTTTTCCCAAGCTTGTTCAGCGTGTGCAGGATCGCATGGTGCTCAAACGCGCTCGAAATTATGTGCATTTTGCCCTGCTTCTTTCCGTTTAGAGCGGCGGTAAGCAGCGCCTGATTGTCCGCCTCGCTTCCTCCCGAGGTAAAGATTATCTCCCTTGGGCTTGCGTTGATGACGGCGGCGATCTCCTCGCGCGCTTCCTCTAACTTCTCCTTTGCCTTTTGACCGATGGTGTACAGGCTTGACGGGTTGCCGTACCAGTTCCGCACGCAGTCCGTCATCGCCTCGATCGCCGCCTCGCTCATTTTGGTGGTGGCGGCGTTGTCCGCGTATATTTGCATATTGTCAACTCCTTAAACTCAGTGATTCTATTATAGTCCTAACTACCTACTATGTCAATAGGCAAATATAAAATAGTCTTGATTTTTCCACTAAACCTATGATATAATTGGGTAAATGATGCAACAAAATTGATACGATTCTTATTAACAGGGGAGCGAAAACTATGATTTCATCAAGGGGACGATACGCGCTGAGAGTGATGATAGACCTCGCGCGGCAGAACAGCGACGGATATGTTCCGCTGAAGGAGATCGCCGAGCGGCAGAATATATCAAAAAAATATCTGGAGATCATTGCAAAGGAGCTTGTCAACGCGAAGCTGCTCAAAGGAGTAAGCGGCAAGGGCGGCGGCTACAAGCTGAGCCGAAAGCCCGAGGAATACCCCGTCGGTGAGATCCTTGACGTTATGGAAAACTCGATGGCGGTCGTTTCCTGCCTCGAAAACGGCGCTGAGGCTTGCCCGCGAGCCGCCGAGTGCGACACCCTTCCGATGTGGTCAGAGCTGAATCAGCTTATCCACGATTTTTTGTATAATAAAAAGCTTTCGGATTTATTGTAAAAATCAGCCCTCTTTCTCGTTTTGCCGTGAGAAAGAGGGCTTTATTGATGAAACGATGAAACTGTTTACTCAGTCCGTAAAAAGAGGAGTAGAGAGATAGCGGTCGCCTGTGTCGGGGAGGATGACTACAATGGTCTTGCCCTTGTTTTCGGGACGCTTTGCAAGCTCTATCGCTGCCCAAGCAGCCGCGCCCGAGGAAATGCCGACCAGCACGCCTTCGCTTCTGCCGATAAGCTTGCCTGTGGCAAAGGCGTTTTCGTTTGATACGGGGATGATCTCGTCATATACATCTGTGTTCAGTACGTCGGGAACGAAGCCCGCGCCGATTCCCTGAATCTTGTGCGCACCTGCGACGATCGGGCTTCTGTGATTTCAGATATTCGCCCGTGCCGGTCACGGTACCGCCGGTGCCGACGCCCGCTACAAGGAAATCCACCTCGCCGTCGGTGTCCTCCCAAATTTCGGGACCTGTCGTCGCCCTGTGAACGGCGGGGTTCGCGGGATTGATGAACTGACCGGGGATAAAGCTGTTCGGGATCTCTTTAGCAAGCTCCTCAGCCTTGGCTATCGCGCCCTTCATACCCTTTGTTCCGTCGGTGAGTACAAGCTCCGCGCCGTATGCCTTCATCAGCTGGCGGCGCTCAACGCTCATCGTCTCGGGCATAGTGATGATAAGTCTGTAGCCCTTTGCCGCCGCTACGGAAGCGAGTCCTATGCCGGTGTTGCCGCTGGTCGGCTCAATCAAAACGCTGCCGGGCTTGATAAGTCCCTTGCTCTCCGCGTCCTCGATCATCGCCTTTGCGATCCTGTCCTTAATGCTGCCTGCGGGGTTAAAGTATTCAAGCTTTGCTACAAGCTTAGCCTGTAAGCCGAGTTCCTTTTCAATGTGTGTCAGTTCAAGCAAAGGGGTTTTGCCGATCAATTGGTCTGCTGTCTGATAAATTTTACTCATAATGATTGCCTCCTGAAATTACAACCTATAAAAGAAGTATGTTAGTGGAATGGCATTATCATACACCACTTTTTTTAATTTGTCAATAGAAATTTTGAAAAAATCTTGAAATCATACCAACATACTGTTATACTATGAAAAACGGAGGCGATAAAGATGTTGATTTCAACAAAAGGACGTTACGCGCTGCGTGTTCTGATAGATATGGCGGAGCACAGCGGAAGCGAATATATCAAATTGAAGGATATAGCCGAGCGGCAGGAGATCTCCGAAAAGTATTTGGAGAGCATTGTCAAGCAGCTCGTCAAAAATAAAATCGTTACCGGCTTGCGCGGCAAGGGCGGCGGCTACAAATTATCAAAAGCGCCGGACGAGATAAACGTGGGCGAGGTGCTGCGCATTATGGAGGGCAGTCTTGCGCCTGTTGCCTGTATGGAGGAAACCAACCTGCCTTGCCCAAGGGTCGGCGAATGCAGAACGCGTGAGTTCTGGCGCGGTCTTAACGACGCTATCCGCCGCTATACCGACAGCTTTACGATCGCGGATTTGACCCGCTCGTACAGCGCGGACTATGATTATGTGATTTAGGTGATTGATTTTGACGATACAACAGTTAAGATATGTGACGGTCATCTGCGACGAGGGCTCGCTCAACAAGGCTTCCGAGCAGCTGTATATCGCGCAGCCGTCTTTGACATCTGCCTTGCAGGAGCTTGAAAAGGAGATCGGTATCACCGTTTTCAACCGAAGCGGCAGGGGAGTAACGCCGACAAACGACGGCTTGGAATTCATCCGCTACGCGCGCGAGGTGCTTTCGCAGTACGACAATCTGCTTGAAAAATACGGCAAGGGCGGCAATCTGAAAAAGAAGTTCGGCATTTCGACTCAGCATTATTCTTTCGCGGTCAAAAGCTTTGTCGAGATGGTGAAGCACTTCGGCACGGATGAATATGAATTCGCTATCCGCGAGACAAGAACGCGCGATGTTATAGACGATGTAGCAAGCGGCAAAAGCGAGATCGGTATCTTATATCTGAACGATTTCAACCGCAAGCCGCTCGAAAAGCTTCTGAAATCAAATAGTTTGATTTTTACGCCGCTGACGGAATGTAATGCATATGTCTATTTGTGGAAGGGTCATCCGCTTGCCGGCAAGGACAAAATCCGCTTTGAGGACTTGAAAGACTACCCTTGCCTTTCCTTTGAGCAGGGCGATAAGGGCTCGTTTTACTACGCTGAGGAGATACTCAGTACGAGCGAATATCCCAAAACGATACGTGCGACCGACAGGGCGACCATGCTCAACCTGATGATCGGGCTGAACGGCTACACCCTCTGCTCGGGCGTCATCAGCGAGGAACTGAACGGCTCGGATTATCTTGCCGTTCCGTTTGAACCCGACGACGACAGCGTAGGCAGTAATATGGTCATCGGCTACATTTCAAAGAAAAATCTGCTCCTGAGCCATATCGCTCAATTGTATGTACAGGAGCTTGAAGAATACCTTTACAGTTACCAAAAAGCGCACAGCGGGCAACGTGACGTTCCGGTTGGTAAATAAACAGGAAACCTTAATCGCGGGCTTTAATCATGATGTGGACAGCGCTCAACCGCCCTGCCGGTATTGTCCGGCAGGGCGGTTTTTGTGGAGAATCATCATTTAGTTGGATTTGGTATACTAATAATCTTGTGTCTATCAGGTACCCCAGTACTCGTCGCCGTGAAGATTTTGGTGGTTTTGCTGTCGTTCTTGATTTGGCTGCCGTATTCGCCGTGGAATTCGGTCCAATAAAGGTCGATCTTGGTGTTATTGGCTTTCTTTGAGATGCTAATGCAGGGATTGTATTTGGATAAAAAGTCTGATGTGCCGTAAATTTCCGTATACTTCAGCGTAAGTGCGGTGTTGTTTGCGTTATCCGGGATCACGAACTTGCGGTTGTCGCCGCAAAGCTTCGCGCTCTGGAGTTCAAGACTTGCGCCGTTGTTGATGGTGAACAGATCCATATCCTTCTTTGCGGAGCAGTCGAAGCCGTTGCTCTTGCAGTACATGTTGATATATACTTTTCTGCCTGCGGGGATCTCAAAGCCGCCCTTGTCATTCAAGCCCTTTACATTGTCGTCGAATTTGAAGCCCTTCTTGGCGTCGGCGACCAGGTACTGACCTTTTTTGAGAACTCTGATGTTGAAGTCCTTGCCGCTGTCGATGCCCTGCGACCAAGCGTCGATAAAGGAAGTGCAGCCCTTCTTCACGGAGGTATCGCCGTCGATGACATAGAGCTCGGTGGTGACGTATTTGCTCGGGATGGAAGCGTTTTCTTTGAGCACTGCCTTAAAAATCTTATCGATGTCAACCATGCTCTGGTGCAGATTGGTGGCGGTGTTTTCAAACTTTGCGTAGGGGGATTCATCTTCATTAACGGTGATGATGCCGTTGTCGATTTCGTATTCCTTTACGCGGAACTGCATGGCGTTGAGTGCGTTGATGATGGCGTAATCCATCATGACTTGTTCTTCCATGATACGAATTTCTGCGTTGATGCTGTCAACTGCGCCGTAGTAGTCGGGAGTCTTGATGTAGCTGTGTTCGCCGAGGTCTGCCGCAACCACTCTGTCCATCAGGTAGTTGGTGAGCTGACGATAGCCGTTTTCGTTGTTGTTGGAGGTGCGCTGTCCTTTGAGGAAGCGGAGCATTTCGTCAAAATTCGCCTGCATGGAGCTGACGTTGCACTTGGGGTCTGAGAGGATCTCTTTGTATGCCTTGTAGGTGGTGTTGTTGATCTTGTCGTTGCCGTCGCAGGTGATGTTCGCCTTGTTTTCGTCGATACGCTTGAGAGCGTGTGCGAAATCAGCCGCTACGGTGTCAGCCTGTACTCTGAAATCCTTGGTGTCGATGTTGCTGTTGATGGCTTTGAGCTGGTTCATCTGCAAGGTGTGATAGTTGGCGGTCTGGGTGGAGAGCTCCTTGACCTCGTCCATGACCTTGTTGATCTCCGCCTTGATCTCTTCTGTGCTCTTGTCGATCTTGTCGAGGATATCCTGATTGGAGGGTCCGTCATCTTCGAGTCCGAGAACCATGTTCAAAATAGGAGGAAGTCCCATCTTAGAGAGCTCGGGACCGGCTAACTTCATCACTTCGTCCTTCGCGTAGCCGAAGGTGGTGCTGAGTACGGTTTCGGCGATGCCGGGGATAGCAAATGCGGAAGCGGAGCCGATAGCCATGGTGCCTACTGAAAATACTGTAATTGCTGAGAGAATGCCTGCGATGATTTTAGTCTTGATTTTTCTTGTCTTTTTCATGTTGTTCACTCCTTTAGTGTTATTAGTTGTATTGGTGTTGTTGGTTATATTGGTTGTGATGATTTGATTGGTCTTTTTCATGGTGGTTTCTCCTTTCAAGTTTGTTTTGTTTTATTGTGGTTTTATTATATCAGGGTGATCTTTGCAAGTTCTTTGCAAATATTTGATGTTTTTGAAAAGTTCAATAAAAAAATTACTGATTTGTTAAAAAAAGATTCAGCTCTCCTGATATAATTCTTGCCTAAAAATATGTCTGTCATTGGTATGATACCTTTGCCGAATATCTTGCCAAGAAACGCAGCGAAGTCAAGCACTACAGCGTTGCGATCTCTCATGCCTGTAAAAAACTCGTCAGGGTGATCTACCATCCGGAAACCACCGGAGGATCCTACAGACAATAAACTTGTTTTCCTAAGCTTTCGTTTCGGGGCTGTCGCAAATCGAAAGATTTTGCGGCAGCCCCGTTTTGCGTTATCTTTGTTTAGCGTCACATATTTTGATACTTATGATTTAGGAAGAAGAAATAATCATTTCGGCAAAATGCGCCTGATTTTTGATTTTTCATCGCGTAAATCCATTATTTCAAAATCAACCTTGAAAGTTATATGTTATAATGATATAATTTAATAAACCACAAATATATGACTGTAATACGAAACAGATGAGGGTATAAGATGAACGTATATGATTTTGATGTACAGATCGAGCGCTATTGGGATAAAAGCGAAAAGAAAATCGACGCAGGATAGAAAATCCATCTGAAAGAGGAAGAGTAAATGTATATCATCATTTATGATTTTGGAACCGGCAGTGTAAAAACCTGCCTGTTTGATATTGATTCGGAAATAACCCTTGCGGCAAGCTCCAGCGCCGGCTACGGTCTTTATATTTCCGACGACGGAGGCGCGGAACAGGATACGGAAGAATGGTGGTCGGCACTGTGTTCGACCACACATGACCTGTTCAAAAAGTCGCAGATCAAGCCTTGTGAGATAGAAGGAATGGCTTTCTGCTCCCAAATGCAGGGGTCGGTATTCGTTGACGAGAACGGCAACGCCCTGAGACGACCGATGAACTACCTGGATCAAAGAGGCGTCAGAGAGTATAAGAGCTGCATGGGCCGCGGCGTCATCAAGGTTTCCGGCTGCAGCCTATATAAACTTGTACGAAATCTGATCGTGAATTTCGCCGGCTCAACCAGCGCCAAGGACCCCGTCTGGAAGTACAAGTGGGTGGAAAACAACGAGCCTGCCGTTTATAAAAGGATATACAAATGGCTTGATATCGGCGACTATCTCGTGTCACGCTGTACGGGCAGGATCGTGAGGACTGCCGATACAGCTTTTGCGACTTTTCTTTATGACACCCGCAAGGGAAAGGAAGGCTGGAACAAAGGTCTTTTGAAGATGTACAAGGTGAACCCCGACCATATGCCGGATATCATCGACTGTACGGATCAGGTCGGCGTACTCACAAGGAAAGCGGCACAGGAGCTGGGACTCGTTGAAGGTATCCCGGTCTTCGGCGGCGGCGGTGACACCACCTTTGTCAATATCGGCGCCGGATGTACAACGCCGGGAGATACGCATATCTATGTCGGTACATCGGGATGGGTATCTACGTTTATGGATCATCAGACCGTCGATATCAGCGCCATGATAACCGGCGTTCTGTCCGCAAAGCACGGTTACTTCAATTATTACGCAGAACTGGAAACAGCCGGAAAGTGCTTTGAATGGGTCATGGAGCACCTTGCGCTGGATGAGATAAATGTGTATTTGCACCAAACTAAGATCACCGATGTAGAGAGCGGATATCTGAGCCTTTATGATTATCTTTCAGGAGAGATCAGCAAAGTTCCTCCGGGAGCAAACGGCGTCATTTTTACCCCTTGGCTCCATGGCAATCGCTGTCCGTTTGAGGATTCCAATGCCGGCGGGATGTTCTTCAATCTCAGGGTCGAGAACGGCAAGAGAGATATGCTTCGTGCAGTGCTTGAAGGCATTTGCTACCATCTGCGCTGGCTGTTGGAATGCTCAGAGAAAAAGGTAAAAACGTCCGATACGATCCGGTTCGTCGGAGGCGGTGCATTGTCTCCTGTCACCTGCCAAATGCTGGCAGACATTACGGGAAGAACGATCGAAACAGTCAACAACGTCCAGGAGGTCGGCGCGATCGGAACCGCTCTTGTTACAGTTGCGGGTCTCAAAGGCGTGGATGTGCTTGAATTATCGCGTCGGCTCATAAAACCCAACCGTTCCTTTGTTCCCGATCCGAAGCATACAGAGGTTTATGAGCGCAATTATAAAGTATTCAAAAACCTCTACAAATCAAACGCCTCGAACTTTATGAATATGAATGCATGATGATTGCGGAGGCGTCAGAAGCAGAACAAACAAAAAAGCATCAAGTCTTGACAAGCGGAAGAGGTATCGCGAAAAAGCTTGTGCTGAGCGCCATAGAAGCCCCCGCGATCAGAATGCTAAAATCATACCGCTTTGCTCTTATGCCGATAAGCTTATGTCAGGCAAGGAAGAATTTAAGGAC
Organism: uncultured Ruminococcus sp.; assembly: GCA_902777275.1. Taxonomy (GTDB): domain Bacteria; phylum Bacillota; class Clostridia; order Oscillospirales; family Acutalibacteraceae; genus Ruminococcoides. The sequence continues at coordinate 3,476 of CACYTI010000036.1, read as the reverse complement.
ATACTCAATTGATCTGTCTTTTATGGCTTTTCGGCGCGATACTGCCCAACAGCGCGTTTTTGAAAAGTCGGGAACAAAAAATGACGTCTTGATTACTTTGGAAACTTCTGTTATGATTTTTAGCGTGATATGATCAGTTATCCGGAGGAAAAGGGTACTGCATAGAAAAAGACTATGGATCTTATCATATCTATACATCAGATTGGGAGGAAGTATTTTCACGCGAGAATTTAAAAAAGCTTCTTACATCGCCGATTTCGCTTTTTCACGGGAAATCATTTGCAGATGTATGTGACAATTTAGAATTCAAATAAAAACATTTTAGAAAGTATCTAAAACGTGGGGCGTTTTGAAAAGAAAAAGGCAAGACTGCAAATCCGGTGGTTTGATTGCGGCCTTGCCATATTTTTTTGATGGGGTTTATAGTGCCGCTTCCAAATCATCTCCTGTGTGTTTGAAACGACAGGTCGTAATCTTCTTTTGGGATAAGCTGTGATCCGTCAACGTTGTCGGCAGCATACGGAGTTACCTGAGAACCGCCGTAAACACGGCTGTTACGAATCTGCGAATCAGAATTGTGTGTTGATACATTGCGGCGTTCGCCGGTGAAACAGACGTTATCCGCGACTACTTCTATCGTGGTGCGGTTCAAACCGTCCTTTGTTGTATACTGACGCGACTGCAGCTGTCCGTCAATAGCGATAAGAGAACCCTTGGGGAAGTTACGGCATACGAATTCTGCGTTGTTGCGCCACGCGACAATGTCTATGAAGTCCGTCTGTCGCTCCGCACCCGACTTAACATAATTACGGTCTACCGCAATTCTGAATGTTGTTACCGGGATGCCGGAATTGGTGGTTTTTAGTTCCGGACTGGTCACCATTCTTCCCATTAATACTACGTTGTTTATCATATCATCATCCTTTCGAGAAAATAATAAACCCCAATAACTGAAACTCCGGCGCGGCGGGGAATTCCGATTATCGGGATTCGTATAGTAATGATATGTGTATTCACACTACTGTCGCTCTGCGCCATCGTTATTGTTTGCTGTCGTTTCATCCGTGTTCTGTTTCGGCTGAACGATGGTCATTAACCGTTATCGAACTTACGTTCTAAACTCTATGCTTTAATTATATCGAATAAATATTCGACCGTCAATGACTTTGTTACAGAAATGTAATCCTTGTGCAATGGTGCTAAAAACGAGAATTGCCAATTATGCAATATTCACAAACTTGAAGCTGGGCAGAGCAAAGTCCCATAAATGGGACAGTGTTTGTGAGATAATAGGTATAGGCGGAGGTTTTGAGACCGCCAAAATTCATCAAAAAAATTGAAAGGATGATTGATTATGAATAATTCAGATGTTTTGACAGTAGAAAAATACGGAATAATTATTAGCGTAGAGTTTGTCGCGGGAGCCGATGTGCCGGATGAGGCGTACAGGTTCAGAAAGATTTTCGTATCAAGCGGACTCACCGTGAACGATGAGTTGTACGCAGGAAGAACGGTGACGTTTATTGCCGATTGTCCCGACAGTGTTCCGGATTCGATTTGCTGCCTGCTTGATAAGGAGAAAGCCGACACCAATTCTCCTGTTATTAACTTCAAGGTGATGCCCGATGATGACAGCAACGTTTCGATTCCGATGCTTGGGAAGGTGTCGGCGTAGGACGATTGCTATGTAACAGTTAGTGTAACAGATAGGGAATTGACAAAATAAATAACCTATAGAGAGTGCGCGAGGGACAAGCCCTGTGACCGCACGCCAACCTACCATTCATGGCAAGGTGGCAATGCTTGTATGATAGGCTGCACCGCGTCTCTTTATGGGCAAAAATATAAAGGAGGCGCGAGTATGCGTACAATCAAAAATTTATCAAAACTCAACGGCAGGGTCTATGTTTATCTTGCCAATGCAGAAATCGGTCACCGCTTTATGCAACAAGCCGAATCAGAAGGTTTCACCTTTAATGATGGTGTAAAACCAACTGAGCGCGGTTACGAAGAAATCATGGCGATCAACCATGACGGCACCCTGAATTATGTGGGTACCAACGGGCGAATCGCTTATGGTTCAGGTGCAAAGCAAGTTGGTGGCGAACAGCTTATACGGATAGATTTTGAAAAATATCTGTCCGGCAATGACGACTATTGTAACAGTTAATGTAACAGAAAGAGATTTGACAGCGAGGAGGTGCTGTTATGTCGAGACATAGAATTGTAAAAGTAAAGTGTCCGAAATGCGGAAATAAAGTAAGTGCAAGTATATGGGATTCAGTAAATGTGGATTTAGATCCCGATGAAAAGCCTAAGGTGTTGGACGGAACATTCTTTCAAGTCACTTGTCAGGACTGTCATTTCGTTTCAAATTTAAATTATCCGTGCCTTTATCATGATATGGTCAATAGAATAATGGTTCAGTATGTATTAAACGTAGATGAGGCACAAGAATGTATGGAAATGTATGACGATATCCAAAGAAAGTTTGATAACAGGTTGGATGTTTACCGAATCAGGATCGTCCTAAGTCAGCGAGAATTACTCGAAAAAGTTAGAATATTTGATGCGGGGTATGATGATGTACTGTTAATTGTTTTAGCGAAGCACATCTAACTTAATAGCCCAATCCCTTTGAAGTAGATTTGAGGTTGACGTTTACCGTCAGCCTCTTTTTCTTGGCTGATAACGATGTGGTCGATGAATTCATCGATTATTTCTTTGGTAAGCTCTTTGATTTCGCCCTGAGAACTGAATTTATCAACAATCTCGAAAAACAGTTTTACAGCTTCTTTTGATTTGCTTAGTTTGGAGATTTTACGATTACAATTCAAAATAGTTTCAGACAATTCATTTTTTTCGGTGTAGTAAGTTGCCGAAAGATTTTGAAACACCTCTAAAGTAATGTTGCCGTTTACTTTGTCCTCGTAAAGCTCCTTAACAATCCTGTCAATCTCTTTTACTCTTTTCTGAGCAGAAGAGATTTCTTTTTTACTTCCGTTCGCAGAAACATTGTTTTGATTTGCAAACTCCGAATTGATTTCTTGGCGAAATTGTTCGGGATTTGCTTTTGCTGAAAGTAAAAGCTGATTGAGCTTTTCCGTAACCGTATCTGCAAGCACTCTTTCTGTAATGTAGTGTGATGTACACGACTGTTCTTTGTTGTAGAGAGCCTTGCGATATGTCGAGCGCAGATAAGCATTAGGGTGGTAGTTGCGAGAGCGGATAATCAGCATTCTTTTTCCGCAATCGGCACAGTAAAGCTCCTCAAATAGCACGGGCTTATCTATTGCCGTTCGGCGGCGTTTTTTGCTCCTGATTTCCTGAACCTTTGCAAACACCTCTCTGGAAATAATTGCTTCGTGTGTGTTTTCAAAAATCTTAATGTCCTCCGGCTTGTTCTTTACAACGATCTTGCTGCACAAGCCTTTCTTGTGATAACGAAAATTAACCGTATCACCACAGTATTCCTG
>CACYTI010000035.1 GCA_902777275.1 uncultured Ruminococcus sp. | reverse complement strand
ATGTGCTCATCTCGGCAATAGAGAGATACCGCAAGCGAACCGGACGCTATCCCGAAAGGGTGCTGGTCGATCAGATATACCGCAATCGGAACAACAGAGTTTTCTGCAAGAGCAAGGGTATCCGTATATCCGGTCCGGCTTTGGGGCGTCCAAAAAAAGAACCGACGCCGGAGGACCGCAAAACTGCATACAGTGATAACACGGATCGTATCGAAGTCGAGCGAGGCTTCAGCCTTGCAAAGAGATGCTGCGGCTTGGGACTCATCAGAACGAAGCTCGATACAACGACCCGTTGCTCCATTGCGCTTTCCCTACTGGTATTGAACCTCGAAAAATTAGCAAGAGGTTCTTTGCGCCGATTTTTGGGATTCCTGTACGGCGTAATTTCAATGCTGCTGAAGCTGAAAAATAACCTCATAACCGTTTCGTGCGGTTAATGAGCAGAGACTATTTATGCGAAAAACAGGACTCAGGAATTGTATCATTTCCTGAGTCCAGATATGGCTTTTCACTCCACCTTTGATACAATTATTATCGCGGTCGATGAACGACAGAAAAAACACCCCTCATTTTCATTTTGAGGGGTGCCATTTTCATTTTGAGGGGTGCCATTTTCATTTCACACATATAACGTCTTGTCAGGCGTTCGCTCCTGAATAATCTATTACATCGGAGAAGCCGCTATTGTATAGCAGCGCCATTTTGGTATTTGCCATAATTGATTCTGCTTTATCAAGAGCTGTTTCGTCTTCAATGTTAAGCTTGTTTTTCAGCACTTTGCTGTTTTCTTGAAGATAGATATCGTATTTGCTCATGTTATATCCTCTTGCATAAAGAAAGCATAATCTCAGTTAATTGATCGTCGGATATTTCGCCGTCGATCCATTGTCTAAAAAACTCATTTGTTTCATCGGGAATCGGAACGCCTTCAATGCTGTTGATCGCCTTTGCAATCTTGACAGCTCTCAGGCGTTTTTCTTTTTCTTTGTCAAGCATTGAAATACCTTCTTTTACAATATTTTACTCAATTCAATAGAATTAGTCAAGCAAATTTGAGAACGGCTTTCATCTCTCATTTATCGAAAAGAATTTGAGAGACACACGTGCTTTTTTTCTATTATCACTCTAACTGTATATTATGTTAAGTTCACTTTGTTGAGGATCAAGCCCGAGCTGCCGCGGTATGGCAATGTGTTGATCGTCTGCCTATACTCGTGTGAAGTTAAAAAACTGCATAATAAATAAAAGAAGCCGAATAATCCTTTGATTTTTTTCTGTAAATCATTATTGAAAAAAATGTGTATCAGAGTTAACATATGACCACCAAAAAGAGAGGGGAATCATTATAATGACACGGGAACAGAAAGATATCATCATATTTGTGAAGGGTGAGGAACGGCATTTGATACCGCGGGCAATAAATCTCAATGCTTCTGTCCGATGAAATGCTATCAAGAATCAAGATGAGTAATGATAAAATGAAAGAATACATTTGCAGGATAATGCGGTACAGAGCGGTGACTCGTATTGCCAAGGAATGGCTTAAATTGGATCTTGTTTCCGCGAGAGAATACAAAAAAGTCTGCCGCTTCATAGCAAAGGATTTACTGATAGATCTGCGAAGCATTTTTTTGGAAATGGAATGAGGGGATTGCGTTGCCAAAGGTCGTCAAAATAGAGCCAACCATCAATTTACGGACGCATGAGTCTATCAATACAGTTAAAAAACGAAGGGTTTGCGCCTATGCCCGCGTTAGTACCAGCAGTAACGAACAGGAAGCAAGCTATGAGGCGCAGGTCGATTATTATAGAAAATATATCATGTCGCATCCCGACTGGGAATATGTCGGAATTTACACTGATGAAGGTATCACCGGTACAAGCACCAAGCACCGAAGCGGATTCAACGATATGATCAATGATGCGATGAATAATAAGATCGATCTGATTCTGGCAAAATCCGTCAGTCGCTTCGCACGAAATACCGTTGACAGCTTGATAAATATCCGCAAACTAAAGGATAAAGGAGTGTAGGTCTATTTCGAGAAAGAATATATTTGGACCTTTGATTCCAAAGGCGAGATTCTTTTGACGATAATGTCCTCGATTGCGCAGGAGGAGTCGCGTTCTATCTCTGAGAACGTCACATGGGGTATCCGCAAACGCTTTGCTGACGGTATTTTCAGCTTTCCATATCACAATTTCTTGGGTTATGAAAAGGTGAAAATGGAAAAACTGTCATTAACAAAGAGGAAGCGAGAATCGTGCGATTTATCTATCGGCGTTATTTTGAAGGTGCTACAGCGAGGAAAATCTGCCGTGAATTGGAAGAACAGGAAATCAGTTCACCGAAGAGTAATAAAAAGGTGCAAAGGTGTGGCACTCAACAGATAAGTACCGCAGAGTGGTGTATAGGTGCAATAGAAAATACGATAATAAAAAGCCCTGTAGAACCAAGCACGTTACTGAGGATGAAATCCATGAGAAATTTTTGGAAGCGTATAACCGGTACATAGGAAACCGCGAAAGCTTGATTTGCGCAGCTGATAAAATGTGCGGTGTATTGTCCGATACAAATGCATTAGAGCAAAAACTGGAACAGAAAACGACTTTACGCAACGAAAAGGCCGCAATATACCATGAGTGGATCTCGTTTGAAACCGGCGAAAGATCTGATAGTTTTACAAAACAAGAAAAAGTGCTTTTGGAAGCCTATTTGTCTGTTGATGCATCAAAAGCCGTAGAATCAAGCTTATCGATCATATAAACAGCCTGCGTGAACGACCGTTGATTTTGGAAGAATGGGATGTCGGTCTATGGGTAACCATGATAAAGCACTGTGTTATCCGGCTGGATGGTAAAATAACATTCGTCTTCCGCGACGGAAAGGAAATCACAGTATGATTTATAATGAAAAAATCCTCCTGTTGGTGTCCGAATCATCGTCGGTTCAGATTTCGACAGGAAGATAATTATTTCAGCTTATGACGCTTTCCAAATCGTTATTGATTTCCGTCCGACAAAAATCCCAGATACTCGTCAAATACGTTAAAAAGCATATCGCCCGAGCAAACGGGGAGAACAGAATCGCTTCTGCCGATTGCGGCAAAATCAAAATAGTCCTTCGCCGCGGTAAGCACCAGAGCGGGAATCACTTCATAGTTCGTGCCGAATACAATTTCAAGGTACGGAACATACTTTGCTGCTTGTGAAATCTCTTCGGTATCTATTTTATCTTTCATTTTGAATTCCAAAGAGAAGACCTTGTTTTCCGTAATCACAAGAACGTCCGCGTAAATACGTACATACCGCGCCCGTTTTAGCCGGAACTCAAAAACGATCTCCCAATCCAAATATGCGGTGCCAAGCATATCATGCAAGTCGGCAAATAGATTTATCATTTGTTCCCGGCAATCTCGAAAGGAGTGTAGCAATCCACGCGTATCGTTAAGATTACGCCCGATTCTTTGGCAGCCCTTCATCAGCTCGTCCATCCATTCGTCTTCCGTCAGACTAAGAAAAACAGAAACCTTGGCATAATATCCCGAAAACTCATATAAGCCGTCATGCGGAACGGACTGCCGGATAATACCGTGCCACCTGTAAGAATCATCCTGATAGCACAAGTCCTTTAGAAGCGGCGACGCATACAGGACACGATTCACCGTGCTTCGGTCGATGTTCAACTGCCGGGCGATATCTTTGGCTTTCAATCCGTTGCTTTGACAGATCGCTGCACATATTTTTCGTTCTGACTGTACTCGGTTCATATTTCAACGGCTTTCATTTAGTTATTCTGCCCCTATTATACCCGACTACAGACTTTTTGTAAAGGAATACTTAGCGGATAGCATTCCACTTTTTGCTCTACCGCCTCACTGTTGAGACACGTTGCCCCACAGCGCGTTTTCATAGTTGAATTAAGAATTTACCCAAGTGAACATATAATGCGACACAGGGCAAACGTGGCGGCGTTTTGAAAAAAGGCAAGACTGCAAATCTATTTGTTTTCAGGTTATATTGAATAAACATGAAGAATGATATATAATGAATTCCATATTACTCAGAGTTTAGAAGAAATTAAAAGAAGGTTTGCAGATGAGATGATACAGGAGGCAGAACAATGATATTCAGTTGATTTGGTATTGTGTTAATAGTTGATCTATATAATGATTTTCCGATATTTAAGGAGTGTTGTTTATGCTTGGAGCAATCATAGGTGATATAGTCGGCTCAAGATATGAGTGGAATAATATAAAAACAAAAGCATTTCCGCTGTTTGGCAAGGACTGCCGTTTTACGGATGATACCGTAATGACGATTGCGGTTGCGGAGGCGGTTATGAACGGAGGGGAGAGAGATGATTTTATCGACGCCATGAAAAAATACGGTCGCATGTTCCCTCGCGCGGGGTATGGCGGCAGATTCTATTCATGGCTGTTTAGCGACAATCGCGAACCGTATAACAGTTTTGGGAACGGTTCCGCTATGCGTGTTTCTCCCTGCGGCTGGATTATGGATTGCGGCTTTACGGCAAGAACAGGATTTTTTCCTTCTAATGCCAGAGAAATGGCAAAGCTGTCAGCGGAGGTGACGCATAATCATCCGGAAGGCATAAAAGGTGCGTTGGCAACGGCGGATGCTATTTTCTTGGCTCGTTATTATTTTAGCGGGTATTGCGGTGATTATGAAGAGCCAATCAATGATGATCCTGCAGAATGCAAAAAGCGTATCAAGGAATTCATCGAAAATGAGCATGGGTATAATCTTTCACGCACGCTGGATGAGATTCGCCCCGCAGGCAATCATCGCTTTTCTGGAAAGCACGGACTTTGAGGACGCGATACGAAACGCCATATCTCTCGGTGGAGACAGCGATACAATCGGAGCTATAACCGGAAGCATTGCTGAAGCCGCATACGGTATCCCCGAATGGATTGAAAAGACAGCTGTTTCATATTTAGATAAACCGTTGGTTGATGTGCTTGATCGGTGGAAAAAGTTTACTACAAAAGAATAAGCCGGATGGTAAAGGAAGCCTCTGAACCTTGTTGGGATCAGAGGCTTTTTGTCAACGCTTTTTCAGTATCCTTGTAATAGACAGCTCCGTAAAATCTTCGGGGCTGTTTTTAAAGCAACGCCGTAAATAACTATGACCGCCATCAACGGAAACGCTACCACAGGAGCATGTCTTATAATCGTGGAGATGTGTACTTTCAATTATGTCACCGCAATGCTTACACTGTATGGCGTTTTTTATGATTATTTGGTTCATTTCTGCTTTCCATCCTCAGTTCCTTTTTATGCTGCGGGGTCGAAGCACTCGGGGTTTTCCTCGGGAGTGACAACAAGCCGGTAACGGTTGCCGTTTTCATCGATGTTCTGATCCAATAAACGCAGCAGCGTCAACTTGTGCAGTGAGGCGTAGGTATAGGAGACAGAATAATTCAGAGTGGCGATAAACATATCCGAAGAGAATTCATCGCAGCCGAAAGCCTCATAGATTGCCGCCAGTGTTTTCTTTTGAGTCGGACGAAGCTCGGGACGCAGCACTTTATTCAGAGAATAGCAGTCCGGCGACTCCTTGCTGATGAGCCCGAGCTGTACCGCGAGCTCTGTATCAATACTCCACATATTCTCCGTGTATCCCCAATCATCATATCCTCACTGTAATCTTCAGGCATAAGCGGCGGTAATGCTTTCCCAAACTGATAGATTACGTATCCGTTTATTCGTTGCTCAGAGCTCTCAATCAATCCTTTCTCACGCATGTGTACGATAAGATTGCTTGCCTGTTTCATCGTAACTTGACACCCTTTTTGAATATCGAGCGCTGTAAAAGAAAAGATGTTATTATTCATAATACTTAAAAGTAGTTTGGCACAGCTCTTCATTATCGTGCTGCCACCGTTCACAATCCCATATAGCTCATCACGAACGCGGGCTAAGCTGATTTCAAGACTATTGCTGTCATCAAATGACTGCTTTGCCTCGTTGGGTGAAACTGTATAGAACCCGTCAGGGAAACTGTTTTCTTCGCTCGTAACCTCCGTTTCCTGAGCAGCAGTCATGTCCTCCGGAGGACCCGTATGAGAAGGAGGCGAGAGGGTCGTTCGCGCCATTTCTATCTCTGCCTGCCGCAGCTCGTTTTCGGCGTTCTGTGTACGCAGTCGCCTTTCGTCAACGGCGCGTGACAGCAGCTCAAGGAAGTACTCGATGAAGTAGGTCATGTCGTCTGCGTTTTCCTCGCGGAGTATATTGGCGGCAGCCTCATAATACGCATAACCCCGACGGGCAATCAGAGCGGAAAGACTGAGCTCGCTGAAAAAGGTGTATCCCGATCGCAGGAGTATCACGCTCGAAAGGATTCGTCCCAACCGATCATTGCCCTCGGGGAAAGGTCGTATAACGGTCATATACGCTTGTGCAACCGCAGATTTAATCAGCGGGTGAACATTCCCGTCGGCGAGAAAAGTGCACAGTGAGTTGAGGAGAGAGGGGAGGGCTTGAGGAGGCGGAAACCGGAACTGTTCTCCGTTCGGTGAAACATAATCCGTTTCGTCTGTTGAACGAAAATCGGGGCTTCCGTTGTCCATTCCTTCTGTCAGGATCCCCGCAAGCTCACAGACATAATTGACGTCAATTGTTCGATATAAATTCTTTGAAGCGTAACTGCCTGCCATACGGTTATTGACGATAAGCTGTTCCTCGATGTCCCGCGGCGGTTTGCCGCTTGTCAGAAAATCCATGGCCTCCTGCATGGTGATCTGCGCTCCATCAATGTATCCCGTGAAGAATACTTCCTCCAGCGTAGATACCGGAGGCGCTTCGGCGTAAGGATCAAATTCCGTTTCATTTTCAAAAAGGACGCTGACGATCTTTTCGCTTGAAGCTATCATTTTGTTTGTTGTAACATACCAGTAAGGTTTATCGTTACAGCCGTAAAGAGGCATAACAGTGCTTGATGATCGTCTGAGATTAAGCAGCTCCTGCCACAGAGAATCCGGCTGCACGCCGAGAGGTATGCGTGAAATCATGTCGCGTTTTGATGAATAACACTCTTCCAGATGTTTTAAGAGCTTTTCCCGATCCATTTTCTGCCTCCTGTTTCTACTGTGCTTTACATGGTTTCGATACGCTCATACCGAACGTTTCCAGCCATTCTTTCGGGAGAATAGGCTTAGGGCGTTTTATTTTTCCCGTTTCGGGATCCCTACTCTGCGGAAGAAACGCTTCCTTTGCGCTCAGATCAAACAGATACAGGTGCTCTCCCTGATAATTGATCTTCATGCCCTGTAATTTGTATCGGTATATCTGTTCCCAGCCCATAAGCTCATACAGCTTTGTCGTAAACGGTCTGCGTGTAATTTCACGGCTCTTCCTTTTATCACCGCGCACGATACACCAACGCACAGCGTCACGCGCTCCTTCCTCACAGGGGCGAATTGCAAGCTTGCGTTCAGTGGGGTTGATTAGAAACTGAATATACGTCGCGTCCTCCAGTTTGCTGATGCAGGAATTGTTGAATGTAATGCTGTTACCGCGAATGGTCATGGCGGGGTCAAAGCGGTGAGAGATGAATTCTCTGCGAACCACCTGATACCCGCTGAAATTAAAATTTGCTTCTTCCGCCAGTCGTTTTGCTTCCTGACGTTCTTCCCGTGTTAATCCGCCGATGTTCTGTGTGTTTGCGGCGGGCTGCGGAAATCCGGGATATGACGTTCGCTGTGTGTTCTGCGTGCCGGGTCTGTATCCCTGTCTTGCCTGCCAAGGCTGTAAGTTTTCCGCCATAAGTCATTAGACCTCCTTTTTCTGCTCCGCGGATTATATTTTCTCGGTTGCCCATGTACTCGTTATACGCAGCCAAGAACATATTATGGATTTCTTTCTCCGTGAAGTGGTTCGTGCGGCAGGGCGTTTTGTTTGCATACTTGTTATTGCAGCGGTAGATTACTCAACCACTTACGGAGTTCGGATTTCGGTGCGTTGCTCTGGCAGATGATCAGGTGATTGTTGGTGATGATGTATTTGCCGTCACAAAGATACTTGTCATATATTCTCTCCGCGGTTTCGGTCAGGCTACGCTGTTCTGAGGTAACAGGTGTGCCTTTGAAGATTTCGTTGTCTCCGCAGCGCATTTTCTGGTGCTGATTGACCGCTAGGTGAACATCCTGAGCAGATTCCGTGTAATCTACTTCCATGGGTCCCGCTATGCGTTCAACGATAGCGATAACTTCTTCCGCATAGAAATGCACTGAGGTTTCTGTAATAATATGGCATACACCGTGACCGATGAGAACCTCCACCGCGATTTTCGGTTGATTGTTTTTCCTGTAGGCGAGGTCAACCATAGCCCCGGCAATTCTGTCCGCCACCTTATCAGGGTGCGCGGGATTGACTTTCTCAAACATATTTTATCCTTTCCTTGCTCTGAGCAATCTTTCCATGAGGTCGTCCTGCGGAGTAACCTCGCCGTATTCCGTGCTGCAGTTCTCTTTGACGATTTGAAAAATCTCGTTCCAGAGCCGTACAGCCTGATTCATATAATTGATGCCGATATTAATAAACGGCGACGGGATAGGCTTCTGCGTCGTCGGGTGCTTGGAGAGAAATCCCATGCGGTTTGTCATTTCCTCGCACTGTATCCATCGAGCGGAGCACATCGCGTACCGCTCCAACAGCTGCGGAGACACCTTTGAAGCACAGCCGATCTTCTTCAGCCACTCCCACGTTTCCGTGTAAATATCTTCCGCCTGCAGCTTACTGCCGTCGCGCTGTTCGGCAGACAGAAAATCGTGCGGCTTAGGCATATCGACACCTTCGACTTCGGGAATATCCAGCACTTCAAGTTTTCTGCCGCTGGGATTACCCTTTTCGGCTTTCTCCTTGACTGCAGATTTTTTTCGTCCCGCACCGGGTCTCGCACCGCCTCTGCCGCCTGTATTATTCGATTTTGTTGGCACTGTTTCACCGCCTTTCGCTCCGGGTCCTTTATTACCCTTTTGATTTCGCCTTTTTTGCGCACGTTACCCCGGGCCGTTGCCCGGCTGATTGGTCACAGAGATTGAGACCGCCCTTGCTGCCCTTGAGTTGACGCGACCAATTCGATTTTGTTGTAAAGTGATTTAAAAATTTTAATAAACTTATTGACTTACCCTATTATATAGGGTATAATGTATTCAAAGGATGATGCAGATATGACAAGAGAATTCGTAATGCTTCCTGAATTTGACAAACGATGGAAAGAAATAGGATTCACCGATGATGATTTAAAATCTTTGCAGGAAGAATTGACTATCAATCCCGAAAAGGGAGACTTGATTAGGGGTACCGGTGGGCTGAGAAAAATCCGGGTTGCGTTTGAAGGGCGCGGTAAAAGCGGCAGCGCGAGAGTTTGTTACGTTGATTTTGCAGTTTTTGAGCGTATTTATCTTATTACCGCATATACTAAAAATGAAAAAGATAATCTCACGCAAAAAGAACGAAATGAAGTACATAAGCTGATTGATGTGCTGAAAACAAATTGTGAAAACAGGAGATGATAATATGAGCGTATATGAAAGCATTATAAAAGGTCTCAACGAAGCTATTGAATATGAATCCGGTACAGGGAATGCAAGAGTCGTTAAGTGTACTGTAAATCCCGTTCCCGATTTTCAAGCAGACGAGATTAAGGAAGTTCGTCTTTCGCTCGGAATGACTCAAATTACATTTGCCCAAGTAATGGGCGTGTCTGTAAAGACAGTTGAAGCATGGGAAGCAGGCACTAATAAGCCTGTTGGTTCGGCCAGAAGATTACTGAGTTTTCTTCAAAGCGATCCCGGTATGATTTCCCGCTTAAATGTTATATCTGCATAGAGTTTTGCCCGGCTGAGAAGGTCGGGCATTTTTATCTGTCTCCAAGCTCGTGATGGATTTTGTTGTGGCACGAACGGCACAGCGCCATCAGGTTTCCGCGGGCATGGGTTCCGCCTTTGGATACGGGAAGCACGTGATGCACCTCATCCACCGGGGTGAGCTTGCCCTGTTCCAGACACATCTCACACAAAGGGTGCTCGGCAACATAGCGGTCACGGATACGCTTCCACGCTCTGCCGTATTTCTTGTTGACATACGGGGAACGCTCATATTTGTCGTATTGCCGCCTTGCCTGTTTCCGATGCTCTTCGCAATACTGTCCGTCACACAGGTTCGGACAGCCGGGGTAGGAACATGGACGCCGTGGTTTCTTTGGCATAACCACACCTCCTTCAGGGCAAAAAGAAAAGCCCTGCGGCTGTTACACCACAAGGCTTGGATTTATTCGGTTTCCCTAATTATAGTATATCACTTTTGGCAGGTGGACATCAAGGGACAAAGGCGGACATTTCGGGCGTTTTTCAGATTTTTACCGGATTTTTTGGAAGAGTTACATGGCCGAGCGCCTTGCCGTGCCAGCGGCGTATGGTTCGGGAGTCGGCATTCAGCTCGATACCGATTTTGTCCCAAGTGTAATTGTGGATGTAGCGGTATCGTAATACCATTTGCTCATTGGGGTTGTCCACCGATCCGATAACCGTTCTCATTTCTTCCTTGAGATTAACAAATAGATCAACCTCGGAGTCGATCTTTCGCTCAAGCTTGTCAATGCGCTCAATGGCGCTGACGAATGGTGCGCCGCCGTTACGGGAACGCTTTACTTTTTCATCCAATGCCGAAGAGGTGATGTTGGAGAGCATAGCCCTCAATTCATCAACCTCCGCAATATCCGAGTTGATGCGTTGGTTTAATCTGTATGCCTGTCTGAAATATTCCTTAGCTGTCATCAGAAATTTACCTCCTTCTGTAATTCTGTGATTATGTATTCGCCGTTAACTGACGTCAGATCGCGAAACCATTGTGAAAGGAAAAACTCTTCTATATCCGATTTCAAATCCAGAGCGACCTGTTTTCTCGGTCTCCTTATCAGAACTCTGAGAACCTTCTTGTAATCCTTAGCGGCTCGGACAACAATCGCCTGAACCAGATCTTCGTAATTTCTGTCCATATTACACCTCCAGATTTGCTTTGACGGCGTCAATGAGAGCCGCCTGTGTTTTATCATTTTTTTCAAGAGCGCGGATGATTTGTTCGTCGATCGTTTTCTCCGCGACTATATGATAAATGACGACGGTTTTTGATTGCTGACCCTGCCGCCACAGCCGGGCGTTTGTCTGCTGATACAACTCCAAGCTCCATGTGATGCCGAACCATATCAGCGTAGAACCGCCCACCTGTAAATTCAGACCGTGCCCGGCGGAGGCAGGGTGAATCACCGCGACGGGAATATCGCCGTAATTCCAATCGGCAATATCCCGAGAGGTTTTTATTTCGCGCACATCAAAGCGTTTTTTGATACGCTCCAAATCGTGCTTGAACCAATATGCCACTAATACAGGCTTACCGTTTGCCGCCTCAATCAAATCCTCCAGAGCATCGAGCTTTTTGTCGTGTACTGCGATTATCTTTCCGTCATTTCCGTAAACCGCGCCGTTAGCGAGCTGCGCCAGCTTATTGGATAACACAGCGGCATTGGCGGCGTCGATTTCTTCGCCCTTGAGGGAAACGGCCAGATCCTTCTTGAATTTTTGATATACCTTGACTTGCCGATACCCTGATCGCCGTCAAGCACGGGGACGCAATGCGCGCTACAGCTGCAGCAAAGGTTTTTCGCGTGACGGCGCGGACGTATTCCGTATCATCCGTTTTCAGGTAGCGTATAAACAAATCTTCTACGCGCTTGACGCCGTCCCACGGAGGCAGTGCGTCAAGGTAATCCCGAACAGGATGAAAATGCCTGTCATCAGCCGTCTTTGTAAAAGCCACATCATGGTTACGGCTGGAGAACGTCAGATAGCGTATGTCAATGACGGATTTGAGCTGCGCTGTATCCGCTTCACGCCAGAACATATTTCCTTTTGGTTTGTCCCATGGCAAATCACCTGTGATCTGAATGCGATTTGCCATTTCGTTAAATGCAAAGCCCTGAAAATCGGGATCGTTAGCAAGGATCAGGTTGAGATTATACACGCTGTTTTCAAGCAGACCGCTCTTGGCATGGTACACCAGCTTTGTTTTCCAATCTTCGTCTTCATCGTTGAAATCGGTCTGTGCATCCGCAAGTCGTTCGTTGGTGGCGAGTATTTTGACCTCGTCCTGCTGCATAGCGAACTCACACATATCCTTGAAAGAAGCTTTGTCGTCGGCAGAACCGAACTTGTGGATACGGACAATGTCAAAGGCGTTGCAAAGCTGCATATACGCCGGGTCTTTCGCGTGGTGGCTGTAAATGAATTTATCGTCAATTACCTCGACACCGGCGATGCTTTTTGAAGCGATAAGGTGCCAGCGGTTTTCGTTGACGGTGGGCTCGTAAACATCAGATAGGAATTCCTCCAAGACCCTTGTGATTGGATAGAAGACCCGGTTAAACAAACCAACAACGCCGTCCTTCAAAAGAGGATCTTGAACTTTTTGCTGAGCGAGAGTGTTTGCCCGGCTCTCACGCGAGGAGGTCGGGAGCCTTGTCGGGTCCGTCCATTCAGGGTGAGCAGCAAGAATGGTATCCGGGTCAAGCCACTCCTTGTCCACTTCCATGTACACATACTGACCGTTTGCCGGTGTTGACGGCCAATACATCAGCTGATTCGGCTGATAGGAGCATTCGTCAAAATAATCGATCCCGAGCGTTTGAGCAGTGTAGCGGGAAACTGCCACAAACTCTTCGGGGGAAATATCCCTTGTCATAGGAAAGATGATTCTGACGCGGGGATTATCCTCGGTGCTGCTATGAGTCGAATATATGACGGAGGTGAAGGGCGCAATCTCCTTAAAGTGTTCAAGAAAATCCCTGTCTATATGATCTCCGTCCAGAGCAATCATGGAACGCAGCTCAACGGAATCAACCTTGCGCCGACCGCCCTTCAGCACACCACCGACAAATCCGCCGTGGTCTTTTGCGGCGTCTCTCTGCGCCTTATTCATTTTGGCGTATTCCTCCGCCGACTCTGTGGTTC
>CACYTI010000034.1 GCA_902777275.1 uncultured Ruminococcus sp. | reverse complement strand
CAATAGTTTTCTGTTAGGACATGCCGAGCATTTATATGCCTTTTTATCGCAAATTCCCTCAGCCCATTCGTTTTCACAAACAGGCTGATAGCCACTTTTTCCTGTCGTTTTACTGTACCATCGCCGTGCGAAAACGTCTTCCCGTCCGGAAAATATTTTTCTAAACAAACGTATCTTTGTGTCCACGCTGCTGTATTTGTTGATGGCTGATCTATCATTAGTTGTCGTTGCCGAAGCATTAGCTTCAACGATTCCCAGTTTTGATTTTAAATGTTTATTTTCAGCATGTAAAGAATCGATAGTTTGCAGTGCTATATTGTATTTTTTGAGTAATTCTTCATAAGGAAGCATAGTCAGTCATTCTTTCAAGGTAAAGTGTGAATTAAAGAAATTGAATACAACGGCACGTTTACTAACCCATCATCCTCTTCACGATAATTTGCCATTGAAGCTCTGATGCTGAGTGTGGGCCTGAATTTATCACGATAGGTTTTCAGGCTTTTGGCTTTGAGGTTTTCTTCTGCTTTGACTTCCAGCGGAATGACTTTCTCACCGTCATCGAGGAGAAAATCGATCTCACAGCTATTGCGGTCGTTGGTATAGTAATAGATGCCAAAGTCTGTTGTTGCTTTCAGCTGTTGCAGAACGTATTGCTCTGTCAACGCGCCTTTAAATTCCTTGAACATATCATTGCCGTCTAGGAGAACACTTTTGCTGATGCCGGACATACAGCAGAGTAATCCGACATCCAGTAAAAATAGTTTAAATGCTTTTAAATCCTCGTATGCTTTTAGCGGCAGATTGGGCGTGGTGATACGGCTGACCTTGTGAACCAGTCCGCAGTCACACAGCCACATAATTGCTGTCTCGAACTCCTTGGCTCTGCCGCCTTCACGGACTAAGCCGTAGATAAACTTTTTATTCACTTTGGCAAGTTGTGAGGGAATGCTGTTCCATACCATACGGATTTTCGGAACAATATCCGACGGCGCGTGTTTAGAAAAATCTTGCTCGTATGCTTCGAGAATGCGTTTTTGCACCTCGCGTACCTCGTTGAAATCTTTGTTGTGTGAAAAACGCAGAACAACTTCGGGCATACCGCCTATGAAGTAATACTGTTTCAACAGATAGATAAATTGTTCGGAAAAAGAGTTTATTAAAGCAAAGTCGCCTCTGTTAAGCAGTTGATACAATTTATCATAACCGGTTCCCAATAAAAACTCGTCAAATGATAGGGGATAGAGCTTGAGGAAATCTATCTTGCCGACGGGAAAGGATGTACCTTCATGCAGTGCTATTCCGAGCAAAGAACCTGCGCATACAATATGGTACTGCGGCGCGTTCTCATAGAAGTATTTCAAACTGCTCAGCGCTGCAGGAACCTCCTGAACCTCATCAAAGATAATCAGCGTATCGTCGGGCGTGATGGTAGTATCGGAATATATTTCCAGCCCCATAATGATTCTTTCAATGTTCAAATCTGAAGAAAACAAGTCCTTCATTTGTTTATTGGAATCAAAGTTGATATAGACAGTCTTTTTATAACATTCCTTGCCGAATTCCTTCATCAGCCATGTCTTGCCGACCTGACGTGCGCCTTCAATAATCATCGGTTTGCGGTAATAGCTTTCCTTCCAATTTTTCAGTTTCTCGATTGCAGAACGATACATTACATTACACCTTTTTATGATTTTCTATTATTAGTATAACACCGAATTACAAAAAATGCAACGAAAATATGCTGCAATAGGACAAAAAATGCAGTGAATACACTTCTTAAATCACAAAAAATACAACGGAAAACAGGCTCAGTGCAACAGAAAATGCACCGAACCTGTTTTATACCCTTCTCAAATACCCACTGTGAATCAACTTTCCTTCGTCAATATGTACTAACCAAGCCCCTGTCTTTCAGCAAACCTGCCTATATTTACGCAGAAATCCAGCCACTGTATCAACGTTATCTGTGACGGGTCGCCCTCGCGGATTCTCAGTGTTCTTCTTATCTCCTTTGGGATGACGACCCTGCCGAGGTCGTCTATCCTTCTGACAATACCTGTCGCTTTCATATCCAAATCTCCCTTACTTTTCATGTTTTAGCAAATGCTTGCAAGAATATTGTGTGATTTGCAAAAGCGATTATTCAGAGCCGGAAAAGGGGATTGTTGGAAAGACGGCGGCCGTAATGGATTAATCATGGCGGATAAAAGGATAATGACTCATTGACCAAGGAGTGGTTATATCAAAAAATACCGACATTTTTATATTTTGAAGAATGAACAAGAAAATGATTAACGAAAAACAGACTTGGCAGCACATAAAATGCGCCGAGCCTGTTTAATACCCTTTGCGGATTTATATCGCTATTGAGCGATGATTTGTTTTGTTAATGATATCATTGTTCTTTACATCAGCCACTCTCACTCCTCGCGGTGATCGAATACTCTCTTTGTCTTTTTCTCGGAGCGGGGGAGAGTGCCTACTGAGACGACAACTACCTTCGGAGTGACGCTCATTTTTGATTTAAAGATATTTTTAATGGTTTCGCCTGTCTTGTCAAAGTTGACGCGTCCCTCTGCCTCTACTGTCAGCAGGATAATATCGCGGTTCTTTTCTTCGTCATGCGCGATGTCGATTTTGTACTCGCTCGATACGCCGTCCACCGTGCCGAGCAGCTCCTCTACCTGACTGGGGAACATATTTACGCCGTGCACCTTGAACATATCGTCGGATCTTCCCTTGATAACGTCCAGACGGGGGTAACGGCTGCCGCAGGGACATTCGCCGGGAATGATCCTCGACAGGTCGTGGGTGCGGAATCTCAGAAGCGGCGCTCCCTCCTTGACAAGCGTTGTGATGACTATTTCGCCTTCCTCGCCGTCGGGAACGTTCTCTCCGGTTTTGGGATCGATGATCTCAATGTAGAGGTAATCGTCCCAGCAGTGCATTCCGGTTTGCAGGCTGCAATTTACGCCTATTCCCGGACCGTATATCTCGGTGAGTCCGTATATGTCATACAGCTCTATGCCTAACTCGTTCGCGATGTATTCGCGCTTTTTGTCGCTCCATCTCTCCGAGCCGATCACGCCTTTTTTCAGGCAGATCTTGTCCTTGAGCCCGCGCTTGTTGATCTCCTCGGCAAGCAGCAGCGCATAGCTGGAGGTCGCGCAGATAACGGTCGATTTCAGATCCTGCATCATTTGGAGCTGCTTTTCCGTGTTGCCGGGACCCATCGGGACCGCCATTGCGCCGAGCTTTTCACAGCCCGCCTGAAAGCCGATGCCTGCCGTCCACAGACCGTAGCCCGGTGTGATCTGAATGCGATCCCTTTTTGTTATGCCCGCGGTTTCATAGCAGCGCGCGAACATCGTTGCCCAGTCGTCCACGTCCTTGGCGGTGTAGGGGATGATGACGGGCTTGCCCGTAGTGCCCGAGGATGAATGTATGCGGACGATATCCTCGTCCGGAGCTGCCTGTATGCCAAGGGGATACGCGTTGCGCAGCTCCGCTTTGTCGATAAAGGGAAGCCTTTGAAAATCCTCCGGGGTCTTTATTTCGGTGATGCCCGTTTCCCGGTACATATTTGAGAAATAATTGCCGGATTTGAGTATAGCCTGTAAACGGTCGTTGACAAGCTCAAGCTGTTTTTTACTGATTTGCATTGTTTTCTTCTCCTAACTTATATCCCGCCGCAAATGCAGCCATATTCTTTTCCCGAAAGCGCTCGGGCACGATTTTTACGATCTCGTCACAGATGATCTCTTTGCTTAAGCCGAGCTCTCCCGAACCCGCGGCGGTTCCTAAAACGGCAACGTTGAAGAACTTAGATGAACCGAAAGGAGCGCAAAGCTCGTCGGAATTTACGGTAAGACATCTGCATTTTGATTTTACAAATTCAATTTCCGCTTTTCCGTTGCTGCCCTCGGAGCTGCCCAGCGAGGTCGGCTTTACCGGAACTGTGTTGACGATCACAAAGCCGTCCTTTTTAAGATATTTCAGGTTCCTCACTGCCTCTGAAGGCTCAAAGGCTATCAGCAGATCTGCTCCGCCGACGGGGATAAGCGGCGAAAACGCGTCGTCTCCTATGCGGACGTGACTCGTCACGGGGCCGCCTCTCTGCGCCATTCCGATGGTTTCGGCGGAGTGTACGGTGAAGCCCGCGTCCATTGCGGACGCCGCGATTATTTTTGAGGCGAGGACGGTTCCCTGACCGCCTACGCCGCATATCATTATATCCTTTTTCATTCTTCCGCGCCTCCTATCGCACCGAACTTACAGAGCTGAGAGCACAGACCGCAGCCCGTGCAGAGATTCCCGTCAATGACGGCTTTTCCTCCGCTGACAGAAAGCGCAGGGCAGCCTATCTCCCTGATACAGCGCATACAGCCGACGCACTTACCGCTGTCCGTTCTCATTTTTTTGTCCGGCTTGACAATGGCGACGCAGGGAGATTTGAAAATGACAGCCTTTACGCCCTTGATACCGGCACATTCCTTCACCGCTGCCGTTGAAGCGTCAAGGTCGAGCGGGTCAACCGTGATCACCTTTGTCACACCTGCGGCGATCAGCAGCTTTTCAATGCTGACCTTCTCCACGGGAGCCGCCATCAGATTTCTGCCTGTGCCGGGGTGCGGCTGATGGCCTGTCATGGCTGTTGTGGAGTTGTCTAGAATACATAAGATCATGTCAGCCGCATTGTATACGGCGTTGACGACACCGCTTATGCCGGAAGCGAAAAATGTGGAATCGCCCGTAAAGGAGATCGCGACCGCGTCCTTATCCATGTGGTTGAAGCCTTGCGCCATTGTGATTCCCGCGCCCATGCACAGACAGGTGTCGACCATGTCGAGCGGCATTGCGTTGCCCAGCGTATAGCAGCCGATATCTCCGCAAAAATACGCTTTTTTGCCCTTCATAGCCCGCTTTACCGCGTAAAAAGAGGCGCGGTGAGGACAGCCCGCACACAGCACGGGAGGCCTTGCGGGAGGCTGAGGAGCGCCGGAGCAGTCTATGCTGCTTTCGGCGTATTCAAGTCCGAGAAAGCGGCTGATGATCCGTCCGGCGCTGTCGGCGTCGTTTTCGCCGCTTGGAGGCACGTCACCGGTCAGCTTGCCGCGAATGCTTATATTGAGATGATGTTTTCCGATCAGCTTCAACAGGCTTTCCTCGATATACGGGCTGAGTTCTTCAAAGCAAAGAACCTCGCTCACGCCTTCGAGCGCATTAAGCAGAAAGCTTTCGGGCAGCGGATACGGTGTGCCGACTTTGATAAGACGGATATCGGGATAAGCCTTTAAAAATTCAGCCGCGTAAGCGTAACTGACGCCCGTTGCGGCGATCGCCTTTGCGGAGCTTCCCGATACCGTGTTGAAGCGGTATGAGGAAAAGTCCTCTCCTATCTCTGTGTTTCTTTTCTCTATCATTGCGTGGTTCATATAGGATAGGCGGGGAAAAATGACCCATTTTTTAGAGTCCTTAACGAAGCCCCCGTATTCCCGGGCGTGAAAAGTATCGGGAGCTTCTATGGACGCGTAGGCGTGATCCACTCTTGTGGTGGGGCGAAGTATCACGGGCGTTCGGTATTTTTCGGAGTATTCAAAAGCGTCCTGTACCATTTCAAAGGCTTCCTCGGGAGAAGAGGGGTCAAAAACGGGTATTCTCGCGAACTCGGCAAAGCGTCTTGTATCCTGCTCTGTCTGCGAGGAGATGGGACCGGGATCGTCAGCCGATACGACGACCATGCCTCCCTTTACGCCCACATATGCGAGGCTCATCAGCGGATCGGACGCCACGTTCAAACCCACCTGCTTCATCGTCACCATAGCCCTCGCGCCGCAATAAGCTGCGGCAGCCGCGACCTCCATAGCCGCCTTTTCATTTACCGACCATTCCGCATATGTTCCCTCGTGCGGATATCTGACGACGGTTTCAATGATCTCCGAGGACGGCGTTCCCGGATATCCCGCAACCAGATTCACTCCTGCCGACAACGCGCCCAGGGCGATGGCGCCGTTGCCCATTACATATTTTTTGCTCATTTGATCATCCTCTTGCGCGGCAGTCACCGCTCATTTTGTTTTTTCGTTAGCTTTTCTATAATATCACAAACAGATGTTAATTTCTACCCCATTGTAAAGAAAACTCACGGAAAACCGATTCTGAATTTGAATTGTTACACAAAAGTGACAAGTTTTTTTGAGTGACCGCTGCCACGGATGGACAACCCGCAAAAAAGCAAGTGCGCCGGGCTTTTTGAAACGCAGCGGATAATACTTGCTGAAAAAAAGACTGCCCGGAAAGCCGGGCAGTCGGTCAACGGATATTAAGCTTACTTTGCGTTTTTTTCATGTTCAGCTGTGAACTTATCCAAATAATTAATAAGATCCTTTTTGGCGTTTTCATCTTTTATGCTGTCAAGCACATTCTGCAGATAGTTATCTTTTTTATTATTGTTGTAATCATTCATTGCGGTTGCGACAAAATTGTCGTTATTGCCCTTTGTATAGGCATCAACTGCTCCGCCGAACCAGCCGATCACCATCGGTATCCATGTGAAAAGAAGGAAGAAGATACCTAAAAACAAGCCTGCTTTTCTGGGACCTTTTTTATCCTTGTCTTTGAAAGAGAGAATAGCGAAAACAATAGCGATCAGGCAAAGAACCAAAGCGACGATTCCGAGAATAAGGTTGGGATATCCCCAAAAAGGAGTATCAATAATTTTGGTTAACGGAATACAAACACCTACTACGAGACAGACCAGAGCAGCAAGCGCCGAGAACAGAGCAATAAATCCTTTTGTGTTTTTCATAATTGTTTTACCTCCAAAAATTTTTTTATTTTACATCACGGCTGTTGAAAACCTTGATTGTAAGAGCAAGAAAAAGCGCCGAGAAAACTATAGAAACAATAATCGCGTTGAGAACAGCTATGTTTTGTCCCACGCTGACAGTATCTATCAGTGAATCGGGAGTGTAGCTGCCGATTGAAACAGTGACTTTGAAAATGTTTTTGATCGCCTCGTTAAGTCCGAAATAAACCATGCCCAACGCGCCCGTGCTGAGAATAACGCCGAAAACGCTGGCGATTGTTTTATTCTTGATGCCTGTTGTGATGAAGAGCAAAATCGAGATGATCGCCATTGAAAGCATCCACTTGATAAGGAATGTCAGGATCGCGGGGAATATCAGGTTGCCCGATACGGTAATCTGTTCAAAGCCTGTTGCAGAAGCCGCAAAAGCAGCTATCATGCAGCTGAGCATTGATACAAGCATAAAGATAAAGTTGTGAAAACCGAGAACTATGAATTTTGAAACAATGGTGTCGCTTTTGCGTTTGATTTGACCTGCGATATTTTTGATGTAGCCGTTAGCGATGTCTGCAAACGCGAAGCTGACTGCCGAAATGATCATTGTTACCATAAAAATTGCGACGGGGAAGGGCTGCGAAATGATTTCGGTAAGCTCCTGAGTCACAGTGTTTTGTCCGGAAGTAAAAAACTTTGAAAGTATCGGCGTTACAATATAAATTGAAAAATTTAATACTGCCGTTATTGCCATCGCAATGTAAAAAACCTTTGATAAAAACAGGCGGCGAATATCCATTTTAATAAGATTACCCATTATGATTACCTCCTGTTACGCTGAAATAGTAGTCCTCCAAGGAAATGTTATTGACGAAAATTTCGTTGACGTCGATTCCGGCTTTTATCAGCGCTTTGTTTATTTTTGCGGTGTCATCAAGTCCTTCGTTGATGCGAACGGTCCCGTCCTTTTCAATAGCGGCGTCGCT
The DNA here is from genome assembly GCA_902777275.1 of uncultured Ruminococcus sp. Classification (GTDB taxonomy): domain Bacteria; phylum Bacillota; class Clostridia; order Oscillospirales; family Acutalibacteraceae; genus Ruminococcoides. The sequence continues at coordinate 1,300 of CACYTI010000034.1, read as the reverse complement.
GAAGCCCAGCCGCTTAATTTCCGCTACTGCGCGGTTGTTGTCGTTTGTCTTGACGGTGACATATCTTCCGCAGCGGTGAGCAAGGTCGTCCGTTGTAAATTCGTCGAGCAGCTTTCCTTCGTGAATGATCCCGTAGGAGTCTGCAAGCTTGCCCAGCTCGTCAAGAATATGACTGGAAATCATAATCGTGATCCCCTTGTCCGCCTTGAGCTTTTCGAGAGTTTGCCTTACCTCGGCGATACCCTGCGGGTCAAGACCGTTGATAGGCTCGTCAAGAACGATCATTTTCGGATCGCCGACCAGAGCAAGGGCTATACCCAAACGCTGACGCATACCCAAAGAAAAAGAACCGGCATTCTTGTTTCCGGTGTTTTCAAGCCCCACGGTGTGCAGCAGTCCGTTGATGTATGCCTTTGAGTTGAATCCCATGGCTATGCATTTAAGTCTGATGTTTTCGGTTGCCGACATATTCGGATAAATACCCGGGCTTTCGATCAGCACGCCTACGCCGAATTTGTTTTCACCGTTCATTTCGTAGGTGCCTGAGGTGGGCTTGGATAGACCGCTTATCATTCGCATAACGGTCGTTTTTCCCGCTCCGTTGCGGCCGATCAATCCGTAAATCTCACCCTCGCGGACATGGATACTAATGTCCCGGACAGCAGTTTTTTTACCATAGATTTTGGTAAGATTGGTGGTTGTCAATATGTATCCCATAGTAGCCTCCTTTTTCTTAGATTATAACATATGTATTGTATCACGTTTTTCTTGTTTTTGCAACGTTTTTTTTGCAACGTTTTTTATTGATCGTATAATATCACACCGGCAATGACAAAATAGTGACAAACAGCGTTGGTGCCATGTGCACCGCAAATCATACCGTTGCCGGATCGGATACGCGGCGGAGCGGCGGCTGTATAAGCCCGGAATTACATATTTGGAATAAGCCTTTTCCCGTTTGCTTTGTCTCGGATATTGATTATTCAATAGTTCCCCGGCGCAGCAGACCGAAAAATTTGGGTAAAACCGAGATTTTACGTTTTTTTGTTGCCTTTCAAATTATTTTTGCTATAATAGTATCTGTAAAAAAGGCAGCGTGACGCTGCGCCCATTCCCGCCTTTGGAAACGTTCTTTTTTCAAAGAGTTCATAAACAGCGGGACAGAGAAGTGTACTTTAGAACAAGAAATCCCCATGTGCATAGACTAACTATTAAAAGTCAATAGGAAAACGAAAAGTTTTCCACAACAATCAACAATCAGAAAAAAGATACGACAAAAAGAGCAACCAAGCAGTTGCTC
>CACYTI010000033.1 GCA_902777275.1 uncultured Ruminococcus sp. | reverse complement strand
TTTGAATTGTTTATTATACGTTTAAAAATGGTTGTAGGGGCGAACCCATGTGTTCGCCCTCGGCACCGACGTTTATTTCCGTTCGATTGTTGATAGGAAAACAACGTTTTGTTCAACGCCCCGGGCGCACACATCGGTGCGCCCCTACGAGTACAAGGATAGTATTATCTGATTTAACTACCGCCCAAGGCGACCGTCATATCCCACAGCATTACAAACCGGAGCGGAGCGACAACCGAAATTCCACACTAAAAAAGCCTTCCTCCAACACCCGCGTTAAACCGCGCCGTTGAAGGAAGGCTTCATTTTTATTATAACGTACTAATAGGCGCCCTGTATGCGACTCAGTCGCCGCTCGTTATTTCGCCTGAACCTTTACGAACTGTTCCTGCATATAGGCGTAAACCTCGTCGTCTATGTCCTCAAAGACGTAGCACTTGTTGAGGTATTCCTCGGGCACGTAGGTCAGCTCGCTTTCGGTGATATCCTCGTCGAGGTAATCGGCAGCCTTTGCGTTGGGAGTTCCGTAGAGCAGATATTTGCAGTTTTCGGCGGCGATTTCGGGCTTCTGCATGAAGTTGATGAACGCCTCGGCGTTCTCCTTGTTCTCGCTGCATTTGGGAATGCAGAACGCGTCGTAGAAAAGATTTGAGCCGCTTGCGGGCAGGCAGTAGTCAAGGTCTTCGTTCTCCTCCATCATCACCGAGATATCTCCGGCGTAGTAGGGGGCGATAGCCGCCTGACTGCCTTCCATTTCGTTGAATACCTGATCCATAACGTACTTTTTAAGCAGAGGCTTTTGTTCCTCAAGCTTTACTACAGCCTTGTCAACATCTGCCTTCGTGCATTTTGAGGGGTCGATGCCGCACTGCTGCATCGCGATAGCCATAGCGTCGCGGCTGTTGTTGAACATCAAGATCTCGCCCTTCAAATCCTTGTCCCAAAGCGCGTCCCAGTCGGTGGGCTTGCTCTTGACCTTGGTTTTGTCGTAAACCATTGCGGTCACTCCCCATGAATAGCAAACGGTGTATTTGCTCTCGGGGTCGCAGGGCAGCTTCTTAAAGCGTTCGCTTATGTATTGGTAGTTGGGAATGTTGTCGTAGTTCAGTTCAAGCAGCAGATTTTCCTTTATCATTTTGCTTATCATGTAGTCGGAAGGAACCACGACGTCATATTTGACGTTGCTCTGTGTGAGCTTGCTGTAAAGCTCCTCGTTGGTGTCATAGGTGGTGTAGTTCACCTTGATCCCCGTTTCGTCCTCAAACATCTCAATGACGTTTTTGAGGTCGGCGTCCTGAGCCATAGCTAAATAGTCGCCCCAGATGTAGACGTTGACCTCGCCCTTGCCCGCCTTGTCAGAGCCGCTGTCCCCGGTTGCCGAGTTTGAAGAGGAGCCGCAGCCCGCAAAGCAGGTGATCGTGCAGCAGATTAGTACAGCCGCCGTGATAATTCTTAAAATCTTTTTCATTTCTACCTCCGTTTATTCGCCGCGTTTTGTTTCGCGCTTTTCGGCGCGGCGGTCGAATATATTTATTAATACCAAAACAATGATGATAGCCGCGAACAGCAGCGCCGACAGCGCGTTGACGGTCGGGCGCACCTGCCTGCGCAGCATTTCAAATATTTTGGTTGACAGGTTGTTGAAGGACGCGCCCTGCGTGAAGTGCGTTATAACGACGTCGTCCATAGAATATGTAAAGCTTATGAGCATACCCGAGAGTATACCCGGCATAAGCTCGTGGATAACGACCTTCCAGAAAGCCTGCCACTGGTTGCAGCCCAAATCGAGCGCCGCATCGTAGACGCTTTGATCCATTCGCCGCAGCCTCGGCATGACGTTGAGCACCACGAACGGCACGCAGAAGCAGATGTGCGATATAAGAACCGTCCAAAAGCCCATTTCAAAGTGAAAGAGTACGCCCAAAAAGCTGAACAGCAGCATGAGCGACACACCCATTACGATGTCGGGGCTGATGATAGGCAGGTTGGAGACGTTCTGGATCACCGCGCGTGACCTGCCCTTGAAGTTGCGTATGCCTATCGCCGCGGCGGTTCCGAGTATAGTCGCGAAAACCGACGCCAACAGCGCGATGATTAGCGTGTTGCCCAGCGCGTTCATCAGCTCCTTGCTCTTGAACAGCTCGCCGTACCATTTGAACGAGAAGCCCTTCCAAACGGTGCTGTTGCGCCCGCTGTTGAAGGACATGAAAATCATTATCCCGATGGGCATATACAGAAAGAAGAATATAAGCCCGAAGTAGATTTTTGAGACGACGCTTATCTTTTTCTTTTTCATTACGCGATCGCCTCCTCGTCACCGAACAGGTTCATCAGTATGAGGAACACTAAGATAAATACCATGAGTATCAGCGAGATAGCCGAGCCGGTGTTCGGGTCGGTCAGGAAAATCTTGTCGATTATGTCGCCTATCATGGTGTCGTCCTTGCCGCCGAGGTGCTCTGCCACCAAAAAGGTGCTCGCGGTGGGGACAAAGACCATCGTAATTCCCGAAATGACGCCCGGGATACTCAGCGGAAAAATAACCTTTTTGAACACCGCCGCTCCGTTTGAGCCGAGGTCCTGAGCTGCCTCGATAAGGTTATTGTCGATTTTTGACATTACGGTAAAAATCGGCAGCACCATGAACGGCAGATATTCGTAGACCATACCCACCACAACGGCGGCCGTGTTGCCGATGTAGCTCCCGTGAATGCCTAAGAGCGACAGCGCCGTGTCGAGCGGACCGCTGTCCTGCAAAAGGATTTTCCACGCGTATATCCGCAGCAGAAAGTTCATCCACATTGGAACCATGATAAGCATTTGAACGGTTTTTTGAGTGGATTTTTTCATTTTAGCGAGAAGATACGCCAAAGGGTAAGCCAAAATCAGGCAGATCACGGTGGAGATAAGCGCTATCCACAGCGATTTCAAAAATACAAAGCGGTAGTCATACGCCTTCGCGAAGGGCTCCAGCGAAAAATTCCCCGCCTTGTCGCGGAACGCGGTCAGCCCTATCATCACTATCGGTATCATCGTAAAAACGACCATCCACGCGATGTAGGGTATGGAGAGCTTCCTCGATTTCATAAGTCGCCCTCCTTTGCGTCAGGTGAGGCGATCACCTCAAAGCTTGCCTTTTTAAAGTCGAACCACAGCGGAACGTATGTCGCCACCTGCTCGTCGGTGTCGCTTAGCATTAGCCATTTGCGCGTGTCCGATTCAAGGATTATTTCGTTTTGCTCACCCTTATAAATTACGGACTCTATATAAACGTCCTTTAAGTCGCCCTCGCCCGAGCCTGTTATGGAAAGCGCGTTAAAGGGGAGATGTATGCGCACTTTAGAGCCTTGGGGAATGTATTTGTCCTTTACCGTCAGTGTCTCGCCTTCAAGCTCAAACTCAAAGTAACGCCCTGCTTCGTCGGCGTAGGTCACGGTCGTTTCTATCGTGTTGCTCGAAATCGGCAGCAGCTTGTTCATTATCTGAATGTTGAACGGAATAACGCGCAGCCCGACGGTGCTGCCAAGCCCGGCGCTTTTTGTCGAGTGCACAAGAATTTCGCACTTGCCCGCCCGCACGCTCATCTCGTAGTGAACGCCCTTGAAGGTGACGGTCTCTACGACTCCCGTGAGCTGTCCGTCCTCGGGCTTGGTTATTATCAGATCCTCGGGGCGGATAACGACGTCTACGGGCGTGTCGGTTCCGAAGCCCTTGTCAACGCATTCAAGCTCTTTTCCGAGGATTCGCACGCGGCAGTCGCCTATCATCGTGCCGTTGAGAATATTCGCCTCGCCGATAAAGTCGGCTACAAAGGCGTTAACGGGCTCGTTGTAGACCTCCTCGGGCGTGCCGATCTGTTCAATAGAGCCGTTGTTCATAACCACGACGCGGTCGCTCATAGTCAGAGCCTCCTCCTGGTCGTGGGTAACATATATAAAGGTTTTTTCGGTCTGCTGCTGAATTTCTTTAAGCTCAAGCTGCATACTCTTGCGCAGCTTCAGGTCAAGAGCGCCCAGGGGCTCGTCAAGCAGAATTATCGCGGGGTCGCACACGAGCGCCCTCGCGATCGCCACTCGCTGCTGCTGACCGCCCGATAGCTTTGACACAGAGCGCTTTTCGTAGCCCTTCAGGTCAACAATGGCGAGCATTTTCAAAACCTTTTCTTTTATTTCCTGCTTCGGCAGCTTTTTAAGCTTGAGACCGAAAGCCACGTTGTCAAAAACATTTAAATGTGGGAACAGCGAATACTTCTGGAAAACGGTGTTCACGTTCCGCTTGTGCGGGGGAAGACCGTTGATGCGCTTGCCGTCAAAGATAACCTCGCCGCTTTCGGGCTCGACAAACCCGCCGATTATCCGCAGGGTAGTGGTCTTGCCGCAGCCGCTGGGGCCCAAAATGGTCACAAATTCCTTTTCGTGAATATCAAGGCTGATATTGTTCAGAATTACCTCGCCGTCATATCGCAAAAAAATATCCTTCAAAGATACGATTACCTTTTTCTGTTTCTGTTCCATTTATGCACCCCTTTTACATTCTTTTTCTTTAATAGGAAATCCATCCGCCTCGCCGTTTACGGAAGTGTTGCCAAGATGTTTTTTCAAAAGGCGGGAGATAGCGCCCACCGGCGCTTTTTTACAGAAAAAATCAAATTAAATTATATGACAAATTCATGTAAAAGTCAATGTTTTTCGGAGAAAGGTTTTAAGAATGCGGGAAAAAGAAGGAATGTTAATTCTTTAGATGAACAGCCCTGTTCTCTAAAAAAACAAAAACCGAATAGGTTTTTATATTTGCCTTTAGGTTTTTGTAAGTATGTAAAATTAGCATTCTTTATTTTTTACCCCGAATGTGTTATAATCAAAACAAAATAAACTGGGGTGATTGTTATGAAAGATTATATATCGGATATAACGGCAGATCCTTCGGGCTTTGTGGTGCTTGCAGATTATGTGCCGCATATCGTGCAGGAAATACGCTACTATTCAACCTACAATTTTATCGGTGAGCGGATCGACGGCTATGAGGAGCCGTGCGCTTTGCTCACTAAAGAAGCGGCGCGTGCGCTGAAATCCGTCAGCAATGAAATGATTGTTCAGGGCTACAGGCTGAAAATATTTGACGCTTACCGTCCTGCCTGCGCCGTTAAGCATTTTGTGCTGTGGGGTATTGAGGATCAGGATATTCGTATGAAGCCGTACTTTTATCCCGATTTGCAAAAGCAAGAACTGTTTGAAAAGGGATACATCGCCAAGAAATCAAGCCACAGCCGCGGCAGCACGGTTGATTTGACGCTCCTTGATATGAGCACGGGAAAGGAGCTTGATATGGGCAGTCCGTTCGATTTGTTCAGTGTTGTTTCTCATCCGGATTACAAAGACATTACGGAACAGCAGTACGAAAATCGTATGATTTTACAGCGCGCTATGGTTCGCAACGGCTTTGAGCCTATCGACTGCGAATGGTGGCACTTCACTTTAAGGGATGAACCATACCCCGATACATACTTCAAATTTCCTGTTTCGGCAGAATATTTGAGAAGATGAAAAGTGCCGATAATGTATCAGAATGTTGTCAAAGTTCCGCATGAATACTGATGTATTTTAAGGAGCTTCGGCAACAACTCCGGCGACGGCGTTACTTTACTTATAACAAAAAACAAATACCGCCCTGTCGAGTGATTCGGCAGGGCGGCGTTGTGGTTGTTATGAAAAAATCAATAATCCAAGTAATCATCGTATAAGAAATCAGCCCAATAATATTGGCTCATATATTCATTCTGGTAAGCGTTGACCGCGCCCGCGTCAAGCTCCTTGAAGCGGTAATAGTCGCAGTCGAGCACGTCGGGATTGACTGCGAGGGCGTTGTAGCTGCGCACAACCGCGTCCTCCGCGCCGACAGCCTTCAGGCTTTTGATCATGGCGTAAATATAGGTTTGCAGGAGGTTTTGCAGCTTTTTTTCATAAGGCTCGTCCTCAAAAATCGCGGCGAAGATCTCGCGTGTGGTGCAGGAGCTGCCCTGCTTGTGAATGAGATAGGCGAATACCTCCTTTGCCTTGCTGCGCTCAAAGCGGACGTGCGCGCCGTCGGGCGTGAATACGTCGAAGTTGCCGAAGCACTGTACGCGCAGCTTTGCGTTTTTTTTAGGTACAATCGGGAATCGCAGGTCGGCAAGCTCCTTTTCCACCTTTGCCTGATTTACGGGCTTCATAATATATCCGCTCGCGTGCAGGCTCATGGCGTCGCCGGTATAATCCGAAAAGCCCGTTACAAAAATAATATTCATTTTCGGGTTGACGGTTTTCAGCTCCTTGGCAAGCTCCACGCCGTTCATACCGCGCATATGAATGTCGAGGAATGCGATGTCGCAGCCGCCGTTCTGCGCCGCTTCAAGCAGCTCCTTTGGTTTTCTGAAAGCGGAAACTTCCGCGTCGGGCTTGGCTTTTTTTACCGACATTTCAAGCATTTGCAGTGCCAGCGGTTCGTCGTCAACACATAGTATTCTCATCAATCTGTCCCTCCTTCGGCAAAATAACCTTTGCTGTTGTTCCTTTTCCAATCACGCTTGTGATTATAACCTCACCGCCGCACATATCGTGCAGGCGTTTTTTTGTGTTTTCCATTCCGACATGAGAACGCCCGTCGTTCTTTTTCTCGTTAACGTCAAAGCCCACGCCGTTGTCCTCGACGATAACCTCAAAGGCGTTTTCGGTTTCCCTCGTAGAGATTTTCACCGTGCCGCCGTCCTCTGCCATTCCGACGCCGTGCTTAACGGCGTTTTCGACAAGCGGCTGAATACTAAGCAGCGGCAGCATGAAGTCGGTCGCCTGAATATCGTATTCGACATTAAGCAAATCTGCAAACCGCAGCTTTTCTATATATATGTATTTTTTCAAATGCTCCAGTTCAACTTCAAACGGAACGGGCGAGGTCTGCTTGAGCGAATCCATATTGCCTCGGAGATAATCGGCAAAGTTTACGGTTGCCTCCTGCGCGGTTTCGGGGTTGAGCGTACACATCATGGCAATCGAGCTGAGCGCGTTGTACATAAAGTGCGGCTGAATCTGCGATACCATTACCGAAACTTTAGCTTCATAAAGCTCCTTTTGCATTTGCTGATAGCGAATCGCTTCAAGGTACTGTTTGCGCAAATCAATTATCAGACTGACAATTTGGTACGCCATTGTGATTGCCGCGCCGTAGTTGAAGAAATAAGAACCGGCAAGGTGCACATATTGGTCGATTATGTCGAGCACTAAGGTCAGAATCAGCGGCGTCCACGAAATTAAAAATACAAGCGCGTTGCGGTTGCCGCGGATTTCGGTAACGAGCAGGGTTATCAATATAAGGGCGCATACCGCGATTCCGATAAACATATTCGGTTCCGACGCCGTTAAATCAACTCTATTTGTAAGGTGAAGTACGGCGGCGATAACAACGGTAAGGAAAAACACAGCAACAGCGCAGTTTGCTATTGCCCTTGTCAGCGGCTTGCTCAAATTGGATTTTAGATAAAGGAAAATCGAGGCTAAAAACAAGTAGTTTATGATTTTAACCGCAAACAGGCACATCGTCACATCGAAAAGCCACAGGTTAATAAAATTGCTCAGCGACTGCGTTATCATATACAGTCCCCAGAAAAAGCAAAGCAGTCCGAAGCAAAGGTATTTGTAGTTGATTTTCCCCAAAACAAATCCCGAAACAGGAAAGAAAAATAATCCGAAAAAGCATACCAGTACAAAAAGCAGAGCACTCGGCAGCGATTTAAAGAACAGTTGGTTATATAATCCGTCGTATCTGCTGTATGTGACCGAGAAACAGTCCGAAAAGCTCTTGGTTGCCAAATGGTAAGGGTATTCAACCTCAAGTATCAATTCCTTTTCTCCGCTGCGGACTTTTTCGGGGAATTGATCCGTATTGATCTGAAAGACCTGATACCCCGGTGTGTTCAACATTCTGTCCGCAGGAAAAAAGTATTCCTCGGGCATATCCGGAGCAAAGCGACGGTTATTTATTTCAAATTCTCCGTCGGCGGTTTTCAGATAAAACCAAACGTCCTTTGATGAAACAGCTAGAATTTCAAAAGCGGCCGCCGTTTCGTCGAGCTTACCCCTTACGATGATTTTATGGAAATGGTCGTTAACGCTTTTTGACGGATCGATACTTTTCCATTCTCCGTCTTCAACGGAGTACTCGCCGTGAAGCATAACGTTCATTTTGTTGTTTGTAAAGTCCGTGACAAAAAACGGAGCGCACTGTACAATCACAAAAACAAGCGAAAGTATTACAAAAGCGGCAATCGCTGCCGTAAACACTTTGCTGCCAAGTGTTTTTTTCATTTTACCACCCCTTTTTTTGCCGTTTTTTTCATTATATCATAAGCGCCTGCAAATAAAAAGTATATAAATTGCAAAAGATTCGAAAACACCGCCACCAACCTGCATCAGAGCATGGTTGATATCGACAAAATCTTCAAGAACGTACTGAAAGAAAACGCATCCATCCCGAGCAAGTATGTTGTCGCCGACCTGTATGTCTTAGACGGCAACAAGACCGTAAAGAAGGGCTGCACTTCCTTTATCGACGCTTGGTCTCAGGGCATAGACAGCGGCAAGGACTTCAACATCAGAGTTCTCAAGAAAGGTCAGTACCTGGTCGCCTGCGAACAACACCAGCCTTACGCTGAAGTATACGGAAATTCACGGCACATCAGACTTTTTATCCAATTACAATCCCTGCATTAGCATTTCAAAGAAAGCCAATAACACCAAGCCGAATTCCACGGCGAATACGGCAGCCAAATCAAGAACGACAGCAAAACCACCAAAATCAGCGAATGGTACGTTACCCGCAGCTGGGAAAAAGAGGTTCACGGCGACGAATACCGGGGAACCTGATAGACACGATATGATTTATCTAATCTATCTAATCTAACACCACATCAAACTAAATGATGATTCTCCTTAAAAACCGCCTTGCCGGACAAAACCGGCAGGGCGGTTGAATTCCTATCCACAGAACAGGCATAAACATCAAAGTCGCCCTTTAGCGTCTGACCGTCTATGCAGCTGAATGCGTAAATATATCCCGTGTGGTCAACGCAGTCTTCGACGGAGGTGTATTTGCCGTAGTTTTTGATAAGTGTGCTGCCCGTGCGGGTTTCAATGAGGTTCTGCACGCTGTTCGATTCCTGATTGACGAGCCAGTTGCCCGCCGTGCCTTCGGCTTTTATTGAAAAGCTCCGAGTCTTGCAGTTATAGTAATCGTCGTTCTTGTAGAGGTTGAAGTCAACGCTGTTGATTTTGTCGTCGCGGTAATTGCCGTTATATATGATACCGCCGTTTTTGTCGAAGATGATAACGTCCTCGTTTGTGTTTGAGATTATATAAGCGTCCTTGTTTACGGAATCCCATTTAAGTGAGCTGAACCCACCGAATATAACCGTGCCGTCCGTTTTGCATACAGAGGTTTCGATCAGAAGAAAATCCGGGAATATCACGGCAGGAGCTTCCTCAAGCGCGGATGAAACCTTTTTGCCGCTTTTGTCAATTAAAAAATACTCTGTGACGTTGTTTTCCGATTTAGAGCCGATGTAAAACGGGTCAATATGATCTTTAACGGTGAACTCTTCCTCGTCAAAGCCGAAAAGCTCTTTGCCATCCCCGTTGTAAACGGTATTTTTCAAGACGTAATCACCGTTTGATAGAACGGTTCTGCCGTCGGTCACTTCCGCTCCGCTGCTGTCGGCGGTAATGCTCTTGCCGTTCATGTCTTTGTAGATGATGAAAGTTCCTTTGCCCGAAATCTCTTCCTGTGGATTCGGCGGCACGGAAAGGCTAATTGATTTTTTGTCTTTGAGGTCAAATATCTCAATTTTGCCGCTGTATAATTCGTCCTTGTCGCCGGGATGAGGCGTTACGATTTTGCCGGAGCCTGCGGAACCGGAATTGACTCCGACGACGGCTTTGCTCTTATCGGCGGTTTTCTCGTCGGCGGTGTACACGGCGGCGTAGCGGTCTCCGATTATCTCGATCGCGGCATACCCGGGTTTGATTATTTCTTCACCGTTTCGGTCGATCAGCCCCGCAGTATTCATGCTGCCGTCAGATACGGCTGTGTTCCTCACGACAAAATAGCCCTTGTCGGTTGCGGTATCCTTTGATACCGAGGCGTAAACGGTTCCCGTGTTTTTTGAGCCGTCCGGGGAAATGACCCCGTATTTGCCGTCCAAGCCCTGATAAATAATTCCCGAAGCGGTTATTTCGACATTCTCCGATTCGATTTTTACATGACCGATTTTTGTCGCCTTCAGAGCCTCTAAGGAGCCTTCGGTAATCTCCGAGACAATACTTTTTTCGATTTTTGTCTGCCCTTTGCCCGCGCTTGATTTGGACGCGGCTTTGTTGTTCCCTCCGTCCGAGCAGCCCGAGGTTATGCCCGCAGCGAGTATGACCGCCGCGAAAAGGGCGCACAGCTTTTGTTTATTCATTGTGATTTCTCCTGTTCCGTGGTAATAATATCTGTATATCCGAGCCGCGAAAATCAGAGGCTCTGCATTAAGCTGAATTTTCATTTTATCTGCCGATAATAAAAGAAGTAAAAGAAGTATAGCCCTCATAGCAGCTGTTGTCTATGCCACTCATAAAAATACTTTAGGCTTTTTCATCTTACCCGATCCAATGCAGCTGAACCGTTGTAAAAAAAATATATCATTTTTTCAAAAGAATAACAAGATTTTCTTTACAAATCTTTAAAAAGAGAGTATCATATTACTATAACGAGGAGGGGAAAAAATGATTGTACTTGCTTCAAACTCACCGAGAAGAAAGGAACTGATGAGGTTCATCTGTTCCAGCTTTGAGATCGAGCCTGCCGAGATCGACGAGGGAATAGAAGAAAATATTGCTTTGGATCAGATGCCCGAGTATCTCGCCATGCGCAAGGCGGAGGCGGTGCAAAAAAATCACCCCGACGATATTGTGATTGGCTGCGACACGGGCGTGTTTATCAACAACATGATGATCGGCAAGCCCAGCTCCGACAGATCCGCGTTTGAGATTTTGAAGATGCTCTCGGGAAAGATCCACAGGGTTATAACGGGCTGCGCGGTTTGCAAGGGAGATAAAAAGCTTTCGTTTTCTCAGGTGACCGAGGTGGAATTTTTTCCGCTGAGCGATGAGGAAATAAACGAATACATAGCCACGGGAGAGCCGGGCGACAAGGCGGGAGCCTACGGGATACAGGGCAGGGGCGCTCTGCTGATAAAGCAGATAAAGGGCGACTACTACAACGTTGTCGGCTTGCCCGTAGCGCTGCTCAGCAGAAAGCTGAAGGAACTGGCTTAAATTTGCGAAGAATGGAGCTCGGAGTTATAGCTCTAATACTCGATCGGCTGAAAAATTAATTTGATAATAATTTAAAGCGGCGGCTGTTGAACTGTGTGTTTACGTCTGCCGCTTTTTTTATTCGCTCAATTTCCGAACAACGCAAAAACCATGAACACGGAAAAAGGAGCGGTATTTTTCCGCTCCTTTAAAAAAATCAGTTTTTTTCACGCCGTTGAATCGCTAAACTTTACCGTTGTGATGCTGCAACGGCAAAAAAGATTATGTAGAAAGCTATAAGTACGATGTTTACGATCAAACCGATCCAGAAGAACATACGAACCTTTTTAGCGCTTACGTTTGCGCCCTCAACGTCACCTGCTGCAATGCGCATATTCATTGTCTTGAATGCGCCGATGGAGAGAAGTCCCCAAAGCACACCGAAAATAAATGAGAAAACAAACATGACAGTGTGTTTTCCTTTGTTGGGCATTTCCTGCATATGATTTCCTCCTTTCCGAAAAAATTAAAAAAATTTAACTAAAGACGACCGGCAGAAATATTCTCTTGAGCAGAACCGCGAAGGCCGCGACGCAATCCGTAAAACCCAATGCGACAGTTTCTGTTCTTTAGTATTTATCTTCATTATAATGCCAAAAGCAAGCAAAGTCAATAGAAATCGACAAATCAACGCCGAAATTTTTGTGTTTTTAACAACAAATTGCGCAAATGATTTGTCCGCTCAGCGCCGGAGGAAAAGATTTTATTATAATTATAATTATAATAAAGGCAAAAACTAAGGAGCGGAATCACTCCCGCTCCTTAAAAAAGCAATTACTTTATCATGCTTTGACCCGCCGTTTCGGAAAGACAGCCGTTATCGCCGACCTATCCAAAGGCGGACTGACTGCGAATCGGTCGCCTTAACCGAAATATCTCTTTAAAAGTCCCTTAAAGCCCGCGCCGTGTTTGGCTTTGTTACATCTTTTATTAGTTTTACATAGAAAACTAATAATCAATTATTTCGTTTGGATAATACTTTTTAAATGCTGTTTTAATTGCTTCTAGTTCTGCTTGATTAATTTCAATGTCAATGCCTTTTTCAATTTCTTTATTAGCCGTTTTTGCAAAATCTCTAAGGTGCCTTGGCTTCAATTGAGACATTGCCTTAACTCTAAGTTCAATATATTTATTCTTGTTATATTTTTTCCCTTTATACTCAAAAGTATTTCCAACAAAACCACTATCAACTAAACACTTTTTAAGTATTGATTTTAACTTAAAATAGGCAATTAATGACATTATTAATCCCATTATCATTATTAAAACCCCTTTGCATAAAAGACTAATTATGAAAATAAAATGAACATAAAAACGCAGAAGAACACTTAGCGATTCACTGTTCACAACTTAAGAGACCACTGCAAACATTCTGAGAAGAATCGTAGTGACAGCCCTTGCGGCTGTCTTCCCAAATTGCAGCAATGCTGCTGCAATTTGGGCGGGCGACCGCAAGGGTCGCCCCTACACCTTTAAGTCCTTAAGTTGTGGATAGTGCTTAGCGATTAGCTATAAAGCAATTAAAACTATTTATCCGAAATATCTCTTCAGCAGTCCCTTAAAGCCCGCGCCGTGTCTGGCTTCGTCCTTTGCCATTTCGTGGACGGTGTCGTGGATCGCGTCAAGACCTGCTGCCTTTGCTCTCTTTGCGAGGTCGAACTTGCCTTCGCAGGCGCCTGCCTCGGCGTCGGCGCGCATTTTCAGGTTCTTTTCGGTGCTGTCGGTGAGAACCTCGCCCAAAAGCTCCGCAAAGCGTGAAGCGTGGTCGGCTTCCTCAAAGGCGTATCTCTTGAAAGCCTCGGCAACCTCGGGATAGCCTTCTCTGTCGGCAACTCTCGCCATTGCGAGATACATACCAACCTCGCTGCACTCGCCCTCGAAGTTCGCTCTCAGATCCTTGATGATGTCTTCGCTTGTGTCGTGCATTTTGCCCTCGCCCAGCTTATGGACGGTTGCGTATTCCGCATCCTCTACCACAGGCTTAAACTTGGAAGCGGGCTGCTTGCAAACGGGGCACTGCTCGGGGGGCTGATCGCCTTCGTGAACATAGCCGCAAACTGTACAATACCATTTCATAATAATTTACTCCTTCTACAATTAAATATTATATAAAAAATTTATATATTTTATTTATATTATCATAAATCCTGACAAAAATAATTGCAAATCAGAATAATAAACAAATTTAAACCCTGCTTTTTCATAAGACGGATTTCTTTGGCATATTATTGTAAAAAACAGGAGGGATAATATGCCTAAAATTTATCTTAGTCCGTCCGTTCAGGAGTACAACCACTATATCGACGGCGGCAACGAGGAGTATTATATGTATTTGATCGCCGACGCTATGGAGCCGTATCTCACGGCTAACGGTATCGACTTTGACCGCAATCAGCCCGAGATGACGCTTTCTCAGGTCATTGCCGACAGCAACGCTCAGCCGTATGAGCTGCACTTGGCGATCCACAGCAACGCATCTCCGGATGCAACGGCGGGTCAGAACACCGGCGCTGAAATCTATTACTACCCGTCAAGCGTCAGCGGAAAGCGATTTGCGGAAATTATCGCCAACAACTACAGACCGGTATACAGGGAACCGGGTGAAGTCAGGGTTATCCCGTCGGCAGCGCTTGCCGAGCTTAAACGCACAAAGGCTCCCGCGGTTCTTATTGAGGTCGGCTATCACGACAACAGGGAGGAGGCTCAGTGGATCCGCGACAATATCGGCAACATAGCGCGCAGCCTTGCCAAGTCGGTCGTCGAGTATTTTAACCTTGAGTTTAACGAGCCGTAAGGAGTCCAAAATAAACTGTTGCGTTTCGCGGATAATTATATTATAATTGGAGCAAAGGATGTGATTCTATGACAAATGAATTAAAAATACGCGTGGAAACCGCGCTTGTAAATCTTAAACGCAACCGCATGGAAGCGTATTACGTCGAAACAAAGGAACAGGCTTGCGAATTGGTGAAAACTCTTATCAATAAGGGCGACACGGTATCCTGCGGCGGCTCCGTCACCCTGAAACAGACGGGAGTATACGATATTATTTCATCGGGCGATTATCGTTTTCTTGACCGCTCGGCGTGCAAAACTCCCGAAGAGGTCGAGGAGGTCTACCGTGAGACGTTCCGCGCCGACGCGTTTTTCACAAGCGCGAACGCGGTGACCGAAAACGGCGAGCTTTATAACGTGGACGGCAATTCCAACCGCGTCGCGGCGATCCTTTACGGTCCCCAAAGCGTTATCTGCGTTTGCGGCGTGAATAAGCTGGTTAAGAATATTGACGAGGCGATAAAAAGAGTTAAAACAAAAGCCGCGCCTCCCAACACGGTGCGGCTCGGCATCGAAACTCCCTGCGCCAAAACGGGAGAATGTATTTCGCTAAAAAAAGAAAGCCCCGATATGTGCGAGGGCTGTCACGGCGACGGCAGGATATGCTGCAACTATGTTGTCTGCGCCCAGCAAAGGTACGTAAACAGGATCAAGGTCATTATCATCGGCGAGGAATACGGCTACTGATAATAAATAGGCTGCGCGGTCTGGCCGCGCAGCCCGAGCCGGAGCCGTGTCAGTTATTGACTGACTTGCCCTGCTTGTTCTGAGAATTCCAGGTATTTTTGCAGTCCTGAGTATTCAGGCAATCCTTTGTGTTTTTGCAATCCTGAGTATTTTTGCAATTCTTTGCGTCCTTGCAGCTGCTTGTCTGTTTTTTGCTCACGGTAACACCTCCCATCCGTTATAAGAATATTTTTGACACTTATTTCCGGAATATACATATGGATATATTTTTAAACCGAATGAAAGCTCTGCTCGGCTATGAGTACGACGCTTTTTTGCAATGCTACAATAATCGGGACAATTTCCGCGGTCTGCGCGTCAACACACTTAAGTGCACGGCGGACAAGCTCAAAAGTGCGCTTGATTTTGAATTGAAGCCCACGCCGTTTTGTCCCGACGGATTTTACATCCCCGATGATGTTGACGGCTTGGGCAATCATCCTCTTCATCACGCGGGTGCGTTCTATATTCAGGAGCCGTCGGCTTCCTCCGCCGTTGAAATGCTCGACGTTCGTCCCGGTGACTTTGTGCTTGATCTCTGCGCTGCTCCCGGCGGAAAAAGCACCCAAATAGGCGCAAAGCTTCGCGGAAAGGGTCTGCTTTGGAGCAACGAAATCGTAAAAAGCCGCGCCAATATTCTTTTATCGAATATTGAGAGAATGGGTATTCCGAACGCGGTCGTTTCAAGCTGTCATCCCGATCTGCTCTGCGACAGGCTCGAACGCCGCTTTGACAGAGTCCTTGTTGACGCTCCGTGCAGCGGCGAGGGAATGTTCCGCAAAAATGCCGCAGCTCAGACCGAGTGGAGCGAGGCTCACGTAAAAAGCTGCGCCGCCCGTCAGCTCAGCATATTGAACAGCGCCAAGCGCGCGCTCAAACCCGGCGGTGTGCTCATTTACTCGACCTGCACGTTTTCCGTTGAGGAAAACGAGGGGGTTATTTCCGAATTTTTGCGCTGTAATCCTGATTTTTCGCTTGAGGACGCGGGAGTCGGATTCGGCAGACCCGCAATGAAATACGCGCGCCGTATTTTTCCGATGGACGGGGGAGAGGGGCATTTTGCCGCGAGATTCCGCAAACAAGGGATTTCTGTGCCCGACACAATCAAAACTCCGAACCGCGCCGCGGACGAGAGGACGCTCGAATTTTACGACAGCGTTTTCAAAGGGCGGCCGTTCGGAGAGAATATTGAAATACGGAACGGAAAAATCATGATTCTACCTGAGAATTATGATGACAGCTTCAGAAGGCTTCCGATCCTTCGTGCCGGGATAATACTCGGCGAAACGGTAAAGAACCGCATAGAGCCTCACCACAGCGCGTTTACCGCGGCAAAGCCCGACGAGTGCGCTAAAATAATCGACCTTCCGAGTGACAGCGCGGAGATCAGGGCGTTCCTCCACGGCGAGGAAATCAGCGCTCACGGCGGCGTCAAGGGCTATATAGCCGTGTGCGTCGACGGAGTGACGGTCGGCTTCGGTAAGGCATCGGGGGGCAGGCTCAAAAACAAATATCCGAAAGGCTTGAGAACACTGAAATGAAACGATTATCCGACATCGGCACAATTAAAGAAATACTCGGCAGACACGGTTTTACCTTTTCAAAGGCGCTCGGACAGAATTTTCTGGTAAACCCGTCCGTCTGTCCGCGCATGGCAGAGTGCAGCGGAGCGGGAGCGGGAGTCGGCGTGCTTGAAATCGGCCCCGGCATAGGCGTGCTGACAAACGAGCTGTGCCGCCTTGCCGATAAGGTCGTCGCGGTGGAGCTTGACTCGCGTCTGCTGCCCGTGCTCGACGAGACCCTTGCCGAATACGACAATGTAAAAATCGTCAACGGCGATGTGCTGAAGCTTGATTTGAACAAGCTTATCAAAAAGGAGTTTGACGGCTTGGAGGTCGTCGTTTGCGCCAACCTGCCGTACTATATAACCTCGCCCGTCATTATGAAGCTGCTTGAGGACAGGCTGCCCGTTTCCGCCGTTACCGTAATGGTGCAAAAGGAGGCGGCGCAGCGCATTTGCGCTCCCGTAGGCTCGCGAGACTGCGGTGCGGTGACAGTGTCGGTAAACTATTACGCCAAGCCGAAAATGCTGTTTGGGGTAAGTGCGGGTTCGTTTATGCCCGCGCCCAAGGTCGATTCGGCTGTTATCAGGCTCGAAATTTTAAAGGAGCCACCGGTCGAGACCGATGAAAAAACCTTTTTCCGAGTGGTGAAAGCTGCGTTCTCGCAGCGCAGAAAGGTGATAGCGAACTCGCTTTGCTCGGGACTCGGAATGAACAAGGCGGCGGTGACAAAGCTGCTTGATGAAGCAGGCGTGCCCGCAAACGCGAGGGCGGAGCAGTTGAGCCTTGACGACTTCGCGGCAATCGCAAATCAAATCAACGGAGGTGCGTTATGAACAGACCCGAAAAGATGAACGGACTTTACAAGGCAGGCTTTATTTTGATGCTTGTCTGTCTTGCGCTGTTTATCCTCTCCATTGTGTTCATGCTGATCATTGAGAATATCAGGGCAGGGGTGGTTATCGCGGTCGCGGGAGTATTCCTTTGCCTTGTCGCTATCATCCTCACGATGTTCAGCAAACCGAAAAGTCAGAAAGCAAAACAAAAGGACTTACTCAGAGAGCTTCTTGAAGATGACGAAGAGGACTATGATGTAGAGTCTGATGAAGAGTATGAAGAGGAGTATGAGGAAGAAGAAAATTCGGTATTGACAGAGGATGAAACGGATGATATAATTGATTTGGATAAAGGGGAGTAGTTCGCAGAATACTGTGGTATATTTCGTCAGTCACATACCGTTATACGGACGGTATCGGATATATCTTAGGGGCGCTTCGCTGAAAGAACGAGACTTTTATTGCACCGTGTCAAGGGACAAATGCAATAAGGGTCTTTTTGTTTTTTATTAGTATCTGCGGCTTTGTCCTTCACGGAAATACCATATCAGGAGGTAAAAAATGGCAAAATGGTATCAAAAAACAGCCGCCGAGGTCCTTGAGGCTATGAACGTCACTACCGACGGACTCAGCACGAAGCAAGCTGAGGAGCTTTTGAGCAGCCACGGCGAAAACGTTCTTGCCGAGGGCAAGAAAAAGACCGTACTGCAGGTGTTTTTGGGGCAGTTCGCGGATCTGCTGGTGATAATCCTTATCATCGCGGCGATCATCTCGATTTTTTCGGGCAATCTTGAAAGCACCATC
>CACYTI010000032.1 GCA_902777275.1 uncultured Ruminococcus sp. | reverse complement strand
GCTTAACAACTCGTAAACTGACGCTATGTGGAGCGTAGAAACCAGCTTTTCAAGCTCAGGGAACAGTATGTTAACCAATCTTGCTACAGAGGTCTTAAGCTTGGCGCGTTCCTTAACTTTATCAAATCTGTATCTTGTTAGTGACTTTAGCTCTTCGTTGTGGTATAATGTGTTTGAGTAGGACTTTAAGTTCACGTCAGACAACAACATAGCTGCAATTGTACGAGCGTCTACCTTATCCGTTTTCGTCTTTCTAAGGCTTAGACTTTTTCTGTAAAGATTGGTATGTAACGGATTGATAACGTAGGTCGGGAAACCTTTATCGAGGAGATAGCCCAGAATATTGTAGCTGTAGTGTCCCGTGGCTTCGAGTCCTACTTTTACATTTGTAAAATCATCAGCTACTGAACAAATCTTCTCATAAAGGCTGTCAAAGCCCTCACGGTTGTTTTGAATGACAAAGGGGTTAAACAAAACCTCGCCTTCTGAGTTCATGATAAAACAATCATGCTTATCCTTAGCAACATCAATCCCAACAACAATCATACAAATACCTCTTTCTTAGTAGTTTCGATACTGCTTAGAGCCACAATACTCTTTGCGATTGTAACCTTGTTCCATATAAACCGTCGTGCGGTATCTAACTGATTAACAACTGTACAAAGAGACTGTGGTTAGAGCCTGTTAGAGCCTTTCTGTAACCGTCTTGCGGTAGGAGAACAATACTAATCCACAGTATCTCCAACAGTATAGCATACAGTCCTTGGAGAGGGACTCTAATAACTACTACTCTATAATACAAGGAGAACAGCAAATGATAAAAATACCTTTTTCTCCGCCCGATATCGGCAGGGATGAAATCAAGCTTGTAACCGAGGTGTTAGAGTCCGGCTGGATCACCACCGGTCCCAAAACCAAGCTGCTCGAAAAAAGGATAGGCGATTATTGCAACACGGGTCAGGCTGTTTGTCTGTCATCTCAGACCGCCTGCGCCGAAATGACGCTCAGGATCCTCAGAGTGGGTCCGGGGGACGAGGTCATTCTGCCCGCGTATACTTACACCGCCACAGCCTCTATCGTTTATCACGTCGGCGCTACACCCGTTATGATCGACTGCAAACCCGGTTCATACGAAATGGACTACGACAAAATGGAAGCCGCCATAAACGAGAGAACAAAGGTTATAATCCCCGTTGACCTTGCGGGCGTCGTCTGCGACTACGACAGGATATACGAGGCTGTCAGGAACAAGCGCTCGCTGTTTAAGCCCAACTGCAAAATCCAGGAGCTGCTCGGCAGAGTCGTAATAATGTCCGACGCCGCTCACGCCTTCGGCGCGCGGTGGCACGGTCAGATGTGCGGTGAAATAGCCGACTTTACAAATTTCAGCTTTCACGCCGTAAAGAATCTCACAACAGCCGAGGGAGGCGCGACTGTCCACCGCCTGCGCTCGCGCATTGACGAGGAAAAGATGTACAAGCAGTATATGCTTTGGTCGCTTCACGGACAGACTAAAGACGCGTTTACCAAGAATTCGGGAGCCTCGTGGGAGTACGACGTTGTAGATACCCAGTACAAGTGCAATATGCCCGACGTTTTGGCGGCTATCGGACTGGCTCAGCTCAACCGCTACGACGCTATCCTCAACAGGCGGCACGCGCTCATAAGCTATTACAATGAGGAGTTTAAGAACCTCGACATTCAGGTGCTCAATCACGCTGACGAAAACCACAGAAGCAGCGGTCATCTTTATTTCGTCCGTTTCAACGGCAAAGATTCGGAGTTCAGAAACCTGTTCTACAACAAAATGGCTGAGAACGGCGTGATGTGCAACGTTCATTTCAAGCCCCTGCCGCTGCTTTCGGCGTACAAAAACAAGGGCTTTGATATTGCCGATTTCCCCGAGGCGTATCATATGCACGAGAACCAGCTCACGCTGCCCATGAATTCCGTGATAAGCGACTCTGAGGCGGAATATGTGGTTGAAACCTTTAAAAAGGTTTACGGAGAAATGACATAATGCAGAATGATTTATTTTATAGATTTTGAGGCGACCCAGTTTTCGGGCGAGATAATCTCGATGGGCTGCGCCGACGAAAACGGCAGGAGGTTTTATTCGCTTGTCAAGCCGTCAAAAATGAGCGACATGACCAACTTTATTTCCTCGCTCACCGGAATAACCGCCGACGAGCTTGGCGCCGCTCCCTGCGCCGACGAGGTGTTCAATTCGTTCCTCGACTGGCTCGACCACGGCGAGGTCGCTAAGTTCTACTGCTACGGCGACAGCGATTTGTATTTTCTGAACCGCACCCTAAGCCGCATAACCGACTTCCGGGCGCAGCTCGGTCTCAGCGTTATACAGGCGGGGCTTTCGGATTATTCAAAAGAAATAAAAAAGCTGTTTTCACTCAAGCACAGCATAGCTCTTAAAAAGGTGGCGGCGTATTACAGGGGAGAGGCGGTCGTTCAAACCCACAATTCGCTCGACGACGCTCTGCTTTTAAAGGAGATTTACGATAAATCCCAAAGCGAGCCCGTCCCCGAATGTCCCTTTCCCGAATATCAGACGGGAGCCGACCTGCCCTCAATAAAAAAGCTTATAAAGGCGGAGCGCGGCTCGGTCAGGCTGGAGTTTACCACCTTTGGAAAGGCTGCCGACTGGGTGATGACAGAGCAGCTAAACATGAACGACACCGTTACCGAAAAAACAAAGTCAAAGGTGTGCAGCAGAATAATAAACGCGGCCGAAAAGGACAGGCTCTACTGCGGCTACACGTGGAGCATCGAGAACAGGCCGAAGAGTAAATGAATAATTACCGTCCTTCGGGCAATAATTCTAACAGATTATTGTTCGGAGGATTTTTATGCAGTACGGAAAGGTTGAGATCTGCGGGGTCAATACCTCGCGGCTAAAGCTTTTAAGCGAGGACAAAAAGCGGGAGCTGCTGCGAGTTATAAAAAACGGCACTCCCGCAGAGCGCAAGCGCGCCCGCGACGAGATGATAAACGGGAACCTGCGGCTCGTGCTGTCGGTTATCCAGAGATTCACGGGCAGGGGAGAGAACCCCGACGACCTTTTTCAGGTGGGCGTTATCGGGCTTATCAAGGCGATAGACAATTTTGACGCAGAGCTTGACGTCCGCTTTTCAACCTACGGAGTGCCGATGATAATCGGAGAAATACGAAGGTATCTCCGCGACAACAACGCCGTGCGCGTGTCGCGTTCAATGCGCGATACCGCCTACCGCGCCATGCAGATAAAGGAGCAGCTCACAGCCCGCGATAACCGCGAGCCGACCGTAGAGGAGATAGCCTCGATAATGGACGTGCCCAAGGAGGCAGTCGTTTTGGCGCTTGAGGCGGTGGTAGAGCCGGTGTCGCTCTACGAGCCTGTGTTTTCCGACGGCAGTGACACGGTTTACGTCATGGATCAGATCGGAGACCAAAGCGACGACTCGACATGGCTGGAGGAGCTTGCACTGAAGGAAGCGATAGCGGGGCTGAGCGAACGGGAAAAAAAGATTTTGACCCTGAGATTTTTCAGGGGAAAAACTCAAATGGAGGTTGCCTCCGAAATAGGGATTTCTCAGGCACAGGTCAGCAGAATAGAAAAAAACGCCCTCGACAGCATAAAAAGAAATTTGTAAAACATAAAAAACCGGCTGCCCGTTTCGCTGAGCAGCCGGTTTTTACTAACCGTTCTTATTAAGCTTTAATTTGCTTTGCTTTTTAAATGAAAATACACGCCAAACAACATAATCGCAACCACGGAGAAGATAATGCTGATAATGAGAAGCGTTCCCAGCATACCTCTGTTGTCTGTGTTGCCTTTGCCGAGTGTCGCGGTGTTAAGCGCTTTGCTTCCTCCGTTGGCGCCAAAGTCTTGGCTGCCTGCGCCGTCAATTCCCTCGGGCATCGTCGTTAATGGTTCGCCCGTGATCGAGGTAATGTCGGGTCTGGCTGTGGGGATCTCGCTGCTCGCTGACGGATCAACGGTCGTTGCCTCGGTACCTGATGTGCCCGTTGTACCTGTTGCTTCGGGGTCAAAGGTGTGTGGCTCTGTGGTGCCTTCCGAATCGGTGGGTGAGGTGTCGCCCTCGGACGTGGTATCCTCGGAATCCGTCGGCTCTGTATCATCGATAGGCTCTGTTGTCGGCTCGGTGGTGAGCTCCTCGGTAGTCGGCTCGGTGGTGAGCTCCTCGGTAGGCGGCTCGGTGGTGAGCTCCTCAGTAGGCGGCTCGGTGGTGAGCTCCTCGGTTGACGGCTCAGTAACCTCCGTTGTCGGTGCCTGAGTCGGTTTTGTTACGGGAGCCGTTGTGCTCTGAGTAGGAGCGACGGTCGGCTTTTGCGTCGGCGAAGGCATTGTGGGCTTTACAGCCGAAATCTCAATTGCAGACCACACTAAATCGGGAGCCTGGCTCAACTGAACATTAAACGAGGACGAAGTAGTGCTTGCCGCCGGAGCTTGTGTTCTTACCACATTTGCCGGGGAAGCGTTCTGCTGCGATTGATTGCTGCCTGAAGATGAGGACGGGTTGGAAGGAGTCTCCTTTTTGTCGGTCTTTTTGTCCGTGTCCTTCTTATCCGTTTTATTCTTAACGACCGTTACCTTCTTCACTTTGTTCTCGTTGTTATTCATCACGGCAGTGCTTTGACTGTCGGTCGCTTTCTTGGTGAGCGCGTCGGCAAGCGCGGAATCGCCCGCTTTAAGCGTTCCTGTTGTGACAAGGGAGCCGATTCCGAAAACAAGCAGAAAAATCATTACTATCGTGAACATGTAGCTTTGCATTTTCATTATGAAATTTTCGTTTATTTTCACCGATCAACCTCCTGCCTGAATTGGTCTGTAAAGACGTTACATAAGGCGTCAGCTTTATGATATCACAACTTTTGCATTTTTTCAAGTGTTTTTTTTATTTTATCGGAAATAAAAGTTAAAAGAAACTCTTTATTCCTTACAGGAAACATGATTTTCTGTAATTTGTCTGTAATGTTTTTGTAACCAATGTGCTTGTTACGGAATGGTTGTAATAATTTTGAAACATTTTCGCGCATAGCAGAGAAGTTATGATTTTTGAATTCCAAAAGCTTTGAAACACTGTAAAATTTACTTTACTTTTACGCTTTTGTATGTTAAAATTTTAATGTATGAAATCAACGTGAATGGAGGGTTTGGCTTTGAACTCTAAGCTTAAAAATGATTCCACCGATTTCCTGTTCGACGCCATTCTGTCGCTTGAAACCAAGGAGGAATGCTACAGGTTTTTTGAGGATTTATGCACCAGCTCGGAGCTGAAGGCGATGTCACAGCGCCTTGTGGTGGCAAAAATGCTCACCGAAAAGAAGGTCTACACCGAAATCGTCAGGGAAACGGGCGCTTCTACCGCCACTATCAGCCGCGTAAAGCGCTCGTTGTTTGACAACGATACCTACGGCTACACCTTGGCGCTTGATAAGATAGCGGAGAAAAATGGAAAGTTATAATTCTTTTGCAGAATATTACGACGTGCTGATGGAAGACGCGCAGTACGCCTCGCGATGCGAATATATATTGAAAACCGCTACAAGGTTCAATCACTCAATGGGAAGAACTCTCGACCTCGCCTGCGGCACGGGCAGCCTTACTCTGGAGCTGTGGAAAAGGGGAGTTGACGTGTTCGGAGCCGACGGCAGCGTTGAAATGCTCAGCGAGGCGGTCGCCAAATGCTCACAGACCGGGGCGGATATTCTGTTCGTGCGTCAGGATATGCAGGCGCTTGAGCCGTCAATGCCTATAGATACCTGTGTGTGCACGCTTGACAGTCTCAATCATCTAACCGACGAGGTCGATGTTCAAAGCACTTTTGACGGCGTGGCGCGCAATCTTAGGGACGGCGGGCTGTTTATTTTTGATGTTAACACCGTTTACAAGCACCGCGTTGTGCTTGCCGACAACGTGTTTGTCGCCGAGAGCGACAGGGTTTTCTGTGTGTGGCAGAATTTTCCGCGCGAAAACGACATTGTCGATATATCGCTCGACTTTTTTGAGGAGCGGAACGGGGTATACCACCGCTCCGGCGAGGATTTCTCGGAACGCGCCTACAGCGAGCAAATGCTGCGCAGTATGCTTGAAAAAGCGGGCTTTGAGGTTCTTTCCGTCTGCGGTGACCTCTGCTTTGACCCGCCTGCCGAGGACGAGCAGCGCGTGATCTTCACCGCACGGAAGCGTGAGATATATAAATAAGGAAGGATCAAAATGGATAAAATAATTCGGTGCATAACGAGCGACGGCGCGGTAATGGCTTCCGCGATCGACGCCTCTGATATAGTTTTCACGGCAAAAAAGCTTCATCACCTAAGCCGCAGCGCCACAGCCGCGCTCGGCAGACTTTTGTGTGCGGCTTCAATAATGGGCGCTATGCTCAAACAGAAGAACGCTATTGTGAATCTGCGCGTAATGGGCGACGGTCCTTTGGGACCCGTAATAGCCGTGGCTGACAGCAAGGGCAACGTGCGCGGATACGTCGGCGACAGCGAGTGTCCCACAGAGTATTACCCGAACGGCAAAATAAACGTGGGCAAGGCGGTCGGCAAAAACGGAACTGTCTGCGTAATGCGCGACTACGGCTCCGGAGATCCGTATATCGGTCAGACCGAGCTTGTGAGCGGCGAGATCGCCGAGGATATCACGAATTACTTTGCTGCAAGCGAGCAGATCCCGACCGTCTGCGCGCTCGGCGTTCTTATCAATAAAGAGGACGGCGAGGTAATGCTCGCGGGCGGTCTGCTCATTCAGCTTTTGCCGGGTGCCGGCGAGGACGCCGTTGAGCGCCTTGAAAAGAACGTTTCGGAGCTTGAGCCCGTGACGACCATGCTTGCAAAGGGCATGAGCATATATGATATCTGCAAAACCGCGCTCAAGGGCTTTGAAGTCGAGGTGCTCGACGAGTACCCCGTCAACTACGTTTGCTCCTGCTCACGCGAGAAGCTTGAAAGATATTTCTGTACGATGAGCGACGAGGATATCCGTTCAATGGCTGACGAAAAGGGCATGGCGGTTGCTAACTGCCACTTCTGCAACAAAAAATATGTGTTTACAAAGAGCGATCTTGAAAAGCTCATAGCTGAGAAAAACGCGTAAAAGCGGCATAATAAGTGTCAAAAACAAATCCGCGAGGGAGCAAGGGAAAACAGCTTGGAAAAATTTTTAAAAAATTTGAAAAAATTTCAAAAAACCCCTTGACTTTTTCGCGGATAAGTGATATTATATACGAGTCGCTGAGAGATAAAGCGAAACGCTGAAGCGACATAGGCACTTTGGGAGCTTAGCTCAGCTGGGAGAGCATCTGCCTTACAAGCAGAGGGTCATAGGTTCGAGCCCTATAGTTCCCACCAATTTTGGCCCGGTAGTTCAGTTGGTTAGAACGCTAGCCTGTCACGCTAGAGGTCGACGGTTCGAGCCCGTTCCGGGTCGCCAAATTTGCCTCTGTAGCTCAGTCGGTAGAGCAGGGGACTGAAAATCCCCGTGTCGATGGTTCGATTCCGTCCGGAGGCACCAATAAAATGCGGATGTAGCTCATCTGGTAGAGCGCCACCTTGCCAAGGTGGAGGTAGCGGGTTCGAGCCCCGTCATCCGCTCCACAAAAACAAGAAGACACCTTTGCGGTGTCTTTTTTGTTTCCTTATAAAATCAACGTTAAGAACGGGGCTCGAAGGCGACCGTGCCCGCCGCAGGCGGGTAAAAACAGTCCGGCGGACTGTTTTTAGGGAGAGCGCAGATGAAGCGTAAAGCTGTGCACACGCCGCAACAAGCGAGGCAGATGTTTTTGGGAAAACAAACACACGTCATCCGCCGCAGAATAGAGAAGACATCCATCGGGGTGTCTTTTTCTGTTTCAACTTAGTAAACCAAACAAGGATGACGGGGCTTGAAGGGCAGCTTGAGGCTACACCCATTCCGCGGTCGGTTGAGCCGACGTGCAGCCCGCGCTCCCAACCGTTGTTTCATTCATAGGTTATGCGCCCTCGTTAAATATCCGTTGCAATGGCGATTATTGCGGGCTCCCTTGCACCAACGTTTGTTATTATGTCCGATTGTCGATAGTATAATCTACGATTCAACGCCCGAGGAAAACCTTATAACAGTCTTGTCAAAAGGGTCGGTACATGATATAATAATTTTAGAGTATTAGCGGGAGTTGATTCATTTGACAAGCATTAAAGCAACTGCGGCGGTTATCGCGGTGTTTGCGGCTGTGACGCTCACCGCCTGTCGAGGACAGTCCTCCGAACAGCAGACATTCCAATCCGCAGCGGAAACCACAGCCGGAATTCAGGCGGCTGAAACGACCGTACCTGTTACGACTGCACCTGTTACGGAAGCAGAAGAACCTGCGGTTGGTTGGCAAAATAAAACGATAGAAACGGAAACGCAGGAGATCGAGCGCATAACCGTCAGCGACACCCCTACGTTTAGCGAGCTTCCCTCGGGCTTCGGTTATAACGTTGCGGCTATGAGTAGCCCGCGCGCCGGATTGAGGATCGAAGAGGATGGCAGCTTTACAATCAATTGGTCGCGTTTGACGCCCCAGCTTGCTACCGACCCCGAAACAGGCGAAGATTTGTCGGTCAGAACCGTCAGAGGCAATCTTACCAATCTGCGAAAAGTCAGCGATTTTGTATGTCAGTGCGAGGTTGCTTACTGTGACAGCGACGATTACACAGAGGGAGAAACCGTCACCATTCTGCTTGCGGGTGCGTCTCAGGATTTGCTGCCCGACAAGCATTATCCATGGGTTCTCGGATTCCGTTACAGCAACGGAAAGCTTGATACAGCGCATCTTTATTTTGAAAACGAAGACGCCATTTGGGTCGGATAAATCAGGGAGTACCGTGAAAGCGGTGCTCTTTTTTTTACCGCCTTGGTTAAACGCTTTACTTAACTAATTGCTTTATTACTGCCGAATATTAAGAAAATTCTATAATCAATAATTTTTTTCTAAAAAACATATTGACAAGCTAAAAATTATGTAGTAATATTTAGTTAAACGGTTAACTAATCTTTAACTTGATTCTGAAAGGAGTATTGACATGAAACACATCATCAAAAAAATCTGTTCGGCGGTTCTCGTCACATCGGTCATGCTCGCCCAGACTGCGGTTGGGGGCGCTTCCGCTTTTGCGGCAGAGGCTGAGTCTCCCGTCGGGCTGCGTGACAACGGCTTGGCTGAGGAGGTCGAGGGCGGCGCCATTCTCCATTGCTGGTGTCAGAGCTTCAACACTATCCGTGAAAACATTCCCGAGATAGCGGCGGCAGGCTTTTCGGCGATACAGACCTCTCCTATTTGCGAGGTCAACAACGGCGGCGACGGCTCGCTCACCATATCGGGCGGCGACAACTGGTGGTGGCACTATCAGCCGACCGACTACAAAATCGGCAACTATCAGTTCGGCACAAGGGACGAGTTCAAGGCGATGTGCGACACAGCTCACGAGTACGGCATAAAGGTCATCGTCGATTCCGTCCTCAACCACACCACGGCTTATTACGACAAAATCTCCGAGAACATCAAATCTATCCCCGGCGGCGCTTTTCACCCCATGGGCGACGAGAGAGAACCGGGTCAGAACTGGTCGGAAACCGATCGCTACGAGGAGACCCAGTACGACCTCAGCGGGCTTTATGAGCTGAACACCCAGAACAAAGAGGTGCAAAACTACATTTTAAGCTTTCTTGAGGACTGCGTAGCTTGCGGAGCGGACGGCTTCCGCTACGACGCCGCGAAGCTTATCGAGCTACCCGACGACACCTCCGAAAAATACGGCAATGACTTCGCGAGCGACTTCTGGCCTACTATCCTTCAAAACGGCTCATCGTTCCAGTACGGCGAGGTTCTTCAGGAGGGCGGCAACCATTCCTATTCAAAGGATTCAACCGGCTACAACGACAACGACAGCAGCCGCCTGTACGCCTATCAGAGTCAGAGCTTTACCGACAACGGCGGCAAGCAGCACTATATGAACACCACCAACTCCTACACGGGATTCAGGATTCGCGACGCTGTTGCCAATAAAAACCTCGACGCCGATTTTGTGACCGACGCTCTGCTTCCCGAGGGAGCGCGCGCCGACCGCACCGTTACATGGGTCGAGTCTCACGACAACTACTGCAACGATAAATCCTATTCCGAGCTGACCGAGGTTCAGCAGGTCATTCAGGCGTGGGCGCTCATTGCCGCGCGCAGGGACGGCACCCCGCTCTTCTTCGACAGACCGAACAACAGCACGGCTTCAAACCCGTGGGGCGATAACAAAATCGGTCCCGAGGGCAGCGATATGTACAAGGATCCGCAGGTCGTGGCGGTCAACTTCTTCCGCAACGAGATGAACGGCACTCCCCAAAGCGCGTCCAATCCCGTAGCAGGCAATAATCAGGTCGTTATGATCGAGCGCGGCGACCGCAACAAGGGCGTTGTTATAGTCAATGCGGGCGAAACCGACGTCACAATAAACGCGCCCACAGGCATGAGCGACGGCGCTTATACCGACCAGGCGTATTCGGGCAGCTTCAACGTGAGCGGCGGCATTATCAGCGGCACTGTTAAAGCGGGCAAGGTTGCCGTTGTTTACAACAGCGAGATCGACAGCGACAGCAGAGAAGCCTTCCGCCCCGCAGTCAGCCTCTCGGTCGGCTCGGGCTATTACCTCACCGACACCCTCACGGTCGAGGCGGCAGTGAGAAGCTGCGACCGCGCCAAATACACCCTCGTTATCGACGGCGACACGGCTGGAGCTGTGACGCGTGAAATCTCGGCTGGCGGCACTATCCTTATCGAGAATGTCCCGAATAACAAAACGGCGGTCCTCACTCTCACGGGATACGACAGCCGCGGCAAGGTTCTTGCGTCGGTCAAAAAGGAGTACACCCGTTGGATAAAGCAGGACAACACGATCGCGTATATGGACAGTCAGGCTCGCCCCGGCTGGACAAAATGCTACGCCTACATCTGGGGCAGCTCTGAGAACGCCTCATGGCCGGGCGTGGAGATGGAGCTTACGGAGCACGGGCTTTACCGTTATATCCTTCCGTATCAGTACGAGATTGCGGGAAGCAACGGCAATGTTATATTCAATAACGGTAGCGGAGAGCAGTTCGACGCAGGCGCTATAACGGCGGGTCAGCAGATGATCTACACAGCGGGCGGACAGTGGAAGCCCTACAGCAGCGAGGAGTATTCAAGACCGTCCGTAAATCTTTCCGAGCCGTCCGGATATCTCGTGACGGACAACGCCAAGGTGACGGCGCTTATCCGCAACTGCGACCACGCGGTGTATACGGTCGTCAAAAACGGCGCAATCGCCGATTCGGGAGCTATCGGGAACAACGGCGTAATAACGCTCGATATGCTCGGTCACAGGGAAGAGGTGACGGTGACTCTCAAGGGCTACGACAGCAACAATAGAGAGGTCGCCTCAGCCACAGCGACCTACACGGGCTGGCAGAAGCAGAACAATACGGTAATATACATGGAAAAGGCGGCGAAGCCCGGCTGGACAAAGTGCTATGCCTACATCTGGGGCAGCTCCGAGAACGCCTCATGGCCGGGCGAGGAAATGGAGGATACGGGCGACGGCCTGTTCAGATACGTGCTGCCTTATCAGTTTGAGCTTGACGGAAGCAACGGCAACGTGATATTCCATAACGGAAGCGGTCAGCAGTTCGACGCGGGACGTATAACGCCCGGTCAGCAGATGATCTACACCGCCGACGGCAAATGGATACCCTACAAGGAGCCCGAACGCTTCACAATGGGCGACGCAAACCTCGACGGCATTGTAAACGTGACCGACGCCACAACAATGCAGAGAGCGGTAGCGCAGTTTATCACGCTCGACAGCAGACAGCAAATCGTCTCGGACGTTGACGGCGACGGCGACGTGACCATAGCGGACATAACCTGCGTTCAGAAATATTTAGCCGAGCACACCGGAGGCTACGGCACGACAGGAACCCAAAGAGCAGTTTAGTCGGGCGGCATGACGCTTGATCCGATCCGCGCTCTCTGCCGTTGATCAATATTTTCATATCCTTGGAATTGTAGGGGAGCCCCTTGCGGGCTCCCTTTGCACCGAATTCCGCACAAAAAGCCTTCCTTCAATTCCCGCGTTAGCCCGCGGCAGCGTGACGCTGCATTCGCTCCGGCCCGCGGCAGCGTGACGCTGCAACCGGTCCGCGCTTCTAAACGATATAAAAAGCTTTTCTTCAAATCCCGCGTTAGCCCGCGGCAGCGTGACGCTGCATTCGCTCCGCGCTTCTAAACGATATAAAAAGCCTTCCTTCAATTCCCGCGTTAGTCCGCGCCGTTGAAGGAAGGCTTATTTTATATCTTTTTTTTCAATAGGCGCCGAAAGCGCCCACCGGCGTAGGCGCCGAAAGCGTCCACCGGCGCACTCAAACCGCCCGGATCGCTCCGGGCGGTTCAACTGAAAGTGCCAAAAATCAGTGCGCGGACTCGCCGCGGGTAATTGCTTCGCGTTCGGCAGAGATTTTCCGATACAGCTCATACGGTGTGAAATCCACATTAACGTCTGTTTTTACCGCTTTAAGCGCGACAGGCGTTTTTTTGCGTCTGAGCTGATCCAAAAGAATACTTAAAACGCCGCCGTTTATGTCGGCAAAGTAGAGCATCTCCTCGGAAAAATACGAATCCACAGACCCTTCTCTGTTCTCTGAAAAGCCGAGAAGGCAGGAAATTTTGCAGCCGAAATCCTCTTTTGAAACCTCAGTGGCTTCCACGAAAAACTTGCGGCAAAGCATTTTTATCTTTGCTGCCTTGCTTTTTTCGATGTTGAACATTAAAACCTCTGCCATTGTTTCACCCCTGAAGCACATCTCTTTATCATATTTTAAGCCTTATTAACCATTATTTCAATTGATTAATTGACTAAAAATTTAAAGCCGGCAGCATGATAAAAGATAAATAGTGCCAAACGCCCGTGCAAAGCACAGGATATTCATGTTTTTCGGATTGGTCAGAGAAGTCCTCCGAAGCCCCCGACGGCTCGTCCGCAGGGCTGAAGAAGATAAAGTCAAATTTAAAAAATGATAAAAAAGCGAAATCAGAAAGATTATCGGTTTTTCGGAACCTTCTGAAGCATTGTGATCTTTTGCACGTTATCAGCATATGTGTTAAAGTGCCGGTTTGGTACTATAGTTATTATACAATATTGCGAACAATATGTCACTGGTATTATTATATAATCTTTTGCAAATTTTTGCAGATTAGCTGTTGATATATAACAATATTTTTTTGACATATGCCAATTTAATAGAAAATTCTGGCAAAATGCGGGTTTTGAACCGCTTTTTGGTAATTTGCTCTTTGTTAAAAGGTCAATTGCGGTTCTGTAATCCTTTTTGCAATATAGTATAAAACAATCTTGTTTTAGCTATAGGGGGTTGAAAGAAAGTCAAAAAATTACCGCTTGTTGCCAATTTTATACATTGTATCCAAAAGTTACTTGTATTGTGTTGTTCATTTCTCTCGGTAAGATGTTGACAAAAAGACTTGAAATCTTGTATACTCAGCATGTGCCACTATATATGTGGTACTATTCATATTATTCTATAAAATTGAAAAGGGGGAATCCGAAAATTGTGTAAATCATCAATAATGAAATTTACAAGGAAGAGCCTTTTTTGCGTAATGCTCTTGGCGCTGCTTGCGATCACCGCGTCGCTGACCATGATCGTCACATATGCGAACAATTATCACACCGTGCGCGTCGAGTATCTTTTTTCAAACGGCGAAAAAGCTCATGACCCTTATGTGGCAGTTTTCCCCGACGGAGCCGACGTGGATATCACCGTCACCAACCCGATCCTACCGGGCTACAAGGCTGTTGACTCGCTTGACGGGGGCGCTAAGGCGGCGCTTACCACCAAGCTTGATTTCGCCGTTGCCGAGGATCACACCATTGAGGTTTATTATATACCCGATTTGGTGAGCTACAGGGTGCGCTATTTCAAGCAAAACATTCGCGACGACCTTTACACCGAGGATTTAAGCCTTCCCGCGGCTTATTACGACCGCACGGGCTTAACGGGAGAATATCCCACCGATCTTGAGGACATGAAGTTCGATGGCTTTACCACGCTTTTCCATGAGCCGGATTTCATTGCCGCCGACGGTTCCACGGTGTTCAAAATCTACTATGACCGCAACTATTATCTGGTAGACTTTGAGCTTGACGGCGGTTACGGCGTTGAGCCTATTTATGCTAAGTACGGTTCAACATTCAATATCCCCGAGCCTGCAAGAGAGGGCTACACCTTCAAGGGCTGGGTTCCGGCGGACGCAAACGGAAACTTTGTTGATGAAAACGGAAACAAAATCTCCGACGAACAAGCAAGAGCGGCTGCCGAAAAATTTACAAGCGGCACGGTTCCCGCAAAGGACGTCTGTTACAAGGCGTACTGGGATGCGGAGCTTGTTGACTACAGCGTTGTTTACCTGTTTGAAACCGTTGACGGAACAGGAATGACAAACAGTGAAAACGGCAAAACCTATCTTGTCGTAGGCGCGCAGGACGTTTTGAAGAAAAAGAGATCCGGCGAGAGCGTAAGCGCCTCCGACAACTTCTACGAGGGTATCCGCACGGGTTCAACGGGTGCGTTGGAAGACCTTGGAAATAAGTTCCCCGACATGAGCGACGACCAGAAGAAACAGCTCTGGAACAGAGAACGCTTTGACTTTAACGAGGCTATCTCAACGGGAAACACCGTTGTTCAGGGCGACGGAACAACACGCGTTTACGTGTATTACGACCGCAAAACCTATAAGCAAAGGTTCTTCTACGCCAGAGAAAACATGGATCCGACCATACCCGAAAACGAGAGATTTGAGCTTGCAGGCTACACAAAAGCGTTTTCAAAGGGTAATTTCTCAAGTCTGACGCCTGACGGGGAGCTGAGAAAGCACCTGATTTGCAGCAACGGCTCGGGTACGACCGACTGGCGGGCTATCGCGGCGGAGAAGCCGCAGATCAAAAGCGAATACAGCGATAAGATCCAGGAAAAGATATATCCAGAGGAAGGATATGTCGAGGACGTTCGTTACACCAACAAAAACAGGTCAAACGGCAAAAAGTATAATTACCGCTACTACTACTTCGAGGTAGAAACAAAGTATTACGAGAATATGCACGAGAACGGCGATTGGCTAATCGACGCGTTCGAGCCCGTTCCGCTAAACGATGGTTCGGGAATGTACGCAAAGTTCGGAGCGTGGTCGGTTGAACACCCGGCGAAGTACTGCTCAGGCATAGAGAACAGAACTGTTAAGGGCATTTATGAAATGCTCGACGAGGATCTGATGCGCAGATACGACAACGGCACTACGCTCAACTACCTCTCATTCTGGACGAATGTAAAGAACAAGAATTGGAACGGTCTGGGCAATACGAACGGTCTGTATCAGTTCAACTACTACAACTACATTCAGGAGTTGCCCGATGAGGAACAGCATGATACCGACCTTATCAAAAACGGAATAAGATTCAGGCTTCACGACAACGAGGTTGTAACGAGCTTTGACGGCGGTGCTTCTTACGGCTCCGATAAGGCTGTCAAGGAACAGCAAACCGCGACCGCTCTTGAAGGCTTTGAAAAGCCGGCGGCAAACGAGAACGAGACCCGTATAGAGATCGTCCGTCATATGGACGAAAACGGCAATCCGGTCAAAATTGACGGCTACACCGTTGTTGATGTTTATTACTTCTACACGAGAAACACTTATACGTTGAAGTTCAGAAACAGCAACCATAAGGATAATGACCACACAAGAGAGGGCGTTTACTTCGACCAGAGCATAGCCGAGTTTGAGTACACTCCCATATATCACAACCCCGATTTGGTGAATTATTACAGATTCGACGGTTGGTACCTGTCTCCGCTTTACAAACAAAAGGCTGATTTCAGCACGCTGAGAATGCCCGCCGACGATATGACGCTTTACGCCAAATGGGTTCCCGTCAAGGAAAAAGTCACCTTCTACAACGACTATAGCAAGTTTATCGGGAACGAGGAAAGTATAAACACCTGTCAGGTCGATTACAACACCAAGATAAACACCGCTGAGGTCCCGTCACTGTCGGCTGACAGCACATACAGGTTAACGCCTCCGACACAGCGTTCGACTTTCGCAGGCTGGTATTACCTTGATGAAAGCAACAAGCCTATCCGCTTCGACCCGGAATCAATTCCCGTAACACATGAGTTGAAGCTGTACGCCGAATGGACGTCAGCCGACACCGCCGAGTATAAGGTCACATACACCGAAAAGGGCACGGGCGTTGAAGTTGCCGAGCCGACTGTAGGCGCGGTGTTCGTGTCAAAGACCAAGTCTTTCCCGGCGAAGAGCGGCGAAGAGCTGAACGCGGAGCACAAGTGGGTTGACGGTCAGACAAACTGGTGGCCGACTGTTTCATCTCACTCGATACTCATAGCTCCCAACGAATATGAGGATAAGTATGCTCCGAATATTTACAACTTTGAGTATGTGAGGAAGGATCACGTTTGGTTCAGAGTGCGCTATGTTGACGCTCAGACAAAGACGGATCTTCCCGGAGTCCCGACGAAAATCGCCGATACTTCTAACGCGATAATCACCGAGGCTTCGCAATATGTTCCCGGCTACATCGCCGACCGCGTAACAAAATCGGCGGTCATGTCGGCTTCCGCAAGCGATGATCCCGAGATCGCCAAGCAGGAAGAGCTTGCCATGAACACCATCATTTTCTATTACACCAAGAACGAAAATGATGTTCTTTACGAAATCGACCACTGTATTCAGAGCATTGACGGCTCGGGCTACGAGCTTTACATGAACGAAACGCTCACCACCGAGCGCGATGCAACTCTGAACTTGCAGGAGGTTTTCAACGGCAGCTCTGTTTCTCAGGCGCTTTTGAGCAACGGATATACAAACGATATCGGCAAAACTCAAATCAACGGCGCCGACGCGACGGGCATGACGGTTGTCGCGGACGGAAACAAGCTGATAATTTCCTTCTTCTACGACAGAATGAAGTACGGCTACAAGGTCATGTACGTCGATTATGAGCAGGAAAGACTCCACATGGATGACAGCAGCCTGCCCGACGGCTTGCTCGAAACCGTGATCTATAACGGCGATAAAGCTATATCTGTCGGCGGAGATGTAACGATCAGCGCTCCGGATAAGTATAAGTACGTCTCCGGCGGCGAAGAGATCAACTACAACCGCATAAGCGACCGCGTGATTTCACTGACGATCCGCCCGGATAACAACGAGGATCCACAGATAAACGTCATCAAGGTGTATTACCGCAAGGATAGCCGCAGACTGCTTAAATTTGAGATCGTCTGCGAACAGGAAACCGAAGATGATTTCGCGAGCCTGTCGCTTTCTCAGCTCATAGCCGAGAATCAGGACGACGTCAACGCTAACCCGGTCGTGATTTATCCCGCGACGGGCTTATCGCGCCAGTACGTTTTCAAGGGCTGGTACGACAATCCCAAAGGTGAGGGCAACGCGCTCGATATTCTCGATACCGACAGCGAAGGCAAGTCGTATCATAACCCCGAAAAAGAATTTGTCCCTGCGTTCCCGCCTGCCGATATGACCTACTACGCGGTTTATGAGCAGGTTCAGGTGTATATGAACGCCGATATA
This sequence comes from uncultured Ruminococcus sp., assembly GCA_902777275.1. Lineage (GTDB taxonomy): Bacteria > Bacillota > Clostridia > Oscillospirales > Acutalibacteraceae > Ruminococcoides. Next base: position 5,934 of record CACYTI010000032.1, on the reverse strand, counting down.
ATGTATAACGACAGCGGTTTATATGAGGACGGCGACGCACAGCACGACGCCGACGGCAGCGTTACGGGACACACCTTTAAATTTGCTGATCCGATGGGCTACGAAGCAGGCGAGCTTACCCCGCTCGACTCCATGAAGGACTTTGAGTTTGCCGTAACGAAAAACAAGACAAGAAGCGGCGAGCAGGTATACGGATACGAGTTCGCGGGCTGGTATGAAAAATATGAGGACGGCACAGTTGTTCCGCGCTATGACATCGACAACAAAACAGGACAGTATGTCGAGGTTGAGCGCACACGCCCGTGGCACTTCATAGCGATGTTCAAAAAGACGACCGAAATGCCTTATAAAATCGTCTACCGCTTCCGCACGCGCACCGGTAACGTTGACCGTGACGCGGAAGACGGGCTGAACAGCTTTGTTGTGAAGAATACGCTTTCGGGCGACGACATCGAGCGTTATACCGACGTTAACAACGGAGTATATTCGCTCAGCGACGCCTTTATCATTGAGAACGCTCCCTACGAGAGCAATTACGCCGAGACGCTTTACTGGAGCGACAAGAATATTGTAAAGACTGTTTCCGATGACGGTGAGCTTATGGCGATAGTTACCGCTGAGCAGAACAGGAAAAAGGTTACTGTAAAATACCGTCTTGACGATTTCGGCGCGTATACGACCATTGTTACCGATATAGGCGCCAACCGCGAAACGGACGAACAGCTTGCGGCGCTCGATTTGCGCGGAAACGAAAACTTCAGCTACTGGGCAATCAGAAAGTCGGAGGATCCTAACGCCGATGTTATTGCTAAGTGCTACGACCGTTGGTTCACGTTCTGTATAATGGATAACTATTGGATCACTCCTGTTTTTGAGGGTAAGGTAACTCCCGACGAACAGCTCATTACGCTGACTCATCTTGAGTATTCGCGCAACCGCTGGACAGACAAGGACGGAAATATCTATCCCAACGGCAACACCGATCTTCTTTACACCGACTTTGAGATCGCGTTCTCCGACGGAGCCGCAGACCTGTTCGGACAGGATTCGGGTTATCAGGTAGGCGTTGTGTTCGAGCTTTGCGCGAAGGAGCAGGACCCCTTTGTTCAGGGCACCGATTACGGCTATGAATCCGATCCGGAAAATCTTGCGGCAGCAATCAAAAACAGCGCGTCTTCATACTATTACGCAGACGGAAAGCGCCGCAGCATTATGACAAGCAGTATCGCTACCGACAAGCTTACAAATAAAAACCGTATACAGTTCGGTAAAGCCTTCAAGAACTCCTACAAGGAGGACGCACAGGGCAACAAAATCTACGGCAACAGCAACTACCTGATGAAAGCGACCGCATTTATGATCGATAGCAGAGGAAACGTAACCTTCAGCAATTCCGTATATATCTGTCTTAAGGATATTGCCGCCAAAGAGCAGGCTGCGGACGATATGTGGCTGATTGACTGACACTAACTTATCAGGAGGGCGAATGACCATGATAAAAAAAGAATATGTTTCGCCTGAGTGGGAAATAACAAAAATCGGTTTTACAAACCAGCTTATGGCAAGCGATGTCGTCGAGATCCATTCTTCACACATTGATGATGACGGCGACTGGGGAGACGATCCGTTTTTCGGTTAACGGGACGGCGTTTAGCAAAAGGTGATCAAATGAAGCGCATAAAAACATTAACTGTAACAATAATAACCCTTGCAGCGGTGTGTGCGGCGGCTTTTGCCGCTCACGCCGCGGGATCGTACACCGTGCTTTACGGCTTTGCGTTCGACGTTCAGAACGGCGGAGCCGTGATCCACGACTATGACGAGCGCAGCAGCGAGGTAACTCTTCCGAACACTCTGTTGGGCAAGAATGTTATCCGCATTGATGACAGCGCGTTTTTCGGCAAGACCCGAATAACGGATATCACGCTTGAAAGCGCTGAGCATCTCAGCTCGATCGGCAGCAGCGCGTTCTGCGGCTGTTCGGCACTGCGTTCTATAGAAATTCCGGACTCGGTTGAAAGCGTGGGCTTCGGCGCCTTTCAGGATTGTGTGTCGCTTGAAACCGCGAGTCTCGGAAACGGCATAACGGCAATTGCCGCGCAGACCTTTTACAACTGCGACAGCTTAAAAACCGTAATTGTCCCCGATTCGGTTCAGACCGTGGGCGCATACGCGTTCGGCGGCTGTGAATCGCTCCGTTGGGTCAAAATCCCCGACAGCGTGACCCAAATCGGCACGGGAGCGTTCAGCGGCTCGGACAACGCGGTGATCTGCTGCTACAGCGGCTCCGGAGCGCATAACTATGCCGTAGAGAACGGCATCAACTATCTTCTTCTTGACGAGCTCAAGCGCGGCGACACGAACGCTGACGGCTTTGTGAACATTAACGACGTCACGGTAATTCAGCGCCACCTTGCCGAGCTTGAACGCATCAACGAAATATTTAATGGTGCAGCCGACGCCGATTGCGACGGCAAGCTCGATATCACCGATGCCACTGCTATTCAAATGTACCTTGCGGAGTACGATATCACGTACCCCGTAGGTCAGCCGATGGGTAGATAAAACAATGTAAGTCTGCCGTCCTGTCAGACAAAAAGCAGGGCGGCAGACTCATACAGAAAGCGGTATAAAAACCTGTCAAAGAGAAAAGCAATTTATTTTTTTAAAAATAACCAAAGAAATTAAAAAAAGTTATTGACAAATTGCGAAATCAGTGATATAATGATTAAGCTAAAGAAAGCAAATATATCGCGGGATAGAGCAGTTCGGTAGCTCGTCGGGCTCATAACCCGAAGGTCGTTGGTTCAAATCCTTCTCCCGCAACCAAGTCTGATTCGGTAATTGATACAATCGTATTGATTACCGAATCGTTTTTTTATGTCCTGAAAACAGCTTGGGGAGTATGTTTTTGATATAGCAGAGGGTGCAGCGGGTTTTCCGGAGATGATTTGCTTTACAAAAATGGGTCACAGCCTGCGCAAAACAAACCGTAACCCAAAAGCTATCGTTTTAATCGTTTCAAATATCTGTATTATAATTTCCCCTCGATCTCCACACCATTCTTGAATCTGAAAACGATGCGCTCGTCGCCGTATACTGTGGCGTGGGCTATCAGGTTGAGCCATAGCCTGTCGCTGAATTCTATGCGCAGGTCGGGCAGGCAGAATATCTCAAAGGCAAAGGTTTCGAGGATATCGCTTTGATGCAGTCGGCGGAGCTTTTGCTTTTGGAGCTTTTCATATTCTGCGGTCGCCTTTTCAAAGCGGGCGGCGTAGTTGTTGTATTTACGCGCGTATTCCTCTTGATCTATCGCGGTGGAAGCGTTTTGCTCTATCAACTTCTTTATCATCTCGGTCAGCAGGTTTGTTTCATCGAGCAGAGCGGAGGACTGTTCATCAAGCAGCGTTGTATCTGCAAACTCGTTTTTCAGGCGGTTGCAGGTGTCAATCAAGTCCTGCCGGTTGGCGGTGAGCTTGCTGACAGCTGACAAGAACAACTCCTTGATTTTCTCCTCGTATAAATGCGTGGTGGTACACTTTTCCGCGCCCTTGAATTTACCGTTGCACTGCCATATGGTGCGGCGGTATTTACTTGTAGAGTGCCAGACCTTCGCGCCATAAAACGAACCGCAGTCTCTGCAGATGATTTTTGACGAAAAGGGGCTTAGAGAATTGCGGTGCTTACCATAGGACTTGCGCAGCTGATATTCCTTCTGTACTCGTTCCCATTCCTCCGGGTCGATGATTGCCGGGTGGCTGTGCTCCACATAATACTGCGGAACTTCGCCCTCATTGACCTTCATCTTCTTGCTCAAAAAATCGACCGTGAACTTCTTCTGTAAAATCGCAGAACCCTTGTACTTCTCGTTAGTGAGGATACTTTCGATGGTGGAAGTGTTCCATTTCGCTTTTCCGCGCGGCGTAGGGATACCCAATTGCGTGAGGTGGTTGGCAATGTAGTTCACCGTCCTGCCGCCGATGAACAGCCTGTAAATCAGGCGCACGGTTTCGGCTTCCTCGGGAACGATCTCCGGCAAGCCGTCAGCGCCTTTACGGTATCCGAGAAAAGATTTATACGGCAGGCTGACCTTTTCCGTCCGCGAAGCGCTTTCTCTGTCCCCATGTGACATTCTCAGAAATACTGCGGCTCTCCTCCTGCGCCAGAGAGGACATAATCGTTATCAGTAGCTCGCCTTTGCTGTCAAAGGTATAGATGTTTTCCTTTTGAAAATAGACCTCTGTGCCGTGCTCCTTAAGCTTGCGAACAGCGGTAAGGCTGTCAACGGTGTTGCGGGCAAAGCGGCTGACGGATTTGGTGACGATCAGGTCGATTTTGCCATCCAGCGCGTCGGCGATCATACGGTTGAAACCCTCGCGTTTGCGTGTGTTGGTGGCGGAAATACCCTCGTCGGTATATACTTTTACAAACTCCCATTCGGGCTTGTCTTGAATAAAATGCGTGTAGTAATCCACCTGCGCCTCGTAGGAATTGTATCATTTATTACGTACCATATTCGCTCTTCGCGGAGGATATATCAAGCGTTACGCCGCAAATATACTGCACGAATCAATGCCGTATTTATCCCCGAGAATTGTCAGCATTTTCGCTTTTTCGCGGGCGGTTATCTCGCCGTCATCGTACAGCTTATTCACAAGCAAAACGGAGAGATGGTAGTTCATCAGGTTCTCCGGAGAGAGCCTGTCAGCTTGCTTTGCTTTTGTCATGATGATCCTCCTTTCGGCAATGGTTCCAATATGAGATTCGGCACCTGTCCGAGCAGAATTTCTTCCGCTTTCTACCCTCCGGTTGTACTACCGGCACACCGCAATACAGGCATTTTCCTGCCGCGGATATTTCCGGGTGCCTGCGGATATGTGACTTGATGGTGTTGACAGACATATCCATAGCAGCCGCGATTTTTGATGGCGGAATACCGGACAATACCATCTGCGCTATTTTTTCTGCTTCTCGTCTTTTCATATTTCCTCCATTGTTTTATTACCCTTTTGATTTCGCATTTTTTGCGCACATTACCCCGCGCCGTTGCCCGCAAGGGAAGGCGTAGAGATTTGTACCCCCATACGGGCGTATTTGATGTTATTATTTCCGATGATAGATGGCAAACAGCAGGCAGAGAAAAATATCTGCTGCCCGCTGTACCGTTCTGCTTCTCTACTGAAGATAGGTGATGTTATTAGCTATGTCATCCAGTGATTTTTCAAATCTTTGGATAGCTTCTTCCAAAGTAATATTCAGATTAGCAATCAGAACATCTGTGAGAGAAACGTTGTATCCTCGTTCTTTCATTTTATTCATTAAGAGGACTGCATCTTGGAGATCATCTCTGATCATGTCATACAACATATATGCTTCACCCCCCTTTCAGTGTACTTGTATTTACAAACCGTGAATATCCACGGATCGCTGATGCTGTAACGGGATTTTGGTGGAAGTAAGGTAGCTGTTTGGTGGAAGAACTTTTTCCCTGCTTCCACCAGATTTGAATCACAAAAATGGCTTACATATGCGGTTTTTAAGCTGTTTGGGGGAAGTTGGTGGAAGAAGTGGAGGTTTTTTCAATTCTATATAAATACTTTTATATACCCACACTCTACTCCCCCCTCTAATATATCCCCTACAAAACTTTTCAAATATTTCAAAGAAATTCATTTCGCGCATTGTAAAATGAAGTTGCAACAATAAAAATAAAGAGTCCACAGGGACGATTCTGTAGTAGAATTGAGTTACCACACACCAATTCGAAAGGAATCATCACTATGGACAATTCCAATTGTAGCACAAAGCACAAGAAATATCAACACCTGACATCGGTTTAAGTTTCCCCAAAACCTGCGAGCAAAAGCTGAGGTGAAGGCGTGGGAATAGCGAGCAGGCGCTTCAGCCCCGACTTGACGTACTTCAAGGTTTCAT
>CACYTI010000031.1 GCA_902777275.1 uncultured Ruminococcus sp. | reverse complement strand
GGCCGTCGCCAAGCGGTAAGGCAACGGACTTTGACTCCGTCATCCGTGGGTTCGAATCCCGCCGGCCCAGCCAATAATTAAGGCACCCCTTGCGGGTGCTTTAATTATTGGCTATACAAATCGGCGGGATTCGAAGGCGACCGTGCCCGCCGCAGACGGGTAAAAACGTCACAGTGTGACGTTTTTAGGGAGAGCGTAGAAGAAACCTATAGCGGTGAATACGCCGCAACAAGCGGGGCAGGTGGTTTCGGAAAAGCAAAATTTACGCCGGCCCAGCCATAAAGGATATGCAAAAAAGATATATCCCCGAAAAAGCCCGATTTTATCGGGCTTTTTTCCATTTCAGATCCGTGATAATTTTGTCACGAAACGTAGATGTAAATCGGTTATTTCGCAGTCAATACCAACAGCCCGAAGAGAATATGCGCAGGCTTAAAATGAAGAACGATAAGGAGGCTGACAACATGGATCTGCATGATTTTGATGATGTAGCGGAAAACTATGACCTATATCTGGATGAGATGTTTAAGGATGAGGATAACCGCGCAGGATTCCAAGAGTTTTATCTGGACTTTGCGAAACAGTACGGCGGCGGTGGGGTAATAGACATTGCCTGCGGAACGGGGGCGGTGCTGTTATACCTCGCAGAGCACGGGATAATGGCTGACGGAACGGATCTTTCTGCAGCCATGTGCCGTGTCGCGGATGAAAAGGCAAAGAGCAAAGGCTATCATCTTAACATTTTCCCCGCGAATATGACGGAGTTCAGAAGCGATAAAAAGTACTCATGCGCTATCATTGCACGGAGCGGATTTATGCATCTTCTTACGCCGGAATTACAGCGTGCGGCACTTCTGAACATCCGTGAGAATCTGTATGACGGCGGAATGCTTACATTCAATACATTTGATCCTCAACCGTTTTTTCAGGCACAGCAGATGAATACAAAGGATACGGATTATTCATTCCGCCTTGAATACACGAATAAGAAAGGGCTGCATGAGAAGATATACAATGCGATTTCGTATGATCCATATACGCAGATAATGAGCGGGAATTGGAAATTTGAAACGCTCGACAATAACGGGAATGTAGCTGAGGAAAGGATTCGCCCATTGAAAATGCGTCAAACGTATCGTCAGGAAATGAAGTATCTTCTGGAATTGACCGGATACAAAATCGTGAATGTGTACGGAGGGTATCATAAGGAGAGCGGCGCCGCTTCTGCTGACAATGTTATTTGGTGTGTTCAAAAAAGGGATTCGTTATTTGGGAATACTGCATATTAAAGGAGGCGGATCATCAGATATGAGCAAAAATAGTCTGTCCGCTCTGCCGGACTATAACAACTGTCTTGTGAACCTATCCAATTCCATATTGAAGAAATTTGGCGCGCGGACAACAGCCGGTACACTTTCCCTTGCGGATAAGTATCTTGAAGGGGAGTATCAAAATGTTGTGCTTCTTATTCTGGATGGGCTGGGAACATCAATCGTTGAGAGGCATCTTGAAGAGAACGGTTTTTTCAGAAGCCATATGGCAGGCGCGCTTGATTCAGTATATCCGCCTACAACGGTTGCCGCGACGACTTCGATTCTCAGCGGATTATATCCGAATGAACACGGATGGCTGGGATGGGACGTCTACTATCCGCAGATCAATAAAAACGTGACCGTTTTTACGAACACAGAACAGCTAAAGGAAAAAGAAAACGCTGTTCCGTCTGCCGTTGACACAGATGGAAAAAAGAGGTGGGCGGAGGATTCGTTGGAGGAAGCATTACCCGCGGCGGCGTACAATGTCGGCTTTAGATACACGCCGTACAAAAATATCGTCGAGATCATAAACGAGTCAGGGGGCAGCGCGTATGCCGCTATGCCGTTTATGCCGCCGTATCCTCAAAGCGCGGACGCGATCTTACATCGTGTGGAGAAGCTATGTCATGAACCGGGCAGAAAGTTCATTTATGCCTATTGGAATGAACCGGACAGCACTATGCATAAGACGGGAACGGGAAGTCCGGAAACGCACAGGATCGTGACAATGCTTGAAAAAATGGTAGAGAAAACAGTATCGGGATTATCTGATACTTTGTTTCTGATTACTGCGGATCACGGTCACATAGACAGCAAGAATGATTGCCTGCTGGATTATCCTGAAATCATGCGCTGTCTTGTTCGTCCGCCTTCCTTTGAGCCGCGCACACTGAATCTCTTTGTGAAAGATGAATACAAGGAAACCTTTCCGAAGATTTTCTACAAGTATTTTGGAGATTCCTTTGTTTTGCTGACAAAAGATGAGGCTCTTTCCGAGAGATTGTTTGGAACGGGAAATGATCGTGACGGCTTAGAAGATATGATCGGTGATTATATTGCATTGGCGATCTCTGACAAGAGCATATTTATTACCCATTTTCATACCCAGGAAATGCCCGGAGTTCATGCAGGGCTGACCGAAGCAGAACGAAAGATTCCGTTTATCGTGATTGAGAAGAAGTAGGAAATTCTCTAAGCAGATAAGACAATATAAGCCTTGCGATGCTGACGGTATTGTAAGTTGGATAAAAGACGAGGAAGCCTTGCGTAAATGGAGTTCAGACATATTATTCAACGTATCACAAAAGTATTGAGAATAACTGAAACAATTATTGAATACTATTTTTTTCGTAAGTTCAGTTCAGGACAAGGATTTTTGAATAATCATCTTTTTTGCTCATCCTTGACAGAAACGCCATGCTGACGCATGGCTCAAAGAAGAAAGAATATTCTCTATTCTCTATTCTTTATTCACTAAAAAAGGAGCAGAAGAATTTGGCTCTCTATCAATAATAAATACTGAATAATTAAAACTAAAAAACTGCTAAAAAATAAATAATAAATTTATATTTTCCGTTTTCTCTTTTCCGGTTTTGTGATATAATGTAGTTATCAAAGACAGCAAACAATTATCATCTTTCAAAAAACGGAAACGGGGATAGTTATGAAAATCACAAAAGCTTTGGCAGGATTTTTGGCGGCGGCTTTTTTGCTAATGACGGCGCTGACTTCGGGGGCGGCGGAAACGGAGGCTCCTGTTGACGATGACATTGACATTCAAAAAATCGAGTTTAATAATACCGGTTTTATCAGGGGTATGGACGTTTCGTCAGTAATTTCGCTTGAAAACGCGGGAGTCACATTCAAGAATGAAAACGGCGTGGAGGAGGATATCTTCAAGCTTCTTGCCGATAACGGCATCAACTATATCCGCGTCCGCGTTTGGAACGACCCCTACGACGGCAGCGGAAACGGCTACGGCGGCGGGAACAGCGACATTGAAAAAGCAAAGCAAATCGGCAGACGCGCAGCCGAGCACGGAATGAAGCTGCTTGTAGATTTTCATTATTCCGATTTTTGGGCGGATCCCGCCAAGCAAAAGGCTCCTAAAGCATGGGAGAATATGACGCTTGCTCAAAAGCAGAGCGCTTTATATGACTATACATTTAATTCTCTTTCAGAATTAAAATCAGCGGGAGCCGATATAGGAATGGTTCAGATCGGAAACGAAACGACCTCGGGCATAGCGGGCGTGTACGATTATTCCGACATTCACAAGATGTTTTCGGCGGGTTCAAAAGCTGTGCGCGATTTTGACAGCGGAGTAAAGGTCGCTATTCATTTTACGGGACCCGAAAACACCGCCGTGATGAAGTGGTACGCAGATTACCTCAGTCAGAACAAAGTCGATTACGATGTTTTCGCGTCCTCTTACTATCCCTATTGGCACGGAAGCCTCGAAAACCTCACGGCTGTGTTTGATTACGTCGCCGAAACCTACGGCAAATTTACGATGGTCGCCGAGACCTCCTACGCCTTTACGCTCGATGACACTGACGGTCACGACAACACGGTCAGCCATTGGAGCAACAACACGGGAAAGGATCTGCTCTGGGATTTCTCTGTTCAGGGACAGGCTGACGAGGTTCGCGCGGTTATGAACGCCGTTAACAATGTCAGCTCGTCTAAAGGGCTCGGCGTGTTCTACTGGGAGGGCGCTTGGATAAGCGTCGGCGACATCACGGGCATGAGCGGCGCTGAACTGACCCGTCGCTGCAACGCCAACAGAGAGCTTTGGGAGCGGTACGGCTGCGGCTGGGCTTCGTCCTATGCCGGAGAGTACGACGGCGATGCGGCGCGGTATTACGGTGGAAGCGCGGTTGACAATCAGGCTTTTTTTGACGCGGAGGGAAGGGCTTTGCCGTCACTCCGGGTGTTTAAATACGTTGTAACAGGCTCGTCGGGCGCTGATAATATAAAAGGCGACGCGGACGGCGACGGCATCGTCACGGTAAAGGACGTGACTGAAATCCAGCGCTTTATCGCCGAGCTGACTGATTTTACCGACGAACAAAAGAATGCGGCGGACGTTGACGGCAACGGCGTTGTCGATATAAGCGACGCTACGCTTTTGCAGAGGTATCTTGCCGAATTCATTACTGAGCTTTAACTTGAAAGGGGCGTTTAAAAATGAAGAGATTCTTGTCTGTCCTATTTGTAATCCTGATATGCACTTTGACTGTTTTACCTCTACCGGCAGGTGCGGCGGAAACTGCGTCGGTGCAAACAGGCGCGTCAAGCGGCACAACGGGCGACTGCACATGGAAGCTGAGCAACGGCGTGCTGACAGTCAGCGGCAACGGAGCTATGGCTGATTACAGTTATACTCAGGGGAATCTCGCGCCGTGGGGGACCGGCGTAAAAAGCGCGGTCATCAGCGACGGAGTCACAAGCATTGGCAAATACGCGTTCTTCAAATGCACAAGCCTGAAAAGTGTTGCTGTTGCCGACAGCGTGACAAAAATCGGCGCACACGCGTTCAGCACCTGCAGCAGCCTGACCGATATCAACCTTCCCGACGGAATTACTGTCATCGGCGGCTACACATTCAAAAATTGCAGCAGTCTTACGGATATTACGATTCCGGACAGTGTGAAAACTATAGACTATTTTGCGTTTTCCGGCTGCACAGGTCTGACCGCTGTAGTTATACCCGACGGCGTGACAAGCATTGGCGAGGGCGCGTTTACAAGCTGTTCCAACCTGACAAGTATTACCGTTCCCGACAGTGTGACAAGTATCGGCGAATTAGCGTTTTCAGGCACAGCATGGTACGACAATCAGCCGGACGGCTTGGTTTATGCTGGCAAGGTCGCATATAAATACAAAGGAACAATGCCGGATAATACCTCTATTGTCCTTGAGCACGGCACAAAAGGCATAGCAGGCGAAGCGTTTTTCAACTGCGCCGGCTTGACAGGTATTGTACTGCCGGAGAGCGTGACAAGCATAGGTTCCTCAGCCTTTTATAACTGCACCGGTCTTACAGACATAACGGTTCCCGACGCCGTAAAAACGATCAGCTCCTACGCGTTTTATAACTGCACAGGCTTGAACGGCGTCACTATCGGAAGCGGTGTAAAAAGTATTTACATCTATGCGTTTTCGGGCTGCACGGGTTTGACATCCATAATCATTCCCGAGAGCGTGACGTATATCGGTAACTCGGCATTTTATAAGTGCGAGGGCTTGACAAAGCTTATTATTCCCGACAGTGTGACGAGCATAGGCGAAAGAGCGCTTGGAAACTGCGATGATCTTTCTGTTTACGGCAAAGAAAACTCTTACGCGCAAACATATGCTCAGGCATATAATATCCCGTTTGTCATCTATGATGTGATTTGCCCGCATTGCGGCGAGCCTTGCCTCAGCATCGCCGACGAGGGATATCCTTCCTCATGCTCACACACAGGCTTGACCGACGGCGCGCACTGCTCTCTGTGCGGCGGCGTGCTGACCGCGCAGGAGATCATTCCCAAGGCGGAGCATAAATATATTTTTTATCCCGAAATCCCCGCGACCGAAACCGAAACGGGTTTGACGGCGGGCGTTCAGTGCTCCGAATGCGGAGAATGGCTGATTCCCCGGCAGGTCATTCCGAAGCTTGCCGCACGCGGCGACGCGAACCACGACGGAGTGATCGACGTCCGCGACGTTACAGCGATCCAACGGCACGCGAGCGAGTACGAGCTTCTCACGGGCGATGCACTCAGAGCCGCCGACGTTGACGGCAACGGCGTTGTCGATATAAGCGACGCGACGCTTTTGCAGAGGTATCTTGCGGAATATGTTGAAGAATTGTGATTAGACTGCCAACATCACTAAAAATATTGCAACAAGCGATATTTTTCTGTATTAACAATAAAATTTGATTATAATTCTAATACGGTAAAAAAATCCAACATTATAATATTATAATAAAATTGTATTTTTATATTGTCCAAAATGGCAAATGGAGGATTTATCATGGAAAAGAAAGAACTAATGTACGAAGGAAAAGCAAAAAAGGTTTATTCTACCGAAGATCCCGCATACTGCGTAGTGTCCTACAAGGACGACGCGACCGCCTTTAACGGCGAAAAGAAGGGCACCATCGTCGGCAAGGGCGTGGTAAACAACCGTATGTCCAACTTTATGTTCAGACTTCTTGAGGAAAAGGGCGTTCCCACCGACTATGTCGAGGAGCTCAACGACCGCGAGACCGTTCTTAAAAAGGTTGAGATCGTGCCGCTTGAGGTCATTGTCAGAAACAAGGCGGCAGGCTCTTTCTCCAAGCGCTTCGGCGTTCCCGAGGGAACAGCTTTCAAGGCTCCTACCCTTGAATACTGCCTAAAGGATGACGATCTCGGCGACCCCATGATCAACGACAGCCAGATCATCGCTATCGGAGCCGCCACTAAGGAAGAGCTCGACACGATAGCTGAATATACAATGAAGGTCAACGAGGTAATGGTTGAATTCTTCAAGCAGTGCAGCGTTGAATTGATCGACTTTAAAATAGAATTCGGCAGACTTCCCGACGGCACTATCATTCTCGCCGACGAGATCTCTCCCGACACCTGCCGCTTCTGGGATATGGATACCCATGAGAAGCTTGATAAGGACCGCTTCCGCCGCGATATGGGCGGAGTTGAAGAGGCTTACGCCGAGATGATGAAGCGCGTTGGTCTTTCGGACTAAAAGCGTTCACAAACGGCGGCAAAGAGATGTTTTCGGATAAACAGAAAAATTAATATCAATAACTGTAAGAAAAAGCGTTGCTGTCCTTGACTTTGTAGGGGCGCACCCGCGTGTGCGCCCTTAAACAGACAACAGCTTTTCCGGGCGCACACATGGGTGCGCCCCTACGAACTTATTGAAAACTTCTCTTAAGCAGCGTATAGTGATTAATAAACCCAAAACGAGATTTTTCGGATGGTGAAATTTTGATTTGTTCAGTTGATTCAATTGATCGGTATCACAGTGAAGGACTGCATGAGGAGTGCGGAGTCTTCGGCGTTTTCAGCGACGGCACGATCGATCCCGCTTATGCCTGCTATAACGGACTTCTTGCTTTGCAGCACAGAGGTCAGGAAAGCTGCGGCATAGCCGTGTCTGACGAAGGTGTTATTGATTATTATAAAAACATGGGGCTTGTCAGCGAGGTGTTCAACAACACTATTTTAGATTCGCTTGGCGGTCAAATGGGGATTTCTCACGTTCGATATTCAACAGCAGGCGGCTCTGTGCTGGAAAACGCGCAGCCGCTTGTTATGCGTTATGTAAAGGGTACGATAGCCGTTGCTCACAACGGCAACCTTACAAACGCCGTTGAGATCCGCCGTGATCTTGAACAGCGCGGAGCGATTTTCCAGACAACGATAGACAGCGAGGTAATTTGTTATCTCATTGCCCGTGCAAGATTAAAACATCACAGCGTTGAGGACGCCGTTGCCGACGCAATGCGCCGTATTCACGGGGCATATTCGCTTTTGGTTATGAGTCCCCGTAAAATAATTGCCGCGCGCGATCCTCACGGCTTCCGCCCGCTTTGCCTCGGCAAATGCAACGGTTCTGTTGTAGTGGCAAGCGAGAGCGCCGCGCTCGACGCCTGCGGAGCGGAATTTCTCAGAGATGTTGAGCCGGGGGAAATCGTAGTTATTAACGGAAAAGGGAAGGATGGCTTCCACAGCATTCACCCGGATTTCGGCGAAAAGAAAAAATCGATTTGCATTTTTGAGTATATATACTTTGCGCGCAGCGATTCAATGATCGACGGCGTCAGTGTTTACGAAGCCAGAAAGCAGGCGGGACGCATACTTGCCCGCACCTGTCCCGTTGAAGCCGACATGGTTATCGGCGTGCCCGAATCGGGAATTGACGCAGCGATAGGCTACGCGGAGGAATCGGGGATTCCCTACGAAAAGGCAATCGTAAAGAATTCCTACATCGGCAGAACCTTTATAAAGCCCAGCCAGTCCGAACGAATGAAAAGCGTGCGCATTAAGCTCAACCCGATTGCCGACATGGTTAAGGGAAAACGCGTCATTATGATCGACGACAGCATAGTGCGCGGCACAACGGTTGACCGTATAGTAACCATGTTGCGCGACGCGGGCGCAAAGGAAGTTCATATGCGGATCAGCTCGCCGCCCTTTATGTGGCCCTGCTATTACGGCACCGATATTCCATCTCGCGGAGAGCTTATCGCGGTCAACCACAGCATAGAGGAAATAACAAAACTCAGCGGCGCTGACTCGCTCGCTTATCTTCCGGTCGAGTCGCTTCACGAGATGATAGGCTACGCGCCCATAGGCTTTTGTGAGGGCTGCTTCACGGGCAATTATCCCGCACAGACCACCAAAATAACCCTTGAAGGCAAGGAGCGCGGCGGAATGGAATACGGCGATAAGTGCTTGGGCGCAGATTCGTGAATAAGAAAGGAACCGTTATGATCAAAGATACATACGAATCCCCGTTGTCGGCGCGCTATGCTGGCAGGGAAATGAAATATATTTTCTCACCCGACAAGAAATTCAAAACATGGAGAAAGCTTTGGATAGCTCTTGCCGAGGCTGAAATGGAGCTTGGGCTGCCCGTCACGCAGGAGCAGATCGACGAGCTCAAGGCGCACGCCGACGATATCAACTATGAGGTCGCGATTGAGCGTGAAAAGTTGGTTCGCCACGATGTTATGAGCCATGTTTACGCCTATGGCGTTCAGTGCCCGAACGCAAAGGGAATCATTCATTTGGGAGCTACCTCCTGCTATGTCGGCGACAACACCGATATTATTATAATGACCGAGGGCTTGCGGCTTGTCAGGGACAAGCTTATCACTGTTATCCGCAACCTTGCTAAATTCGCGGACGAGTACAAGGCTTTGCCCACTCTCGCGTTCACACATTTTCAGCCCGCCCAGCCCACCACGGTAGGCAAGCGCGCCACTCTGTGGCTGCAGGAGCTGCTTATGGATTTGGAGGACGTTGAGTATCAGCTTTCAAAGGCAAAGCTCTTGGGCTGCAAGGGTACTACCGGCACCCAGGCGAGCTTTTTGGAGCTGTTTGACGGCGACCACGAGAAGTGCAGTGAGCTCGACAGAAAAATAGCGCAAAAGATGGGCTACAAGGCTTGCTTCCCTGTTTCCGGTCAGACCTATTCAAGAAAGCTCGATTCGCAGTTCCTGAACGTTTTGGCGGGAATCGCGCAGTCGGCGGCAAAGTTCTCAAACGATATCCGCCTGCTTCAGCACCTAAAGGAGATCGAGGAGCCGTTTGAGAAGAACCAAATCGGTTCGTCCGCTATGGCGTACAAGAGAAATCCGATGCGCTCCGAGAGGATCGGCTCACTGTCAAGATATGTCATGGCAGACGTCATCAACGGATATTTCACCACCGCGACACAGTGGTTCGAGCGCACTCTTGACGACTCAGCCAACAAGCGTCTCAGCGTTCCCGAGGCTTTCTTAGCTGTTGACGGGATCCTTTCGCTTTACGCGAATGTAGCCGACGGCTTGGTTGTTTACCCCAAGGTTATCGAGCAGCGGCTCAGAAAAGAGCTTCCGTTCATGGCGACGGAAAATATTATGATGGACGCCGTTAAAAAGCGCGGCGCAGACCGTCAGCAGCTCCACGAGAGGATACGCGTTCATTCCATGGCGGCTTCCAAGGTGATAAAGGAAGAGGGCGGCGAAAACGACCTTCTTCAAAGGATAGCGGCGGACGAGGCTTTCGGGGTGACGCTTGAGGAGCTTGAAACGATCCTTCAACCCGAAAAATACACCGGCAGAGCAAAGGAACAGACAGAGGAATTCCTCAGAGATTTCGTTGCTCCCGTGTTGGAAAAATATAAGGATATCGAATCCGAAAAACCTGAAATCAACGTGTAAAACGCGGATTTTCCGTTCATTTCCGGAAAACGCGAAATCACAAAAGGAGAAAAAACCATGGTAAAAGCAATCGTAGGCGCCAACTGGGGCGACGAGGGAAAAGGTAAAATAACCGATGTTCTCGCCAGTGACAGCGATATGGTCATCCGCTTTCAGGGCGGTGCCAATGCAGGTCACACAATTATCAACGACTACGGAAAATTCGCGCTTCATCAGCTTCCGTCGGGCGTGTTCCATCAGAACATCATCAACGTCATAGGCAATGGCGTGGCTTTCAGCGTAGAAAATTTTGTTAAGGAAATGCAGGAGCTGAAGGATCGCGGCGTTCCCGAACCGAATATTGTCATCTCCGACCGCGCTCAGATTGTAATGCCTTACCATGTGGCGTTCGACTGTTACGAGGAAGAGCGTCTCGGCAAAAATTCCTTCGGCTCTACCAAAAGCGGTATCGCGCCCTTCTATTCCGACAAATATTCAAAAATCGGCTTTCAGATCAACGAGCTGTATGACGATCCCGACTCGCTCAGGGAAAAAATCAGCCACGCGCTCGAAATCAAGAACGCCATTCTTAAAAACCTCTACGGCAAGCCCCCTGTCACGGAGCAGGAGGTTTTTGACAAGCTTATGGAGTACAAGGAGCAGCTCGCTCCCTATGTGGGCGACGCGTTCACGGTCGTTCACAAAGCTCTCAAAGAGGGCAAGACGATTTTGCTTGAGGGTCAGCTCGGCTCTTTGAAGGACACCGACTTCGGCATTTACCCGATGGTCACCTCCTCAAACACTATCGCGGGCTACGGCGCTGTCGGTGCCGGCATTCCGCCCTATGAGATCAAGGAGATCGTCACTGTTGTTAAAGCGTATTCAAGCGCTGTCGGCGCGGGCGAGTTTGTATCCGAGATTTTCGGCGAGGAAGCTGACGAGCTGAGAAAGCGCGGCGGCGACGGCGGCGAGTTCGGCGCGACAACAGGCAGACCCAGACGCATGGGCTGGCTCGACTTGGTTGCCACCCGCTACGGCTGCATGGTTCAGGGAGCAACGCAGATAGCGTTCACGGTTCTTGACGTGCTCGGCTATCTCGACGAGATCCCCGTATGCGTTGGCTACGAGCTTGATGGCGAGGAAATCGACTACTTCCCCTCGACCACTAAGCTTAAAAGATGCAAGCCTATCCTCAAAAAGCTTCCCGGCTGGAAATGCTCGATCAAGGGAATCAAAAACTATGACGAGCTGCCGAAGGCGTGCCGCGACTACATCGAATTTGCCGAAAAGGAGATCGGTGTACCGATCAAAATGGTCTCTAACGGTCCAAAGAGAAACGATATTATTTTCAGATAATTATTATTCGGGGCGCGCCAGCGTGTGCGCCCTTATTTGATTTACTTTTTGATACAGTGAAAGGGGAATTGCCATGAAAGAAACCGTAATTGTACTCGATTTCGGAGGTCAGTATAATCAGCTTATCGCGCGCCGCGTGCGCGAATGCGGAGTTTACTGCGAAATTCTGCCGTACAAGGTCAGCCTTGAACGGATAAAGGAAATCGATCCGAAGGGTATTATTTTTACGGGAGGACCTAACAGCGTGTACGACGAAAGCTCGCCGCATTACACGCCCGATATTTTTTCGATCGGCGTTCCCATTTTAGGCATATGCTACGGCTGCCAGCTCATGGCATACTCCCTCGGCGGAACAGTCGTTTCCGCCGCCGATAATTCAGTCAGCGAATACGGCAAAACCGAAACCGGATACAGCGACGATTGCGTGATTTTCAGCGGATTGCCGAAAAGCGGTATTTCGTGGATGTCTCACCGCGATTATATCAGCAAGGTTCCCGACGGCTTTAAAGTGACCGCGACCACCGCGCATTGCCCCGTCGCAGCTATGGCAGACGCGGAAAAGAAGCTCTACGGAGTGCAGTTTCATCCCGAGGTCAACCACACCGAGCACGGCAAAGAGATGCTCAAAAGCTTTTTGTATGACGTTTGCGGCTGCGCGGGCAACTGGAAGATGGACAGCTTCATTGAAGACGCCGTGGAGCAGATAAAGGCTCAGGTTAGAGACAGAGGCGTCGTCCTCGGTCTTTCCGGCGGTGTTGACAGCTCCGTTGCTGCCGCGCTGCTCAGCAAGGCGATCGGCAAACAGCTAACCTGCGTTTTTGTGGATCAGGGTCTTATGCGCAAAAACGAAGGAGATTACGTTGAAGAAACCTTCACAAGACTTTTTGACATGAATTTTATCCGCATAAACTGTCAGGACGAATTTCTCTCAAAGCTCAAAGGAGTGACCGACCCCGAGGAAAAGCGCGGGATAATCGGCGAGGAATTTTATAATGTTTTTTGGAACAGGATACGCGACGAATACGGCTCGGGCTTCTTTGCGCAGGGAACTATCTATCCCGACCGCATTGAGAGCGGAAAGGGCGACGCAGCGAAGATAAAAACCCACCACAATCAGGTTGAGATACCAAAGGATATCAAGTTTGAAGGTATTATCGAGCCGCTAAAGGACTTGTTCAAGGATGAGGTGAGAGCAGTCGGTGAAAAGCTCGGTCTGCCGCGCGAGCTGGTGTGGCGTCAGCCGTTCCCGGGACCGGGACTCGGCGTGCGCGTTATCGGAGAAATAACCGCCGAGCGCGTAAAAACCCTTCAGGAAGCCGACGCTATCCTCCGCGACGAAATGGATAAATGCGGCTACGCCGAAAAAATGAGCCAGTTTTTCGCGGTGCTCCCGGGTGTTAGAACCGTCGGAGTCATGGGCGACGCGCGCACATACGACGAGCTTATCGCTATCCGCGCCGTCACCACCGACGACTTTATGACAGCAGACTGGGCAAAAATCCCTTACGACATCCTCGGCAAAGTAAGCAACAGGATAATAAACGAGGTTGAGCACGTCAACAGAGTCGTATACGACATCACTTCAAAACCTCCGGGTACTGTGGAGTGGGAATAAGGCAAAATCGAGAGATAACCGCATAAACAGTGGCTTTTTGAGTGGTCAGAGATTAAAATGATAGCAAAATGATAGCACTCTCAAAAGCACCTTTATTCTAAGTTTTATTCCGGTTTGCAGGTACAATTATATAATAAAAGTTTAGGCATTACTGACTTGTTGCAGTCGGTAATGCCTTTTTTGCATTTATTGATTTTACAGCTTGTCCTTGAATGCTTCCAACATAGCGTTATTCAAATCATCTGACGGCAGCTTTACATATTCGCTGTCAGTGTCATATTTAGGATAGTTATAGCGCCACTCGTCATACTCTTCCTTGGTTATCTCTTCGGCTTTCAATTTGGCGCTTTGCTCTGCCCACGTCTTTACCGCCCGAAGAACAGAAGCGTTTGAAAAACTCAGCTTGGTTTCTCCATCCTTTTCTTCGGCTTGTAAACCGTAGATATCCTCAAGTGCGAATAAGGTATGCATTAATCCAAGCTCTG
>CACYTI010000030.1 GCA_902777275.1 uncultured Ruminococcus sp. | reverse complement strand
GGTGCGCCCCTACGAATTGGTTTGATTCAGTTCCAAACGTTTAAAAATGGTTGTAGGGGCGAACCCATGTGTTCGCCCTCGGCACCGACGTTGTTTTCCCGTGCGATTGTCGATAGGAAACACAACGTGTGATTCGGCGCCCCTGCGATGTTAAGGAAATCATAACGAGGCTGCTTTTATGAATGCCGTAAACAGCGGGTGAGGCTTGTTCGGTCTGGACTTGAATTCGGGGTGATACTGCACGCCTATGTAAAAATCCTTTTCGCTCAGCTCCACGGTCTCTACCAGTCTGCCGTCGGGAGACAGCCCCGACAGCGTAAGACCCGCGTTTTGCAGGGCTTCACGGTACTCGTTGTTGAATTCATAGCGGTGACGGTGCCGCTCGCTTATCTCCGTTTTGCCGTACGCCCTTTGTATCACCGCGCCCTGACGGAGAATGCAGGGGTACGCGCCCAGCCGCAGGGTACCGCCCTTGTCGGTTTCGACGTTTTGGTCGGGCAGATAGTCTATCACCTTCGGCACGTCCTGCCTGAATTCGCCCGAGTCGGCGTTTGCTATTCCCGCCGCGTTGCGGGCAAACTCTATCACGGCGACCTGCATACCAAGACAAATGCCGAAGTACGGCACGTCGTTTTCGCGCGCGTATTTTGCAGAGGCTATCATTCCCTCTATGCCGCGCTTGCCGAAGCCGCCCGGCACGATAATGCCGTTGAGGTCTCCGAGGATTTCGGGAGCGGTCTCGTCGGTTATATCCTCGGACTCTATCCACTTTATTTCAACGTGCGCGTCAAGGTAATATCCCGCGTGGCGGAGCGCCTCGGCAACCGAGAGATAAGCGTCGTGAAGCTCGACATATTTTCCTATCAAGCCGATTTTAACGGTTTTTCCCGCCGTTTTTATGCGCTCGGTCATTTGCTCCCATTCGGTCAGGTCGGGCTTTGCGCAGTCGATTTTCAGCCCTCTGCACACAATATCAGAAAAGCCCGCGCGTTCAAGCATGAGCGGAGCCTCGTACAAAACGGGCAGGGTCAGGTTCTCTATGACGCAGTCGCGCCGAACGTTGCAGAAGCCCGCTATTTTGTCGAAAACAGAGCGGTCGGTGATTGGCTCGTCAGCTCTCAGAACGATGATGTCGGGCGAAATTCCGAGCCCCTGAAGCTCTTTAACACTGTGCTGCGTGGGCTTGCTCTTGTGCTCGCCCGACGCCTTTAAATAGGGGACGAGGGTGACGTGTATGTAAAGGCGGTTGTCAAAGCCGACCTCCTGACCGACCTGACGGATAGCCTCCAAAAACGGCTGGCTTTCGATGTCGCCTATGGTGCCGCCGATTTCGGTTATCACTACGTCCGCGTCAGTCTTTTTGCCGACGGAGTAGATGAACCGCTTTATTTCGTCGGTGATGTGCGGAATGACCTGAACGGTCTTGCCGAGATATTCTCCGCGCCGTTCCTTGGCGAGCACGTTGGAATAAACCTTGCCCGTTGTCAGGTTGGAGTACTTATTCAGATCCTCGTCGATGAACCGTTCGTAGTGACCCAAATCGAGGTCTGTTTCGGCTCCGTCCTCGGTGACAAAAACCTCGCCGTGCTGATAGGGGCTCATTGTGCCCGGGTCAACGTTGATGTACGGGTCAAGCTTCTGCGCCGCGACCCTTAAGCCGCGGGCTTTGAGCAGCCGCCCGAGAGACGCGGCGGTTATGCCCTTGCCGAGCCCCGACACAACGCCGCCTGTTACGAAAATATATTTTGTCATGTTGTTTCTCCTAAGAACGCGCGGTAATGTGGTGCGATTGTGAAAAACTCACTGTTTAAGCCATTTTTCTTAATTGTCCCATATTATCTCATGGCTTATGGGACAATTGGGACAATTGGAATATGCTTACAGGTTGCTGTAGCCCATAAGGTCGGCGTCAACCTCTTTGGCGCAGTCAACGCCCTCTCTTATGGCGCGGACTACGAGCGACTGACCGATGTGCATATCGCCCGCCGTGTAAATTTTATCTATGTTGGTGCGGTGTGAGTTCGGCTCTGCCGCAACGTTTGAGCGCGCGTCGGTTTCAACGCCGAACGCCCTTGTGATGTAGCTTTCGCTGCCGAGGAAGCCCGCCGCGATAAGCACAAGCTGAGCCTCGACCTCGGTTTCGCTGCCCTCGACGGGAACCATTCTGCCGTTCGCGCCGCGCTCAAGCTTTATGAGTACCGCTCCGCGAAGCTTTCCGCTCTCGTCCTTCAAAAACTCCTTGACGGTGGTTTGGTAAATTCTGGGATCGCTGCCGTAGACCGCCGTCGCTTCCTCCTGACCGTAATCGGTTTTGCAGACTCGCGGCCATTCGGGCCACGGGTTGCTTTCGGTGCGCTCGTCGGGGAGCTTGGGCATCATTTCAAGCTGAATAACGCTCTTTGCGCCGTGCCGCACGCAGGTGCCCACGCAGTCGTTGCCCGTGTCGCCGCCGCCTATCACGATGACAGCCTTGTCCTTTGCGGAGATGTAGGTGCCGTCGGTCAGCCCGTTGTCGAGCAGAGCGGCTGTTGTAGATTTGAGAAAATCCACCGCGAAGTGAATTCCCTGAGCGTCGCGCCCGCCGACGTTTATATCGCGCGGATTCGAGGCTCCGCAGGCGAGGATAACGCGGTCGTAATTGTCAAGCAGCTCTTGCGCCGGGAACTCCTCCGTGCCTACGTCGGCGCAGGTGATGAAGTCAACACCCTCGGCGTGCAGAACGTCAAGCTTGCGGGTGATGTATTTCTTTTCTAACTTCATGTTAGGTATTCCGTACATCAGCAGACCGCCCGGACGGTCGGAGCGCTCGTAGACCGTGACGCTGTGACCTCTGCGGTTGAGCAAATCAGCCGCCGCAAGTCCCGAGGGACCCGAGCCGACGACAGCGACGCGCTTTCCCGTGCGCACCTTGGGAGGAGCGGGAGCTGCAAGCCCCTGAGAGTAGGCGAACTCGGTGATTGTGTATTCGTTAGCCCTGACGGTGACAGCCTCACCGTTTGCCCCGCAGGTGCAGGCTTTCTCGCACAGAGCGGGACAAACGCGTGAAGTGAATTCAGGGAAGGGGTTGGTAAGCTTTAGTCTGTCAAACGCCTGCTTCATCGCCCCGAGGCTGAGCAGGCTGTTCCATTCGGGGATAAGATTATTGAGCGGACAGCCCGAAATCATGCCGTTGATTTTCATTCCCGACTGGCAGAACGGCACGCCGCAGTTCATGCACCGCTCGCCCTGCCGCTTCTGCTCCTCACGGGAGAGCGGCGTGTGAAATTCGTTGTAATGACGGATACGCTCCTGCACGGAATCCGCCGGCGCGTCCATGCGCGCGTATTCCATAAATCCAAAGGGATTTCCCATGCTCGGTTCCTCCTGAATATATTTACTGTTATTATTGCATTTGATGATTTTTGTATGCGCCTGCGTCGGTTCCCATCCTGTTGCCGATAGAAAACACAACGTTTGGTTCAGCGCCCCCGGGCGCACACGCGGGTGCGCCCCTACGAATTGGTTTGATTCAGTTCCAAACGTTTAAAAATGGTTGTAGGGGCGAACCTATGTGTTCGCCCTCGGCACCGACGTTTGTTTTCCGTCCGATTGTCGATAGAAAACACAACGTTTGGTTCAACGCCACCGGGAACAAGGCAACCTTTAAAACAATTTAATTCGTAGGCGCTCCTGCAACAAAATCATAACAACAAACGGTTATCTTTCATCTCGAATGAATAAGCTGATAAAACGCTTCTATTTTGGACTGTTCCTCGTCCATTCCTCCGAGGCGGTTATGCTCGATAGCCTCGGTGATAAGCTTGTAGTCGTGCGGGATCACCTTTTTGAACAGGGGCAGATATTCCTCAAAGCGGCTGAGTATCTCCCTGCCCTTTTCGCTGCCCGTGGCGGCGACGTGCTCTGAAATCAAAGCCTTCAGCTCGCTTATATCGCGCTTTTCGGTCAGCTCGGAGCACTCGACAAGCTCCTTGTTAAGACGCTTGTAAAGGTGGTGGTGCTCGTCGAAAACGTAAGCCACGCCGCCCGACATTCCCGCCGCAAAGTTTTTGCCCGTGCGTCCGAGAATCACGACCTTGCCGCCGGTCATGTACTCGCAGCCGTGCTCGCCCACGCCCTCGACGACCGCTGTTGCGCCCGAATTTCTTACGCAGAAGCGCTCGCCCGCAACGCCGTTGATAAACGCCTTGCCGCCTGTCGCACCATAAAGCGCGACGTTGCCGATGATGATGTTCTCGCACGCTTTGAACTTTGATTTTTCGGGCGGATATACGATGAGCTTACCGCCCGAAAGACCCTTGCCGAAGTAGTCGTTTGAATCGCCGCTCAGCTCAAGCGTAAGTCCCTTGGGGATAAACGCGCCGAAGCTCTGACCGCCCGAGCCGCTGCATATGACCTTGTAGGTGTCGTCGGGAAGCGTGTCCCCGAATTTTTTGGTTATCTCGGAGCCGAACGCCGTGCCGAGAGAGCGATCGGTGTTGCTCACATTTATTTTTATTGTTTTCGGCTCACCCGAGTCGAAAGCCTTCTTCATTTTCCTTTCGATTATCCTCTTGTCGATTGTCTCGCCGAGCTTGAAATCGAACTTGTTCTTGCCACCGTAGCAGACCTTCTCGCCTGCAAAGCCCGTTCCGAGCAGCGCGGAGAGGTCGATTTTACTCTCGCGCTCGCTTAAATCGTCCTTCTTTTTAAGCAGGTCGGTTCTGCCCACAAGCTCGTCAACCGTGCGCACGCCGAGAAGCGACATATATTCGCGCAGCTCCTGAGCGATGAACAGCATGAAATTCATAACGTATTCGGGCTTGCCCGTAAAACGCTTTCGCAGGTCGGGATTCTGTGTTGCAACGCCGAACGGACAGGTGTCAAGGTTGCACACGCGCATCATCGCGCAGCCTAAGGTCACAAGGGGAGCGGTCGCAAAGCCGTATTCCTCCGCACCGAGGATCGCGGCAATCGCAACGTCTCTGCCGGTCATAAGCTTGCCGTCGGTTTCTATAACGACTTTATTGCGCAGGCCGTTGAGGATAAGGGTACGGTGAGCCTCGGCGAGTCCGAGCTCCCACGGAAGACCCGCGTTGTAAATGGAGCTTCTCGGGGCGGCGCCCGTTCCGCCGTCGCAGCCCGAGATCAGAATGACCTCTGCGCCCGCCTTTGCCACGCCGGCAGCTACGGTGCCTACGCCTGCCTCCGAGACGAGCTTGACCGATATGCGGGCTTTTTTGTTGGCGTTTTTTAGGTCGTAAATAAGCTGTGCCAAGTCCTCTATTGAGTAGATGTCGTGGTGGGGCGGCGGAGAAATGAGCGACACGCCCGGGGTCGAATGTCTGGTTTTGGCTATCCACGGATAGACCTTGTTGCCCGGAAGATGTCCGCCCTCGCCCGGCTTTGCGCCCTGAGCCATTTTGATTTGAAGCTCGTCGGCTGAATTGATATAAGCCGAGGTGACTCCGAAGCGTCCCGAGGCTACCTGCTTTATGGCGGAGCAGCGGTTTATCTCGCTGCCCTTTGTAGCTATCCTCTCGGGGCTTTCGCCGCCCTCGCCCGAATTTGACTTTCCGCCGAGCTTGTTCATCGCCACGGCGAGAGCCTCGTGAGCCTCCTGAGAAATGGAGCCGTAGCTCATAGCGCCGCTCTTGAACCGCTTGACAATGCTGTCAACGCTTTCGACCTCGCTGAGCGGAACGGGTGTTTCGGCATAGTTGAAATCGAGCAGTCCGCGAATGCTGACGGGGTCGGTTTCCTCGGTGAGCATTCTGCTGTATTCCTTGTATCTGTCGTAGTTGTTGTATTTTGTCGCTGTTTGCAGGGCGTGGATAGTGCGCGGATTGTAAAGGTGCTCTTCCTTTCCGCTGCGGCTTTTGTGTCCTCCGCGCGACGGAAGGTCGGCTGAGGTGTAAAGCCCGAGCGGGTCGAATGCCGCCGTGTGCAGGCGGTCGTTCATCTGCTCGACGTCCTCAAGCGTAACGCCGCCCAAGCGGTTGACCGTGCCCGTGAAGTATTCGTCGATGAAATCACTGCTTAGCCCGATAGCCTCAAAGTTTTTGGAGCCCTGATATGATTGAAGCGTTGAAATGCCCATTTTGGATGCGATTTTAACAATGCCGTGAAGCACCGCGTTGTTGTAGTCCTCAGCGGCAGCGTAGTAGTCCTTGTCGAGCAGATCATCATGGATAAGCTCGTGGATGGTTTCAAGCGCAAGATACGGATTGACCGCGCTCGCTCCGTAAGCGAGCAGGGTAGCGAAGTGATGGACCTCGCGCGGCTCTCCGCTTTCAAGCACGATCGAGAGCGAGGTGCGCCGCTTTGTCGCTACCAAGTGCTGGTGAAGCGCGGAGACGGCTAAAAGTGACGGGATAGCCAAGCGGTTCTCGTCAACTCCCCTGTCGGAGAGTATCAATATATTCGCGCCCCGTGCGCACGCCTTGTCAGCCTCGATAAACAGGCGCTTTACCGCCTTGCTCAGCTTTGTGTTTTTGTAGTAAAGCATTGGAATGACGGCGACCCTGAACCCGGGCAGATTCATTCTTTTCAGCTTCAAAAGCCCCGTAGAGGTCAGGATAGGGTTGAGCACCTTGATGACCTTGCAGTTGTCGGGCTTCTCTTCAAGAATATTTCCGTCTTTTCCGATATATATTGTGGTTGAGGTGACGATCTCCTCGCGGAAAGCGTCGATCGGTGGGTTAGTCACCTGAGCGAAGCACTGCTTGAAGTAGTCAAACAGAGGTCTCGGCTGCTTTGACAGAACCGCGGGCGGGGTGTCGCTGCCCATAGCCGCGATCGGCTCTGCGCCGTTTTGAGCCATCGGCAGGATCGTCGTCATAACATCCTCATAGGTGTAGCCGAAAGCCTTTTGCAGCCTGCGCCTTTCGTCGCGGCTGTGCTCTCTGACCTTGGCGTTGGGTACCTTTAAGTATTTTAAACGCGTCAGATTGGCGTCGAGCCATTCGCCGTAGGGACGGCGTGACGCGTAGTGCATTTTGATTTCTTCGTCGTCGATAAGCTTTCCCTGAACCGTGTCTACAAGAAGCATCTTGCCCGGGTGCAGCCTTTCTTTTTTGATGATTTTTTCGGGAGGCACGGGAAGCGCTCCGACCTCGGAGGACAAAATAAGGTTGTCGTCGTCGGTTATATAATATCTTGAAGGGCGCAGACCGTTGCGGTCGAGCACCGCGCCCATAACGTCGCCGTCCGAGAAAAGAATCGAGGCGGGACCGTCCCACGGCTCCATCATCGTGGCGTAGTACTGATAGAAGTCGCGCTCCTTCTGGGGCATGGAGTGGTTGTTGTCGCTCGGCTCGGGAATCGTTATCATCACCGCCAAGGGCAGCTCCATTCCGCTCATAACCAAAAATTCAAGAGTGTTGTCGAGCCTTGCGGAGTCGGAGCCCTCGGGATTTATAACGGGGAGCACCTTGTCCATGTCGCCCATAAGCAGCTCGCTCGTCATGGTTTCCTCGCGCGCGAGCATTTTGTCGGCGTTGCCCCTGATGGTGTTGATCTCGCCGTTGTGAACGATCATGCGGTTGGGATGAGCCTTTTGCCAGCTCGGGAAGGTGTTGGTGGAGAACCTTGAATGAACCAAAGCGATTGCGGACTCAAAATCGGGATCCTGCAAATCGGGGAAGAAGCGGCGCAGATCGCCGACTAAAAACATACCTTTATATACAATGGTGCGGCTTGAAAGCGACACAACGTAGGTGTCCTCGTTGCTCTGTTCAAAAAAGCGTCTTGCAACGTACAGCTTGCGGTCAAAGTCGATCCCGCGCTTTACGCCCTGAGGACGCTTTATAAAGCACTGGCAGATGTTCGGCATACATTCAAGCGCCTTTGAGCCGAGAACCGACGGCTCAATAGGAACCGCGCGCCAGCCCAGCACCTCAAGCCCTTCCTTTTCGGCTATTATCTCAAACATTTTTTTAGCCTGATTCCTGCGCAGCTCGTTCTGCGGGAAGAAGAACATTCCCACCGCGTAATCGCGCTCGGAGCCGATTGATAAATTAAGCTGTTTGGCGGCTTTAGAAAAGAATTTATGTGATATCTGGAGCAGAATACCCACTCCGTCGCCGGTCTTGCCCTCGGCGTCCTTGCCTGCGCGGTGTTCAAGCGTCTCCACAATGGTGAGCGCGTTGTCAACGGTCGCGTGCGAGCGGATACCCTTTATATTCACGACCGCTCCTATACCGCAGTTGTCGTGCTCAAACTCCGGTGAGTAGAGGGGATCCTTAAAAAGCTCTTCTCTTTTTTGTCGGCTTTGGGCGTCGTTTGCCATAAAAATCAATCCTTTCCCTGAAATCAGTATGATTCGGTAAATGCAAGTAAGCTTTTGATAACTTGCAAAATAAACGACATTCGTATTATATTACCGATATGCGCCGCTTGTCAAGGGGTTTTTGAGATTTTATTTTAAATATTATTCAAATTTATGGCAATTTTTTGTTCGTTCATCGGTATTTAATTGTAATTTTTGCAAGAATCGAAAAAAATCCTGCAAAACCTCTTGACAAAAAATAAATCAGGCGTTATAATAGCGGCATTGAACAGCAAGGGCGCTGACAGCAGGAACGAAGCCGTATCGCAAGGCGGCTTCATATACGCTGCCGGTGCCTTGTTTTTATATAAGGAAGAATGGAGAGATCATTATGACAAAAGTACCCGAAATTTTCGGAAGCATGGTTTTTAACGACACGGTTATGAGGGAAAGGCTGCCCAAGGCTACTTACAAGGCTCTGAAAAAGACCGTGGAAAACGGCGAGCCGCTTGATATCACCGTAGCAAACGTTGTTGCCAATGCCATGAAGGATTGGGCGGTCGAGCACGGCTGCACCCACTACACCCACTGGTTTCAGCCGATGACCGGCGTTACCGCCGAAAAGCACGACAGCTTCATTCAGCCCTGCGGCGACGGAGTTATAATGGAGTTTTCGGGCAAGGAGCTTATCAAGGGCGAGCCCGACGCTTCCTCCTTCCCGAGCGGCGGGATCCGCGCAACGTTTGAAGCGCGCGGCTACACCACATGGGACCCCACTTCTCCCGCTTTTGTCAGAGACACCACATTATATATCCCCACCGCGTTCTGCTCTTACACGGGCGAGGTCCTCGACAAGAAAACTCCTCTGCTTCGCTCAATGGAGCGCCTGAGTGCCGAGGCGGTAAAGCTTCTTCACCTTTTGGGCAAAACCGAAGTTACAAGAGTAGCCACAACGGTAGGGCCCGAACAGGAATACTTTTTAATAGATAAAGACCTGTATGAACAGCGCGTAGACTTAAAGCTCTGCGGCAGAACGCTGTTCGGCGCAATGGCTCCCAAGGGTCAGGAGCTTGCGGATCACTACTTCGGCTCCATAAAGACCCGCGTTTCCGCTTATATGCGCGACCTTGACGAGGAGCTTTGGAAGTTGGGCATCCTCGCAAAGACAAAGCACAACGAGGTCGCTCCCTCGCAGCACGAGCTTGCTCCCATTTTCTCGACCTCGAACATCGCGACCGACCACAACGAGCTCACAATGGAGATCATGCAGAAGGTTGCCGAGAGGCACAACCTCGTCTGCCTGCTCCACGAAAAGCCCTTCAAGGGAGTGAACGGCTCGGGCAAGCACAACAACTGGTCAATTTCGACCAACACGGGCGAGAACCTGCTTTCACCCGGCAAGCACCCCGAAACGAACAATCAGTTCCTGCTTTTCCTCTCGGCTGTCGTAAAGGCTGTTGACGAGTATCAGGATCTGCTCCGCATCACCGTAGCCTCGGCGGGCAACGACCACCGTCTCGGAGCGAACGAAGCGCCGCCCGCTATCATTTCAATGTATCTCGGCGACGACCTCGACGCGCTTGTACATTCCATTATAGACGGCGGAGATTACCACAGCCACGGCAGAGAGCGTATGCAGACCGGCGTTGACGTTTTGGCGGACTTCAAAAAGGACAATTCCGACCGCAACCGCACCTCGCCCTTCGCTTTCACGGGCAACAAGTTCGAGTTCCGCGCTCTCGGTTCATCTCTCAACATCGCCTGCCCGAACTATATGCTCAACACAATGGTAGCCGAGGAGCTCAGCGGTTTCTATGAGGCTCTGAAGGACGCCGAGGATCTTGAAGCGGCTATCCACGAGCTTATCCGCGAAACCCTTACCGCTCACAGCAGGATAATCTTCAACGGCGACAACTACTCCGAAGAGTGGGTCGAGGAAGCCGAGCGCAGAGGTCTTTATAACCTGAAATCCCTCCCCGAGGCGCTTGCTCACTTCATGGACAAGAAGAATGTAGACCTGTTTGTAAAGAACAACATCTGCTCCGAGGAAGAGCTGCGCGCGCGTTATGAAATAGATTTGGAGACCTACTGCAAGCAGATCAATATAGAAGCCATGACAATGGTCGAAATGGCTAAGAAGAACATCGCTCCCGCGGTTTCGGCTTTCGTAAGAGAGCTGACCGACACGGCGCTCGCAAAGAAGGCGCTGTCAGACTCTATTCCCGTTGACGCCGAAACAGAGGTCATCGAACGCCTCGCCGCCGCTCAAAGCCGCTTCGCGGTTCTTACCAAGGAGCTTGAACAGGAAGCGCGCGCGGCGGCTGCCATTGAGGACAATCAGGAAAGAGCGTTCGCCTGCCGCAACAAGGTGTTTGAAAAGATGGAAGCGCTGCGCGAGGTAGGCGACAGCATGGAGGAGGAGACGTCGGCGGAGTTCTGGCCGTATCCGTCCTACACCGATTTGCTGTTCGGAGTTTGATTGAGATTAAGGAGAGATATTTGATATATGTGTGGAATAGTAGGATATGTCGGACCCCGTGACTGCACCGACGTGCTTGTGTCGGCGTTGACAAAGCTTGAATACAGGGGATACGATTCGGCGGGTATAGCCGTGTTTGAGAACGGAAAAATCGAAGTTGCCAAAACAAAGGGCAGACTCGCCGATTTGGTTGATAAAATGGAAAAAGAGGGCAAGCCGCACGGTCATGCCGGAATCGGTCACACCCGTTGGGCGACTCACGGCGAGCCTTCCGACGTCAACTCGCACCCCCACTCCGGCAGACGCGTGACTATCGTTCACAACGGAATAATCGAGAACTACAAGCAGCTCAAGCAGTTTTTGATCGACAACGAGCGCGACGAGTTCCTGTCTGACACCGATACCGAGGTTGTGGCACAGCTTCTCGACTTCTACTACGACGGCAATCCCATCCGCTGCATACGCCGTGTTCTCCACGAGCTTCGCGGTTCGTTTGCATTGGGAATAGTATTTGCCGACCGCCCCGAGACCGTCTACGCGGTGCGCTGTGAAAGCCCGCTTATCGTCGGACAGGGCAGGGGAGAGGTGTTCGTAGCCTCCGACGTTCCTGCTATCATAAAATATACAAAGGATTACTACCTTTTGGAATACGGAGAAATAGCCATTCTCCAAAACGGCTCGGTGCACTTCTGCACCCTGCACGGAAGATTTATTGAAAAACAGCTCCACACCGCAGACTGGGATGAGGACAGCGCAGAAAAGGGCGGATATCCCCACTTTATGATAAAGGAGATCCACGAACAGCCCGTTTCGGTAAAGACCACGGTAATGCCCCGCATTGAGAACGGTCTGCCGAACCTGAGCGAATGCGGAATAACCCCCGAGACCCTGCGCGGCTTCAACAATATTTTCATCGTCGCCTGCGGAACCGCGATGCACGCGGGAATGGTTGGCAAGTACGTGATCGAAAAGCTTGCGCGGGTGTCGGTGACGGTTGACATAGCCAGTGAGTTCAGGTACCGCGACCCGCTGCTCGGCAAGGGAGATTTGGTAATAATAATCAGTCAGTCGGGAGAGACCGCCGACTCAAAGGCGGTGCTCGGCATGGCTAAGCATACGGGAGCCAAGACCCTCGCCATTGTAAACGTAAAGGGCAGCTCCATAGCGCGCGAGGCGGATATGGTCATCTACACCCACGCGGGTCCCGAAATAGCTGTGGCATCGACAAAGGCGTATATGGTTCAGCTTGCGGTTATGTACCTGCTTGCGTTTGAAATGGCGTTCGCAAAGGGCAAAATCGACGAGAACCGCTGTCGCAAGCTGACCTCGGAGCTTGTTCATATGCCCGAGATCATCGAGCGGACTATCAAAAAGGTCGTCGATATTTGCCAGTTTGTTTCAACCAAGCTCATCACCGCCGACAGCCTGCTCTACATCGGACGCGGACTTGACTACGCGCTCTCGATGGAAGGCTCGTTAAAGCTTAAAGAGATATCGTATATCCATTCCGAAAGCTACGCGGCGGGCGAGCTTAAGCACGGCACTATCTCGCTTATAGAGGACGGTATGCCCGTTATAGCCGTGGCAACACAGAACACGCTTTTAGAAAAAACGGTTTCCAATATAAAGGAAGTAAAGGCGCGCGGCGCGATGACGATAGTTATCTGCGACGAGCAGGCGGACATCGACCGTGAGGCGGCTGATTACCTGATACGCGTGCCGAAAATAAGCGAAATGCTTATGCCGATGGTCGCCACTGTGCCCATGCAGCTTTTGGCGTATTACACCTCGGTCAACAAGGGCAATGACGTAGACAAACCCAGAAACTTAGCAAAATCCGTAACAGTCGAATAGCAGCGTGACGTTGCATCCATGGCGCCTTTGGCAAGGTCGGTTTGATTTAAAAGTCGGCATAACGGCGCGTTTGGCGTTACATTTGAAGCTAACAATAGCTTTTTGCTAACTAACGAATATTAAAATTTATCCATTGTCCATTGAAAACGCTATCAACCGATAGGCTAACATATGACAACGCAACGGCGCGTTTCCCTGAAACTTTGGGGGACGTGCCGTTGTGTTTGTCGGCAAAAACAATTAAAGGAGAGATCGACATGAGTGAAACTGTTAAAGAAATGGTTTCCCAAATGACGAACAGTCAGCTGTTCGCTGTGTGGTTCCTGATCGGAGCTGCACTGGTGTTCTGGATGCAGGCGGGCTTCGCAATGGTCGAGGCGGGCTTCACCAGAGCAAAAAACACAGGCAACATCATAATGAAGAACCTTATGGACTTCTGCATCGGCACCGTAACCTTTATTCTTATCGGCTTCGGTTTGCTGATGGGCGAGGATTTGGTTGGATTTATCGGCAAGCCCGGCTTTGATTTGTTCACGGCTTACGAAAGCTTTAATTTTTCAAGCTTTGTATTCAACCTCGTATTCTGCGCCACCACCGCAACTATCGTTTCCGGCGCTATGGCTGAGCGCACAAAGTTCCTCTCTTACTGCGTATATTCGGGCATTATCTCTGCGGTAATTTACCCGATCGAGGCGCACTGGATCTGGGGCGGCGGTTGGCTCAGTCAGATGGGCTTCCACGATTTCGCAGGCTCCTGCGCGATCCACATGGTAGGCGGTATTTCCGCTCTCATCGGCGCAAAGCTCCTCGGTGCGAGAATCGGCAAGTTCAAGAAGCAAAAGGACGGCAGTGTTAAGGTCGGCGCGTTCCCCGGTCACAACATCGCTTTGGGTGCGTTGGGCGTGTTCATTCTCTGGCTCGGCTGGTACGGCTTCAACGGCGCCGCCGCTACCTCCGTTGAGCAGTTAGGCTCTGTTTTCCTGACGACCACTGTTGCTCCCGCTTTGGCAACCGTTACCTGCATGGTTTTCACGTGGATCAAGTACGGCAAGCCCGACGTAAGTATGTGTCTTAACGCTTCCCTCGCAGGTCTTGTGGCGATTACCGCAGGCTGCGACGTGACCGACGCTCTCGGAGCAATTGTCATCGGAACCGTATCGGGCTTCCTCGTTTGCTTCGGCGTTTGGCTGCTCGACTATAAGCTGCATATCGACGATCCGGTTGGAGCTGTGGCTGTTCACATGATGAACGGTATCTGGGGCACTCTCGCCGTCGGTTTGTTCGCGACCGACTCAGCCCCCGGCTACTCTATCGCAAACGCTTCCGGCAAAACTATCGTCGGTCTTTTCTACGGCGGAGGCTTTGAGCTTTTAGGCTTGCAGCTTATCGGCTTCGCTTCCGTAGCGGCATGGACGATCGTCACCATGACCTGTGTGTTCTTGCTTATCAGGAAGATCTTCGGTCTGCGCGTGACCCGCGAGGAAGAAATGACAGGTCTTGACGCGACAGAGCACGGTATGCCGTCAGCTTACGCGGGCTTCTCCATGGTTCCCGAGTACGTTGAGGAAGGCGTCGCGGCTCCCGTGCTCGTCAGCGGCGACACACCCGTAGCCGAGGCGATCCCCGTTAAGAGAGAACCCGTTTTTGACGACGGCAGACCGAAAATCAGCAAGGTGCAGATCGTCTGCAAGGAAGCCCGTCTTGAGGCTCTGAAAAACGCCATGATGGATATCGGCATTACGGGAATGACCGTCACTCACGTTTTGGGCTGCGGAACGCAGAAGGGCAAGCCCGAATATTACCGCGGAGTTCAGATCGAAGCCAATTTGCTGCCGAAGGTTCAGGTTGACATCGTGGTCTGCACTGTTCCCGTCGGCAAGGTCATCGAAGCTGCCAAGAAAACTCTGTATACCGGCCACATCGGCGACGGCAAAATCTTTGTTTACGATGTTGAGGACGTTGTAAAGGTCAGAACCGGACAGACAGGCATCGACGCCATGCGCAACTTCGATTCAATTTGATATAAGGGAACCTCTAAAAATTCCCTGCCGCGCATAAGCACGGAAGCTTCACGGCATGATCTTCCGCACTTCTGCACAACATTGAATTATTAGAGATTCCCATAAAATAAACTGTTGCCGTTTGCGTGCTGAGTGCGCACAAGCGATGACGCAAAAAAGCGCTGCTGCTCCGAGCGTTAATGCTTGGAACGGCGGCGCTGTTTGTTAAGAATTAAACCCAAGTTGCCAAATAAATAGCCTATAATTGCAATTTAAACAAAAAATAACGCTAATATTAATATAATACTTGTAATCAATTTAAAAATATATGATATGATTTTACATATTTTTGATAATGGGTCGATGTGTCGATAATCGTGTGCTATCCCTGCACATCACAGCAAATTTCGCGAATCTGTTAATAAGTACACCGTAACCCGGGACAACCGGAACATAAAATCGTGGATCATTTTGTTTAGATAAAGACAACGGCTGAACTGCGTAGCGGCAGTCAGCCGTTAAAAGATTTATCAATTGATCAAAGCGTTTGCGCGGCGAGCTTGCGCACCTCGTCAACGGACATATCAAAGTTATCGGCAATCTCTTCATAAGAAAGCTTGCCCTTCTTGATAAATTTAAGTACAGACTCGATTATGCCTTCCTGACGCCCCTCCTGACGCCCTTCCCGACGACCTTCTTCGTGGGCGTGAATTGTTTGTTTTGTTACATATTCTTCAACTGCTCTACACATATAATCAACTCCTTCGGGTGTGTTTTTGTACTTGTAAGTAACTTTTGCGAGTGGTTCGCATAGCATATCGCTTGATTCACTGCACATAAAATCGTGGATCAGTTTGCCGAGAGATGTTTCTGCATTTTGATAGGAGGCATTCACATAGATGATATGTGCTCCGTCATCAAATAATTCGCCGGTCTCGGCGATACTGCGGTTTATGTGATAGATAGGCTCATGACCGTTAAGAACATCTTTTTCGGTAATGAAAATGATATATGAATCAAGAAGCTCCTTGAATGTTTGACCGCTTGATAACGAATCAACATCAATCGAGG
This sequence comes from uncultured Ruminococcus sp., assembly GCA_902777275.1. Lineage (GTDB taxonomy): Bacteria > Bacillota > Clostridia > Oscillospirales > Acutalibacteraceae > Ruminococcoides. The sequence continues at coordinate 869 of CACYTI010000030.1, read as the reverse complement.
CGGAATGATACCTTGCCCGCCTTGTATCAGCTCCGGCGCTGGAACGCTGAACCTCAATATTGTATCTTTTTCCTGTATTATCCTTTGCCAGAACATCAAAGGTCACGTTTAGGGAACCAAAATGATTTGTTTGCACCTGAGTTTTGCTTTCCTCAATTACCAGATCGGATTTATCGAGGATAACCTGCAAAACGTACTCAACTAACGGGGTGTTTTCGCTAAAGATGATATTCATAAAATCATCATCAATGGGACGAAGCCCCATTACGATCCGTTTTATTTCTTCATTTGCCATTTTACTTATCATCCTCCACTGTTATTATAGCACCAATAACAAAAAAGTTCAAGAAAATTCTTGTGTTTTAATCTTTTTGTTGCCCGAGAGCTATATGGCAAACAAGATATCTCTATAGTGTCACAATAAACAAAAACAATAACAAAATCAAAACTGTAAAATAATCATAGAAATATCTTGACAGAAAGCGGGACAGGGTATGCCCGTCTACAGACAGTTTAACTTTTCCCTTTTTACGATTTATACGATAAAACCGTCACAAGAGCATTGTATCATCACTGCCCCTATGCTTTTTGCTTTTTGGTAATAATCTGTTTTATTTGTTTGATTTTTCAAAATCCAGTACCCGGTATTTTCAAATACGCGGTCAGCGGGCAGACCCAAATGAAGCAGTTATACATTTAAGGCAACACCGCATGATTCACGCAAGTGAAAAAGTGAAAAATGCGGATTGCTGGGCAATCGCCGTGAATTCTGCGGCGTTGCCTTAAACAAAATCAAAAGGAGGAATTTTTATGATTTCAAAACTCAAAAAACCCGTGAGCATACTGTTATCACTCATTATGGTATTCAG
>CACYTI010000029.1 GCA_902777275.1 uncultured Ruminococcus sp. | reverse complement strand
CATTACGCGCAAAGTCAACAGATTACAAATTGTAATCTGTTTCGATTTATGACTACGAATCAGAAGGTCGGGAGTTCGAGTCTCTTCCGGCGCGCCAAAGGAAAGGTTAAAGCAGTTCATTGGCTCAATAACTGCTTTAGCCTTTCCAATTTTTATTGGATAATGGGTTCTATCGTATCTTTAACCCCATTCAACAACGTCATGTAAACAGTGTTACACGCACTATCCTCTTGATGTTTCCCAACATGAGAGTGAGTTGCCGATGTAGTTACTAAACTAAGAACGGAATTTCACACAGATTTGCAATCTTGCAGAGTGGATCAGGCTCTTACTCCGTACAAAAGGTTATTCCTCAGAATAACAACTGTGTGTTGGTCGCTTCCCTGTTGGCGCAAGGCTGGCTTATTATAAAAGTCAGAGGTCATCGCGTAACTCATATTTGACGGTTGAGTACCGGATACAGTGATCCTATTCAGTTTTATGGCACAGTTCAATATTGTGAAAATACAGCTTTGTTTGGTAGACGTGGGCTGTCTTTTCTTTATATAAACCATACCAAATTAGATTATTTAGCAGTTGCCGATAATTGTCAATCGAATTATGTCGAATATCATTACAATCCGATTACAATTTCCAACAGAAGAAAGAATTATGCAGGGATGGTGGACAAATTGTTCACTGTCCCTTTTTGCGCCTATTCTCTGCCCCAAAAGCGGTTAAAATAGTCTGTGAAATATTCCGTTGCGGTTTCATCACCAAATGCTTGACTTCCTTTTTCGTATTCGTCAACGAGTTTTGCGTGGTGCATTATACCTGCTTCCCACTCCTCCGCCTGTAACTTGATTTTGTTGAGTACTCAGTCTGAAATAAAAACTCTGCTTCTTCATTTTACGCTTTTTGTGGATTTTTTTAATAAAATATTGACTTTGTTGATGTTTTGTGGTATAATAATTATGAATAAATGGTTGCTGCTTTTAGTTTTTTGCATAATTTAAGGTGTCCGATATGAAATTGAAGAGAAACAAAGAAGAGATACGAGAGCGGACTCCGGATGAAAAAACGAAGGAGAACAAAGATCCGCCGGAACCAATATCGACCAAGCGGCTCTTGATCAGCTTGCTGATCAAGATCGCGGCGATCGCCCTTGCGATATTTTTGTTATTCACCTTCGTTCTCGGGATCAAAATCAACTACGGGAATAATATGCATCCTGCGATCAACGACGGCGATCTGGTTGTTTCGCTGAAGCTCCAGCGCCCGTATCTTAACGCTGCGGTGCTGTACAGGCACGACGGTAAGACTCGCACGGGAAGAGTCATCGGGCTGCCCGAGAACGTTATCGAACTATCTGAGAACGGCGAATTGATCGTCAACGGCGCGATCGCATCGGAGGATATCTATTATCCGACCTATCAAGCAGAGAATTCGACCGTCAGCTATCCGTACACGGTCGAAGAAGGAAAGGCGTTTATCCTCAACGATTACCGAGAAGATACCAACGACAGCCGCGCTTTCGGCGCGGTCGATATGAGCGATATAGAAGGACCGATTATCCTGTCCCTGCGACGCAGAGGTTTTTAGCGGCAACACTCATTACAAATGCAAACCCGGAAACGGGTGCAGATAAATCCAGCAAGAATTTTCTTGAATAACAACAAAGGAGGAAAACCATGAAAAGAAGATTTACAACAGCCCTGGTAATGCTTTTAGCTTTCGCACTGCTTATCGGCACTACCGCAATCACCGCCTCGGCGGAAACCACCTACGAACCCATCGGCGGCTCAACAACAGTAATTAAGAATCTTGTTGTTGATGATGACGCAAATATCCCCGCCATCACCTTCAACTACACCATCAGCAGCGGCACTCCTAAGGATGCAACCGCTACCACCATTGAGATCCTCGGGTCTACTTTCGACGGCATAAGTATCGGTAGCGCTGAATTTTCAAATTCCGACACAGAAAATGCTAAGGACGGTCTTCCGTCCGACGCTGACCCGTCAAATCCGACTGCAGACAAAAAGTACGTTCAGAAATCTGTTTCGATAACATTCCCTGTCGGCACGTTCACAAAGCCGGGCGTATACAGATTTGTTATCAACGAAACAAACAATAACCTGCCCGGCGTGACCTATGACGCAAACCCGACACGCTATCTGGATGTTTTTGTCGTCGCGAATGAGAACAATGAGCTCAGCGTTGACAGCTATGTTCTTCGTGATGCTGCAACAGACATTGGCACAAACGGCGAATATGTAGAGGATCCCGGTGTTAAAAGCTCGGGTTATACCAACAGCCTCACACAGTATGATTTCGATTTCAGCAAAACGATCTCCGGTAATCAGGGTGACAAGAACAAGAGGTTCAAATTCACACTCACCATCACCGGCGCTAACCCGGGTACATATCCCATAATTGCACATGATGTAACGGGTAACCCCACCTCTATCACTGTCGGCGCCGACGGAACAGCTACCGCTGAGTATTCTCTCACAGACGGCAGTACCGTTAAGGTGATCGGTCTTAACGCAGGCGCAGTCTGCACCGTTACGGAGATCCCCGATGACTACACCGCGACTCACAGCCTTGACGGCGGCAAAGCAGTTTCCGGTGAAAGCTCGGGTGAGGTCACGCTCGCGGACAGCGACCACAGCGTTGCCTTCACCAATACGCGTGAAGGTATCATCCCGACAGGCATTATTATGACAATAGCGCCCTTCGCTATCGGTATCTGCGGATTCGGTGCGATCATCATCTTCATCATCTGCAGAAGAAAAAGACGCAACTATTGATAATTCAGCTGATGATGGTTTGATTCTGTCACGGCTGAAACTCAAATCGGATAAAGGGGAAGTTTGAAGGTGAAGCTGACCCCCTTTCGTGCGAATCCGTAGTTTTACAGAGCAGCGGAAATGATCCGCAAGGAAAATAGAATGGATCATTTCCGCTGCCTGACAGGCTATTCAGGCAACACCGCACAACTTGCGGCGCACGCTTTGCTTGAATATTATTCCGTCAGCCTTACCTCGATTTGTTTGTACAGTCTGACGAAAAATCTTGCTATGCAATCCGCATACCTGAATCATGCGGTATTGCCTTAAACAGGTGAGATAATGTTACGCAAAAGCATCATCTTTTCCCATAAAACGATAAATGCTATCGTAGTTATTGTCGCGACGCTTATGTTTTTGATTTGCCTTTACGCAATGATCGATGCTTATATTGTCTACGTCAATGCAAACGACCAGGGAATTATGAAATACAAGCCTGAGTCCGGCAATACGGAAAAACTGCGTGAGCTGTCAGAAAACGCTGTTGCGTGGCTCACGGTCGACGATACAAGGATAGACTACCCTGTTATGCAGGGAGAAAACAACACGGAATACCTGAACAAAGCCCCTAATGGCGAGTTCTCGCTGTCAGGCAGTATCTTCCTTGACAGCAGGAACGATAAAACATTCAGCGACCCATACTCGCTGATTTACGGTCACCATATGGAATATGGCGCGATGTTCGGAGCGCTTGACGAGTATAAGGATAAAATATTCCTTGAAAAACACAAAACAGGCTCGCTTACCGTTGTAGACGGCGACGAATACCATATTAGATTTTTTGCCGCGTGTAAAGCGCAGGCAACCGAGAAGGTCATTTTTGACCCCCCCGAAAGCAACAATCAAGCACTGCTTGAATATCTGAATAAACACGCTGTAATATATGACCCGCGCGGAGTCAGCGCCGGCTCCAAGCTGATAGCGCTTTCTACCTGTCAATCTGCCGAAAACAACGAGAGAATTATCGTTTTCGGAGTATTAACACCACAGGATCAGGGATAAAAATGAAGAAAATACTTACATTTTGCATTTTAATATTACTTATGCCGGGCTTATTCGGGTTTACCGCATACGCCTATGCGTATCAGCCCGTTAGGACTGAGATAGAAGTTGAGGTCACTCTCGGCGGCACGGTAGCGATAATACCGAACGTTAACTGTCCGATCCCCGAAAAAACAGAGCTGACGCTTAAAGACGGAGAAATCGGAAAGTTTGAAATAGTTTTTACCGAGGTTGGCGTTTTCGACTATACTGTCAAAACAGTCCCCGATGACAGAGATATCGAGTTTGACGACACGGTTTATAATATTAAGTTTTATGTGACCGACAATGACGGCAGGCTCGAAGCGACTGTGATCGCCTCAAAGGGTGAGGAAAAGTTCAGCCGCCTCATCTTTGTCAACACCGAAAAGGGCGGCGATGAACCGACTACCAATCCGAAAGACACTCCAACGGACTCAAGTGATAGCGACGGTTCGCCTCTCGACAAAAACAGAAATCCCAAGACAAATGACGATACCAGAATGGAGATATACTTTCTGTTCGCCATAATCGCGTCCGCCGGATTGCTTGCGCTGTCGATAGTGTATCTTATTGATACGCAGAAAATGATAAACAGGAAAAACAAAAAAGAAAATTAGTACCATAACATATACATAACAAATCAAAAAGAAAGAAGGGTTTGCGTATGTATCAGCTAAAAAAATCAATATCAGCAGCCGCACTGCGCTTATCCTCCTTTATCGTGGCTGATTTACGAACCGCAAAGCATAATATCAGCAGAGCGGTAACGTTCATCCTTGTCGTGATTCTTATGACGGGAAGCCTTGGAGGATACCTTGCTCCTGTTGTTTCTGCCGTCGACGATAATCGTTTCAACAATTCAAACACTCCTACGGCTTCCTCAAGCTTTTCCGGCGGATCGAAAAAAACCAAAACGAAGGCGCGCAAAGCGCCGTCCGGTCAGCTGAGATCGGCACCGAACGGAGATGTGCCGCTCGACAGCTACATAACAAATGTTGCCGCGTCAGGAACGACTAAGATCGAAGATAATTATTATCAGTCAACACTTGAGTTCCATTTTGAAATCGATACAGAGTGCATCGACGCAGTAACAAACGCCGGATATAAGTTCGTGTATGATATCCCGGAAGAAGTGGTCATCCCTGAGGAGCTTATCATCGATGGTTCGTTCTATGCGTACCTGTTCGACAAGTACCCCGAGCTTGAACTGGCGTTCACATATGATTTTATACTTACCGGCGACGGTCATTACAGAATAGAAATCGTTTACGATGATGATTTTGTTCAGGAAGCCGTTGAAAGCGGAGTCCCATATATCAACAACATTCTGAGGTGCAGGTGTTTTATCAGATACGACGGCGATGCCAGTCACGATGGACTGGATATTGTCTTTACCGACAGCCAGTCGCTGCATATTCCGCCGGAGGATATCAATGAGGGTTATGATATCACGACGCAGAAGACAGGTTCTTACACTGCCGACGGCAAGCTTCGCTATGAGGTCACTGTCAGTTCCGTACACGGTACGCCGTCCGACATAGACGTTACGGATACCTTTACGTATTCGGGCGGCGGAACAGTAAGCCCGCCGACAGAGATCTCGGTCGTAAAGCATAATGCGGACGGAACCATCGAGACCTCCGTTATCTCCACACAGGGACATATTGACGCTTTTTCGCCGATCATATACGAGATATCGCTCAATCTGCCCCAGCTCGATGATAACGAGTATTATACCCTTGTATATGAATACGGGGTGACCGGTTTGCCGGATCAGAACGCGGCTGTTTCGGCATACAACACGCTTGAAGCCACCTCAACAAACAACCATGACACAACAACGGATCACGCGGATTATTTCATTTATAATAAGCAGCCCCAAAAGGTCGGAAAAGACGGTATTCCTTTCGGCGAATACATTCAGTGGTATATTTCCGTCAACGACCGCGGAAGCGATATTGCCGGAAAAGTCATTTATGACAACGGCTTTGCGGATGCGCAGAATGAAACGATCCTCGGAACCAACGGCATCTTCGTTCAGAGGGGCTGGGATGATGCGACGCCCGGCGTAGATTACGAGTTTGTTTACAATAACGATAACAAGATCATCGGCGTTCGCTTTCTTGTACGGCGAGACCGCCATCGTACATAACGACGCGAACTTCGACGGTGATACCGCGTCTTACGACGTTGTTGTTACGGGCGGCGATATTGAAAAAACGGCGGACGGAGAACAGAGCCTCGGAAACGATCTGCACGGGATGAACTGGACGATCAACGTTCAGATCCCCGTGGGCGGCATTAAGTCCGGCACATCATTCTCCGATACGCTGAGTCCCGACGGTCACTATATGACTCAGGCTCAGTATGTCGCGCTTGTTTCCGCGCTTCAAACAGCCTGGGGTCCGAATGTGTCTGTCACGCCTGTGTATACCGGAGGCAATATCACCGGATATACATTTACCGTCGGCACAGCGGGCAGCGGATATCTTTTTGATGACGATGACGGAACGGTTGAAGATATCACATGGCAATATCATCAGACCACCGGGGATATGAGCGGCAAAGTTTCGGAGTCGTTCGTCAATACGTTTTCAGACGGACAAAAGACACTGCCGGTCATCAACAATATCAGCCCTAACGTCAAAAAGCTGAATGTGCAAAAGATCAGCGATTGGCAAACGGACTTTTCGGAGCAGCCCTATTCTATCTCGCTTGATTATGAAGACGAAGACAAGTCTTTCGTCTGGATCGCGCAGGTTACACCAACTCCGGGTTTGCAGCAGTATAGCGTTACAGACACGCTTCCGGAAGGGGTTGAACTGATCGGCGTCAAAGTGATTCCGGCTCCTTTGACCCCGTATAATTACGGGATGAATGACGGCCCGTACAACTTATTGACAATTGATGCTGACGGTGTGATTTCCGGAGAAATCGGCAATCTCTGGCAAAGCGAGACATTGGCATCCGGACAGCTCTCAACCTCCGGCAGACAAGTGGTTGACATTACGCTGAAGCCAAAATATAATAGTTCCGATTTGTTCAACAATACTTTCTTTGTGATCTATTACTGTCAGCTCGCTGAGGATGTGTGGCCTCAAAACGGTACAGTTCATCTTGAACTCAACAACACAGTAAGTGTTGAGACAAACGGCAATAATTATGGCGAGGCGGACAATCAGATCAATATTGACGCGACCAAAAAGGAAAAAATCGTTGACAAGGCCAGCAGCTGGGACAAAGACCTGCATATGCTCAACTATGCGGTGGATATCAACCCGTCTGCCGAAAACCTTCTCACAGGCAGCGGCGGAACGGACGATCCCGAATGGCTGTCGCTTACGGATGTGCTTACGTATGAGGCAAGGCAGGGAACGGGTACCGGAGAGGCGATCCTCAGCTTGAATTCCGTTCGACTCGAAAAAGAGGAAAACGGCGTCTGGTCCGAACTGCATAATATACAATGGACTGCACATACCGAAACCGATTCCGTTGATCCGACCGTAAAGCATGCGTTCATCGAAATGCAGGTTCCCGACAGCACGCACCTGCGTCTGACTTACAGTTATCAGGTCAACAGTACTATGGATGGCGGAATTACGCTTTCCAACTCTGCAACGCTGGAAGGACACGGAGACGAGTCCGGAAATGACAACACGCATATCAAAGCTGAGGACTTCGAAACGTACGGTGAATCAATAATTGAGGAATTCTGGCTCATAAAAACTGATCAAGAAGACGGAAGACCGCTGTCCAATGCCGTGTTCACCGTATATATCTGGGATGCCGTTAACGAAAAATGGTCTGCGACCCCCAAAACATACACAACAAACTCTGACGGAAAAATCACAATAAGACTGACCGATAAATACGACAACGGAACAAGTGCATATCAAACGGACACTGCCTATTGTATCATGGAAACCACTGCGCCTCCCGGGTATATCCTCCCGGAGAATCCCCCGCCTTTCTATTTTTGGTTCAGTAAGTACGCATCAGCTCCGCACAACGCTCCGAGTGACTTTATGCAGTCTGCCGCGGACATTTCAACCTCCAGCAATAGAGTCGAAGCGGAAAATCTGCGCGATTACGACGCCATTCCCGCGGAATTGACGATAACAAAAACCGTTACCGGCTCCTTAGGCGACAAGACAAAAGAATTTGTGTTTACTTTGACTGTTGAGGGCGCGAATGTTACCGATGAATACGCCTGGACTAAAAACGGCGTCCAGCAAGCTGCACCGCTGCACAACAACTCGACGTTTACCCTCAGGAACGGCGACGTCGTAAAGATCATGTTGCCGGTGAAAAAGGATATTACCATCCGGGAAAACAATCTGGATTATTCTGTGAGCATGAAGCTTGATGATGCTGCCGCGACTGAGGGCAATACCAAGATCTTCCAAATTTATGAGGATTCAACGCTTGCCGTAACCAATGATCGCAACACGGTTGTCTCGACAGGCTTGTATAATTTGATGAACGTCATACCGTGCGTTATTGTTATGGTTATTTGCCTGCTTGTTTTTATGGCGATCCTCTTACTGCGCACCCAAAAAAGAAGACCTGAAGCACGATCCTGAAGAGGTTTGCTAATGAAAAAAATCAAAGCCAAAAACATCATACTGGTTTTGCTTGCCGTGATTTGCGTTTGTACGTTGTTGTACTCTCTTTACCAGGGGTTGATCATCTACATTCCTCAAAAGCAGGAACAAAAGCGCTTTGACGAGATTCGGCAAATCGTCGAACAGGAGAGAGAAGGAAAAAACGGCTCGACTCAACCGGCGGAAGCAGAAACCCGTCCGGGCTCCTATAAAGAGGAAACTCACTCGGCGTTTAACGATTTAACAGCAATCAACGATAATTACAAAGGTTGGCTTAAAATCGAGGATACGGTCATAGATTATCCTGTAATGAAATCGAGCGAAGACGATCCCGAATATTATCTTCATCGCGATTTTGATAGGAACTATTCCAACGCAGACGCGTTTGTTATATATGCCCATAATATGAACAACGGTACGATGTTTGGCACCCTTGATTATTATGCCGATAAGGAGTGGGCTGAGCAGCACAAGTATATCAATTTTGACATCTTGGACGAAAACCGTGTCTATAGAGTTTTTTCCGCATTTCAGACCGCCCTCGGCAGCGAGAGCGAGTTCAAATACTACGAAAGAGCAGGTAAACTCAGCGATGAGGATTATAAGGCGTTTGTTAATGATATAAAGGATGCTTCCGTAATGTTTACAGGCGAGTGTCCTGATAAGAAAACACAGATCATTATGCTTTCGACCTGCAGTTACCACACGGAAAACGGACGCTTTGTAGTCGCAGCGTATCGAGTTTGAAGGTTTCCGTACTGCATGATTGTATTTTTATCTCAGTTTTATAAATCCTTTTCTTCCGATTGGGATTGTCTACTACCTGATGAATTTAGAGCGGTTAGGGAAACAGAATCAAAAAAGCAGATTACATTAAACGAAACTGATTAGCAGAAGCATGGTAATGATGGTGTTATCTCACATCATATAACAAAAAAACGGGCATAGATTTCTCGATGATGAGATCTATGCTCGTTTTGTATATCTGTGACATACCATCCTTATCGAGTCGATTCGAGTCGATTTGAAAGAGATAAGTTTACGGGCTACTTGTCTGCGCCAATCATTGATGCCTTAACGGAGAGCCGAAACATATAAAAATGCGGGGTTGCCGCGATGCAGCCCCGCTACTCACCTCCACGGTTTCTGTAGTTGACCGTACTCATCAACTACATTACATCTTATTCATTCTATTCGCGGAAGCACCTTTTCATAACTCCATCGATGATTTTCGCAGAAAGGCGGTTTATAAAAATGAAAAACAAAATAGAAATAGGAAAAAGAATAGTAGCTTTACTTTTGTTTTTGTTGATTTGCTTTTGTCTTTGCAGTTGTGAAGAAAGTACAGATGAAAAAGCTGAAAGATTAAGACGTTCAGCAGAACAATTAGGCAATCAAGTACGTGAACAGCAAGAAAGAATCAATGATTTTCAAAGTGACTGGGATAATTACAAAAAACTGGAAAGCGAATTAAATGCATTAAGATAAACAGGGCGCGTGAGCAATTGACTCACACGCCCTGTAAAATATTTCTGTCGTTAATGCTAAGCGTCTTACCGGATATTTTCAGCTTTTGCCGAGTGTCTTAACAGCGATTATCGCAGCCGCTGCCAACCCCGCGGTGAGCGCCAATCCGCCGGCGACCGCTTTTCTGACAAACGGCACGTTGTAGTCAAGCGTAGCGTACGAAGGATTGATCATATGCCGCAGCAGCGGCGACAACAGCCTCCACCGGTTATGCATAATATTATTTTCCATATGCGGGCGGCGGGCTATCACCATTGTCGCGCGCTTAGGCTCACTGTACCTTTCCCACTTCACGGACTCGATCGAGGGGTCGCCGGTCCGCGCGAAGTTCGTCCACATACGCATTACCGTATCTGAAAGCAATTTGTTTGCGGTTTTGCCGGTATAAATGGTTTCTTCAATATTTCCGAACACATACGCAAGCTCTACAGCGTGACACGCCTTGCGCAGCGGCAAAGCCGAGGGAACTGTCCAGTAGTACATATATGCCCTTCCGCCGTTTTTGCTGTGCAGACGAGCCTGCTCAACGGCAGGAAGTCGGAACATCATTTCATCATAAAACCGCGCCATACGCCACAGACTGTGTCCCTTTTGCGAGGACATAAACTTATTTACCAACTTTTTGTCGGAGTGCGACAGCCTTCTGAGATCATTTTCAAATTTGATCGGAACGCTGAATCGGAACGGGATGATCCCGCCGATTTCTCCTATCCAGTAATTCATTTCCTCCGAGTTTGTGCCGATGAGCATATCAATGTCCGCGGTTTCGCCCTTTGTGTAAGGCTCATACGGATTAAGCGGGATAAGCCTTCCGTCACGCTGAGGAAAATTATTGTATTCGTTCAGTTTTTCGTTGATCCGCTTCAAATCGAACTCGCTGAGATCTTTCAGCTGCGAAACCGACACGGCACCGCTCACGGTTTTAAGCCGTCTTGAAAACTCGCGGCACTCTTCCTTGGAGAATGTCAGCGCCACCGACCCGCTTTCGGCAATAACGCGGCGGAACAAGCCTTTTGTACGGGGAATGATAGGCAAAAGCGATACGCTTCCGCCTCCCGCTGATTCGCCGAATACGGTGACGTTTTCAGGGTCACCTCCGAAAGCCCGGATATTTCTTTGTATCCAGCGAAGTGCCTCTATTTGGTCGAGAATACCGAGGTTCGGAGCGTCGGGATAATCCTCACCGCCCTCAAAATATGACAGATCGACAAATCCCATAAGACCTGTGCGGTAGCCCACGGTAACAAGGATTATATCCGGGTGCGCACTTACGAATTGTTTTCCGTCATACATCGGGTCGGCTGTACCTCCCCAGCCGTATGAGCCGCCGTGAAAAAACACCATAACGGGCTTGTTGGGGGTGCTGTCGTAAAAATCTTTCCAAATATTGAGATACAGACAGTCCTCGCCCTGACGGTAATACGACGCCTGCTCAGTCGGCCATTCGGTCTGAATAGGCGATTTTCCGTTGTAGTACGCCTGCATTGTAACGCCGCTGCTTTCGACCGGTCTTGGCGCCTTCCACCTCAGCTCACCCACCGGAGGCTCTGCAAACGGAACTCCGCGGAACTCGCAAACGCGATCTGATTTTTTTCCGACAAAAACTCCGTTCTCGCACCTTGCGGAAAGGCTTTTATCATAGTTGCCCGAAATCGGCATATTAACGCCGTAGCTGCCACGGATCCTGTTTTTTTCTTTTTCTGTCATAGTTATCTTTTTCTTCTGAAAATAGCCATAATCGTTTCAAAGAAGGTGTTTTTGCTGCTGTATTTTTTCCTGAGCTCGCCGACAGTTACGTCTGTTTGAGAATTGTGTGTAACCAGACCCTGCGCTACATTGATAAAGATATCCTTGAATCTATCCATGCTTGCGTCGTCATACAGACTTGCGGTATAGTCGATCATCAGCTCAAGACCGTCCTCGCCGTCAAGGATCTCCATATCCAAAACAGTCTGCGACGCCGCCTGATTCTGGCGGATGTCAATGGTTTCTATATCCATTCCATCCAAACCGCCCATGTCGCGGATATCCTGCTGATACAGCAGATAAGCCGCTTCCTCGCTTCCGGCACGGTGGTTAATGTCAACATACGGATAGCAGCTGTGCTCGATTCCCCTTTGTACCTGGTTATGAACATCGGCAAAAAGCTCGCGGAGCGTGGTGCTGTCCTTCAGACGGATACCTACCGGCAGCTCTCGGAACAGCAGTCCGACCGAGGTCATGGCTGTCATATCCTCGCGTCCGTTGTAGATCCAGCAAAGCTTTATATCATCCTTTTTGTTGTATATAGAAATCGAAAGCACTGCTACGGTGATAAAGAATTCGTTCCGGCTTACACGGTACTGTCTTTCCATCGCCTTCATCTGCGGCTGTTCGATTCCGATAGGTGCGAAAAGCTCACCCATTTCGTTTTTGCGTGACTCGTGATCTGTTTCGGGATAGCTTGACCACTCAACATTTTCAAAGTGTTCCTCAAAGTAGCGCTTGCTCTCCTCGTAGAACTCGGTATTAGCCTCCTCCTCGCGGTTCTGCAAAATCAGATAGTACAGATCCGGGTCGGGCTGCATACCCATATACGCCTTGCCGACGTTCTGCATAAACACCTTTAGCGAGGTTCCGTCAAAAAGTGTGTGGTGAACGTCAAAGAATATATAACCGTTTTTCTCGGTTTCAAACACGCGGCAGCGGTGCAGACAGCCGCCGATGATTTTAAACGGCTGAACTAAGTTGTCTTTGATGTTATTAAACTCAAACTCGCTGAGCTTTTCTACATGGATATCCTGCAGCACCTCGGGCGTGTAACGCTGTACGATCTCTCCGTCATCGTTAAACCGGAAGGTTGTGAGAAGCGCGGAATGATTGCGGATAGCGGTGCGCATTGCCTGAGCCATCTTTCCGGTATCGAACGTATCCTTGTCAAACTTCATCATCGTGAACAGGTTGTACATTGTCGATTTCGGCGTGTAAAGCTGATAGTCAACCATATAAAGCTGTTCGACCGTGAGGGGATGGTCGGTTTTCATAGCCCGAGCGTTCTTGATAACGGGATCCTCCCCGTCATCGTTTTTGTGATTCTCCTCATACATCTCGGCAATTTTCTTCGGTGTTCTGCCGCGGAAGATCTCACTCGCGTTAAGTCCGGGCAAATCGCTTTCCGTGATCACCTTGATCGAGCCGAGGGAATCGCCGCCAAGCTCATAAAAGTCATCGTTGATCCCGACCCGCTCAAGTCCGAGAACCGCCGCCATTGCGGTGCAGAGCTTCTGCTGGGTCTCGTTTTCGGGCTCGACATAGTCGGTCTTGAAGTCGGACGCGTCGGGCTTTGGCAGCGCCTTTCTGTCCATTTTTCCGTTCGCCTTGAGGGGCACCTTGTCGATCTTGATATAGTACGCGGGGATCATATAATAAGGCAGTCGCTTTGAAAGCTCCTCGCGCATTTTGACGGGATCTACCTCGATGTCCTCGGTGTAATACGCGCAGAGGTAGCTTTTGCCGCTTTCCTCAAATCCGCGCGCCGCCGCCCAGCTTATTCCGAGAACCTGCTTTACCGAGGCTTCGATTTCGGCTGGCTCAATGCGGTTTCCGTTTATTTTGATCATGTCGCCGGAACGTCCGAGCAGCACATAGTTGCCGTTTTCGTCGATACGGGCAAGGTCGCCGGTGTGATAAATGCCGTCCTTGAACGCCTTTTCAGTTTCCTCGGGCAGATTTATGTAACCGCGCACATAAGGATTGTCAAAGCAAAGCTCACCGATCTCTCCGTCGGGAGCCGTTTCGCCGTTCTCGGCGATCAGCGTGATCTCACACTCAATTTCCGGTCTGCCGATAGGACAGGTTTCGTATGACCTGTCAATTTTGAACACGCCTACGGCAAAGCCGCTTTCAGACGCGGCATATATATTTATCAAATCAAGGCTTTTGTTGTACACGTTGTTAGCAGGCTCGCTGCCGACAAAGAGCATACGAAGGAACGGTCCCGTCTGATTTCCGAGCATACGAACGTAAGAGGGGGTTAAAAACGTGATCGTGATCCGCTTTTCGATAAAGAACATTTTGAGTGCCATTGGATTTTTTATCGTGGCGTAGCTGACAACATAGATCCTGCCTGAACAAATGCTGAGAGCCTTTAGAATTACAATAACCGACGCGACAAAGTTCATCGGCGCGAGCAGAGCGATCCTGTCTTTGCCGCTAAAGGGAGTCTCTCCGTCTACCATGATCGAGTCAATGGCTCTTTTAAGGTTGCCGTACTCATGCAGCACGCCCTTCGGGTTTCCTGTCGTTCCCGATGTGTAAATAGCGTAAGCCGCGTCATGGTCGTCAGCCGTAACATAACCCTTTTTTGGCTCGGTCGCCATAATATCTTCCCAGTTTTCGGCGGAAAGCTCGGTTTTGCAGCCGCAGTCATTTCTGATAAACTCAATGCGATCGGGAGCGTAGGTATCCTCCACAAGCGCCCACGCCGCACCCGACTTCCATACGCCGATCATCGCGATTATCGGCATGATTCCGCGCGGAAGATTGATAAGCACAAAATCCTCTTTGCCTATCCCTTTGTCGGAAAGATACGCGAAAACTCTTCCGCTCAGATCGTCAAGCTGAGTGTATGTGATGCCCTTTGCGTGAGCATCGTCAAAAAGCACAGTCGCGTTGGGCTTTTGCTTTGTGTATTCCTCAAGCATTTGTAAAACAGTCATTGCACTCACCTTTTTTCGTAAGTAAGAATCTCGTCAAAGCCTGTCACTTCAAACACATCGTTCACATCATCGTTAACGCCGATAAGCTTCATTCCGTCCCTTGCCATCATCTTCTTTTGAAGAGCAAGAAGCATACGCAGACCTGCCGAGGATATATAATCCACACCGGTAAAGTCAAGGATCAGGCTTTGTACATCATCAAGACTTTCGTTGATGCTTGCGCTCGCCCCGGGTGCAGTTGCCGTATCGATTCTTCCCGAAATAACAACGGTCAGTGTGTTTCCGTCTTTTTTCTTCTTAATGTTCATTGTTATTCTCCTTTTAATTTTATTATTATTTATTTTTAACTCAGACATACTGAGATGACTGACTTTTTGGTCGGATCAAAATCTGTAATTATGTATTTTTATGTCAGTTTTTTTTTGATTTTTAAGATGTTCTGCCCGTCCTTATACTCATACTCGACCATATCCATGGCTTTCTTTACCCAAAATATGCCGAGTCCGCCGATTTCACGTTCCTCTGCCGAAGCTTTGGTGTCGGGATCAGCCCGTTTCAGAGGATTAAAGGGCTTTCCGTTGTCGATAAAGGTGATGATGACCGACAACGGTTCTTCCTCCACCTCAAACCGCACCTCGGCGCTGCCGACGTCGGGGGTGTAGGCATACCTTGCAATATTTCCGAACAGCTCGTCAATAGCTATTGAAATCTGAGTTCTCGCTTTCCGCGAACAGTTCAGCTGGTCAAGCTCCGCGTTTACAAAATCCGTTACCGCTTCTATATTCTTTATTGCCGCTTCCAACTTGAGTTCTTTCATATTTTCCCCCTGTTCCGGTATTTTTCAGGACCGTTGTATTCCGGACCAGGCGCTGTCAGTTACTCAAACCGGGGCGCTTCCTTTTCAAAGAAGTCAGCATCAATACTTATGCCGATTCATTTTCTTCGTTATGATAGGTTCGGTATGGTCTGTTATTTTTTATTGTACATCATTTTCTTGTATTTTTCAATCAGGTGTTCCAGAATGGAACAGCTAATTTAATAAAAAATATTGATTTGTGCGTTGTTTTTGTTTATTATATATATGCGGAAATATAAAAGTCAACTGCTTTTAGCAGTGAAAACAAAAAACTTTGTAAGGAAGGACAATTATATTATGAAAAAAATCACAGCAATTCTTTTATCGGCAGCAATGTTGGCGTCTTTGACAGCCTGTTCCGCGCAGCAGTCCGGTGATACGAGTGCACAGTCGGAGACCAAAGCCGAACAATCGGAGACCAAAAGCGAACAGCCCGTGAACGCAAACGCACAGACCGAAAACGACAGAGAAACTATTTACCAGGTCGCGCTGCTGCAATCACTCACGCAGGGCTACTATGACGGCATTATCAAGGTAAGCGAGCTAAAGCAGCACGGCGACACAGGTATCGGCACCTTTGAGGGCGTCAACGGCGAGATGATCGTGCTCGACGGCACGGTGTATCAGGCGCTCGGCGACGGCACGGTTCAGGAAGCGGATAATAATGAAACCGTTCCGTTCTCAAATGTCACCTTCTTTGACAAGGACGGCAGCTTGGAGCTTTCCGACATCAATAACATTAACGCTTTAAAGGAAAAGCTAAATGCGATGGTTGAGGAAAACGGCAAAAACCTCTTTTACTTTGTAAAAGTAAGCGGCACCTTTGATGTGATGAACGTTCGCAGCGAAATAAAGCAGGAAAAGCCCTATAAGCCGCTCGACGAAGCGCTTGCGACAGATCAGCGGGAATTTAATTATGACAACATAACCGGTACCGTTGTCGCGTTGTACTGCCCCGATTATATGGGTGGGCTGAACACCCCCGGCTGGCATTTCCATTTCATCTCCGATGACAAAACAAAGGGCGGTCATATTCTTGACCTTCAATTCGCCAAGGCAGCGGCGGAGTTTGACGCTACGCCCGAATTTGATATGTGCCTGACTGACAACGGTGATTTCCAGCAAATGGAGCTTTCAAAGGACGTCAGCGACGCCATAAAGAAGGTTGAAACAAACGAGGAATAATACTGATTCCAAAATCAGCATAACGGGGAGAAACGCTTATGAAATCAAATAAAATATACCAGGCTTCCACATTGCAGGCTTTGGCTCTCGGATATACAAAGCCTGTTGTCACGGTCCGTGAATTACTTGAGCACGGCGATACGGGGCTCGGTACGTTCGAGAATGTAGACGGCGAGATGATCGTTTTAGACGGAGTCTGTTATCAGGCTAAAGATGACGGAAGTATAGTCCGGTCGGAGGACGCGGCAGGCGTGCCCTTTGCGGTTTCCGGATTCGTCAAAGACGGACGAAGCTTTAAAATAGAAGAAATGCCTAATCTTGAAGCCATAAAACTGGAACTGACCCTGAAAATAGAAGAAGATTTCGGTCTTAACAGCATCCATATCGCGCGGATAGACGGATGTTTTAAAAGAATTCACGCGCGCGCCGGAGCACCGTATCGCTCACAGCACGTTTCTTTGAAAAATATCCTTTCAAAAACTCAGAAGGACTTTTCTTTCGAGGGGCTTTACGGAACGCTCGTATGTGTGTATTTCCCCGATTATATGGACGGGATCAACGCTTCGGGATGGCATATGCACTTTTTGTCTAAGGATAAAAAGCTCGGAGGACACGTCTTTGAGGCAGTCATAGACTCCGGAGAATGTCTGCTGCAAAAAATGGACAGAATCGAAATACAACTGCCAAAGGACGCAGCGTTCGACACGTATTCACTTAAAGAAGCGTCAAAGGACGAGATCGAGGAAGTAGAACAGGGAAACGGTTGATGATTCAGGACAAAATCAGGATAGTGGGGGAGATTTATGAGTTTTGCAAAAACACACTCAATTGAGATACCGCTCAAACCGGAAAGCTATGAGACCGCCGATCAGTTTATCAAACAGTGGATGATACAAAAGCGAATCGGCGAAAGAAGTACATTTGAGACTATGCTGCTGTTTGAGGCTCTGTTTCAGGATTTGATCGAACAGGATTACGGTCAGGATACCCTCGTGACCATAAAGGCGCAAAAAAACTTCGGCGAATATACGATCACTCTCGGCTTTGAGGGCGAAGCATATATCCCGAGCATGAAAAAAGATCAGAAGAGCATTTCGCCCGAGCTGCAGATAGTTCAGGCATACAGCGACAAGGTGGGCTATAGGTACCGCATGGGCTATAACCGCGTCAGCATCGTTGTCAAAAGAAATAACAACAGATCTCTGATTTACTGCTTTATCGCTATCCTTCTTGCTGTGCCGGCCAGCATAGCGTTGATCATGTTCGTCAGTAACGACAATTTAATATCGCTCGATGATAAGTATATTCAACCTGTCATCAAGCAGTTCGCAAATGCAATGCTGATGATCGGCGCACCGGTCACGTTCTTTTCTCTTGTCAGGAATCTGACAGACATCTATATCGTTTCGGAAAAAAATTCCTCCGCCCGAAAACTGCAAATAAAAACGATCGTCACTTCCTTCATTGCAGTCGTACTTGCGCTGCTTACGGGTCCTCTCATTGCGGATGTTTTATACTTGCATCAGGGCTATTTCGCGAAGATAGGCTTGTTCTCAAGCGGTATGAATATGACGGAGTTCATCAACTCACTGGTTCCGAGCAACATATTTGAACCGTTCGAGACTATCATGCCGTTCCCGATCATTATTTTATCGCTGCTTCTGACCTATGCGTTATGTTCGATCGGAGAGTATTTCGGCGCGGTACACAAATTTATCCATATCAGTTTAGAGGTATTCTCTAAAATGCTGACGGTCGTGATGTTCACATTGCCGTTTTTCTGCTTTTTCGCGGCTCTCTCAATACTGATGATCGACGGCGTCGCCAATCTTATGATCCTGTTAGAGTTACTCCTTATCGTCGCGCTCAGTATGGTAGTCATATCGGTGTTCTATTTGTTACGCCTGATCATCGGCAAAGTAAACATCAAGTCCTTTTCAAAACATCTGCCCGCGCTGCTATGGGAGAATTTCAAAATCAGTTCGGTAATTGACGCGGTCCCGTTTAATATCAGATATTGCTCGCGCAAATACAGATACGACAGAAAGAGGCTCTCGGATAGTCTTCCCATACTCGCTCATTCCAATCTGGACGGAAACTGCTTTTTGATCATGCTGATCTCGATGAGCATCATCTTTCTGCTGGGGATAGAGATCTCGTGGTTACAGATCGTCGGCATAGCTTTCCTGATCCTGTTCCTCTCTGTCGGCGCGCCTAATCAGCCGGGCTCTATTATGATCGGTATACTTATCATCACCATGTATTTAAAAGCGGATAAGCTGATCATCATCGCCATATTTTCCGAAGTATTTTTCGGCTGGCTGCAGAATATCATCAATGTGATCGGAGATATCGTCACGGTAGCCATAGAGGAGCAAAAATACAAGAAAAAACAATTCTCGCAAAATGAGATAAAACCGGAGAGGTAAAAAATGAATGTATACGATTTTGACAAAACGATTTTCCCCGGGGATTGCTCGATCGGCTTTTGCTTCTGGTGCATGAAACGGCACCCAAAGATGTATTTCACCTTTTTTCCGAAAGCGTTAAAGAACCTGATTTTGCGTAAGCTTGGGAAAATGCCGGAGTATCTGATGCAGCGCAGGTTTTTCGGGTATCTGACGCTTGTAGATGACTTTGACGAACAAATCGAGCGTTATTGGGACAAAAACGAAAAGAAGATATCCTCTTGGTATCTCAAGCAAAAGAGATCTGACGATCTTATCATCAGCGCGTCGCCCAGCTGCATTATAGAGCCTATCGCGAACAGGCTCGGCGTTAACTTTATGGCTACGGAATTCGACCGTGAATTCGGAGTGTTTGTGAATAATCATATGTACGCTAAGGAAAAGGCAAAGTATATAATCGACAACGGCTTTCCGCTTATCGAGAATTTCTATTCCGACTCCCTTGCCGATACGCCGCTCGCCCTGTGCGCCGAAAAAGCCCACCTGGTAACCAAAAACGCAAGCACTGTGGTCGACTGGCCCGATTTAGACGAGGAAACTATGAAAAAAGTACATGAGAAAGTCGACACGGGATGGAATATCCATCTGAAAGAGTAAAATACTATAGAAATAATATTAACCTCCCGGTTTTCCGCAAAGGATAACCGGGAGGTTTGTAAATATTGCGATTATTTAAGCGTTATACTGCCCGAGGCGTGACAACCTTGCTCTATTTTGACAGTACGATTTGACTTATCTGCTAATCAATTAACCCCAAACTTTCCCATCGTTCTTTTATTGCTTTATTAACTTTCCCAACGTCTATATCATCTGCTTTGCCAATTTTATATGAATAATAGATAGGATCGTCCTCTACATATTTATTATTAGCATCAAAATCACATACTACATACTTTATTTGCGTGTTGCCAACAGTATTAGTTACTTGAATCTTTGCAACGAACCTTTCATTACTACTATCATAATCCGCAATTTCGAATACCTTATATCCAGTTGGATCAAACTTTCCTTCAAGAAAAACAGTAATAAGTTTTTCAGAAACAATCTTCTCTTTTTCATTTAACGCATTTGGGTCTTCTGTTGTTTCTTCAACTGCTGATGATTCGTTTGAATTTTGGGTAGATGAACACCCACTAAAAGCAAGCATTGATGTTGCAAGTACGCCAATTAAAATACACGTTCCTATTCTCTTTAGTTTCATTGCCTTTCTCTCCTTTTTTACAAATAAAAATGCGTATCCCATTTATTCCATCACATCCAAAAGCAGAATGCAATAAAATCAACGTTTTTTATTTTGATTTTTTAGTGTTATTAATCAAACACAAATTTTCCCGGGAAACATTTTATGTTTCAAATTTATTGTATCACAACGAAACAGCAAAATCAACAAAAATATCAAAAAAATTAGAGAAATTATATAATTAAGAAACAAAAAAGGATAAAAAATTGATTTTGGAATAAAAGTTTTATTTGGTTATAAAAGTTTTATTTGGGCAGGTTGGGTAACTATGTGTCGCAAACTGCCTATTGTAATTGTATCGCGTCAGTCGAGAATGTTTTCGGGAACGCCCGCATATAATTAAGTATAGCGGAACGGGGGGTACGATATGGCTGCGAGGATAATTGATTTGCTTTGCGCTTTTTTGGCTGTTACGGCGGTTCTGCTCTGCGGCTGCGGCGGGGAAAAGAGCGCGGGAGTAAAGCCCGAGCTGAGCTTTACAGCGGATTTTACAGCCGAATACAGAGGTCTGGGGCTTAAAGGCAGTCTTACAAGCCTGCGGCAGGGCGTTTGCTCAATGCGGTTCAGCTCGCCCGACACTTTGGATGGACTCGGAATTAGCTTTAAGAACGGCGAAGCATCTCTCCGGCGCGGAGGAGCAGAGGCGACCGCCGACGAGGGATATTTGCCCTGCAACGCTTTTCCGTCGCTGCTTGAAGAGCTTTTGCGCGCCGCCGCGACGGGGGACGCCGTAAAAGCCGAGGACAACTCGTACACATATAACATAACCGCCGGGGAGAGCGTGCTTGAAACCGATGAAAACGGCTTGCCCCAAAGCGCTGTTATCCCTTCGGCGGAGTTCAGCGTCGAGTTTTCGAACAGCAAGCCGCTTGAATAGGATAAACTCAGAACTTAACCCGTCTCCAAAAATATTATATTAATGGCGGAATAAAATTTTGCCGACAGGCAAAAATATAAACAGAATATTTTTGGAGCGTGAAAGCTGTGAATATAAAACGCGGAGATATTTATTACGCCGACCTCAGTCCCGTGGTCGGCTCAGAGCAGGGCGGAGTACGCCCTGTACTGATCGTACAGAACAACGTGGGCAACCGTTTCAGCCCAACGGTGATAGCGGCGGCGATAACAAGCCAGCAGTCAAAGGCAAAGCTGCCCACGCACATACCGCTCTGCTCGGGAGCGTCGGGACTATCAAAGGACAGCGTTGTGCTGCTCGAACAGGTGCGCACAATCGACAAGCGCCGGCTTAAAGAAAAAATGGGAACGGCAGACGAAGCCGCGATGACCGCCGTAAACAACGCGATTTCAATTTCATTCGGGTTGACATAAAGAAAAAATGAAGCTATTTCCCCGCGTTTTGAGAATTTTTCAAAAAATTTTGCGAATATTCTATATTGGAATTATAAACCTGAAGATTTGGTATAGAATATCAATGGCAAATTTCCCATACGTGGGGGTATAGCTCATATGGTAGCCCGGCAGGGTAGTTTACGCACCACAAAACAATCTACAATTTCATACAATTGACAAGGGCCATTAGCTCAGCTGGGAGAGCGCCAGGTTCGCAATCTGGAGGTCAGGGGTTCGATCCCCCTATGGTCCACCACCGCCGCCCGAGTTTGCTCGGGCGGCATTTCTATTATATTAACATCCCGATAAGTCGGAATTTGCGGAGGAACATCAATGAACGAAAATAAGAATAACAAGAACAAGAAGAACGGCAATAATTCATCCAGACTTGCGATTGGTATGTGTATAGGAATTTCGATCGGGACAGCTATCGGAGTGGCAACGCACAATATCGGATTGTGGATGCCCATCGGACTATCTGTTGGGTTGTGTCTCGGTTTGGTGCTGCGTCATAACAGTGAAAATGATAATGAGGATGGCACGGACGATAAGCAATAAGCATGCTCCCGTTTGGCTGCCGGGGCTCCCGGCAAATTCTGATTTGTTGTTTTAGAGTATAAAAAAGTTAAAACCCGCCTGCTCACACTTGGTGAACAGGCGGGTAAATTTTATGCTGTAATAGGAATACTCTCACTTTCCTCCATAGCACTGCTTTTTACAGTGGAAACGCGACGGCTTCAAGGTAGAGCTTTTTTAGTATGTCGATAAAATCTGTCAACGTAGCTCTGTTATCATTCTTATGGGTGCAAAGAACGCAGGAAAAACTTTCTTTGCAGTCAAACGGAATCCACGCAAACTGACCGCTGTGATCGTTAAGAAATCCGGGCGCAAGGCAAATCCCTCTGCCTGCCGCAACATTGGTAAGCGTTGTATCGTGGTCGGCGCTGTTGAAATACGTGATTTTTCCGGTGGCGATCAGTCTGTGCTGAACAGCCTTCAGCGCCGGAGGAGAACCGCCGCCGACCATCAGCGTCCTTCCGTAAAGGTCGCTTTCGGTGATCAGATTCTTTTGGGCGAGCGGATCATCCCGGCGTGCGATCAGATAGATCCCGCTTTCAAACAGTTCGTGTATTTTGATATTCGGCATCTGTTTAGTCTGTTCTTTGAGGGCAAATACAATATCCGACTCGTTTTCTAAAAAGCCTTCCATTCCGTTTTCATAACGGAATTGAGGTGTGATCAGCACATCGGGATGAATCCGGGCAAACTGACGCATTGCTTCCGGCAGAAAATAAACCGCCTGTCTGACCATCATACAGATGGAAATATCATCATTATATTGAGCGCTGAAATTCTGTCCCTGCTCGATCGATCGCTTCAATTCTTCACGCATATTGGCAAGGAACCCGACAAACTGTGGTGTCCCGGCAGGTGTAAGCACAGCTCCTTTGCCGCTGCGCTCAAAGATCGTGAAGCCGACCTCTTCCTCCAACAGCCTGATTTGATATGAAAAGGTCGGTTGGCTGACAAACAGATTCTCGGCCGCGCGGCTGAAATTAAGCGTCCGCGCCAATTCAATACAATAATCAACTTGCTTTGTTGTCATATAGTAACCTCGCTCTGCTATTTAATAATTAAATCAATTATACACTATTTCGATTGGACTTTGCAATAGTCTGGTGCTATAATTTAAACAGAAAAAATGAACGGAGGACATTATTATGGCAAAAACATTGATCGCTTTCTTTTCGAGAGCGGATGAAAACTACTTTAGCGGAGCAATGCGTTATGTGAAGGTCGGCAACACCGAGATCGTATGCGATATCATCAAAGAAATGATGGATGCCGACAGCTTCAAAATCGAGATGAATGAGCCGTACTCACCCGTCTATATGACCTGTATTGAGGAGGCAAAAAAGGATCTGCGCAATAACGCACGTCCGGAGTTGAAGGCTTATCCCGATACCCTTGACAGTTATGATACGATCATTCTCGCCTATCCCAATTACTGGGGTACGATGCCGATGGCTGTTTTTACCTTTTTGGAGCGCTATGATTTCAGCGGCAAAACGATTCTTCCGCTTTGCACCAACGAAGGCAGCGGTATGGGCAAAAGCGAGCGTGACATCGAAAAGCTGGCGAAGGGCGCAAACGTGAAGAAGGGACTTCCGATAACCGGAAGCAATGCCAACGGTTGTAAAAAAAGCGTACATCGCTGGCTGGCTGCCAACGGTCTGATGTAAGAGGTGATGGATATGGATTACAAAGCCGGATATGTTTATGAATTGATGGAACAGGGGGGACCTACCGATAACCGCGAACCGTATTTCAAAGAAGCGGCTGATGAAATGATACGCGCCAGAACGCTATGCGCCAAAGCAAACGCCGTATTGCCCAACGATCCGTCTTATGTGGAGTATCTTGAAGAGTTATTTGGCAGAAAGCTCGACGACGTCAGAATTCTGACTCCGTTTATTTGTGATTTTGGCAACCGCGTTACCTTTGGAAAAAATGTATTTATCAACCATTCGGCAATTCTTTCTGCATCGGGAGGAATTGAGTTTGAGGATGGCGTAATGGCGGCTCCGGGACTAAAAATCGCTGCCATAAATCACGACATGTATGACAGGCATATCACTTACACCTATGCTAAAGTACTAATCAAAAGAAATGCGTGGCTGGGAATGAACGTAACAATCTGTCCGGGCGTCACTATCGGAAAATATGCTGTGGTTGCAGCCGGCGCGGTCGTCACAAAGTCTGTGCCGGATTACGCGGTGGTGGGCGGTGTGCCGGCAAAGGTCATTCGCTACCTAAATCCGGAGGACATGAAAGAATGAACGATGAAGAAAAAATCAAAGAGCTTTACCGCCGCTATTGGACATATATGATCAACAAAGATGAAAAAGGTTTGAAAGGTCTTTTGGCTGATGATTATTATTTGTTGCATATGACAGGCGTTAGGCAGTCAAAAGAAACCTTTATCAAAGGTTTGCTTGACGGAACCTTCAACTATTATTCTGCCGAACACGACGCGATAGATGTCCTGATAAACGTAGATATGGCAGTGATGACCGGGAGAAGCCGTGTAACGGCGGCTGTATACGGCGGCTCAAAGCATTTATGGCATTTGCAGGGAGATTTTACACTGCGAAAAGAAAACGGAAATTGGGAATTTACAAGCTCTAAGGCTTCAACATACTAAGGAGGATAATAATGGATTATTTAACATTAAACAACGGACAAAAATGCCCGGTCACAGGAATCGGAACCTATTTGCTTGCGCCTGCCGATGCGGAAAACAGCGTCAGAGAAGCTCTGAAAATGGGTTGTCAGCTGATTGACACGGCTAATGTTTATGTGAACGAGCGCGCTGTCGGACGCGGTATGAAAGACAGCGGTGTAAAACGCGAGGATATTTTTCTTTCAACAAAGCTCTGGCCGACGGAGTACGAAAATCCGGATGCGGTCAATGAAACCTTAGCGCGTTTAGGCGTTGAATATGTCGACCTGCTTTATATCCATCAGCCGGCAGGCAACTGGCTTGCAGGCTACCGTCAGCTTGAAAAGGCGTATAAAGAAGGCAAGGCTAAAGCGATAGGCATTTCAAACTTCGAGGGTAAATACATTGATGAATTGCAGAACAAGTGGGAGATCATACCGCAGTTTGTTCAGGTGGAAGCGCATCCGTATTTCACTCAAAAGGAACTTAGGAACACGCTTGATCAATACGGTATCCGTTTGATGAGCTGGTATCCGTTGGGACACGGCGACAAGAGCCTTATGGAAGAGCCTGTTTTTACTGCACTCGGCAAAAAGTACGGCAAATCACCGGCTCAGGTGATTCTGCGCTGGCATACACAAATGGGCTTTGCCGTAATCCCCGGCAGTAAAAATGTAAATCACATCAGGGATAATCTCGATATCTTAGACTTCTCTCTGACAGACGAGGAGATGGCTGAAATTGCGAAGCTCGACAAGGGCAAGCGATACTATTACCGCACAGATGAACAGCTGGAGCAATTTGCCGTTTGGAGTCCTGCATATGAAAAAGCGTAACGGAGGATTGTTTTGAAAAGAGTAATTTCTATACTGATGGTCTTGTCGATCATTTTAGCTTTTGCGGGTTGTTCTACAAATAATAACACGACAGAGAGTACGACTTCTGCCGAAAAATCTACACTCCAAACGAATGAGACAAAAGCGGATAGCAGTAAAACTACGACTGACAACAAATCGCTTGTTGTTTTCTTTTCACGCACAGGAGAACAATATGAAGTCGGTGTGATAGAGAAGGGCAACACTGCTATCGTTGCGGATATGATCGCTGAGCAAACAGGCGCTGACAGTTTTGAGATACTGCCCAAGGAGGACAACTATCCGACGACTTATAAGGAGCTGACCAACGTTGCAAAGGAAGAGCAAAACAATAATGCCCGTCCCGAAACCAAGGACACTATTGCGAACTTCGACCAATATGATACCATCTACCTTGGCTACCCGATTTGGTGGGGAGATCTGCCGATGATTTGCTACACTTTCCTCGAAAGCTACGATTTCAGCGGAAAGACAATCATACCGTTTTGTACGCACGCAGGCTCAGGCAACGCCGGAACACAGAGCAAAATCCAGTCCGCCGCACCAAACGCAACCGTCAAAGAGGTTCTCGCCATCGCCGGAACCGACGCGCAGAACGATCCTGAAAGTGTCAAATCAATAGTCACCGAATGGCTTAATTCTCATTCGTGAAGCGATAGGCATTTTGGCGATCGTTATGATTAGCTAACGCAAGGAAACCTATAATAATGGCTCAAAGCAAAAACACCCGCCTGCTCACATTATGTGAACAGGCGGGTAAATTTTATGCCGTAATCGGAATATTCTCTGTTTCCTCCATACCAAGGAAAAATTGGCGGATATTCATATTCAACTCGATATTCAATTCGTAATTGCGGTAAACATCAACTCGTTTGATCATCGAATTGACGATCATTTTCTTCGCCTCAATAGAAACGCCGTCGTACAGGCTCGACCAAGAAATGATTTCGTCATATTGGTCGTTCAAATCCTCGATGAGCGTTTTTGAGGATTCTACATCACGCTCCGCTTTCTCGCATTGTACTTTCAAAGATTCGGATTTCTTCTCGGAATCCTCGACGAGTCCTGCCAGCATAGATTGAGAAAAAGCGCTTTCGCCCTGAATCGACTTTACGACTTCCTCACGGAGCTTGTTCAACTTTTCAAGTTCTTTGGCGTATTCGGATTGCAGGCGTTTGGAGTTTGCTTTTCTGACTGCAAGCTCTTCCTTGTATCGTGAATTGATTATGGCGCTCTTGGGGACGCCCTTGATACGTTCAAAGATTTCTTTTTCGACTTTCTCTACCATACTGTCGAGCTTGTGCTGTATATATGCGGACTGACCTTTGCACGGCGTGATCTTTCGTGTCTTGCCGTAACAGACGTAACGAACTCGGGGTTTTCTGACCTTTGTGCCGTCGGCTTTAGTGTAGTATTTGCAGGTAGTTGACAGATGAAGCCGTGCGCCGCAGTGACCGCAGAATACATTGCCTGACAATAGTGCATTTCCTTTCATATTCAAAGGAACACGCGGTGTGTTTTTCAGAACATCGGCACGCTGCCGCAGAATCTCCTGTGCACGGTCAAATTGCTCCTGCGAGATAATTTGCAACTCAGGGATAAACGGCGATCGGCTGTCGCTGCTTCGCAGATAACCCGTGTAGGTCGGATTGTGAAGTACGTTTCGGATGGTGTTGTACGACCAGCGATTGCCCGTAGGGTTGGAATAGCTGCCGTTATTGAGAAAATTGGCGTTTTTTTGAACGCCCAAGCCCTCTTTGGTGTACTTATCGAAAATCAAGCGGACAATAGCAGCGTCCTCCTCTTGGACCTTCAAATCATACAGCTCGTGCTTTCGCTTGTTGAGCCTGCCGCTTTTAACAAGCTCATAACCAAGCGCGGCATTACCGCCCTTGTAGTGTCCTTCTTCTACCATTTGACCGAGGCTGGTGCGTGTACGGATAGAAGTCTTTTCGCTCTCACCATCAGCCTGCCAAAAGCGGATATAGTTGAGCAGCTTATCGATATGATTATCAAAACGCTGTTCGCCCTCCTGCGTGCTCCAGACCTGAATACCGTTCTTGACGAACCACTCGACAACGAACGGTGTTTCGTCGGCGATACGTCCGATTCGGTCAAACATAAATACAAGCAGGATATCGAACTTGCCCTTGCGGGCAAGCTCTTTGATAGCCTGTATTTTGTCACGGTTTTCGGCACGGATCTTGTGTCCCGAAACGCCGTCCTCTTGTTCTTCGTGTACGATCGTCCAGCCCATTTTGTCGGCAAAGCGGTGGCAGGCTTTGCGCTGCATCGGAATATCCGCTTCATTGTTATTGTCGTAATCCACCTGCTTGTCCGTCGAAACACGGTACAAACAGCAAACTCTGTTGTTCTCCATTATGATTTTCTTTATCACAACCACAGCGGCGAAATCGCAAAGGGGCGGCGTGCAAATACGACCTATACCTTTGATAAAAACAGTAAAAAATACAATAAAAGATTCATTGCCGAACACTTCGGCAAAGATGAAAACGAGCGTGTGGAGCAATTCATTAAAGACGCTTACAGCGCTCGCAAAAGTATATAATTAGAAAAATCCAACGGAGGTAAAAAATGTTTGGCAGGAAAAAGTATGACAGTGAATGTCAGGGAAGATATACCGGCGAGGGTGTGATCGACGGCAGACGTTTTAATGAATCGGGCGGCACTGCTCCGACTGACGGCATTCAGGTTGAGGCGTATATCGGCTTTAACACCGCGCACGCGGGTGGAAATATGCGCTATCCCGTCTATGAACACACGGTAAACGGTACGACATACCGCAGAGCTAAAACAGGCGTTTCATACAACAGCGGTCACGTTGCAAAAATGAAGGACAAGCCCTGCAAGGTGCTGTACAATTCAGCCGACCCGGGCGATTCAAAAGCAAAATAAAATCGAATGATAAAAGGCCGGCTCTATTATTTTGAGCCGACCTTTTGCATTTTGCATATTTATCATTTTTTTCGTATAACGCCCGTTATCCATCTTCCGCAGTAACGGCAGCAGTAGCTTTCGGTGACTGCTCCGACGATCGGCGCGCCGCAGCCGGGGCAGCGATCTTTTACGATTTGTTTTGCAAGGGCGATCCGCAGCACGCCGCCGTGCTTTTCGGGAGAACACCCGCGCAGATAGCCTTCCTTGACGGCGCCGACGATATGCTTGTACTGCGCTTCGGGAGTAACGCCGCTGTCAGGATTCTTTGCCTTTTGTATCCGGTCAAGGTCCTGCAAGGTCAAAAACGGTCTTGGAAAGCGCGCAAAATCCCTTGCGTAACGCTGTGAGGATTCGATAGTTATCATTCGCACAACGGTTATAGGAGCTGTCACAACTATCGCGGCGAGCGCAAACGCGAAAAGGATGATTGCGTTGAGAAGCTCTGATTGGAACAAACTGTATGAAGTGATGCCGCGTCCCAACATATCTCTGAAATACGGCTCGTTATTGTAATTGTTCACCATCGTCAAAAACACGATCAGAAAAATCAGGAAAAAGAACAGCTCAATACCAAAGCCGACAGCGTAACCGATACGCTTTGCCTGCAAGGACGAGCCTTCATAATAGGCAGGGTTGTTCGGCTTGCGGTTGGTGTTGTTGTTGATGAAGTAAAGCCTCTGTCCCGATACGACCTGCGCAGTCAGGTCAGAGCTTCCGCAATACGGACACATACCTTCAAAGTACACGCGCTTTTCCATCCAACCGCCGCAGCTCCGGCAGGAGCAGGTAATTGTTTTGCTGTAAAGCTCGATGATCTCGGGATAGCGATAGTTGACGGTTTTGATTATCCTGAAATTCTTCATATAAAGCGGACGCACGAGTCCGACGCGGCTTCTGATCTGCTCGGTCGTTTTGCCCGTCACCTCGGCAAGCTCCGCAAAATCGACATATCCGTTCAGGTCGCCTTCAAAATATCCGGAGAAAAAGACAGCGTCGTTGATCAGTCTTCGTGATATTCTGGAGCAAACGATCAATACGATCCCGATGATGATAAGGAAAACCGATTCGGGGAAAGCACGGGCGTGAAGAATCGTGAACCAGTCACCAAAGTAACCGACGATCAACTGCGTTATGATTGCCACGGAGCTCGATACAAGAAATACACCAAGAATTAATAAAATCACATTTTTCACTTTTAAAAATTTGATAAGACCGTTTTTCAGATACATAGCTTAAGACTCCGAGACTGTTTTCTGTATAATCAATTCTATCATAAGCACTAAATAATTGCAATAATTCAGAGCGATATTACTATTGACAGACATAGCGCGGTATAGTGCATATAGACAAACGCCGTATGATTTGCTACAATAGAATCAGAAAATCAACGGAGGGTTGATTATGAGTATTATAGGACAACAAATCAAAAAGTACCGTATGGAGAACGGCCTTACTCAGGAACAGGTCGGAAGAATGATAGGCGTTACAACGCAGGCAGTGTCGAAATGGGAGCGGGGCAGTACGCCCGACGCAGAAATACTGCCCTTGATTGCAGACGCTCTCGGCGTCAGCGTTGACGCGCTTTACGGGCGCGAGGAACTCAGCTTGGCGGTTCAGCTTGCAAAAAAGCTGTGCAAAATGCAGCAGGAGGACGCGTATCGTTACGCCTTCGGCATTTGCTGGGCGATCGAGATTGGGTTGTCGGGCGAAGCGTCGGCAATTGATGATTTTTTTATGGATATGTTTATCGACCGCACCTTTACGGAAAGCGGGAAGTCGGCGGACTACTTTGCCAAGCTGATCAATGACAGCGGTATCGCTCTGACCCGTATGTCGCCTGATTTTTCGCACTTCTTTCTGATGGCGGAGTCTGCGGGCAAAAGCATTATGCCGCATTTTGAGAACATTTCCGAGCTGAAAAAGGTGTTTGCCGTTTTTGCGGATGAAAAGACCCTAAATATCATTTGTTATCTCTATTCGCTTCCGCATATGCCGGTCGCTGTTTCTCTGATTTGCAAGCACACGGGATACAACCATATCGAGGTTGAAAAAATAATGAGGCGACTTTGCGACAATCATCTTGTTATCCGAACTATGATTGCTACCGCCGACGGCGAAATGAGCTCCTACTCGGTACGACCGGAGGGATTTGCCGTTCCGCTGCTCTGCTTTGCAGACGAAATAGCAAAGAATAATCCACGCCCCTTCTTCGGCACATTTGACCGGAAAAAGCCATTTTTATAAACTGCCCGTTGACTTGCAGTCCCGGTCGTTGCGCAAAGCCGGCACGCGTTGCTTGTTATCCTCGCTTCTGTGCCTTACAATATATGTGTAAGGAGTTGAGAGCAATGAACGAATTCAATCTGCTGTATCCGCAGGGAACAGCGCCCGGGTTTCAAAAAATAAGTGAGACCGCCTGCAATGATTTGTCGCTGGAATACATTCTTTCTCATGTCGCCAAGAACGAATATGAGAAAAACCTCATCAAGCGTATGATGACGGGGCTTGAAAGCTGCCCCGAGGTGATCCGCTACCGCAGTGATATTTTTGATGACTTTATCAATTTTCCGTCTTTCAAGGATAAAATCAGAGACTCGCTCGACCGGCTTGATTATCTCAAAACACTTGGACGGAGCTTTAACGACGACTCTGTCGCGCCGATTTGGCAATTGATAAACCGTCTGCAGGAGCTTGATGTTTATATCGGCTGCATCGAAGAGATCTATTCCGCGCTGAAAGAGATCGACGTCAGATCCGATGGTTTGAAGCAGCTGAAGGATTATGTCGCTTCCGTTTACAACGACAGCGGCTTTGAATATCTTAAGGCTGACATAAAAGAGCTGATAACGGAGACCTCCCAGATACAGAGCATTACGCTCGGCGTTAATCTTGACGAAACCATGCGTCCGGTCGAGGTCGGCATCGTTTCCATCAACAAAAAGAGATTTGACCACTCAAACGCCTTTGACAACTTTATCGGATTTCTCTCTCAGCTCGGCGGCTTGCTGGACGGCAAAAGCAACGGTAACTTTAACGGTATGTCAAAGATACGTTCTTCCGGAGCGACCGGAGCGGACAATCCGCTGATGCAGAATCTCAGCCGAGAGGTGTCCGATATGCTCTCGACCAACGTGAAGCACCTGAAAAGCAAGCTGTCTCAGTATGTCAATATCAGCGGCTACAGCCTGACCAGACTGATCCCCGATTTTACGTTTTATATCAGATGGGCGGAGTTCTGTGAACAGGTAATAAAGAGCGGACTGCCGATGACAAAGCCGCAGATCCTTGATGAAGGCAGCGGCAAGCTCTCAGCAAAGGGTTTGTATAATCTTAAGCTGGCAATTCAAATCCTCGACGGCTCACAGCTTGACGTTGTAAAAAATGACTTTGAGTTTTCAAAGGAACACGGGATCTATATTATGACCGGACCTAATAGGGGCGGAAAAACGACCTTTACGCAGGCGGTAGGCTTGATCGTTTTATTAGCGCAAAACGGCTTGTATGTTCCATGCGAAGCGCTCAGCCTGTCTCCCTGCGATAATGTCTTCACTCATTTTCCCGCTGACGAAAACCAGACCGTCAACCTCGGTCGTTTAGGCGAGGAATCCAAGAGAATCAGTGAGATTTTCTCTCTTTCAACGGAGAACAGCCTTCTGCTCTTCAACGAATCCCTTGCGACGACCTCGTTCACGGAGGGACTATATATAGCAAAGGACGTGGTCAAGGCAATGAGAAGCCTCGGCGCGAGAACGATTTTTAATACGCATATGCACGAGCTTGCGATGAATTTAGAGGAAATCAACGCCCCGGACGGAAAAATCAAGGTCGCCTCGCTGGTGACGGGTATCCACGAAGGACGTCGTTCCTACAAGGTGTACTGCGCGCCGCCCGACGGTATCAGCTACGCCAGAGACATCGCCGAAAAGTACGGAGTGACATACAGTCAGCTGATGAAGATGACCGTTGAAAGGAGATCATAATGAACAGCGAAAAACTGATTACATTGGAATTGGCTTATCTCGGAACCAAAACAAAAACCGTCCGTGTGTTTGTTCCCGAACACAGCGACGAAGAATTGCTGCCCGTTATCTATATGACGGACGGACAGAATTTGTTTGAGGATAATCGTCCGCGTCAATTCGGCTGTTGGTATACGCGCGAAGCCGTAAAAGAGGAACGTGAAAGCAGCGGTAAGGCGGCAATCATTGTCGGTATCCATAACGACGAAAGTCCCGTTCAACGGGCAAAGGAACTGACGCCCAAAAGCATGGGCGCGATCAAATTCCCTGACGATATGCCCGAGCATATCAGAAAAATGATGGCTCCCGAAGGTGAAGCGTTTGATGATTTCGTTGTAAACACGGTGATGCCGGAAATCGAAAAACGGTTTCCCGTTCTGACAGGCAGAGAGAACACCGCCTTCTGCGGCAGCTCCTCGGGAGGCTTGCAGGCGTATTTCACTTCTCTCAGCCACCCCGATAAGTTCTGCATGGCAGGCGTTTTTTCTCCGACATTTCCGATGCTGTATACCAAAAACGTTATCCACTGGACAAAGGAAACGGTTGGGGAGATCAAGCCTTATCTCTACATATACAGCGGCGCGAATGACAGAATGGAGCAGGAGATCTGCGAGAGTACAAAGACTGTCGTTGAAGCGATATCCGAATTCTATCCTAAAGAAAAGCTAAAGGTAAATATCCTCCCCGATCAGCCGCACCACGAAAGCGCATGGGCGATGATCTTCAAGGATCTTCTGCATATATTTCTGACGTGCAGAGAAGCGTTTTGAACCAAGCATTCATCAACACTGTCGGTATACTTTCCTTGTAACAACAGATTATTTTTTAATCTAATCAGGCTGTTATACTATTCTCATTGTCGTTTTCTCCTTGATATTATGCTTATTTTATAGGAAGAAATTGAACAAATCACAAATATGCGAGCGAGAAATGTGTGTAACTGCCGATAAAACCTGAATTTTTCATAAGTCTGTTATGACCACTCGTACCACACACACGTCCTCAGGAATGGCTTGTCTACACTGAATACCAACAGAAGAAAAAAAGCGGAGCATAGGTTTTGTTGCGCATGCTCCGCTCACATTTGTCACGCACATCACAGAAGTTTTTGTATTCTATATATTTCAACTGTAATAACAAGATTACCTAAAAAAATATAGTAAGCGTAATGTTGATTGTGTTGGGTAAAAAGGCTTTTGCAATGAATCATGAAGTAATTTATTTCTATTTCTTTCTTACCATGGTTTGGATATTTAGAGCGTGCCTTGCCAGTTTTATTGAACCATGGCCATTACAGCCAATTCCAGCGGCCGCGATTGGACAGCTAATTGCTTCAGATGCATTAGCAGCTATTATGATAGTTGTCAGCGTGAGATTTATAAAAGAACTTAGAAGAAAATAATATATTCCGATTTACCAGATTATAATGCTAACTATAACAAAACCCCGCCTGCTCACGTAACGTGAACAGGCGGGTAAATTTTATGCCGTAATCGGAATATTCTCTGTTTCCTCCATCCCGAGGAAGAACTGGCGGATATTCATATTCAGCTCGATGTTCAGGTCATAGTTGCGGTAAACGTCAACGCGTTTGATCATCGAATTGACTATCATTTTCTTTGCTTCAATCGGAGCGCTGTCGTACAGGCTCGACCAAGAAATGATTTCGTCGTATTGTTCGTTAAGGTCTTTGATAAGGTTCTTTGAAGATTCGACCTCAGTTTCTGCTTTTTCGCAATGTACTTTGAGCGATTCGCATTTCTTTTCGGAATCCTCGACAAGTCCTGCCAGCATAGATTGAGAAAAGGCACTATCGCCCTGAATCGACTTTACAACCTCCTCACGGAGCTTGTTCAGCTTTTCAAGCTATTTGGCATACTCAGACTGAGTGCGTTTGAGGTTGGCTTTTCTGACAGTCAGTTCCTCCTTGTATCGTGAGTTGATGATAGCGCTTTTGGGAACGCCCTTAATACGGTCAAAGATTTCTTTTACGACTTTCTCTACCATACTGTCGAGCTTATGTTGCATATAGGCGGATTGACCGTCACACTTCGTGATCTTTCTTGTCTTGCCGTAACAGACGTAGCGAACTCGGGGCTTCTTGACCTTCGTGCCGTCGGCTTTGGTGTAGCACTTGTTCGCTGTGGATAAGTGCAGCCTCGCTCCGCAGTGACCGCAGAACACATTTCCGGACAACAGCGCATTGCCTTTCATATTCAATGGAACACGCGGTGTGTTTTTCAGAACGTCGGCACGCTGCCGCAGAATCTCCTGCGCTCTGTCGAATTGCTCCTGCGAAATAATTTGCAACTCAGGGATAAACGGCGATCGGCTGTCACCGCTACGCAGATAACCGGTGTAAGTCGGATTGTGTAGCACGTTGCGAATGGTGTTGTACGACCAGCGGTTGCCCGTGGGATTGGAATAACTGCCGTTATTCAGAAAATTGGCGATTTTCTGAACGCCCAATCCCTCTTTGGTGTACTTATCAAAGATCAGGCGGACAATAGCATCGTCCTCCTCTTTGACCTTCAAATCATAAAGCTCGTGCTTGCGTTTATTCAGCCTGCCGCTTTTTACAAGCTCATAACCGAGTGCGGCATTACCGCCTTTATAGTGTCCTTCCTCTACCATCTGACCGAGACTGGTGCGTGTACGGATAGATGTTTTCTCGCTCTCACCGTCAGCCTGCCAGAATCGGATATAGTTGAGCAGCTTGTCAATATGATTATCAAAGCGCTGTTCGCCCTCCTGCGTGCTCCAGACCTGAATATCGTTTTTGACGAACCATTCTACTACAAAAGGTGTTTCATCGGCAATACGTCCGATACGCTCAAACATAAACACGAGGAGGATATCGAACTTGCCCTTGCGGGCAAGCTCTTTGATAGCCTGTATTTTGTCACGGTTTTCGGCACGGATTTTGTGACCGGATACGCCGTCCTCTTGTTCTTCGTGGACGATCGTCCAGCCCATTTTGTCAGCAAAGCGGTGGCAGGCTTTGCGCTGCATTGGGATATCCGCTTCATTATTATTGTCGTAATCCACCTGCTTGTCCGTCGAAACACGGTACAAACAGCAAACTCTGTTTTTCTCCATTACGATGCCTCCTTATTTGATACCATCATTTTATCAACAGATTGTTTGCTCCGACAAATGTGCGAGGTATCTGCGCAGGTGAGCAAAATACCCCTGATAT
Organism: uncultured Ruminococcus sp.; assembly: GCA_902777275.1. GTDB lineage: Bacteria > Bacillota > Clostridia > Oscillospirales > Acutalibacteraceae > Ruminococcoides. The sequence continues at coordinate 1,340 of CACYTI010000029.1, read as the reverse complement.
TTCCGAATAAGTCGGTATTGGTATCTTTTGAAAAAGAGATAACGACGCGGTGTCCGTCAATAAAACGGTACTGCTTGGTGTGGTCATTCATATCGGTTTTCATTTATCTCACCTCTCCCTGTCACGCAGGCGACGCAGATATTTGTTGTAATACTCGACCGCCTTGACAATAAAATCTTCGGCTTGTTTGTCTGTGTAGTTCTTCGGCACAAAGGCTCTCACACGCTCGGCAGGGATTTTCAGCATCTCACGCTGATTAGGCTTCTCTGTTGCCATCAGCTTGTCAACATATTGCATTGTGAGTGTTCCGTTGTGCATTTCCTTGTGTATATGAAACGCCTGTGAATAGGACGGCGTGCAGTCGTCACGCTCGATAATATCCAGCAAATAATACTGCATATTAACACTGAGGTAGGACAATTCTACACCGACGGAAAAGGCGATTTTGCCCTCGTCATCAACTCAAGCAATTCCGGGATAAGGTTAGTCAAACGGATATAGCGCTGAACTGTTTTATAACTCTCGCCTGATTTTTCGCCAATAATTGCGGTTGTGCGTCTATCGTCTGACTTTGAGACAATTTGTCCCGAAGTTAGATCGTTACGCTTACCTTGATGATTGAGCGCGTCTGCTTTCAACTTGTAAGCAAACGCCTTTTCCGAGGGCAGGATATGCTCACGGTGAAGATTACTGTCCACCACCATAATCGCCGCTTCGTCACGGCTGACGGGACGAATAAAGGCAGGAACTTCTGCAAGCCCTGCCTTCTGTGCCGCACGAAAACGGCGGTGTCCGGATATGATTCCATACTCGTCGGTTGTGTTTTCCAACGGTCGAACGATCAGCGGCGTCATAATGCCCTGCTGCTGAACGCTCTCGATTAAGCTGTTCATCTCATCGTTGTCGAGCACCTGATAAGGGTGATCCCTGAATTTGTGTAATTTGTTGATTGATATATTGGTCATCTTTCATAACTCCTTTGTTTTGATTTATTTTGGTGATAATATTTGTACTTGTATCTGCCTTGCTCCAGTTGCTTTTCCTGTTCGATCAAAGCACGGAGTCGAGGCACTTTGTTTTCAATGCGCCCGCAGATTATGAGCTGCTTGCGCAAGGGTGTTAGCTTCTTTGTGATTTCTCTGCATTGTTCTTTTAGAGAATAATCTTCTTCGGGTGTTTTCGCTCTGCGGATTCGGTTGCGGATATGCTGTCGCTCGGTTTCATAAGCCTTGATTTGCTCAGCGATTTCCTTTCGGCAAGCTACAAAATCCTCTGCGCATTCCACATTGTGGTCACGAAGGAAATGGTATTCCGCCAGCGTTCGGTCGAGATTCTGTATT
>CACYTI010000028.1 GCA_902777275.1 uncultured Ruminococcus sp. | reverse complement strand
TTCATGCACGTCCTTTCCTATCAATCAAAGTATGCGTTCGCCGCCTGATTGTAGAGGAACAGCGACTTTGCAAGGTTCTTCTGCGTATCGGTCATGCTGCCGCTGTTCAATACAGCCACGACATAATCGAGCGGAGAGTAGGTGAACTCAACGCCGTTTACGGTGAAGCTCTGCTGATCGTCCAGTTCAGCCGCGGGGATGTTCGCGTGGTCTGCGTAGTAGTAATATTCAGACAGAGCGCCGGTAAAGCCCATACCGTTCAGCGCGCCGATCGTCTTTGACTCGGGCGTGAAGTAGAGGCGCAGGGTGTTGTTTTGCAGATAGATCAGGGAGCTGGTGTAGAATTCCGCGTCAAGCTGAGAAGCGATCTCGTCCAGATCGGAAGCCGCACCGTTGATCTTGGCGGCGACCGCGGCGGCGGTAACGCCGGAGTAATCGGACTGACCTACGTTTTTATCCGCACGGTCGGGATGCACTTGCAGAGCGTCAGCGAACACGGTCTGAGCTTCACTGCCGTAGTTGAGCAGCGCCGCGGCAAGCGCCTTGAGCTGATTGGGCTTGCCCTTGGTATCGTACTTTTCGGGATTTGCATAAACCTCCTCGGCGTATTCCTGCACGCTGAACATGTCGACCGTATAGAACATATTGCCGTTGATAAAAGCCACAGCTTCGATAGTGTGTGCCATCTGCGCGGCTACGACGTTGATGGTCACCTTGTAAATTCCGTTGTTGTCGGGAGTCATGTCTTTGAGGTTGACTTCTTTGATATACTTGCCGCCGTCCCAAGCGAATTTTACGACAGCCGTCTCAGCGTCCTTTACGCCTGCGACGTTGGAATCGATAAAGAAGTTCACGCCGATGTCGCCGCCGAGGGTGACGGAGTGACCGACAAAGAGTTTTTTGATGTCAGCCGTATAGACCGCATTTTCAGACAAATTTCAAAGGGGGGTGTTACAGAATGAAACGGCTCTTTTGTAAGAAAATCCAACTCTTTTGTCTTTTATAATGAACAAAATCGCATTTTTTATACAACCGGCACAAAAAGTTCCAAATCATCAAAAACCGCAGCAAAAAGCGCCGCCGCGATCCTTATTCAGGTTTATCGGAAAAGCAACAGCAGGCAAGAGCCGTCAAAAGATAAAATCATCGTCAACCTCTCCCGGCGCAAACTCCTGCATCTTCTTGTCCTCGATTTCTTTGATCATATTCCCCGGCAACGACACCGGGATCATAAAGCCGACCGCCAAGCCTACAAAGGCAAAGCAGTAAAAAAATCTGCTTATCAATGTGTATCTCAGTTTTAGTTCGATGTTCATGCCGAATCCGAGTATAAGAATACACTCCATAACAAGGCACGAAACAAAGAGCGCGATCACGACGGACATTAAAATGACGGTAGGCTTCCGCTTAACTCTTAAGTATATATTCGGGCGCAGTGCCAGATAATAGACCACCAAAATCAACAGCGCAAGCTCCGCAAAAATAAATATCGCGCAGTTAAGGACAGTCGGGATATTGCTGAAATCAAGCTTGCTGAATATCGTATTTATACTGAGCAGCTTTAAAAGGAAGTACGCGATCAACCCCGCTATAAGCAATACCCGAAAGATCACTCTTGCCCAGTCAAAGCGAATCAGCGAAAAAGCCGAAGCGAGGAACAAGCATACAAAGATGCCTATTCCGAACAGCCTGCCCAGTCTTTGCTCTTCTATTTCAAAGTACAAATAAACCTGATACGCCGTAAAAGCCGCGAACATCAGCGTCGTCAAGAGATTAACAATTAATTTCGGCATTCTGTATTCATAATTGATTTCTTTCACAGTCATTCCTTCTTTTTTTAGATTTATTTTGGCGTAAAGCCAAGCAAATAAAGCATATCGACAAACTTTGTTCTGAATCCGAATCAAATTTGACATTATTTAGGCAACACCGCATAATTCAGGTGTGCGGATTGCGTTGTAAGATTTTTCGTCAGGTTGTACAAAAAATTGAGGTAAGGCTGTCGCCTTGCTGAGATTTTTTGGGCAAGCTGACGGAACAAGATTCAAGCAAGCCGTGCGCCGTAAATTGTGCGGTGTTGCCTTTATAGTTATTTTCCCATATTTTGTTATGATTGTCAAGAGATGACGGCTTTTTACACAAAAATCAATTTTCAAAAAAAACATGAGCGGCAAGGCGCTCGATCCATGCCGATTTGCGGCATGATCATTGCCATGGCTTTTTATAAAATGCGCCGGCGGGCGCTCTCTCCCGTCTTTTGAAATAATAAATCCTGACAACGCTTCCGTCAACGGCGGGACGGAGAAATTTCCTATAAGGATAAAAATAATGCGGAATACGGAACTCAACATTCCGCACTCCGCATTCCTTATTTATCTGTCTGTTACCATTTGCAGATAAGGCAGAAGCTTGAAGCCCATTCGCTCGTAAAGCCTTTTTGCTCCCTCGTTGCTGTCCTCAACCTCGATCCGCAGACGGGCAATGCCCTCTATACTATTTAAATATTCAAAAAATCCTGTCGCCATTCCCCTGCCGCGGTATTCTTTGTCTATATAGATTTCCTCGATAGTGACGGACACGCCGCCCGCCTCTTGCGAAAACGTCTTTGACAGCAGCGCGAAGCCGCAGGGCTTGCCGCCGTCCTCAAAAATATAGCATTTTAGATAATCGGAGGAGCGCATAAGCTCGTTGAACGTGACCTCGTAATTTTTTCGCGGCACGGGCGCTTCGACCGCGTCGGAGTGATAAAAAATATCTACATACCGATAATAAAGCTCTCTGTCATCGGGTGTGATTTCCCTGAACATATAACAACCGCCTTGTGGTTTTTTTAAATGCTATGCAGGAGCGGAGTAAGATATGCCTTCGCCTCGGTCAGGTCGCGGCAGAGATATGAGATCATCGGCAGGATTTCCTCCGTCGGATCCAAAAAATCCGGCACCATTACGGTTATCATGCCCGCCGCGTGCGCGGATTTTATTCCGCTTATGCTGTCCTCAAACGCCGCGCAGCTTTCGGGGGAAAGCCCCAACTTTTTCGCGGCGGTGAGAAACACCTCGGGGTGAGGCTTGCCGTTTTTGACCTCCTCGCCGCAGACAAGCGCGTCGAAATAATCGCTCACTCCGGCAGAACGGAGATTGAACTCCGTTGTTTGGCGCGAGGTTGAGGTAGCCAGGGCGATTTTCACGCCGTTTTCCCTGCAAAAGTCAAGAATGTCATACAGCCCCTTTTTTACGGGGATGCCGTCGCGATCCACCTGCTCGATATAACGCGCCTTGCCCTCGTCGGCAAAGCTCCAGTACGGGAAATCATCTCCGAAACGCGAACGGTATATATTTTGAACCTCTGCTTTTCTTTTTCCTATGGTCTGTTTAAAAAACTCTATGTCATACGGGTAGCCGTATTCGTCCATCATGCGCTGCCAGTTGTCATAAACCAGCCGCTCGGTGTCGAACATCAGCCCGTCCATATCAAAAACCGCGCCTTTAAGCATTGAGCGCCTCTGTGCCGATTATCAGGAACTCGCAGCTCAACGGCTTTAGATAAAGCTTGTTGCCTTCCATTTTGCTGCCCATTAAAACGTGCGCCTTTGAATATCCGTCGGGAAGCTCAAATTCTCCTTCCCTGTCCAAAAGGTTGAACGCGCAGTAAAGCGACATTCTCTTGTCCTGACGGATATACGCGAGCCTTCTGTCGCGTGTGAAAGCGTTTATAAATTCGCCGTCGCGCAAAGCAGAGCATTTCGCGCGGAGAGCGCCGAGGCTTTGGTGCCATTTGATAAGTCTTCTGTCCTCTCTGCCCCACGGATAGCAGCAGCGGTTGAACGGGTCGCGATAGCCCTCCATGCCTGCCTCGTCACCGTAGTAAACGCAGGGGAAGCCCGGAAGCGTATACTGCATTGCGACTGCGACCTTGAACAGCTTTATGCCGCGCTCGCGCTGGTCGGGGCTCAATCTCTGATTTGCCTGCCAGTTGCGGTCGCGTCCGTCGAGAGGCTCGCCCGCGATAACGGTGAGAGCGCGTTCGGTATCGTGTGTGGAAAGCGAATTCATAAGAACGCGCAGAACGGGTCGGGGATAGTTTTCAACAACGCTCATGATAGCAGCCATGGTGTATTGTGCGTCCTGTCCGCGGCAATAGTTCAGAATAGCGTCCCTGAACACGTAGTTCATAACGGTATCAAGCTGGTCGCCCAAAAGGAACCTGCGGCGCGCCCCGTAGCTTTCCTTGTTGCTGGCGTCCTCCCAGACCTCTCCGACGATTATAGCCTCGGGGTCCTCCTCCTTGACCGACTTGCGGAGCTTTTCAAGGAACTCGTCGGGAAGCTCGTCCGCGACGTCAAGCCGCCAGCCCGAATTGCCCATGCGCATATATTTGCGGATTATTCCGTTTTTGCCGTTTATATACTCGTTGAAGGCAGGGTCGGTCTCGATGACCTCGGGCAGGGTGTAGAAGCCCCACCAGCTGTGATAATTGTCCGGCCATTCGTAGAATTTGTACCAGCTATAGTAGGGAGAATTGCGGTCGCGGTAAGCGCCGCCCTCGCCGTAGCGTCCCGAGCGGTTGAAGTAAACGCTGTCGGCGCCGGTATGTGAGAATACGCCGTCGTTTATAATACGGATGCCGCGCGCCTTAGCCTTGGCGCACAGCTTGCGGAAGTCGTCCTCGGTTCCAAGAATGGGATCGATGTGCGAGTAGTCGCCCGTGTCGTAGCGGTGGTTCGAGTACGCCTCCACTATCGGGTTAAGATAGATACAGCTTACGCCTAACTTTTTCAGATAGCCTAACTTTTTGGTTATGCCCTTGAGGTCGCCCATAAAGAAGTCGCTGTTTGTGATCTCGCCGTTCTCGTTCGGCTGCCACACGGGAAGAGCGTACCAATCCTCATTTCGCTTGAAATCGGTGCGCTTAAGCTGCTTCTCTTCCCCGCTGAAATTGAAGCGGTCGGGGAAGATTTGATACATAACTCCGCCCTCGGGCCATTCCGGAGTTTTGAAGCCCTTTTTGTAGCAGGTTATCTGCCAGCTTCTGCCGGGATGCTCCAAAACCTCGCTGATTTTATACGGGTCGCTCGGCACTATGTAGCGCATACCGTAGCGTGTGTGCATTCGGAACATATACCAGTAAAGACCGACGCGCGAGGGTGTGAAACCGCACTCCCAAATCTCGGATTCTTCGTCATAGGTTCCGCACCACGCCATTCTTGCGTACTTCCAGCCGCTGTCGTAATCATATTTAACGCAAAGGTCAACCTGCCTTGAACGGAAAGAACGCGGCGCCAAGGCTCTGAACCGTATGCGTGTGTCCTGCTCGACCGCGCCGAACGGTGAGCGGTAATAGGTTTCTTGTGAATTAAAAGGTGTTGGCATATATGTCGCCCCCATTTTTACATATATTTTGGCGTTTATTAATAATTTTACCACAGATTTCTTAAAGATTCAACCAAAATAATAAATTTTACCCCGGCTAAAACAGAGCAATTTTCGAAACAGCCGTCCTGAGGTCTGAAAAAATGCAATATTTTTGCATTGCGCGGTAATTTGTCAGTATTTTGTCATGGTACCGGTGTTATAATGCAGATGAAATAAAGAAACATAACCTTCTTTATTTATCCCGCGCTTTACCATTCCCGCGCTTTACCATCTATTTCAATTAATACAGTAAAACAGTCAAAAACAGAAAGGAGCTGTTACTATGAAAGAAAAAAAGATCATCACTCAGTACGCGGCAGGCGAAAGCGTTTTTAAGGAAAGCGATTTCTTCGCGCCGAGCCCCGAAAAACGCGAAAGGAAATATGTGATCGCACAGGCAAAGGCAATAGCTCTGGTGCTTTTGCTGGCTCTGATAGTTTCGGGCGCCGCGGCGCTTATAGTTACCTCGCTCGCCGACAGCTACAGCAAAGCGCACAACAACACGGCGGTAGTAACTGTAAAGTACAAGGATAAACAAACCAACGACAAATCGCTTATCGGCACATCCGTTAACGGCTTTTGGCAATAAAACAGTCCTCTTTTAATGCATAAAATGTTTATAATAAAGCTTAAAACCTCCGCCTTGAAAATACGGCGGAGGTTTTGTTTCAGGGAATAGTGCTCAAAGCCTGATAAGAATCGCTTACGATTTGTTGGACAGAGCTGTCGATCGCTGAATCTCCCTGATAATATTTTCTCTGGGTTTCAACATCATGTATGCCGACGGTAAGCTTGATGACCTCGTCGTTGTACACATAGTAACGGAGCTCGGTTTCAGCCGTGCGCTCATAGGCAAAATACAGATTGTGGTTTTCGTCAAAGAAATACCACCTTTTTATCTGGCTGTCATCGTGGAAGGATCCTTTTGTTCCGACCCAAATCCTGTTGTCGGGACACAAGGCATAGTCGTATTTGCTGCCGCTTCTGACTTCATTCATGCGCCTGTTGTCGTCAACATCTGCAACATACCTTGGAACTATCTGATTGGTAACTATCTGATTGATCTCCGATTCGGACAGAGTAGATTTGCTTTCGGAATAGCTGCTTTCGATTTCACTGCTCTCAGCTTCACTGCTTTCTTCCGACGGCTCGGAATAGGAGCTTTCAGATGATTCCGCCTCTGCGGCTTCCGAGGATGATGTGTCCGGTATGGAGATCCGGGAAATCGACACGCGCGAGCTTGACGGATCATTTTCGGAAGAACCGCCGCGCGTAATGAGGAGATAAGCGATCACGCCGCCCACCGCCAAAATAGCGACCGCGGAAATTATGATCGCTATAACGATCGGAGAATTTGACTTTTTCGGCTGAGTATAATAGTACTGCTGATCTCCGTAGCCGTTCCGATCCTGATATTCTCCGCCGTTGTATTGCTGATTGTTATTGTTTTGCCAGCCGCTGCCTCCGGAGTTACCTGTGTAGAGTATTTCTGCCGATACGGTTCTTTCCACCGGTACGGTTCCCGAAAACTCCTTGATCAGTTGATCCATATCTCGGCAGCGGTTCTCTGCCCTGACCGCAAGCCCGTGCATAAGCGCCTGTTCATGCACAGGGGATATGCTTATACCTAAACTTGAGGGGGGCGTAAGACTGTCGTATCTCAGACGGTCAAGGCTGTCGGCAGGCTCTCTGCCCGTTATACAGGTGTAAATCGTGGCGCACAGCGCGTAAACGTCGGTATACGGTCCCTGTTCGGTGTTGCTTCCGTACTGCTCCTCGGGCGCGTAGCCCTTTTTAAGAACAACTGACATATGGCGCTCTTCATTTGTATAGTAGCGCGCCGAGCCGAAATCCATAAGCTTCAGCTTTCCGTTTTTGGTGAACATAATATTGTCGGGGCTGATATCGCGGTGGATAATGCCCTCGGCGTGTATCGTTCTGAGCGATTTCATCACAGGCATCATCAGGGAAATAAGGTCGCCCGATCTGAACCTGCCGTGGTGATTGATGTAATCTCTGAGGTTTTCGCCGTCCAGGTATTCCATTACTATGTAAGCGGTGTTGTTCGCTCTGAAATGGTCAAGAACGTCCACAATGCCGTCCTCTTCCGAGAACGCCGCCACGCTTTTTGCTTCAACCAGAAAGCGCTCCACTCCCTTTTGAAAAAAGCCTTCCCTGCCGCGTGTAATGACAACTCCGTCGGATAATTCACCTGTCCGGTTGGCTGCGCCCGAAGGATAAAACTCCTTGATAGCGACGCGCTTTGAGAGAGTTTGGTCAAGACCGATATATGTTATGCCGAAGCCGCCCTCACCTATTGATTCGCCCACAAGATAACGGTCAGCCAAAACCGTACCCGCTTTCAGGTGATAAGGCGCGGAGACGGCAAACATTATATTGCGATGGCAATGGGGACAAACCGAGGAACCGTTCAGAGGCTTCATACAGTGATAACAATACGCTTGCATTTAATCCTCCTATAATATAAAGGTTTTTGTAAACTGATCGCGATATGTATCTTCGAGGAACCAACAGTTTTTTACGGCGTCGCTTTGAGTTGACGCGGAAAGGCACGGGGTCATAAGCGTTGTGCTGCTCACAAGCTTGCCGTCCTTTATCGAAAAGCAGGACGCGTCAATATACATCACTCTGTAGTAATTGCCGTTTTCGTTGCGGTAAACATAGGCTACATACTTTGACATGGGATCGTTATTGTTCTCGCAGAAATAAATTCTGCGCAGCTGAAATGTATTGCCGTAACGCGCCTCGCTGTCGTTGTAAATAACATTGTCAAAGAAAAAGCTTTTAAGCTCGTCAACATGAGTCTGCGCCTGAGTCAAGGTAAGGGGTCTCAGTGGCGATGTGGTTTGGGGAACAGACGTCGTTCCTTGGGTGGTCGGGGGAACGCTCGGGCGGGAATCTATGCCCGAAAGCAGCTCGCTTATATTAAGACTTGACTCGGATACCCGTGACAGGCTTGAAGTGTCCGCCTTTTTCGGAACCTTTCCGGCGAAAAAAACCAGGCAGACAACAAGCGCAAGCACCAGCACAGTCGGAATAACAACCGCTAAAATTACAGGGACCGGAAACCGCAGCCCTTTTGCGGAGTTCTTTTTATAGCCCTTTGTAGGCAGCTTTGAAATATCCTCGGTATTTTTTCGCGCATCCGGATATTCGTCGGGGCTTGCGGGAGGTTCTTTTTTTACCGCCTTTTTTTTGACGGGTTCCCGCTTAGGCTGACTCACGGGGAAGCTTCTGCCGGTAAGCTCTCTGAACAGCGTGTCCATGTCGGGCGTGCGGTTCTTGGCAAGCACCGCCATTCCTCGCATGAGCGCTTTTTCCTGACTGGGGCGGATATCCGCTCCGAGCTGCGAGGGCGTTTTCAGCGTATCGTTCTTGGCGCGTTCGGGTCCCGCCAAAGGCACCTTGCCCGTAATACAGGTGTAAATCGTGGCGCAAAGCGCGTAAACGTCGGTGAACGGACCCTGCTCGCTGTTGCTGCGGTACTGCTCCTCGGGCGCGTAGCCGGGCTTGAGAATTATCGCCTTTTGCCGCTCGTCGCTTGTGTAGTATTTTGCCGAGCCGAAGTCGGTAAGCTTTAGCGTGCCCTTCTTTGTCAGCATAATGTTGTCGGGGCTTATGTCGCGGTGGATTATGCCCTTTGCGTGCATATCCTTAAGCGCCCTGATCACAGGCACCATTAGCCTGATAATCACATCGAACGGCATGGCGCCGTTATTTTTTACATATTCCTTAAGATTTTCTCCGTTGAGATAATCCATCACTATATAGGCAGTTTTGTTTTGGCGGAAGTAGTCCTGAACGTTTACTATCCCGTCCTCGTCCGAAAACGCCGCCGCGCTCTTTGCCTCAAAAAGGAAACGTTCAACGCCCTTTTCAAACCATTTCATCATATCGGATGAAACGGTCACGTCGGGCGAACCCGAATTGTCGCGGCGCGCTGTTCCCGACGGATAATACTCCTTCACAGCTACACGCTTTGAAAGCTTTTGGTCAATGCCTATATAAGTTATGCCGAAGCCACCCTCGCCGAGCACTTTGCCGACGACATACCGTCCGAAGAGCACGGTACCGGGAGTAAGGTGATATGGCTTAGCAGCGGAAAACGCGGCGTTATCAACTCCGCAGTGTTCGCAATATGAAGCTTTGCCAAGAGGCTGCATACAATTAAAACAATATTTTTGCATAGAAATTAACCCGTTAAATCATCGTGAGAGAAACCGCCGCAAGCTTATAACGATAATTTAGGGAATTTTTAGAGGTTCCCTTTAGATTAAAGGCGTTTTCTCAGAGTATAGTTGTAGTGGTGAAGTTGCCGGTTGTTGAGTTGAGAAGCCAGTTATTTTTGATCGCTTCCTGCTTTGTTGCGCCTGCTTTATACACGGCAAAGTAACTTGATTCATAATTCACCTTGCCGCCGCTGAGCGTCAGGGACTCGGGCGCGATCATAATTGTACGGTAATACATAGATGTCGAGTTGTAATAAACAAAAACAATTCGGTTATACGAGCCGTCCTTTTTGCTGACGTAATATATATTTTGAATTTCAATTTTATCGTCGGGTTTCGCCATGTCGTCCTTACCAACGATTTTCGGCTGAATGCAAGAAATGATTTGATCGCTGTATTTTGCCGTGTCCTCAGCCGAAAATCCGCTCAGGGAACCCGATACGGCTTTTGAAGACTCCGCTTTTGAGGACTCTGTTTTTGAGGACTCTGTTTTTGAGGACTCTGTTTTTGAGGATTCTTTTTTCGATGACTCTGTTTTAGATGATTCTTTTTTCGAGGATTCCTTCTTAGAGGATTCTTTCTTTGACGACTCCGCTCTTGATGAAGACTCAACCGCCGAAAAGCTTATGACCGCCGACGGATAAGAGGAAGCGCTGCCGCCGGAGTTTTTCATGCCGCCCGCGAATATGATAATAAGAATTACAGCCGCCGCGATAAAAAGCGTAAGCGGTATAGTTATTCCTAAAATCAAAGGCAGAGGCGACTTCTTAGGGGCAGTGTATTTCCGCTGTTGGTTTTGATTGGTAAAAGTCTGCTGACCGCGGTTCTGAGCGGGATAGCTGCGCTGTCCACCGTTCGGAACTGCGCGGTTCTGCCCGTAACCTGTGTTTTGCTGCTGCCAAGCGGTTTGATCGCGCAGCGGCGTGTGATTGTTTGCGTAAAATTTTGAATTGTCTGAGGTTGGGTATCCCGAAGGAACCGGCGTGACCGGAGGAACAACGTTCTGATTAGGATTTACCGGCTGATTCTGCATATTAGGCGCGGTATGCGGCTGCGGAGGTGTCATCTCCCTCAGCAAGGTATCAACGTCGGGAGTGCGGTCGGCAGCTCTCACGGCAAGTCCGTGCATGAGCGCGTTTTCCATGTAAGGCTTTATCTGAACACCTAACCGTGACGGCGGTACCAAAGTGTCACGCGAAAGTCGGTCAAGGCTGCTTTCGGGAACTCTGCCTGTTATGCAGGTGTAAATCGTGGCGCAAAGCGCGTAAATATCGGTGTAGGGTCCCTGTTTTCCGTTGGCGCGATACTGCTCCTCGGGCGCGAAGCCCTGCTTGAGGATTATGGACATCTGCCTGTCCTCATTGGTGAAATAACGCGCCGAGCCGAAGTCCATCAGCTTTAGCTTGCCGTTTTTGTTATACATTATATTGTCGGGGCTTATATCGCGGTGAACCACTCCGTGTGAATGTATAACTCCCAGGGACTTTATCATCGGAAGCATGATTTCAATCAATTTTTCACAATCGAAAAGCCCGTATTTATTTGTATAATCCTTCAGCGTAAGCCCGTCAAGGTATTCCATGACTATATATGCCGTGTTGTTTTCCTGAAAGTAGTCGATAACATCTACAATGCCGTCCTCGTCGGGAAAAGAGGCGATGTTCTTCGCCTCCTGCAAAAAGCTCTCAACGCCCTTTCGGAAAAACGCCTGCTTATCTCTTGTGATTATGATTTCCTCGGAAACAGCGTTTGTGCGGTTAGCCGCGCCCGACGGATAAAACTCCTTTATCGCCACGCGTTTTGAAAGGGTGGTGTGGAGTCCTATATATGTAATGCCGAAGCCGCCCTCGCCTATCGCCTCGCCCACAAGGTACCTGCCGCAAAGAAGCGTGCCGGGCTTAAGGTGATACGGCTCGGCAAGAGACGGCTTGCTGTTATCCCTGCCGCAAAAGCGGCAGACAGGAGAGCTTTCGAGCTCTCTCATACATTTTATACAGTAGTTTTGCATTTAATATCATCCTTATTTCTGCACCCGTAACGGCGCGGTACGTCCGTTTATCTGTATCCCTTCTCTGTCTGATAATTTGAGATAAAGTTGACGTTATAGGTTTCGTATTTATTTAAAATGCTCATATCAAAATCCTTGGAGGCAATGGTGCCGTTGTACCAGCTTTTTGATTTGAAGTAAGCGCTGATATCGGGGTCGGTGAATTTCCTGCCGTGACGGGCAAAAATCTCATTGAGCGCGAGATTGAGCGTATCCCGGTCCAAATCACTGATATCGCTCAGGGTCAGCTTGCGGCTCGCCGAATCGGAGAGAATATAATCTCCGTCGTAGCTTGACGCGGTGCTTTTCTGCTCGGTCGTTCTCGGCTCAGTCGCGCTTGTCGTGCCGGGTTTGGTGTTCGATTCAATTATTTCGTTCTCTTTGCCCTTTGAAAGATACAAGGTCGCTTCCTCTTTGAGGGATACCTCCGTACCCGAAACAGGGAACTGTGAAACGACGCGGTTAAAAGCAACGGATTCGCTGAATACCCTTGCGACCTTATATTTTATGCCCGCATCATTCAAGATCCGGTAGGCTTCCGCCTCGCTCATTCCGCTGAGATCAGGCATGATCACGGTTTTCGCCGCCGAGTTTTCTGTCAAAGTCTGAGTTGAAGCCGCCGCAGTGGAGTCAACGGCAGAATCGGCGGTAGAAACCTCTGACTTTTCGCTGATCATGTTTGAAATAATCAGAAAAATCAAAAATCCTAACACTGCCGCCGCTATCACGGAAGCCGCCGCAACCGCTGCGGTCATGGCCTTTTTATTGGGCGGATCCGGATTGTAGTCGTCGGGGTAATAGTAATCGTCGCCGGACTCCTCAGGCTCTGTAGGTCCCGCCGGTTTAAAGTCCTCCGACAGTTGTTTCGCGGATATCTGCTTTGAGGGTTTTTGCTTTGCGGGCTTTTGCTCTACAGGCTTCTTTTTCTCTGTGGGCTTCTGCTCCGCAGGCTTTTGATCTGCAGACTTTTTCTCTGCGGGCTTCTGCTCCGCAGGCTTTTGATCTGCAGACTTTTTCTCTGCGGGCTTCTGCTCCGCAGGCTTTTGCTCCGCAGGCTTCTGCTCTACAGGCTTCTTTTTCTCTGCGGGCTTCTGCTCTACAGGTTTTTGCTCTACTGGCTTTTGCTCTGTGGGCTTTTGCTCTGCGGGCTTTTTTTCTGTAGTCTTCTTTTCTTCGGTTTTTTTCTCTTCGGGCTTCGATTCAACGAAAGCTCCCGTCACTTCCGGAGCTTTTTCGCCGGGGAAAGCCGTATAGTAATGTCTGCGCCGCTTTGGAACGGGCGACGCCGCATTGTTTTCTTTGCTTTGTTGTGTTTTAGCGGAGACGGGGGAAATTTGACTAACGTCAGACCTGCTGAGCTTGTCTTTTTCGCTGTTCATTTTATCAACTCCTGAAAACTGCATTCTCCCGATTGTAATTGTAAGCTTTTTTGCGAATTTTGTCAATGAAAAGCGAATAACAAAATAGTTTCACATCATTAATAATTTCGTCCGGCAGTCTTTTCAACGGTTTACTTTTCCGGCAAATTCATATATAATGATGTATATAAATTTACTAAAACTGTTTTTCAGGAGGTATTTTTACATGAAAGCGATCATAGTTTACTACTCAATGAACGGCAACGTTAAACAGACGGCTGAAATGATAGCCGAAAAAACCGGAGCGGACTTACTGGCGCTGCATCCCGTAAAGGCTTATCCCGACAAAGGCGCAAAAAAGTTTCTGTGGGGCGGAAAAAGCGCGCTTATGGGCGATAAGCCGAAGCTGCAGCCGTATATTTTCGACGCCGAAAGGTACGACACTGTCATTTTCGGCTCTCCCGTGTGGGCTGCCAGCTTCACCCCTCCCCTGCGCAGCTTTATAGAGGAAAACCGCGGTGCGCTCGCAGGAAAGCGGTTGGCGGCTTTCGTGTGCTTCATGGGCAGCGGCGACAAAAAATCTCTTAACAAGCTGAAAAAAGCCCTCGGGGTCGAGAGCTTTGAGGCGGAGTTAGCGCTTATTGAACCTAAGGATAAATCGCGCGAGGAGAACGAAGCTGAAATCGGCAGATTTTGCAGTGAGCTGAAAAAGAAAAATGGCTAAGATAGATTTGATCACGGGCTTTCTCGGCTCGGGTAAGACGACGTTTTTGAAGCTTTACGCGCGTTACCTGCTCGGCAAAGGCATGAGGATCGGAATTCTCGAAAACGATTACGGCGCGGTGAACGTCGATATGCTCCTGCTTCGCGAGCTTGAAAGCGACCGCTGCGGACTTGAAATGGTGGCGGGCGCTTGCGACGCTGACTGCCACAAGCGGCGTTTCAAAACAAAGCTTATCGCGTTGGGAATGAGCGGCTACGACCGCGTGCTCATAGAACCCTCGGGCGTGTTTGACACGGACGAATTCTTTGATACTTTATACGAGGAGCCGCTCGACCGCTTTTTTGAGGCGGGCAGCGTTATCGCTGTGGCTGACGCAGACCTCGACGACGATTTGTCGGAAGCGGCTGATTATTACCTGGCTTCACAGATCGCGGGCGCGGGCGTTGTGGTGCTGAGCAAAACTCAGACAGCGACCGAAGCACAAAAGCAAAGCACCCTTGCCCACATAGAACGCGCATTAAAAAGCGTGCGCTGTGACAAGCGTCTGAGCGGTAATATTTTAGCTAAGGACTGGGCTGAGCTGACGGACAAGGACTTTGAGCGCGTGATGAACAGCGGATATGACTGCGCCGATTTTGTAAAGCGCGGCGTTTCGGATGACAGCGGGTTCCGTTCGCTGTATCTGATCAATAAAGCCTATACTGTTGAGGAGCTTTCCGAAAAGGCAAGGGCAGCGTTCGGCTCGGACGAATGCGGAAGGATATTCCGCGTCAAAGGCTTTGTCAAACACGACGGCGGCTGGCTGGAGTTCAACGCGACAGGGAAGCAAACCGATATTCGCCCGATCGAACACGGTCAGGACATTGTTATCGTTATAGGAGACGGATTGAACGAAACAAAAATCAAAAAAATATTCAAGTGAACCTCTAAAAATTTCCTCAATTGACTTTATTGCTGAAAATTCAATATTCACTTGACATAACTTGTTCGTTTTGGTAAAATATGTACAGATGGATTTTGCCGTTAAGGAACTGTTTATCAACAAAGCAAAATTCCAAGGATCGATTTGTTTTATATTTTTTAAAAAGGAGATTGGATTATGAAATATTGTAAGCATTGCGGCAGTCAGATTCCGGATAACGCTGTTTGCAATTGTCCCGATGCCGTAGCCGAGCGTCAGGCGGCGCAAAACGTCGTCCGCCAGCAACCGCCCGCCGGCAGTTACCCCAGAACAGGAGGCTATCCGCAGCAGCAACAGCAGCAACAGCAGCAACCTGCCGGCACTTATCCTCAAACCGGAGGCTATCCTCAGCAACCCGGCGGTTATCCTCAGACCGGAGGCTATCCCCAACAGCCCGGCGGTTATCAGCCTAATCCTCCCCGAAAGAACTTCGGACAAAAGCTTATCGAGCCGTTCACCATTTATTTTAAGGATCCCACCAAGGCGGTTAAAAACAGGATCAACGATAAGGACTTTCTTACTCCCCTTATTTATATCTCTGTTCTTTTCTTTGTGGTGCTCGGCGTGTCCAACTGCATTTATGGCACTGAGGCTGTTAAGGGAAAACCTTACATTGACTATAACTTCGGTTTTGTAGTTTTAGCATCTTTTATTTCTGTTATTGCGCTCTGCGTGGCGTATGTGATCTCAAGATTTCTTATCTTGATTGTCTGCGGCAAAAAACCTGTTAACGCCGGCGACATAATGCTCGGCTCGTTTATTTCTTTTGGTGTGAATTCCATTATCCCCATGGGAGTTATGCTCATAGGCGGTCTGTTCTACATGGCTACCAGTATGCTGGCATATATGTTCTTCGCACTTGCTACCGTTTGGTACATTGCAGCAGGTCTTTTGGAAATCAAGGATGATTTTGATCCCAAAGGAAACGGTTTTTTAAGACTCCTTATGGCAGGCTTGATGATCGGTACTTTTGTAGCTCTCTATTTCCTGCTCTACCGCGGTCTGTTTGTTATGAACGTCAGGGCTGTAACTACCATCAGATATTATTACTAAAATCAAAACAATGTGTTATAATCAACATATAAAAAAGCGTGCGCACACTGTGCGTGCGCTTTTTTCAGCCATCGCTCAGTTGCGCACGAATGGCGCAACTGAGCGGGCAATATCAATTACCGCCGTATGCGTCTTTTGCATACGGCGGTGATTTTTATGATTAATATTTCATTATTTTTTCAGGGCTTCCCTTACAGCCTTGGCTACGGTTTCAAGACCCTTTTGCAGAAGCTCGTCCTCAATAACAAGCGGAGGCATAATTTTGAACACAGCGCCGTTTCTGCCTGCGCACTCGCAGATAACCTTTTCATCAAAGCATTTCTCGATTACTTCCTCACTGAGAGCAGGGTCTATTTTGCCGAAGTCGATTCCCCATATAAGACCCATTCCGCGAACCTCAAGGCGTTCGTCAAGCGGAAGCACCTCTTTTTCAAGGAAGGACTTTACAAGCTCTCCCTTGCGGCGCGTTTCAGCCTCGACATTGTTTTCGAGCAGATAATCGAATGACGCAGCGCCCGCTACAAAGCTGAGCTGGTTACCGCGGAAGGTGCCGTTGTGCTCGCCGGGCTTCCAACAGTCAAGCTCCTCTTTGAGAAGCACGATAGCCAACGGCATTCCCATTCCGCCGATCGACTTTGACATGACGACCATGTCGGGAATGATCCCGGCGCGCTCGAACGAGAAAAATGTTCCTGTGCGGCAGCAGCCTACCTGAACGTCGTCGATTATGAGCAGAATGTCGTTTTTGTCGCAGAAAACGCGGACGGCGCGCAAGAACTCGTCGCTGAACGGACGGATACCGCCCTCAGCCTGAAGAGTCTCCATAACCAGCGCGGCGGGCTTGTCGATCGCCGAGTGGTCGTCGTCGATAAGCGTCTGCATATATTCTATCACATCGAGCCCCTCGAACATATAGGGAGCGGGAATGTGAGTAACGTCGTTCAGGCTTGCACCGCAGCCGTTGCGGGCGTACATCTCGGAGGTGAGCGACAGAGCGCCGAGAGTCATGCCGTGGAAGCAGCCCATAAACGCGAACACGTTTCTTCTGCCGGTTTTCTTTCTGGCAAGCTTTAAAGCCGCCTCGATAGCGTTTGTGCCGGTGGGGCCGCAGAACTGTATTTTATAATTAAGACCGCGCGGCTCGATGATTTTCTTTTCAAGCGATTCGATAAACTCGCGCTTGGGACCCGTGTACATATCGAGAGCGTGAATTATGCCGTCGGAGGCAAGATAATCCAAAACCTTTTGCTTGATGTACGGGTTGTTGTGACCGTAGTTTACTGCGCCCGCGCCGCAGAAAAAGTCGATATATTTATTTCCGTCCTCGTCGGTGAGAACAGCTCCCTTTGCATCGGTGAACACCTTGGGAAAATGCCTGCAATAGGAACGCACCTCGGACTCATATTTTTCAAACGTGCTTGTATTCATTTTCAATATACCTCGCTTTACAATAATGATTCTTCCCGATTACTCAGCGAATAGTTCTGATGTACTCCGCAAGCCCTCCGCGCATTATTTCTTCTATCTGCGACGGCTCGTCGGGGAGCATAACCAAAATCTGACTGCCCGCGCGGATCAAAAAGCCGTCGTTTCCCTGAGGATTTTTCAGCCTGCGGCAAAGCCCGGGGCTGCTGCCCGCCGCAGCCTGCGAAACTGTGTCGCGTATGCCGCGGCTGTCCTCAAAAGCCAGTCCGCCAACCGTGAACACGGCGTCGGAGGTCTTGAATTCACGCGTCAGCAACTCGCCTAAATCCTCCCGTCCGGTCGCAAAAACCGCCGTGCCGAGATTCAGCCCCAGTTCGGAGAAGCTTTTTTTCAACACTTTTTCACAGTAGGAGGTTTTTCGCGCCGAGTAGTAAACAATGCTGCACTCCATGCCCTTGCCCCCTACTGCGCATTGGTGTATTCGGGCTTTAGTATCGGCTCGAACACGGGAGCTATGGTCATGTCGGTGGTGACCTTGGAGAAGTCGAGTCCCCAACCCTTGAATTTATAATCGTAATATTGGTCGCTGGGCTTGACGGGATCCTCGGGAGCCTTCGCAGCCTTGCCGTATTCAATCGTCTGGTTCTCAATGAAGGAGCCGTCGTAATTGATAAACGTAACGCTGCACAGCACAATAGGCTCGGTTGTCGGTACATCGTTGGCTGTACTTTTGCTCTTCTTTGTTTCGGAGGTCGAGCCCGCCGTTGTCGGAACAGAAACCTTCTGATCCTTAAAGTCGTAGTTGCCGTCGTACCAGTCTATCTGCTTTTTCTCATACGCTGTGCAAAAATCGGTAACTTCGGGACGGGTGCCGCCGCGCGAGGAGTAGTAAACCTCAGGCCATACGGCTTCACTGTTTAGGCTCGCCTTGCCGGTGTCAACCTTCGCGTCCTCGCCTATCCGCACTCTGCGGGCGACAACAACGGTGCGGAAATTCGTATACTCATAAGAGCAGGTAGAAAGCGTGAGAAGCTCGTCGTCCTCGTTGACGTCAACGGGACAATTGATAAGCGAGCGGATCCGCACGTTGTAAACGTAGTTCATAAAATCCTTTTCGTTCTGGAAGTCGCCGACCATATAGTTGAAGAACTCGCCGTGAGCGGAAAGGGTGTTTGTTTTATATACAGAGATGATCTTGTACATTCCGTCGCCCTGAGGTGTGTCAAACACGACCGTGGGGTGTTCTTTATAGAAATCGAGATTGCCCTCGGTGCCGCCGTACTCCATTAAATCGCCGAACATCGAGCCGTCGTTCATGTGATGACCGTGCAGCACAATATTTTTGCTGTCCATTCCGTTTGTGCAACGGTAATCGAGGAAAATACAGCCATAGGAGTCATACTCGCTCTTGTAGTTGTGATTGAGATAGTACTGGTCGCTGGCGTCATCGCCCTTGTGCCACAGCACAGGGTAGTCGATTTGGGTGTCCTTTATCTGGATCCATGCTTCGATTTCATTGTTGATTTTTTTGAGCTCGTCCCAGTTTATAGAGCTGCCCTTGCCCTTTGAAGGCTTTCCGCCTCCTCCGCTTGTACCACCGGCGTCGTCCGAGCCGTGGGCTATCTTTTGTATCTCACCGTTAAGCTGAGAGTTCTGCACGCTTAGGAACACCATGTTGTAAAACAGCACGCCGAGAGCGCCTAAGAACACCAAAGCGGAAGCTATGACGACGCACTTGCGCGCCACTTCTTTTTTGTCGTCGCCCGGCAAAGGAATAAAGCGGTTCGCAAAGCCATTTTTTTCGGGCACATATGTCTGTTCGGAAAAACCGTCGGGAAAATCGTTTTTGCCGTTTTCAAAAACCTCGGTCGTTCTCAGCGCGGCGGCGGCCGCTATTTCATCAAAGGGCTTGCCCGCAAGCTCAGCCTTGGGCACCGCGGCAACCCGCACGTCGTTAAAAATGAACGCGTAGCCCTTGTAGCCGTTGCCGAAATCACCCAGTGAGAAAATCTTCGCCTTTTTGCGGGTGAGCTCCCATTCCTTTTCGAGCTCCCTGATCTCTTCCTTGCTAAGCTTCTTTTGGCGCGCCTCCTTCATTGCCGCGTTGCGCTTTTTCCAGTAATCCTTAGGCGGCGGCTCGTTTACGGAGCGCTCTGACGCCACGACGCTTTCTACAAAGTATTTCTTAAAGGATGTGTTGTCCTTTGTTTTCAGCGCGCCCGTTACGATCAAAATGTCGGGCTTGTCGGAGCGTTTGGAAATTGAGGTAAGCGCCGCTTTAATGGCTGAAGCCTGCAAAATGGTCTTTTTAACGCCCGTGAGCGTATAGCCTCTTTCGCCAAGGCTTTTTTTCAGCGGTTCCTCGTTCCATGAAACCGAATCGGTTCCATTTTTTTTGCAGACAGATAAAATTTCTATCAACACGCCGTTATCTTCCTTTCGTGCGTTATTCTTCGGGGTAAATCGTGGTGACTTTCAAATTTTGGAGCGCTTCTTCGATAAGCGGCGCGAAATCCGCCTTTTGCTGCGCTTCCTTGACAAATTTCAGCCTCGGCTTTGTTCGGGGATGGCGCGGAGTGAACACCGTGCAGCAATCCTCATACGGCTCAATTGAAGTTTCGTAGGTATCTATTTTATAGGAAATGTCGATGATTTCCTGCTTGTCCATGCCTATCAGCGGACGGAAAACTATCATATCGGCGGCTTCGTTTGTGCAGTTGAGAGCGCCGATAGTCTGACTTGCGACCTGCCCCAGACTTTCGCCCGTGATCAGCGCCGCGCAGTCGTTCATTCGCGCTATCCGCTGAGATATCTCCATCATCAGCCTGCGCATAATGATCGTGAACAGCTCCTCGGGGCAGTCGTCGCGGAGTTTTTCCTGAATACGGGTAAACGGCACCGTGTACATCGTCATTGGTCCCGCGTAGCGGCTGACCTTTTGAAGCAGGCGAACCACCTTGTCCTCGGCGCGCGCGCTTGTGTAGGGCGGGCTTGCGAAATGAACCGCCGTAAGCCGCAGGCCGCGCTTTGCCATCATATAAGCCGCAACGGGCGAATCTATGCCTCCGCTTATCAGTATGACCGCCTTGCCGCCGGTGCCGACGGGCATTCCTCCCGCGCCGCGAACGGGATCGGCGTGTATATAAGCTCCGAAGTCGCGTATCTCAACATAAACCGTGACATCGGGCTTATGGACGTCAACCTTCAGGTGCGGGAATCTTGATAAGATCTCACCGCCAAGCTCGGCACAGATCTCGGGAGATTTGAGCGGAAATTTTTTGTCGCTGCGCTTAGCCTCGACCTTAAAGGTTTTTGCCGCCCTCAGCTTCTGTTCAAGATAGTCGGGAGCTGTGGAGAGCACCGCCTCCATGGTTTTTTCCTCGCAGAGTGCGGCGCGTGAAAAGCTGACTATGCCGAATATGTGCGATACACGCTCGCACACCTCATCAAGGTCAATGCCGTCGCTCAGCGGCTTGACGGTTATGGCCGACTGAGCCGAAGCGATCTCAAACCTGCCCAACGGATTAAGGGCGATTTTGATGTTCTTTTTGAGGGCGTCCTCAAACTGACGGCGGTTAAGTCCCTTCAAGACGATCTCGCCGTTCTTCAACAGTAAAAGCTCTTTCATAATACCTCTTTAAATTCAGAGTGGAGTTTGGAGAGTAGAGTTGTACACTATACCCATTTATTTACCTGTGCGCCAGCACCTTTAACCCCAACTCTATTCCCTCGCAGAGCGCGTCTATGTCGGATTTGGTGTTATATTTGCAAAAGCTCACGCGCAGGGCGCTGTCGGCGCGTTCTTTAGGCAGACCGAGCGCGCTCAGAACGTGGCTCGGCTTGCCCTTGGCGCAGGCGCTTCCCGACGAAACATATATTTCGCGCTCCTCCAAAAAGTGGAGCATTGTTTCGCTGCGCACCCTTCCCGCCGAAAAATTCAGCACGTAGGGCAGTGCATCCACAGGCGAGTTCAGCACAACACCTTCAATGGCTGAAAGCCGATCCTTCGCGTATTTGTTAAGCTCCTCCGCTCGGGCGAGCCCCTTTTGTATGTCAAATTCTCCGCACGCGACTCCGAAAGCCGCGATCGCAGGCAGATTTTCTGTTCCCGGACGGATACGTTTTTCCTGCTCTCCGCCACGCTGACGGGGAATGAGCCGCACGCCTCTTTTTACATAAAGCGCGCCGACTCCCTTCGGAGCGTGGACCTTATGACCGCTGACGCTTATCAAATCAGCGCCGAGCGCGGCGGCTTTTATTTCAAGCTTGCCGAACGCCTGAACAGCGTCGGTGTGGCAGAGCGTTTTGACGTTCTTTTCTTTGACTGCGGCAAAAATATCCGAAACAGGCATTATCGCGCCCGTTTCGTTGTTGACGAGCATGACCGAAACCAAAGACGTATTGCCGTCCGTTTCGGCGGCGACGTCCTCCGGGTGGATTTTTCCGTCGCTTCGGGGCGCGACAACAACCGTCTCAAAGCCCTCGGCTTCAAGTCTTTTCGCCGCCTCGGTGACGCTGCTGTGCTCCACGGCGGAAATCACTATTTTTTTCCTCTCGCGAGCGTAGGCATACGCCGCGCCGAACAGCGCAAGGTTGTTCGCCTCGGTGCCTCCGCTTGTGAAAAATATTTCGCCTTCGCTGACGCGCAGACGCGCCGCGACGGACTTTCTCGCTTTTTTCAGCTCGTTTTCCGCCTGCATTCCCTTGGAATGCAGCGAAGATGGGTTGCCGTAGACCTCCGTCATTATCTGATATGCCTTGTCCGCAGCCGCCTTTGACACCGCGGTCGTACCGCTGTTATCAAGATAATGTTCCAAGCCTGTCGCCCCCATTTTATATTTGTATTATTATACAACATACGCGAAAAAAAATAAAGTGAAAAAATAAACATAATTCGGTTTTTTCTGAGAAGATTATTAGTATCAAAGTTAATAACGGACGAAAAGCTGTCCGGAAGGAGTAGAATATGACGTCAAAGCAATACGCTGAAATAGTGAAAAGGAATTCGCCCAAAAGCAGGACCGCGCCGAACTGCCTGCGCGCCTTTCTGTTCGGCGGCGGCATCTGCGCGGTCGGGCAATTGATTTTGGAGCTTTACAGGCTTTGGGGCTGGGACGACGAATCGTCAAAAACGCTGACCTCTGTCACTTTGATTTTTATCGGAGCGCTTCTCACCGCCTTGGGAGTATACGACAAAATAGCGCGGAAGGCGGGAGCGGGAACGCTTGTGCCGATAACAGGCTTTGCCAACGCGATGTCCGCCGCCGCGATAGAGTTCAAAACCGAGGGCTTTATAACCGGTGTCGGCACAAAAATGTTCGTCATTGCGGGTCCCGTGCTGGTCTGCGGCATATCCGCCTCGGTGCTCTACGGAATAATACTATGGACGCTCCACCTGTTCGGGATAACGCTGTTTTAAGAAAAAATCCGCCCCGTGTGCCGAAAAAAGTACACAGTCGTTGCCACGACGGGGCAGGGTGCCTATTAAAACGCATTGATGAAATAAAAGCCTTCCTTCAACGGCGCGTTTCAACGCGTGTGCTAAAGGAAGGTTTTTTATGTTATTTAGATGCGCGGATTAGGTGCAGCGTCACGCTGCCGTGGCAACTAGGAGCGCCTGACAGTAGAGCACCTCGGCGTACTTTCTTGCCTTGTCGATGTCGGTCTGAATGAGGCTTTCCATCGTCTTAACTGCTTGGTGACCCATATTGAGTTCGAGCACGCGCTGAGCCTTCATGCCCGAATCCGGCTGAACCGAGTTGAAGTATGTTTGATTCGGGAATTTTTTACATTGCTAATTATTTGAAAGAAGTTCATCTTTTGTCTTTTAAGTCAATTTTTTGACCAATAACGCTTTATTATATACACGTTTTGCTTTTTTGTGCATTGTTGCTAAAACTAAAGGGCGATTTTTGGATTGCGTCTTCAGTGATTCTATGGTAAAATTATAAGTAAATTAAGTATACGGGAGTGAACAATAATGAAAAAAAGCTTATCTGTTTTGCTGGCGATTATTTTGTTATCCGCCGCAATGATTATTCCGTCACAGGCGGTCACGGCTGATGGTGAATCTGTTGGAGCGTATGTTGACGACTCGGGATCCGTCGGAGCATATCCTGCAATATCTGCTCTTAAGATTTCAAGAGTATATCAGCCGAACTCCGGAAGCGACTGTTATTGGAGTTCTATGATGACTGTTCAGGGTTATTGTTTGAATTCTTACACATACGGAGGAGTAACTACTAATTATCGCAAAGCAGGAACAGACTACAATTCCATTGACGGCAATAATGCCATTTCAAAAAGACTTAAGCCGCAAATGAGCGTATATGCCAACTCGTATTCCGATTATCCGGTTAAAATGAGCTATTACAACGGTGTAGGCAACAATGCTGATACTTACCAAAAAATTTACAACCAATTAAAGCTTGGAAGACCTGTTGTTGTTTATGCTCTTGGTTCAAGTTTTAACCATGCAAGTGTTGTTATTGCGTATAACGGATCTTCCTCAACGCTTGATCCTGCCGGATTTACAATCATGGAAGTTAAAAGAAACACGGGAACCTCAAGCTCAGGATACAATTATGTATGGTGGAGTAACAGCGCCGGAGAATATAATTCTTATTCTAATAAACCTCAAACAGATACAGGCTCCGGTTCCTCACTTAGTTGCTATGTCACACTTAAATCGTGGCTGTCATATCTTGGTTCCGGAAAAATTCAACAGCTTGCTTATCCGTCAGGGTATACCGAACAAAGTGCTTATCAGGATCTCGGCACAGGCTTTTATGCCAATATCTTCTCCACTGCCAACACCAACTTTGCGGTGGCGGCAAATGACAGCAACAATGTGATTCTTGCGAACAAAAGCTATATTGATAACCAAAAATGGCTGTTTGAGCGCGATAAGGATAAGTCATACAGAATAACCAATGCCAAAAGCAAGCTTTGCATTGATGTAGCAGGCGCAAAAACAGCCAACGGAACCAACATTCAAGTTTACCCCAATAATGACCATGACAATCAGCGATGGTTCATTGTGAAGGACGGTTCGGGCTATGTTCTTGTTCCGAGATTGGTTACGACCTCAGCAATGGATATTACAGGCGGTACCCTTGCTAACGGAACAAATATTGAACTGTATAAACGGAACCAAAGCAACGCCCAGCGTTTTACGATAAGCAAAATCGGAAATTACAACATAGCCTATAACGCTAACGGCGGCACGGGAAC
The DNA here is from genome assembly GCA_902777275.1 of uncultured Ruminococcus sp. Lineage (GTDB taxonomy): Bacteria > Bacillota > Clostridia > Oscillospirales > Acutalibacteraceae > Ruminococcoides. The sequence goes on along the minus strand of CACYTI010000028.1, from coordinate 38,354 downwards.
TATGGCTTCTTCTACCGTAGCGGTCAACGGTAAGCTTAATATCGCGGCGTGCGGCTTTACAAGAAGCGGCTACACCTTTGGCGGATATAACGTTTACCGCAGCACAGACAGCACATGGTATGCCGCAGGAGTAAACCAATGGCTCTCAAACAGCGTTATTATGCACAGCGGCTACACCAAGTATCATTATAACGCAGGCAGCACATATAATTTTGGAGGACCATGGACAAACGGCGCCGCCAACGGCTGTACATATACATTCTATCCGATTTGGCTGCCAAATAATCCCAAGCTGTTTTTTTACAATAACTACAGCGGATGTAATTATATGCGCGGAAGCAACCTCGGCGACGATTACGGCTCCTACTTTATAGACCGGAGCACTGACGATATTTACACGATCTCGGTTGACGAAACCGAAAAGCTCAATAATCAGAACAGTCTTAAAATCGAGTCATCTGCTGTGGGCACCTACTTGCAAGATATGGTTTTCTGCACTTCTACCAATAGCGGACGCTTTGAAGGCTCCAACGGTGCGTTTGATTACGCGGGCGACAACAAGAATATGACCATGAGCTTTTGGGCAAAAGCAAGCACAAACGGAACAAAAATGTATTTCCGCTGGGGTTATCAGTCAGAATACAGGAGCGTCACTTTAACAACAGACTGGCAATTTTACACCATTCCGATGAACAAAAATGTCAACTGCGGCAGAAATATGCACCCGTATATCGACACACCCGGTACCGTTTGGCTTAACGATATCACCTTGGTTGACGGAGCTTCGGCAGCGCAGGACAACTTCCGTATGGAAACCGAAAGCCTGCCCTATGAACAGGCTTATGTGCGCGGCGGAAAATACACCTCGCTTCCTCAGCCCGAAAGAGACGGCTACACCTTCCTCGGCTGGTTCACTCAGGCAAACGGCGGCACTCAAATAACCACTAACACAAACGTTGCGGACTATACCACAACGGTTTACGCCCATTGGCAAAAGAACAATTCGGATACTCCGCTGGCTATATTAATGAAAGGAAACAAAAGATTCGAGATTTATGACAACGACATGACATGGGAGGAAGCAAAAGAATTCTGTGAAGCAAAGGGCGGTCATCTTCCTACAATAAACAGCAGTGAGGAAAACGACATGGTGGCTTCACTTATAGCGGGTAATTGCTGTACAGCATGGCTTGGCGCAAAGCTGAACACCGACACCGAAAATTGGGAATGGATTACAGACGAAGAGTTTGATTATACAAACTGGGCTCCCGGCAAGCCCGGCGGTGGCGCGAACGGACTTTACGCCCAAATGCTTTCGTTTGACATTGGACTTGATCAGACGGCAGGATGTTGGAATGATACCGCAAACATACACAACATAGCTACTCTTTTCTCAATTGAAAACTGCATGGTCATATGCGAGTATGATTTGCTGCTCGGAGACGCAAACAATGACGGTGTTGTTGATATCCGTGACGTAACAGCAATTCAGCGCAACGCAGCCGAAACCGAATTTATTACGGGTACATCGCTGTATGACGCAGATACCGACGGCAACGGCGCAGTTGATATTAACGACGCTACGGTTTTGCAGGAATTTCTTGCCGAATTTGATGTTGTAATGGGAAGGCAATAAATATATTCATAAATTAATTCATTCATAAAATAAAAACAAGCGCAGCCGATCCGTTTAAGTGCGGATCGGCTGCGCTTTTTTCGTCATAAAACTGTATTTTTATCTCTCCGATGATGAGGTTTGGAAGGATAAAAGCTTTTAAAGGCGGACTTAAATCAGCGAGCAAACCATAGGAGCGCCTGACAGTAGAGCACCTCGGCGTACTTTCTTGCCTTGTCGATGTCGGTCTGAATGAGGCTTTCCATCGTCTTAACTGCTTGGTGACCCATGTTGAGTTCGAGCACGCGCTGAGCCTTCATACCCGAATCCGGCTGAACCGAGTTAAAGTATTTTTCCATTTCAAACGATATCCCGCCCTTCGCGGTGAGGCAAACGGGGTGAGAAACAAGCTTTTTGGAGGCGGTGACCTCGGCTACCTTGTCGCCCAGGGTTTCCTTTACAAAGGTGAGCAGCGCGGAGCTGTCCTTCTCCTCCTCTTTTGTTTCGTCGTTCTCTATTCCGAGGTCGTCGTTAGTCGCGGAGCAGAAGCGCTTTTCCTTGTACATCATAAGGCTTTGCAGGGTGAATTCGTCAACGTCCTCGGTGCAGTAAAGGATCTCAAAGCCCTTTGAGCGCAGAAGCTCGGTCTGGGGCAGGGCGTCGATAGCAGCGGCGTTCTCGCCCGTGGCAAAGTAGATGAACTTCTGATCCTCCTTCATGCGGTCAACGTACTCGGAGAGGGTCACAAGCTTCTTCTCGGTCGAGGAATAGAACAGCAGCAGATCCTGAAGCTCGTCCTTGTGCATACCGTAGTCGGCAACAACGCCGTATTTGAGCTGTCTGCCGAACGCCTTGAAGAATTTCTCGTAATTTTCGCGGTCGGAGCCGAGCATTGAGGTCAGCTCTCTGCGGATTTTCTTCTCGATGTTCTGGGCGATAGTTATCAGATGACGGTCGTGCTGCAGCATTTCGCGCGAGATGTTGAGCGACAGATCGGCGGTGTCAACGACTCCCTTTACAAATCTGAAATGCTCGGGCACAAGCTCCTCGCAGCTGTCGGTGATAAGCACGCCGCTTGAATAGAGCTGCAAGCCCTTTTTGTAATCCTTTGTGTAGTAGTCGTAGGGAGTCGCCGAGGGAATGAACAGCAAAGCCTTGTAGGTAACAACGCCCTCTACCGAGGTGACGATCGTCTTTACGGGCTTGTCCATAGCCATGAACTTTTCGCTGTAGAATTTATCGTATTCCTCCTGGCTTACGTCCTTTTTCGGGCGCTGCCAAATCGGGATCATGCTGTTGAGCGTTTCGGTTTCGTAGTATTCCTCATACTCGGTTTTGTCGCTCTCGTTTTCCTTTTCCTTGGGGCGGCTCTTCTTCATCTCCATATTGATCGGATAGCGGATATAATCGGAGTAACGCTTTACAAGGCTCTGAATGCGGTACTGCTCCAAAAACTCGTCGTAGTTCTCGTCCTCGGTGTTGTCCTTGAGCGTGATGATGATCTCGGTGCCGGGAGCGTCCTTTTCGCATTCCTCGATCTCATAGCCGTCCGCACCCGAGGAGCTCCATTTGTAAGCGACGTCGCTGCCGTACTTTTTGGTGATGACGGTGATTTCCTTGGCTACCATAAAAGCGGAGTAGAAGCCTACGCCGAACTGACCGATGATGTCGATGTCGTCCTGAGCGTTTTCGCTCTGCGCAAGCTGCTCCTGCTTGAATTTGTAGGAGCCGGAGGAGGCTATGGTGCCGAGGTTGTTTTCCAAATCGTCCTTGTCCATGCCGATACCGTTGTCGGAGACCGTCAGGGTGCGCGCATCCTTGTCGGGCTTGATCTCAATTTTGAAATCGGAGCGCGTCATTCCCAACTTGTCGTCGGTAAGGGCGATAAAGCAAAGCTTGTCGATAGCGTCGCTGGCGTTCGAGATGATCTCGCGCAGGAAAATCTCCTTGTGCGTGTAGATAGAGTTGATCATCAAATCGAGCAGACGCTTTGATTCTGATTTGAATTCCATTTTTGCCATGTTGATTACTTCCTTTTTATGTAAATATTTTATAAGCTGTTTATTTTGGAGCTATATATTTCAAGAGCCTGAGCGCCGTTTCTGACGATTTCGGCTTTCAGCGCTTCGAGGCTGTCAAATTTGCGCTCGTCGCGGATGAAGGCTATCAGGCGCACGTCGGCGGTCTGTCCGTAGATCTCGCCGCCGCTGTATTCGGGCATCCATGTCTCCCAAAGCGGATCACCTCCGCCCACTGTCGGTCTTATTCCGATGTTTGTAACGCCGCAGAAGGTCTTGCCGCTTTCAAGAGTTACAATGCTCGCGTAAACGCCGAGCTTCGGCTGAGTCAAGCCCTTTGTGAGCTGCTGGTTGAGCGTGGGCGTTCCCATGCTGCGTCCGAGCCGCCTGCCGCTGCGGATTATCTCGCGTATGCCGAAGCGTCCGCAGAGAAGCCTGTTGGCGCGTTCGATGTTCCCCTCCGAGATGAGGCGTTTGATAAGAGTGGAGCAAACCACCTCGCCGTTGTCCGTTTGGGGAGGAGCCACAACGAGCCTGACTCCGTGCTCGACACAGAGCCTTTGGAGCAGCTTGATATCGCCCTCGGCTTTCCAGCCGAAGCGGTAGTTAAAGCCGCAGAACAATGCTTTTGCGTTAAGCGTGCCCGTGAGTATTTGAGTGAAAAAGTCGCGCGCGCTCAGGTGCATGACCGAGCGGAAATCGGCAAAGTAAACGTGCTCTATGCCGATCGCTTCAAGCGCCTTAAGCTTGTCGGCGCGAGTCATTAAAAAAGCGGAGTCCCTGCCCGAAATAATGCTCTTCGGGCTTTGGGAAAAGGTGAGGCAAACGGGAGTCAGCCCGTTGGAGCGCTGCGCTGCCGCGCCCCCAAGAACCCTTCGGTGTCCCATATGAACTCCGTCAAAAAAGCCCAACGCCACGGCGGAAGGCTGCTTTTCGTGTGATATTGTCAAAAAAGTCCGCATAATAAAGCATTCCTTTTTATTTTGAGAGTGGAGAGTAGAGTTGACTGTGAACTTGACCTCGTGTTCGTGGGCGCTGAACAAAACGTTTGTGTTTCTATCAAAAACCGGACGGGAAACAAACGTCGGTGCACACGTCGGTGCACGGGCGACACAATGGTCGCCCCTACGATGTCAAGGTGATGTTTACTATGAATTTCACCTTTAATGCCAAACATAAAACACGGGCGCAAAACATCTGCAAAAATGCAACGGCAGGAAGCGCGGACTGCCCGTCGGCTCAGCCGACCGCGGACTGGGTGCAGCTTCAAGCTACCGACCGGGTGTATGTTAGTGTATGTGTAAGCTCATAAACATACACTAACATACACGACGTACACTTCCCCGAGGTTTGTCCGTTAAACTTAAATCTTCCCGCTTTGCAGCAGGGCGGCGGCTTTGAGCACCGCAATTTGAGTTTTTGCGTCAAAAACGCGGTTGTTAAGCACCATTTCCGCCGCTTTTATAATCGGTATGCGCTCCACGTTGAGGAACTCGCCCTCGTCGGGGCGCGCCTCACCGACCGAGCGCACGCGGCAGGCGTAAAGGTGGATTATTTCATCGGTGTAGCCCGGAGATGGATATACCTGTCCGAGCGAGATGTACGAATACCCGACGGCTCCCGTTTCCTCAAGCAGCTCACGCTTTCCGTTTTCGAGCGGAGTGCTTCCTTTTTCAAGCTTGCCCGCAGGCAGCTCAAGCACGACCTCGCCGTACGGATAACGGAACTGGCGCACAAACAGCAGGCAGCCGTTCTCGTCGATAGCCGCAACGCACACGCCGCCCGGGTGCCTTACGACTTCCCGCAGCGAGGTAGTGCCGTCCTCAAGCTCCACCTCGTCGTGGATAACGTGTAAAATCCTGCCGTTGAATATATCCTTGCTTGAAAGTGTTTTTTCTGTCAATAACATATTTACCTCCGAAAGGGTTTTGCGGCGCGCCGCATAGCGCTGACGAGGCTGTGCGGGTCGCATCGCTTTTATTGCGTGGCGGCGCTGCACAGCCGTGAGCATAGTTTTGTTATTATTTTGTTGATATTATTTTGCCCGTATCCTGTCATCCGAAAACGGCGGATAAACGTTTGGTTTACTTGTCTTCTTCCTCGTCATAAAAACTGATTTGGCTTACGATGTCGCTTACCGCTTCGTCGCTGATAACGTTCGGCTCGTCCAGATACTTGGCGCGGCGCTCAATGCTGTCAAGTGCCATTTGCATTTTTTCCTGATGCGTGGCAGGCTTCCGAGGCGCGGCATAAACATTTTTGTCGTCCGGATTTGAAATATTGATGTATTCCTCGGGAGACTCTTCTTCGACCACATCGTCGCCGTTTTCGATAAGAGCCGGCTCGCTGCCGTCGTCTACAGGCTCTTCTTCGGGAGCCGCGGCTTCTGTCCCGACAGAATTTATTCCGTCAAGGCTTATCGCTTCGTCGTCGTCATCACCGAAAAACGCTTCGACGTCGGACATTCCCATTATGTCGTCGCGCTCCTTAGCCTTGGGAGCCGCCGCTTTTTTCACAGGCGCTTCGATTTCGGGAACGTCATATATATCATCAGGCTCTTCGACCTCGGGAACGTCATATATATCATCAGGCTCTTCGATTACGGGAGAGTCGAATATATCACCGTGCTCTTCGATTACGGGAGAGTCGAATATGTCATCATGCTCTTCGATTTCGGTAACATCATATACATCCGCAAGCTCTTCAACCTCGGGAACGTCATATAACTCCGAGGTATCATAGTCTTCGATATCATCCTCGTAACCCTCTTCATCGTAGAAGAAATCGTCGTCAAGTGAATCCGACCGGAAAAGGTTGACGAGATCATCGAAATCTTCCGGATTTACAGGCTCGTCCTCAATTGCAGGAACGTTGGATTTAAGCACACCATGCAGCTTGTTGTCTTTACGGGCGCTTTCTTTACGGGCTTCGGGAGCGCTTTTTTCTGCTTCTGCGGGTTGCTGGATCACATACAAGGGCTGCATTTCTTCCACGGGATCGGGAGCCTTGTCTCCGGGTTGTGCGGCTTCCTCGGGTTCCTCAGCCGCGCCCTCGGATTTTTCGGATTCCTCGGGTTCCTCAGCCGCGTCCTCGGGCTTCTCGGCTTCCTTGGCTTCCTCAGCCGCGTCTTCGGATTTTTCGGCTTCCTTGGCTTCCTCAGCCTCGCCTTCGGATTTTTCGGCTTCCTTGGGTTCCTTATCTTCGTCTTCGGATTTTTCAGCTTCCTTGGGTTTCTCAGCCGCGTCTTCGGGCTTCTCGGCTTTTTCGAATTCCTCTGCCGCGTCTTCGGATTGTTCAGCTTCCTTGGCTTCCTCAGCCTCGCCTTCGGACTTCTCGGCTTTTTCGGATCCCTCAGCCTCGCTTTCGGGCTTCTCGGCTTTTTCGGGCTCCTTAACCGCGTCTTCCGGTTTCTCTGTCACTTCGGGTTCTGAACTCTCGACTCCGGGTTTTTCGGATTTTTCAGGAGCTTCGGACACCTTCTCTTCGTCGTCGGCTATCAGTACTTCCTTATTGCCGACGGACTCCGCTGCCGCCTTAATGATGTCTTCGGATGCATTTATCTTCCTACCGCGCTTTGCCTTGGCAGCGGCTTTGAGCTCGTCAAGATGGTTCTCGGGCTTTTCGGGGTGCGGATTCTTCTCGTTGAAGTAAATATCGTACCATACAAGGAAAACATAAATCGTCCAGACGCGGCGGCTGTTGTCCTCCTTGCCCTTGAAATGCTGGTCAAGCCAACGGACAAGCGCGTCGGTGTTGAAGAACTTTTCGGCAGTTTCGCTTTTGAATTTTTCTTTGACTATATTGTAATATTTTTCATCCTTCAACCATACGCGAGTCGGCACAGGGAAGCCGAGCTTCTCTTTTTCGGCGGTGGTTTCGGGCATATGGCGCGCAGCCGCCTTGCGCATGGCATACTTAGTGTTTTCTTTGTTGACCCTGAGCGAGGTCGGCAGAGTTGCCGCGACCTTGAACACCTCTTTGTCGAGGAAAGGCACGCGCAGCTCAAGCGAGTTAGCCATGCTCATGCGGTCGGCTTTAAGCAGGATATCGCCCGTCATCCACATATTTATGTCGAGATACTGCATTTTGGTAACGTCGTCATAGCGGCGGCAGCGGTAGTAATGTCTGCGGGTTATGCGGTTCGGAGCCGTTGCGATCGAGGGCTCCTTTAAAAGCTTCTGCTTCTGTTTCAGGTCGTACATATACGCGTTGCCGATGTAGCGTTCTTCAAGCTTGTCGCAGGCGCGGATAACAAAATCCCTTCCCTTTATATCGGGGAGCTTCTGCGCAATTGCGCGCAGACCCTTTCTGAGAAAATGAGGGACGATCTTTTGATAGAGCTTGAAAACTCTGGGGTCGTTGTAGCAGGTGTAGCCGCCGAAAAGCTCATCGGCGCCCTCGCCCGAGAGCACTACCTTAACATAGTTTGAGGCGAGTCTTGACACAAAATACAGCGCAACGCACGACGGGTCGGCAAGCGGCTGATCCATGTAGTACTGAACCGTGGGCACGGCGTCCCAGAATTCCTCGCTCGAAATAAGGTGGGTGTGGTGCTCAACTCCGATAAGCTTGCTCAGGTTTTCAGCCCAGCTTATCTCGTTGTATTTTTCGCCGAAGTCAAAGCCGACGGTAAAGGTTTTCTGATCGGCAAAATATGTGGAAACATAGCTTGAATCGACGCCCGACGACAGGAAGCAGCCGACCTCTACGTCCGCGATTTTGTGAGCGTTTACCGAGTTTTCAAACACCTTTTCAATTTTGTTGACCGCTTCGTCCTCGGTCATGCTTTGCTTTGGTCTGAAACGCGGCTCAAAGTAGCGGGTCGTTTCAACGACACCGTCCTTGTACCAAAGATAATGACCGGGCAGCAGGCACAATATATCCACGAAAAATGTTTCCGGCGGCACCGCATACTGGAACGAAAGATAGGTGTCGAGCGCGCGCTTGTTAAAGCGCTTTTCATAATTCGGGTGCTCCAGAATGCTCTTGATCTCGCTGGCGTAAACGAAATCGTCTCCGACCATAGCATAGTGCATCGGCTTTATTCCGAAGAAGTCGCGGGCTATGAAAATGGATTTATCCTTTGTGTTGTAAATGGCAAAGCCGAACATTCCGCGCAGACGCGGCAGCAGATCCTCATGCCATTCCTCAAAGCCGTGGACAAGCACCTCGCTGTCAGATTCGGTGACAAAAGTGTGACCCTTTTCGACAAGCTCCTTTTTGAGCGCCTTATAGTTGTAAATCTCTCCGTTAAAGGTGAGCACGAGCGTTTTGTCTTCATTATAAATGGGCTGATGACCCGCCTGAAGGTCTATAATAGACAAACGGCGAAATCCCATTGAAATAAAGTCATCGCTGTAAAAGCCCTCGGAATCGGGACCGCGATGGGTTATGACATCAGTCATGCGGCGAATAACATCTTCACGGTTTTCAGGCTTTCCGGTAAAGCCACAAATACCACACATATAATAAACTCCTTTCAAAGGATATTTCTAATCTATTATAGTATACCATAATATATTCGCAAATTCAACTGCCGAGCCGTTAATTTTTCCATGAAAGCTTAATTTTGAAGCAAAAGCGCAACTATTGCCAAGGATTGCACGGTATATTGCTGTTTGTTGCTGCTTACGTTATCCCGTTGTCTACAAGTTTTCAATAAAAATTATTGATAAGCATAGACATTTTTGTCGAATCGCGTTATACTGGTGATGTATATACCCCATTTGAAAGGAAGAAATCAATGAATTACTGCAAAAAATGCGGAAAAAAGCTCGAAGACGGCACAAAGTTCTGCCCCTTCTGCGGAACAAAATGTGACCCGCCAAAGCGATCTCCGGCTGTAACTCCGCGGCAGCACCGGTTTTCACCGACGCCCCCGGAGCAGTCCGCTTCCCAGCCTCGGGAAGTACCGGCTCAGGAGCAGACCGTTTCTCAGCCGCAGCTCAGGAGCAGACCGTTTCTCAGCCGCAGGAAGCACCGGCTCAGGAGCAGACCGTTTCTCAGCCGCAGGAAGCACCGGCTCAGGAGCAGACCGTTTCTCAGCCGCAGGAAGCACCGGCTCAGGAGCAGACCGTCTCTCTGCCTCAGGAGGAAATTCCGGAACAAAAAACTCAGTACGCATCTCAGGAGTTTGAGGTGGTTTCACCCCGGCAACCCATGTTTTCGTATCAAGCGCCGCAGGGAACGCCCCGCATACAGCCCCAGTTCACTCCTCAATCTCCGCAGGAAGTGTTCCCTCAGCCGCAGCCGCCGCAGGAGATGTTCCCTCAACAGCAGCCGCAGAGAGTGCCGCCTCAGCAGGAGCCTCCGAAAAAGAACTCACGTAAACCTCTTTTGATCGTTCTTTTCAGTCTGATAGGCGTGGCAGTCGTGCTCGGCATAGTGTTTTTAATTCTGTTTTTAGGCAAAAGCAACGCAAAAGCCAAAACCTTTGATATGACCTGTTCGCAGTACACCGCCGAAATGAACCGGATAATGGGCGAGAACAAGCTGAAAGAGGACAAGTGGAAGATAACCGAAGCGAACGCCGCTTATATTGACGACGGCTATAAAATCGAGCTCGATCTTGACAAGGACAGCCAAAAAATCAAGAGCATAAAGGTCGGCTCCACCGACAGCGAAGAGGCGGCAAAAATTGCCGCAGTAAGCATTATGACCGTAGAACCGGACGCGGATCAGGACTCCTCGCTCAAAGAGCTTGCCGAGCTAAAGGAAGGCACGGAGGAAATCGTCAAAGAGGAAACCGTTGTTTACATTGACGAAACCGAAAAGGAGTATGTGATCGAGCCGAAGCCCGACGATAAAACGCCGCAGGAAAAAACCGACGCGACGACCGCATCATCTCAAATCTCTCAGGCTTCTCAGACCGAAACAACTCAGCCGCAGACTCAAACGACTGTCGCCGAAACGACTGTTCCCGAGACAACAGCTCCTCCCGAAACGGTACCGTCAACGACAGAGGAAACCACCGCGCCGCAGAGCGACTGGAAAAAGCTTTACACCGATTTCATAAACGAAAACAAATTGGGTATGCAGGGAGGCGACATGGTTTTCCAATCGACCTACGCGCTTGTCGAAATCGACGACGACGGTATTCCCGAGCTTATCATAAACGGATGGACAAATCCCGCGGGAAAGCACCTGTGCTGGATCGACGGAAACGAAGTGAAAACGGAGCCCGCCGGATCGGGCGGAACAGACAGCCTACGCTATAATAAAAGAGGAGGAAAATATTGGTGGACTTATATGGCAATGGGCAGAATAATACACTATGAGTACACTATGGAAAACGGTAAAATCGAATTATTGCATGAAGCAAGAAATTACGGGCAAACCAACGATGACTTCACTGTTGACGAAAAAGAGGTCGATCAGGCGACCTATGACGCGATGGTGGCAGAGATCGAGTCAAGCGGCAGCGACGCGCCGGATTACAAATCAAAAGATGAAATACTGTCCGACATAGAGCGGTACTAAATATTTGATCCAAATATAGACAACCTCCTTTTTGATGTGTTATACTGTATACACCACATCATCCGGGAGGTTGTTTTTATGAAAAAAAGAGTCGGTATCCTGCTGATAACGGCAGTTATAGCCGCTTTGTTTACAGCTTGCGGCGATAGCAAAAAAGCCTCGGGCAGCGGCTCCGCTCAAAGCTCCGCGACAGACAGCGCCGCAGCGGTCAGCGGCTCCTCAGCCGAAAAGCCCTCAAAGAGCGCGTCGAAAGCGGCGTCAGAAAATAAAACTTCCGCTTCCACAGAGAACCGGGAGAAGGAAACCATGGCTGTCACCCAAAAGAACGGGGCTGCCAGCGAAAACGCCGAAGAAGCAGCCGATAAGCCCGAGACTGTCATCGAAAAGCCCGAGAGCTTCATCGACCAAGCTGAGAGCATTATCGAGGAATTCGAGAACGCTGACACGGACGAAGCCGTGCAGATAGCGGAGGGCGATACTATAGAGCTTTCGGGGACCGTAGCGGTAGAGGAGGACAACTCCACGCCAAATCAATCGAATACTCAGGCGATCCTTATTCTTGACAGGTCGTTCAACTGCTACATCAAAGGAAAAAATTACGACGGCACCAAGCTTTACACGATCGACTCGGTGCAGATTGGCTCCGAATACAAAGACAAGGTCGGCGAGCACGTGACAGTATCCGGCAAAGTGATAACCGCGCACACAGCGCACCACCTCAGAGATATCGTATTAGTATAAAGGGCAACACCGCACTCGGCTTGTGCGGTGTTGCCTATAAATAGTCCTTTAATTTTGCAAGGGCTCAACACGCTGAAACGCCATGGCTGACAGGAATTCCGAAAAGTAAACGCACCATGAGTTGGGGTAATGAGCGCCGTCCTCGTTGTAATGTAACGCAATTTTGTCCGCGGGATAGCCCATATCCTTCATACGGTTATACATTTCGGTAACATACGGATCCGTGTCGCCGCCTGCGGGTCCCGTATACAAATATATAAACGGAGTATTGACGTTAAAATCCTTTTTGCCGAGATAGCTTTTCCACGCCTCGTCATCATAAGTCCAGAAGGACGGCGACAGAACGCCTGCCGTACCGAATATTTCGGGATATTCCATTGTGATATAGAATGTCTCCAGACCGCCGAGGGAAGCTCCCGTTACGGATGTGTGGAGCGCGTCGGTACAGACGTTGTAGTGCTGACGTATGTACGGGGCAAGCGTTTCCGCCATAAAACGCGCTAAATCTCCGCCCTTCTTCTTGCTTTTGTATTCTTTCTCCGCTAACTCTCCCAAGTCGGGAACCAGCTCGTCGTCGCGCATATATTCATTCATGTCGCCGTAGGTGCTGACCCCCACAACTATCGCTTTGTATCCCGTTTCAGCCGCCATGCTCCTTACCTGATCCGGAATATACAGGCATCCGTCGGGCCGTGCGCCCGGGTTTTGAGTATTTACCTCGTCATCTCCGTCGAGGACATAGATCGTTGCGTACTTTTCATCGGAAGCTGCGTCGTAATCCTCGGGCGTCCATACATAGATATCCTTTTCATAGCCGTTGCAGTCGAGCGTTATTTTTTCAAAAGACGGCAAATAATCCGTCTCCGCGCCCTGCGTATACGGCGTAAATCCGTCGCTTGTTTTCTGCCAGCCGCTGACACATCTGTTGAAAGCGACGGCTTTTGTTTTTTTGCCGTCATAAGTAAAATAAACGACGTTGTAATCCCTGACGTTGCCCTCGCACGAAAAGGTGTAAGCAGACGCGTCCTCTCCGCACCTGACCATTTCAACCTCTTCGCTCTTTCCGGTGAAGCTGTTCAAAAATGTCGCCGATGCCTTTTTGCTTTTTGAGCCGTCTCTGAAATACAGCACGTGAAAATCTCCGTGATCCTTTGCCCGCGCAGTGTCGGGAGAAGCGGATGAGCTTTCAGTCTTGAGCGGCGTCTGTTCCGCTCCGCAAGCCGTGAACAGCGTCGCCGACATCGCGGCTGCCAAAACAACAGAAATAATTTTTTTCATCTTAGCCCCTCCGTTCCCGTAAAATTATTTCATACAGGCGTTTACCCATTTAATAAAGTTCTCGGTGCTTTCGCCTTTTCGCTCGGCTTCATCGTGACCCTGCGCCCATACCGTTTCAAAGTCCACGCTTTTAACGTCGTCGCAGTGCTCAAGAGCTAAAGCGAGGTTTACCTCGGTCGTAAGCGAGGTGTTTTTCTGCTCGATGCCGGTGCGGATCCGCCAATATTTCGCGACTGTGGATTTTCCGTAACCCTCGCGGCTCTCCATAAGATAGTAGAGCGGGGTATACATATTCACGCGCTGCTCGACCGTATAGCCTAAGGCATCCTTCTTTGCCAAATCGGAATTGTAGTCGTCGGCGTATTCACTGTTCAGATCCGTGAGAACACCGGCAAGGATCTTGTCAAAGTGCGCCCTCTTGCCGTCGCCGTAACCGAAAAGGTTGTTCTCTCCCGTTGGTTGGTCGAAGGCTACCAAATACGGCAAGGCGGTTTTGCAAGCCTTGGCGAAGTCCGCTACGCTTGTGATAGTTGCCGTGTTCGTGCTTTTGTCATAGGTGACCCATTTTTTATCCTTGTTAAGCTCGTTGATATAGTTTTCCGCACTGCCGTAGCTGTTGTGAATGTCGGCGCCTGAAAATTGTGTGTCGGAAAGATAGTGGTTGAGCGACTCTTCGATCACTTTTTTGATATAGTCGTAATAGCTTCCGGCTTGGTAAATCCCCTCTTTGGATTCCGTGAGTGTCAGAGCGTTGCCGTCCTTGTCGGTAAAACCGGCTTTGTTGAGATACTCGACAAACGCTTTCGCGAGATTATCGGAGATGGCCTGCTCTTCCTTGGAACGTCCGGTGCGTGTGCAGCCCATCATCCACTCATATTCCGCGTTGGCTGTGTCGAGGTCGGTGATAGGGCACCAATCCATAGAGCCCTCAACCGCGTCGGACACTCCCTGAACCGCGCCGATCTCCTTTAAGTACGGGTCGTAAAGCTCGCTGTCCCCCGCCGCGCCGAGGATAGCCGCCTGAGCTCCGCCGGCACTCATGCCGAATACATATATGCTCTCCGCGTCGCCCGCGATAACGTCGTCGCAGTAGCGGACATAACGGACGGCGGCCTTCAGGTCGGTAACGCCTGTGGGAGCGCCCTCGTCAATGCCTCGGCAGCCCGCTTGAACATATACAAACCCCTGAGAGGTGTATTGAGCTATATCTTCCGCTATCATCGGAATGTTTGCCACCATTTCTTCGTTCAGCGCCTCTGCGGCGTAATAGCCCTCTGTTCTGATCGGCATAACTATCGGAGCGTCTGCTGCCTTATAGCCTTCAATCTCCGCGCTTTCATTCAGCTTACAGGTAAAGGTACCGTCGCTGTTCTTCGTGCCGTCCATGTATTTTCCGGGAACAAAAAACGCGACCTTTTCATAGCTTTCATCGGCGGGCTTCTCACAGTAGTCGATGCCGAGCTGATAGTAAAAGTCCTCGCCCGCGTTATACTGCCACTTTGACATATCCGGCTTTGACAGATTTGTTGTGACAACCGCTTCCGGCTTAGTTTCCTTTTCACTCGACGAAGTTTCCTTTTCGCCGGACTGTGAACCGTTCTGTTGATTTGTCTGCGATGCGCAGGCTGTAAGCGAGCTGATCATCGCGGCAGCCAGCAGAATACCCATAAGCTTTTTCATTTTCAAAACCTCCGTTTTTTTGATTCAGCGTTTATTCTTACTGTAATCATTATAACAAAAGCGCCGCCTGAAAGCAAGCGACTCTTATTAGAGTTACTAAACCATTGGTTTAGTTTATAAACTATTGTTTTCATTGCTGATAAAGCTGCTTTCGCGGCAGGGCGCAGCTTCACTCAACCGAGAGAATAACAGTATCTGCAAATATTTCTTTTTTCTCCCTGATAATCGCCGATACCCTCAAACTCCTTAACAAAACCGCATTTCTCCATTACCTTGCGCGAGGCAATGTTATCGGCAAGGCAGACTCCCGCCATTTTGTCGATGCCGATATTTTTCATTATGACGGGCAGAAAAGCCCTGACCGCTTCGGTGGCGTAGCCTTTTTTGGTGTAGGCAGCGCCGATGTGATAACCGACCTCCCAAACGCCGTCGCCGAGGGGCACAGCCTGAACATAGCCGATGTTCGAGCCGTCCTTTGTCAGCACGGGATATACGAACGGACCCTCGCTGCCGCCGTACCGCGACATCAGAAAATCAATCGTTTCGGCAGCCTCCTCTACGGTTTCAAACACCTCATCGGGCACGAAGCGGCGGTTATCCTTGTCAAGCGAATTTTCATGGACCGCCTGCGCCATATCGGGAGTAAATTCCGTTATGATAAGTCTTTCTGTTTCCAATAACATTTTTTGCACTTCCTTTTGCGTTGATTTGCTTATATTATATCATATATTTTGAAAAAGTCCACCTCATAAACGGTTATAAAAAAGCATGAGCCTGCGCTATGCAGACTCATTGACTCTCATATCGCGGATTATCCGCTGAATAGTTTTATCGGATAAGTAATATCGACCGGCGAGCACCGAAATCTTTTCACCGTTCAGAAAATCACGGTAGATCAAAGTATTGCGGCGTTTAAGCTCCTGCCTTGCGCCCGTTTTTTCGCCCCAACGGACGCGGGCGTTTTCTTTTTTGGGAATATAGATATTTTCCCCGTCGATATACTGCTGAATTATTTTAATTATATTCTGCGGCAGAACCTCCTCTGCCTTGATATAGCTCATTGTTGCCTCCTGAAAATCTAAAATGCTTTACGGTAAGCAATGGCTATAATAATATTCAAACGATACCAAACAGCCAAAGCTTATTTGGCAATAACATATCTTTTCAAAACACAGCCCTCCTGTCGCAATGATTATATACGGTTTCCGCCGTTTTGTCAATGTACAGATTAAACAATTCGCTGCAGCGGTTCAACCCCGCGGAAGACCATTGCGGTCAGGAACTAGGAGAAAACACCGCGCCAGAATATACCGCCGTGAGCTCCGTTCTCGTTATAATGGAACGCAAGCTTTTCTTCGGGATAACCCATTTTTATCAAGCGGTCATACATCTCCTTGACGCCGGGGTCCACGTCATTGTCATCGGATCCCGTGTAAAGGTAAATAAACGGGCTGTTATCATCAAAGCTCTTTTTACCGATATATTCATCCCACACCTTCGATTCAAATGTCCAGAAGGACGGGGACAGCGCTCCGCCTGTGCCGAACACCTCCGGATATTCCATGGCGATATAGAAGGACTCCCCTCCGCCGAGAGAAGCGCCGACGATCGCGGTGTGCACTGTGTCGGTATAAACATTATAGTGCTGCTGCACATACGGCACAAGCGTATTTGCGACAAAATCCGCGAATTGCGTGCCATCCATGCTGTCGAAGCCATGTTGTATTCGGAACACTTTCCTTCGCATGAGAAGGTAACGGAAGTCTTATCCTCGCTCATCTTCTTCATCTCTACGTCCTCGCTTTTGCCGCTTACGCTGTTAAAAAAGGTGGCGACCGCTTTTCCGCTTTTTGCGCTGTCCTTAAAATACAGAGTGTGCGTATCGGGGTACTTCGCCGCCTTTTCCGCAGTATCCTTTGTAGCGTCAGCGGTTTGTTGCGTATCCTGTGTTTGTGTTTGTGTTTGCTCCGAGCCGCACGCCGTGAACAGCGCCGCCGTCAACGCGGTTGTCAATAAAACAGAAATGATTTTTTGATTTATTTCAACTCAAATTTCAAATCTGTCTCCCCCATCGAAAATCAAGTAAATCTACCCCTCGTCATAAATCTTAATCTTTTCTAATCAATTTGTTTAGCACGCAAACAAGCGACAGCTTTTTCAGCCATCGCTTGTCTCATTCTCTTATTCTCTTTTATTCGGGTTTACCCAACTATTGACAGAGAGCCTTTGTTTAATTCGGTGCTGATTTTGACCATACCCCGCAAATGCTTATACGTACATCGCTGCGTATGCTTGGTTGAAGCTGCACATACAGCCGCCGTACATGGATTTTTTGTAAATGTTATAGAACACTCTGAGCTTGCCGTTGGCATCGTAGTAGCGGATATAGGATCTCGCGGCGATTTTATCGCCTTTGTAGGAAGCCGAATCGCCTTCGTAAGTCACAACAAGTGTGTATAGTCTGTAAGCATCAAAGTTACGGTGATCCCACTTGACGACACCCGTGTTGTTGTTTTTGGTTCCGTAGCCCTCTTTTGAGGTACAATCAACATTTGTGATAAATCGGAAATCCTTATCGACCTCTCTGACAGTACCGGTCGTATTCTTGCCGTTGACGTTTTCGCCCTTGTATTGAAGCAGATAATTGGCAGGATCGTTTACCTGATAGTGATTGGTGAAGATGTTGATGTTCGCCTCTGTACCGACAACATATCCGTACTCTACACCAAAGGTTTTGGCTGCGTTCGTCGCGGCTTCAATTTTGCCGATACCGTTTATACTGCTGAGAAGCGTCTCGCTCAACGAGGTGACAAACCGCATTCCCTCGGGAGTAGGCTTGGCTGAATCGTTGTAATCTTCGCCGGATATGCCCTCATCGCGGATATTGGGATCGTACATCGTTGCATCTTCCCACTCACCCGTTTCTTCATTGAAAACCTTACCCGGCTGGGGACGGATCTGAACGCCGACAAGTCCAAAGCCGCGGTATGTACCGTTATATACGTTGGTATCAGCCTCATCCTGAGCCACCGTACCGACTTCGATCCACTTGGCGTATAAATGATAATCAGGATCACTGCCTGAACGGGCTTGGGTAAAGGTTTTACCCTCAAAGTCAAGCGGAATTTTTGCTGTGGTGCTGTCGTTTGTTATTCTTGAAAGGTAATCATATTTATCATTGCTGTACCATCCCGCGAAAACATACTCGTCACCCGCCCATTCGGGAATATCATAGAAATGAACGATCTTGTTCTCGGTTAAGTCTGACGGTTCATAAATCCTGAATATTTTTTGCTTTTCTTCAGTGGTACCGTTGGGCTTGTTTTCATGGAAGATGATTTTATACTTTGGCTGGTCAATCATTTCAACGTAATTGACCATTTGGCCGTCAACGTGACAGATTCCCTCGATGTCAATGGTAAACGGTATATCCGCTGCGGTTTTATAAACATCAGACGGTGTGCTAACCTCATGCAGATAATAATCTCCGGGCTGAATGTTAAAGGTCATCACATCGTCAGTGGAAGTGAAGTTATCTTCAACAACCTGTGATTTATCCTCATTGAGTATCTGAAGCGTTGCTCCGGGCAATCCTTCTCCCTTGGAATTGACCTTTTTGATTTTCACCTTGATATCGGTTACGACATGATAGGTGGCGTCGCTTACAATGTAATCCTTTGGCTCAAACACGATACCGTTATAACCCGTAATGGTAGATGTGTTTGTTATCACGGTGTCTTTCTCCGCATTGACAGTAGCCGGGATCGAAATAGTCAGGCTTTCTCCCGGGGCGAGAGATACGATTCTGGCGACAAACTTCACCTGACCGCCCGACTCGGTGATGCTGTAGCTGCTGATCCTCTGGCTGGTGTCAATTGAAATGGATTCACCGCTACCCATGCTTACGGTTACGGGATTATTCAGAGCGAGTTGTGCCTGCAAGGTATCCTCCACCGCGATATCGTAAACGGTCAAAGTATCATCGGGATTGCTGATGTTGAGATAATAGTTGATGGTGCTTCCCTTTGCGACCTCTCCGTTCACCACCTTATTGTTCTCATCCAGCGTTCCCGGCTCGGGGAATGCCGATTTGCTTAATTCCGGCGGTGTAAAGTGAAGCATTACGCTGGTGCGCGTCATCTCCTCGATACCATGCTCAAGCTCCTGATTCTTTGCCTTGATATAGGATTCATTATAAGCCACTATGTCATTTCTCGGAGCGGATTCGGGAGATTTCATATTAATATTGATGCTAACCTGACTTCTCGGATCCAGAACAAAGTCTTTACCAAGATTAGTTTTTGAGCAGTCTACCGCGATAGCCGTCACCGTTGATTTATCGGCAGGCATTTCGGTTGTCCATATATCAGTCCTTGACAGGTCGAAATCCGTCTGGGTATAAGCAGATCTTGGCTTTGTTGCGTAATAGACAACGGGTGCACAGGTTCCGTCGGACGCCGTTGAGCTTTCGATACCTCTTACTCCCGAAACATCGACGTTCTCAAACTTACCGTACCACTCGGACTCCGGACCGCCAAATCTGTTCTCGAGCACATCAAAGAACACAAGGTCTCTTGTGTGGGCTCCCGAGCTTCCGGCATACGAAACAAAGTAAGCGTAGTCGCTGTTTAATCCGACAGTTTCGTTTCTTGTTTTGTATACGCCTTCGGTTTTGATAACAGAGCGGATACCGTGCTCATAAGTAAGGGGAAGAATGCAGTTTGTCGTATCCTGCGCATAGGCGGTAAACTTGCCGTCAACGGTTTCATACGCCGGACGGAATTTGCTGTCGATCAGGCTGAGCAGACCGCTTCTGTTGTTCGGAACGCCCTGTCCTTCTGTCGTATCCTCAAACGCGACATAGTTGGATTGGTTAAGACCGTTGGTGCAGAGGTTGACAAACGAGGTTTTCATCTTATAGTAAACATCTAAGCCGGTCGCTTTTACGCTGTCGGGTACGGTAACCCGGACAGTCATCAAAGTTCTGCCGGTACCCATCCAGTTATCTGTAAACTCAACAGAATAATAACCCGATGAAAATTTATCTGTCTTTTTATACTGCGAATTATAGTTGTCCGCATCGGTGTTCCGTCCCGTTCTGTTGTCCGTTCTCGGTCTGACAAATACCGTGTTCTTGTCAACTGAAAACTCGATCGGAAGCAAATCATAGAAAACGCCCGACTTCATCAGCTTCAGGTTGCCTGAATTGTTATAGCCCCAGCCGGAGATAACGACCGGAACAGTCTCGGTAGAGGTCGACGGATTGATATCAACGCTGCTGTCGTTATTGGAGCAGTTCTTTGCCGCATACAGGGTACTGGAACCGATATTTAGCTCATACGCGCTGATCCAGCCGTTGCTTTCGTTGTTTGTATGGAGCGTGGTGGTCTCCCCGTTCATGGTTCTTTCGATCGCTGCCTTATTTTTGACAAGTGTTGCCGCGCCTGCGCTGACGTCGTCCTTAACGAGCGAGAGCACCCTGTTGGAGGATTTCAGGTGCAGATTTGTGCTGACACTGAAAGAGGTTGTATAGAACTCGGAGCTGTGCTTGACCATATATCCGACTGTTTTTTCAGGAAGGTTCACACTGATTTCCGAAGTCTCGGAAATCGTTTTGAAGAGAGAAAAGCTGTCGCTTCCTTCTGTTCTGACCCAAATTTCCACATCGTCGTAGTCGGAATATAAACTGTGCACATACGGGTCAGACCAAACAGTGCCGAGACAAACAGCGTCGTACTCAGTCAAAATAATGTTGAGTGAGTCAAAATAGTAATCACTGTCGTTGAGAGATTTTTCGGAAGCGTGTCCCCAGTTGTAGCTGCTGTTTCCCGAAGCCGTGGAAATCACCGCGTCGCCCTTTATACCGTCTGTCAAAATATAGTCGCGGCGTTTGGCGGTATACTTTTCTGTGACCGTGTTCCAAACCGGAGCGCTGTCATTTTTGTGCTCGGCATAATTGATGTTGTAGGGCAACACCACCTCGTCGCCTGACAGAATCAGCTCCTGACCGCCGTTTTTATAGTGGGAATCCATTTGGGTATAATTAGGAACCGCTTTTACAAACGGACGCGAGCCGCTATCATCTGCAGGAATATATACCCTTGTTGAATTTGAGACTCTTTTATGCTCTACATAGCCGGAAGCCCACTCTACATTAAGTATCGCTTCATTGTGTACAGTGGTAAGCTCGCCTTCCACTTCTTTTCTGAGATGCTTGGTAACAACAGTGGAATTAAACGTTCCGTAAGACTGTATTCCCGATTTGGTGCCGAGCGTCGGTGAGCTGTAAACGACTGTGCCGTCATGCGCCGTTTCCTCGCTCCACGATAAATTGTATTTCTGACTGGAAGCGTCGGAGCCTTTTGCGTTGAGATGCCAGACGACATAGAAATAGTCGTCCGCATCGGAGGGCTTGTTTCCCCAGCTGTCATTCCATTCAAGCGCAATGCTTGACCGTTCCTTGCTAACCGTCGTCAGTACCTTCGTGTGGGTTTCCAGCCCGAGCGTTCTGCTGTAGCTGAGAGGATTTTCGCTGTTATTGACCACAATACTCGGCGTAAAGCTTGTTTGGTAATAATCTCCCTGATAGTAGCCGTTTTCGTCCGTATAGCCGCCTTTTACCTTTCTGGGAGACACCTTGCAGGTATAAGTAAACTCTATTCTGTTTCCTTCATTTAATTCAACCGTATTCGTGAAAACATAGTTGTCCCCGACCTCGGTATACGTATAGGTATCTGTGCTGATCAAATCAATATTATTTCTGTCGAGAGCAACACCGTTTTCATGGAACATACTTTTCGGGATAGTGATTTGAACCTGTCCGGCAGGAATGGTTTTATCCTTATAATGACTGTCTATTCCGAAGCTGAGCAGAAGCACGGCGCTGATATCACTGCCGAGCGTCGGATGGAGGATCAGATCATCTCCTGTATTGGTGACGTTGCTGTCGGAATCCTGCGTCCACCGTATCGAGTAATTATATATATCCGCCGAAAGGGTCTGCGGAATCCATTTGGCGTAATATGTCTGATCTCCGTTGATAACAGTTTCCGTGGTCAGGTGTGTTCCGGTGCCATCCGGTTCGGTCCACCAGCCTGCAAATTCGTAGCCTGCGCGATTTACACCGGGAAGCTCCGGGATCGTTTCGCCGTTGACGATCTTGACTGTCGCGCTGTCGTACATCGTACCGCCTGACGGATTAAAGGTCAGCGTGCAATCCTTCTGTATCCATTTTGCGTAATAGGTTTTGGTTGCTGTGACAGCAGCGGACGGGTCAAATTCCTCACCTGTTCCGTCGGGGTTGGTAAACCATCCGCCAAACGCATAGCCGTCTTTTTGAAAGGTTGGTTCGCCGACAGCTTTTCCGCCCTCATATACCTTGATCGAGACAGCGGAACCTGTTCCGCCGTTGGGATCAAAGGTGACGGTGTACTGCGGTTTATCTTCCCAAACCGCTTCAATGGAGTTGCCTTCGGACAGATCGATCGTAATGCTTTTGGGATCTCCCGATGAAGCACTCAGCTCCTCATTGAGATTGCGCTCGCCGAATTTCCAGTATAAAAATCTGCTGTTGTCTTTTGTGACCACCGGAAGCTCCGTGATAACATATGCCGGATCATTCTGAAGGGGATAACCGCCGCTCGGATACGAGGTAAAGATGCCGCCGTTTGACTCAAATTCGGGCTGATACCCCCACTGTGCATAGTATGTTGCATCCGCTGTGACAACTGTATTTGAAGTGATCTGTGTACCGCCTGTCTGCGCGGTAAACCAGCCTTTAAAGGTTGCATTGTTGTTTTCGGGAGTAGGAAGCACACCGAGCTTGTGGCCGTATTTGCTAACCTTGGTAGTAATCGTTTTCGCCGGATCGCTATCAAAGCAGCCGCTGTTCGCGTCAAAGGTGACGCTCAGGTTCTTTTGCCAATGAGCGTGCAGCGTCCGGGAAACGCTTACCTCGGACTCAGCTGTGATCTTATCGCCGCCGTTCTCCTCAGTAAACCAACCCAAGAACGTATAGCCCGCGGGAGAAGCTTCGTCGGGAGCTCTGAAAGCATCGCTCAAATCGCCGTAGAGCACGGTTTGTCCCGTTACCAACGTATAGTGCTTATCACCCACCGCCGAACCGCCGTGCGAATCAAATTTGATAATAACATCAGGTTTATGCCATTGTGCGTAAAGCGTTACTTCGGCGCCGTCAGCCTCAGTCAGTTTATTGACTGAGTCATTGGCGGAAAAGTCCGTTCCCATACCGTTGGGGCGCGTGTTCCAGCTTGACAGCACATAGCCGTTGCGTGTAAACAGCGTATTGCTCAACTCGTAAAACTCGGTATAGCCGAGATTATCCGCTGCTAAATACTCGCTTTCATCATCGGCGTTTGTACCGCCGTTGCCGTTTAATTTCAGCTTGTAATGATGTTCGTTCCAGTGTGCGTAATAGCTCCACTGCTCGGGTATCAGGGGTGAATGGATCTGTGTGCCGCCTGTTGTCTCTGTCCACCAGCCGGCAAAATCATATCCGTTGCGCGTTACGACAAGCGCATTTTCGTCAAAGGTCAGCTCCACACCCTTATTGCCGTCCACAGTTTGAAAATTCGGCGTACCGCCGTTTCCGCGGAAAGTGATAAAGGAATCGGCTATCCATGTTCCGGCGTATTCTGCCTGAAAATTCAAAAACAGCTCGTCGTTGGTCAAACGTAGATCCTTGTTGGGCTCGTCGATCTTACGCCATGCGTTTTTAGACGGCATACTCGTTCCGGCGTTGCCGCTTGAAGGCCAGCCTTCCGCGCTGAGCTTTACCCAAGCAAGCTCGCTGCAGTCCTCGAATATATTAGCTTTTCCTGTTAGATTAGGATCGACCGGAGCGCCCGGAGTATAACCTTTTCTGCTTTCTCTGCCCTTTCCCGCATAACTGAGATCAACTTCTTTTAGACTTGTACAGCCCTTGAACATTGAGGAACAAATCAAAGCGCCCTGAACGCAGGTAAGGTTAAGACTTTCGAGTGATGTACAGTTTTCGAACATAGACTCATAAGCTTGTTCGAGATTACCGTTATAGCTCCAATAGTTCGGAGTATTTCCCCAGTGATCGGCAGGACCGAAATCAACGCTCTTCAAAGAAGTACATCCTGAGAACATTTCCTTAAAGATACCCGGCTTTTTTACAGTCCAACCGCTCAAATCCACTTCCTCAAGGCTGGAACAGTTCTTGAAAACCGTAGACAGCTGTGATTCATTGGGGAATACAAGTGTGCCCAGATTTACATTTTTCAGGCTCTTACAATTTGAGAATAAACCGCTGAAATATCTGGGACTATTCATGTTAAAGCCTGAAATATCAATGGTTTCAAGCTTCGTGCAATCACTGAACATACCGGGGATGTAAGTGCATTTCGGCATACTCCACGATGAAATATCCAAGCTGGTAAGATTACTGCAGCGAGAAAACACAGAAGACGCTTCCGTTAACGCAGGAAAACTCCATGCACTAAGATCAAGTGAGGTAAAACCGCTGTCATAATTGAACAGCATATTCATTTTTATACACTCGGTCGTGTCTAAGTTTGCAATATTCTTAAAATTCTCGCTTTTCAGGTTGTTCATATACATAAACCAACCATTCATATATTTGGGAGCGATTTTATCTTTGATGTCAACAACCACAATATTGGAGTGGTAGTTCGTGCTGCTTGTATTACTCGGATCCTCAACATACCATGGATTAACATATCCGCCCGGAATACTTGAATTGTCCGCAAAATCCGTAAAATGCTTGAACACAGTCTTTGAGGGATCCTCCTCGCCGCCGCGCTGGAAAACCAGCTCAAGGTTAGTGCTGATATCTATTTTCAGCAGGTAGTTCAATAAAACTCTTCATCGTTTCGGCAGGAGACAAATGATTTGCAGCCTATTGCTGTCAACGATCTTCGCCTTGATAGTGCCGCCGTGCTTCTCGGTGATGGCGCGGGCGATGGAAAGACCGATGCCGAAGCCGCTGTTTTCTTCCTTTGTGCGGGATTCGTCGCCGCGGTAGAAGCGGTCAAAGAGGTGAGTCAGTGCGTCCTCGCTAAGTGGCTCTTTCGTCGCGTTCTCGGTTGTAAATACCACGCTCTTTCCCGATTGTGTAAGGGAGATCTGAATATTGCTGTCCTCCGGCGCGTGCTTGACAGCGTTTTCACAAAGGGTGCTGATGAGCCTTCTCAATGCCGCTTCGTCACCGCTGACGGTGATATTTTCAACAATATGCAGGTTCAAAGCCTTGCCGTTGAAATCCGCCATACCCTCAAAAGGAGCGGCGACGTCCTGCACGGCTTTTGAAAGATCGACAACGCTCTTTTCAAGGTGAGAATCCGTTTCGTCCATGCGCGAGAGGTAGACCAGCTCATTCACCAGCTTGCGCATATTGGCGACCTGCTTTTGCGTTCCCTGCACCCACTCGTTTTGCCCGATGTCCATCGAGAGCACGTCCATATTTGCAGAGATGACCGTCAGCGGCGTTTTGAGCTCGTGACCGGCGTCTGTGATAAACTGCTTTTGGCGTTCGATGTTTTCCGTCATCGGCTGGATCGCCTTTTTGCTGAGCAGCGAAACCAAGATCAATGCCAGTAAAATACCGATCGCACAGGCGAGCAGCGAGATCAGCGCCAGCCAGACGATCTCGTTGCGCTTGGATTCGCAATTCAGGAATACGGCGGTTTTGAAGCCGTCGTCACGCTCCGTCACACGGTAGAGGTAGTTTTCGATCGTTCCCGATTCGTCACCCGACGCAAAGACGCGCCCGGCAATGGCTAACAATTCTTCCTCGGTGTAATCGGTCTCCTTGGAGCCGGCTCCGAGGAGCAAGTCGCCGTCGGTGTTTTGGATCGCCATGAAATACCGCGATTCCTCCAGCGCCGCCTGCATATGGTGATTGTGGTTGTTCTTGCCGCCCTGCTGAAAGCTGTCCTCGGTCGCCGAAAACTCCTTCTTTTGGTTTTCGCCGCCGAAGGTGCCTCCCTGCTTTTTCTTGGAAAAGTTGTTTTGATTTTCTGTAAGATATTGCAGCGTTTCGTACTGTTCGTTGACGGTGCTGACGATGTGTACCGCATTGATCGCGCCGGCGACAAGCAGCATCGCGAGTGACAGCGCGAGCAGGGCGATCCTGATAAAGCGTATCCGTATCTGTTTCATCATAACGTATTCTCCAGTGAATAGCCGACGCCGCGGACGGCTTTGATCTTGGCGTGTGCGCCGAGCTCGGTCAGCTTTTTGCGCAGGAATGAGATGTTCACCCAAACAACGTTTACTTCACTGTCGCTGTCCCAGCCCCAAATGCGTTCCATGATCTGATCGATGCTCAAAACCGCTCCCGGGTGTTCGACGAGCATTTCCATCAGCTGAAAAGCCTTGTTGTTCAGCCGGACGCTTTTTCCGTTGCAGGTAATGGACATAGCGGATTTGTCGAGCTCGATATCGGCAAATCGGATCACGTCATGCTTGTAATCCTCCTTGCGCCTGAGCATGGCGCGGATACGCGCAAGGAGCTCCGAGGCGGCAAAAGGCTTGGGGAGATAATCATCCGCGCCGGTGTCAAGTCCCTTTACTCTGTCATCAACAGAATCGCGCGCGGTGAGTATGAGCACGGGCGCAGAGAAGCCCTTAGCGCGCATTTGCGTCAGTACCTCGATGCCGCTGCGCTTGGGCATCATCCAGTCAAGGATCACGCCGTCATACTCGCCCGATTCAATATAATCTATCGCGTCCTGCCCATTGAAAACGACGTCGACCGAATAACCCGAACGCTCTAAAAGCGTTTTGACCGCTTTTGAAATGTCGCGGTCATCCTCGGCAAAGAGTAATCTCATAAGTTATCACCTCCGGTTTTAGTGGTTAGTGGCTGGTGGTTAGTGGTTAGTGGTTAGTGGTTAGTGGTTAGTGGTTAGTGGCTGGTGGTTAGTGGTTAGTAATTTGCCTTAGTTTGTCTATTAAAGCATTTAGCATTTTTCCTACTTCATTTGACAGCTGCATTGCGGTTTCTGTTTCCTCTTTTGAAAGATAATTCAATCCTACACAAATCATCAGTTGCGTTTGCAATTCAGCATTAGAGCCTTTAGCTATTGAGAGAAAATTGATAAACTCTTTTGTAGAGTTTCTTTGTTGCCCCTCTGCTATATTGGAAGGAATGGAAACAGCCGAACGTCGAATTTGAGAAGATAAAGCGTATAGCTCTTCCTTTGGCAAATTCTTTATTATGCGATAAACCTCAAACACTAAAGACATTGATTTTTGCCATACCAATAAATCTTTATAACTTTTTACCATCCAGTACTCACCTCTCACCTGAAAGCTAACCACTAACCACTAATCACTAACCACTTAATTCAATTATACCAGAACAAAGAAACCACCGCAAGAATCAAAAACAAAATATATACGCCTAACCGGATCCACGGCATTGCTTTGCCGAGCTGTTTGCGCATCTTTCCGCTGAGGATGCCCGAGAGCCCGAATATCAAGAGCATCGGCGAGAGCGAGCTTGCGAGCGCAAATACCGCGCCGAGAAGAACCGCGCCGGGCAAGGACAGCGTGATCGCGTAGCCTGCCACCATCAGCAGCGGCGCGCAGGGATAAGCGCCGTAGGCAAGCCCGACTGTAAAGGACGGTATCAGCCGCGATTTGTTATCGGAATGGCATTTGCCGCCGCATTTTTCGCATGTCTGCCTGCGGCTTCTGAACCACCGCCAGATCAAAAACAGCGCCGAAGCGAGCATGACCCACGAAACGGCGTGATGCAGATTGAAGCTGCCGATATAACCGTTTTCGTCAATGAACACCTTGCCGATCACAGAGCATAGCGCGGTGATGGAACAGACAGCGAGGATTTTTCCGAAGAAATAACCGCCGACGTGCTTTAGAGACGATTTGAAGCCGCCTCCCTCGGTGAGGATATAGACCGCCAAAAATGACGAAGCCGACGAGCCGCAGCAGGTGCCGCAGCCTAAACCGACAGATACGGAAGCCGCCAATGCTTCTGCCAACATACGCTCAACCCCTTTCGCTTGCGAGCAGCGCCGCGCCGATCGCGCCGTTGAACTGCGGATGCTTTGCCACGAACACATCGCGCATCAGCTCATCCTCAAACGCTTTTCTCAATCCTATATTAAGCGCACCGCCGCCCGTCATAAGCACGTCGCCGTTCTTCTCGCTCTTTTTCATCATCTTGATTATGCGCTTCGCCATGGAAAGGTGCATCCCCGAAAGAATGTCGCGGCGGTCATATTTTCGCGCGATCAGCGAGATGACCTCCGACTGCGCGAACACCACACAGGTGCTGTTGATGTCGCAGGGCGCGGTGCTTTCCAGAGAAAGAGGTCCCACTTGGTCGATAGTGGTTTCGAGTATCTGCGCGATGACCTCCATGAACTTGCCGGTGCCGGCAGCGCATTTGTCGTTCATACTGAAATTCTTGACGGAGTAATTTGAATCAAGATAGATGATCTTGCTGTCCTGACCGCCGATATCGACGATCATTCCCGGGCGGTATTCGCGTGGAGCGGTTACGCGCACACCGTAAGCGTGGGCGGTGATCTCGCTCACGTCGTCGTCCGCTACCTCCAGTATTTTGCGGCTGCAGCCCGTCGCCATCGTGTAATGGATGCGGCTCACGCCGCTGTCGCTCATCAGCTTTGAGAGCAGCCGCTTTGCCGCGCCGTTGTTGTCGATACCGGTGTTGGTAACGCCCGTGCGGAGCACGCGCTTGTGTTCGTCTATGAGTGCGGCTTTCAGATAGGTAGAGCCGCCGTCCAAGCCTGCGTATATCTTCATTATAAAGTCTCCTTATTGCTTTTAGATAATGCCACGTTATTGACCCGCCGTTAATGATGCGTTTCTGTTATCGCTGTCATTTCCGAAGGCGGATTGCGGAGTCGCCGCCGCGACCGTATTTTATGAGCTCGATGAACGCCTCAACCCTGATTCTGAGCTGTTCCACGTCCTCTTCGTTGTAGTCACTTTCCACACGGATGATCGGCACGCCGAGCCTGCCCATCTCTTCCTCCAACACCCGGTATTCGTAGTCGTAAACCAAACAGCCGCGCAAAACGTGATAGATCACGCCCTGTACCTGATAGTCCTCGATCATCTGCATGATCCGGTAAACCCTGCGCTTGTTATTCGTGAAGGTCGGGCAGGTACAGGGGCGCGTGCTCTTGTTGGCAAGCGCGCGCATAATGCCGTCGGTGCTTTGGTCGGCGATCGCAGGCGGATCGTATGCGCCGCGCTCACCCATGCAGGTTTCGTCCGCCACCAGCGCACCGCCCATTTCTTCGATCAGCAGCGGCAGCTTGAAGTTGGGAAATACGATCGGCGAACCTGTGACTAAAATGCGCGGACGGTTTTCCTTGGAAGCCATTTCTTTACGTTTGATACGCTGTTCTATTTCGTCGCAGAGGGCGCGCATATATCGCGTCCAGATCGAAACGTGCGTGTAGCTCAGCGCATTCAGCGCCGCCAGATAGTGCGTACCTTTTATCACAAGCGGCGCCCTGCGGCGCAGCTCGATAAAGCGCGATAATTCATACTGCGCTGCCGCTGTCAATCCGCACGCCCATGAAAGCCGCTCATAGCTGAGTTGTTTGCCGGTTATTTTAGTCAGCTCCTCGCTGAACTGATACAGCTCTTTGACATAGTGCTCCATATCCTCGTCGCGGTCGCGCCCTGTGGGAACGTGGAGCGTCACAGTTTTGCGGCGTTCGCCGAGCCAGCCTGCCAGCTTCTTTTTGCAGTCGCAGGTGATCGGTACCGCCATCATCCGGCACTCCTGATAGACAGGCATCACGCCGATGCTTTCAAAGCCCATGACCGCCTTGACGAGCGGACAGGCGTCACGCGGCGCGATATCGTCACCGATGTTGAACGCCGTGTAGCTGCCGCCGCAGAGCTTGACCGGCATAGCGCCTGCCGCGTAGATCAGCTCCGGCGGCACCATCACGCAGTAGGTGCCGATCGACGGCGTGTCCTTCGGCTTGACAGCGCCCTGCATATCGACGAATACATGCTTCAAAATATTCAAAAACGGATCGAGCGCGTCCGGCTTGTGCAGCAGCTCGTCGATTTTGCGGAGATACTTCACAGACGTCACCGCGCTTTTGTTGAGGAACCGCTGCTTTCGGCGTTCCTCGGGTGTTCCCTTTCTGCTGTTATCCATCCAAATCTTCCTTTCCGCTGAACGGCGCGTATTTGTCCTTCGGCGCGTACTGCTTCATAAATTTCATACGGTCGGCGCTAAATATCTTCTTGCCGCAAAAGGTGATCGCCAGCGCGTTGTTTTCGGGACAGCGGCGCACACATTCGCCGCAAAGGATGCACTCCGAGGTCGTCACGTCGATCTTGCGGATATCCTTGCCCTCGCGTTCGGTGAAGATGGATTTGATCCCCATCGGGCAGGCTTCATAACACGCGCCGCATTCGGTGCAGGCGACGGCGTTCTTTTTCAGCTTGAACAGCGATATCTTGTGCGTAAGTCCGAGGATGAATCCCAGCGGACAGACGTTGCAGAAGCAACGGCGCTTGAAGAAGCCGCTGACCAGCACGATCACCATAATAAATCCGTTCAGCCCCAAGCTCAGCTTGAAACCGGCAAGCGCAGGCGATACCGCCGCGGCAGGACAGAAGTCGCAGAAATTGCCGCCGACAAATCCGATGCCGAGGAAGATGATAAGCATGACCCATTTCACCAAGCGGAGAACGGCATACAGTTTTTCATTGAGGGAGATACCCTCGATATGCAGGACTTGCCTTGCTTCATGGGCAACGTCCTGAATGAAGCCCAGCGGACAGACAAAGCCGCACAGCACGCGTCCGAGCAAGACCGCGCAGACGATGAAGGTACCGAAGAAGGCGACCATCTCCTGCCAGCCCTCCTGAAACAGCACGTCCAAATGACTGAAATAAAAACACCCGGCATTGGTGAGCTGGTCGAGGTTATACGGACAGGCAAAGACGGGGAGGTGAATGTTGGTGAACACCGTTCCCGTCATCCGACCACCAAAGATCAGCAGCGCAAAGCTGAGGATCATCACGATCCATCGGACGGTCTCAAAGCCGAACACAAGGCGCTTTTTGCGCTTATCTCTCGCCATAATCCCGGTTTTGCCGACGGGCAGCTTTTCTTTTTTGTAAAGCAGCTTGCGCAGCAGCACGTCAAGGGCGATACATACGGCTGACACCAGCAGGATGATACCGAACGGCAGCATTGCGAACAGCCATTGCGTGCTGAAAAGCGCGGCTCCTGTATCCTGATATTCATAATCGTCAAATTGAAAAAAAGGAATGTCCGCGGCAAAATACGCTGCCGCGCAAAGGGCGACGGCAAAGACGGCAAACAGAATTTTTCTTATCACTTTTTTATTCATACACCCTCCTATGCTGTTCTGCGCCTTTTATTGCTTACGATTTTTCGCTGCGTCAGCATTTCGCTGAACGCTTCCATGCGTATTCTCAATTGCTCCATATCCTGATACTGATAGTCGGTTTCCAGACGGAACACGGGAATATCCAGCTCCTCCGCCGCCTTTTCGATGCGCGGCAGCTCAAAGTCATACTCGATTTGTCCCTTGAGGATATGGCACACGATCCCGTCGGGGTGAAGCTGCCTGACAAGATGCATAAAGTAGGCGTACAAGCCCTCGTTGTTCACCCTCGCGCCGGAGGCGATCATTTTCAGATGTGTTTGGGCAATCTGTTGCAGCAGGCTGCCGGCAGACGTAAACGCTTTCATTTTCGGCACCGCAACGGACGCTCCCAGCGACAGGCTGTCCGCGATCGCCGTGATATTCATTCCTGCCGATGTGACGAGCTGCGGCACTTTGTAATTCGGAAAAACGACCGGTGAGCCGAGGATCATCACGTTCGGCTGCTCCTTTTTCGGGAATGCATACCGCCTGCAAAGCTGTTGAAGTTCTTCGCCGAGCGCGGCGATATGCGCGCACCATTCCTCCAAATCATCAGAAAAATACAGACACTGATTCGCCAAAAGAATAGCCTCGTCCGAAATAACGCTGCCCGACGAACGCGCTGTTGCGAAAAAGCGGTACCTTGCACGGCGCGCGTGATCGGTTCTTTTGACAGCGCGTTTCAGATTGCCGCCTGTAAAGTGCTTGCCGGTGTGCTTGCCGATTTTCTCCGCAAGCTGTGTCAGCTGCTCTTTGTAGTATTGAACGGCGTTTGCAGACCGGGTCGGAGGAATATCCAACGCGGTGACCTTCCTGCCATTGGTCTGTAAGACCGAGATCAGCTTGCGCCTGCTGTCGGAGGAGACCGCCGTCACGATCAGGGCGTTTTCTGTCAGGTCAAATGCGGGATTGAGCAGCCACCCGAGCGAAGAACGGCTGAACGGGTCGGTGTCTCGCGGCGTAAGCTCGTCCGCCCAATGCGCCGTGCCGAGACTTCCGCCGAGCACAAAAAACGGATCGTCGCAGACCGCGTACAAAACCTCCGCCGGTATGTCGTCGCCGAGCACGATCACACGCGGAGCTCTGCTGTTCAGATAATCCTTGTTGAACCGCTGCAGCGCGATTTCCAAAAACCACCTGAGCTGTGTCACATGCTTGTTTTCGCTATAAATTCTGTTGAGTGTTTCCAGCGCCTCGTTCAAAAAGGCGTTATGCTCCGTAGGTTTCATAATATTCCACCGTCGCGCTTTCTGCCTTTGCGCGTCCTTTCATACATCTTGGGCTGATAAGCGAGCAGTTGTGTCGGCAGCCGCCGCAAATCAGCGTTGAGAGAAATTGCGTGAGAGAAGGCACGTCACCGCCGGACTCGTTTTGCTGAGGCAGCAGCTCTTCGTCGGACTCGTTTTCCGGGATTTCGCTATCCTCGATGATTTCCTCCTGCAAGGGCTCTGTGACCGCTTCCGTCGGAGGGTCTGTCATCATGATTTCTGTCGGCAGCTCCTCCGCCAATGTCGGCGGAACCGTTGTCACCGAATAATCGGTTGTCGGCTGTGTCATGCTTTGCGTTGCAACGCTCCCGTTCGGCGTGATCAATTCACCCGGATCCTTCATCACCGCAAACGGCTGACGGAGCAGCGCGTAAGCAAAGCAAACGCCGATCGTTCCCGCCGCAAATCTTTTGATGATCTTGTCTCTCATATCAAGCCACCTCCTGTGGTATGGCTGTATTATACAAGCCGAACCTAATATGAACTTAAAACAGATTGCCTGCCGCTAAAAAACTTTGGTATGCCCTTCATCATTTGTTCCATGCTGCGGTCATACCGGTTTTCGGTAAATATCACTTCTCTCACTCCTTGTAAATTTTTTTGGAAATAAAAAAAGAGCCAACCGCTTATTCCTAAACGATCGGCTCAAAAAAGCAGACAACATTTTCTGTTGCCTGCTTACCATATTTTTGTTTTCTGTTGTTCTACGGAAGTTCAGTTCCTGTCAGTCTTGGGAAAATCCGTTTTACATCCATATTTCGTGACAAAAATATCACGCCCCTAAAACGTGAAAAAACCCGATAAAATCGGGCTTTTTCAGGGATATATCTTTTTTGCATATCCTTTATGTCAAGGATAGGCAAAAAAGATGGATTTATGGAAAAGTGCTGTGGGGTAGTGAACCCGTGTATTATAAGCTTACAGCATTTCCATCATCATCATAGTTTCCTTCAATGTATGAATCATAGTACATATCATAACCGTCCGGTCTTTCTGCGATAATAGAAACAATTTTCCATGTTTCAATACTGCTGTAAATCCTAAAAAGCCAAGATATATAATCTTCAAGTTTGCTGAATAATGCTACTGCTTTTTTACGGTTTCCTTCTGAATCCACTGTAAAAACAGGTTTTGCTGTAAAGCCTTGCTCTGAAGAAATTGCATCAAATACTTGTTCCAAGTATTCTAAAACATCCTTCGATCCTTGATAGTTTGAACTCCCAATTGTAAGAAAAACATTTTCATCCAAAATAGACAAGAGCGCCTTTGCTGCTCCTGCATGATTGTTGTTTTGGTTTAAAAAATCGGCAAAAATTTGTTCTGTATACCAAGCCATAATAATCAAATTCTCCTATTTAATGAATAAAGAATAGTGAATAGAGAATAACGAATAATACACCAGAAACGCCCTAAGGGTTCATCTGTTATACACTATTCTCTATTCTCTATTCACTATTCGTTGAGTCGGAACGGCGGTTCCGGCGGTTCTGTCAAAGGTGAGTAAAAAAGATGGATTTGCTCCAAAACACTGTAGGGAACTGAACCTATGAGTTTATTTGCTTATTCATTGCTGTTTTTCCCGCAATAAGGACAAACTGGATCTGAAATCATATTACTGCAATTCGGACATCTCCACTTGTGAGCAATATCGTTTTTTTGTGTCGCATCTTTACTATCTGTTTTGCTTTGTGCAACATATAAAGGAACGGTATTATGTTTTTGATTTATCTTATTCTCAATCGAATCAACTTTATCAATAATCATTTTTTGGTTCTTTATGACAATACCGAATCCAAAATAGATTAGCACATAAAGAAATGTAGAAATCCAAGTCAATAGACAAAAGCCGAAGTTGTCAAATGTTATGCCCATGACAATACCTGAAACCATTCCACAAATTGATAAACATATTCCGACAACAGTAAACAGCATAAGTTCCTCTCCTTTTCAAATTTTTTCCGCATTAATCAGTATTAGTTATCCAAATGCGCCCTGAAAACACTACTCGCATTTTTGGTAATGAATAAAGAATAGTGAATAGATAATAACGAATAATACACCGGAAACGCCCTAAGGGTACATCTGTTATTAACTATTCTCTATTCTCTATTCGTTGAGCTTCACGTCAGTGAGGCGTTTCTGGTGGAGCAGGCGATGTCATAGTTGAACACTGCTCCGTGCAGGTTTTATCGGAGTTAAAGGCTTCTTCGATTTCCTCTAACGGTATGTCATCGACGCTCATAGGTTTCTTACTGGCGTTGATTATCAGTGTAAAACGGTCATCGTAAAGATACACCGAATGAACAAGAATATTGATGATGGCTCTGCGTTTGTTGACATCATCAAGCGGCATTTCGCAGATAAAATTGAGGAATGCGAGTATCTGTGCTTCCGAAAGGCATATCCACTTGTTTTCTTCAATTGCGAGCTGTTCTTCAAGCGCATCTTTTTCAGCCTGACGTTTGTTAAGGCGTTCCGTCAGTATTGGAACAGACTGTCCTTGCTCAATACCTCTCCACAGGTTTTCTATGGCGATATCCGCTTCTCGGATAGCTTTCTTTAACTGCTTGACCGTCAGATTGTCGGGACTTTTGCTGCATTCCTTCGCAACCTTTTGAGCGATGAATTTGATATTGTCCTCTGTGAGCAGCTTTAGGCACTCGGCAATTACTCTATCCTCTATCATTTTCTTACCAACGATAGTTTTGTCACAGCGTTTCTTTCTGGCTTCCTTACAGATGTAGTAGTGATACTGCTTGCCGGTTTTACTCGTACCGCCGTAACCGACCATCATATTCTTACAATGACCACAAAACAGTTTTGTCGTTAGCAGATACTCACCCTCGCCGTGCGTTCTGGCAGGAGCCTTTTTGTTTTTGTTCAGAATATCCTGAACCTTGTTGAATAAATCGTCGTCTAAAATCCTCGGCATACCGTCCGGCGTTTCCTGCCCCTTATACATATAAACTCCTATATATCGCTTGTTGCTCAACATACGGCTGAGACTGTTGTAAGTAAAATCGTTACCTAAAGACGTTTTGACTTTGCGGCGTTTCAAATCCTTTACGATTTCTGCCTTTGTTTCACCGCTGGCGTATCGCTCAAATATTTCACGGACGATTTTTGCTTCATCCTCATCTACATAAAACCGTCTGTCTTTATCCACCTTAAATCCAAGACCGGGATTGCTGCCGTTGGATAAACACTTTTGTGCGTTGATCTCCATCCCTCGGTGAATCTTCTGAGAAAGCTCGGCAGAATAATACTCCGCCATACTCTCTAACACGCCCTCGACAAGAATACCCGATGCGTCATCAGTAATGTTCTCCTTTGCCGATAACACTCTAACACCATTCTTTTTCAGCTTTGCTTTATAAATTGCGCTGTCGTAGCGGTTACGGGCAAATCGGTCAAGCTGATATACCAACACTCCCTCAAATGTTTGTTTATCGCTGTCGGAAATCATACGTTGGAACTCTGCTCGATTATCGTACTTACCGCTCATAGCCCTGTCTATGTACTCACCGACAACTGTATAATGATTCTGCTCCGCATACTCGTAGCACACCTTCAACTGACCTTCAAT
The DNA here is from genome assembly GCA_902777275.1 of uncultured Ruminococcus sp. Lineage (GTDB taxonomy): Bacteria > Bacillota > Clostridia > Oscillospirales > Acutalibacteraceae > Ruminococcoides. The sequence continues at coordinate 2,262 of CACYTI010000028.1, read as the reverse complement.
GGATTGTTCTGTCTGGCTATGGCTCGAAAAGCGGGCATAGATTACTACATTCATAATTGACCTCCTTTGCTCTCCGCCGAAACGACGGAGAGCTTTATTGATTTTTATTTTACAGGATTTGTAGAAAACAGTCGATTGTGTCAAATTTACGCAATCCTTTTCTCGTCCTGATATTCGGGATGAGCCTTTAGCCACTTCTCGTAATACTGTTTGCCGTACTCGCTGTTATAAAACTCAATAACGTCAGGAACAAACGCTTTGGCGAGGAGCGTCAATGCTTCTTCCGAGTATTGTGCTATTTGCAATTCGTTGCTCAATAGGCTCACCTCATCTTTCACGGTCACGCTGTCGCTTGAGATAGCGTTGGTAATAATCGCAGGCTTTGAGGACAAAATCCTCAAGCTGATTGTCGGTAACTCTTGGAGCATATTTCCTAACTTTGTCCATTGGGATTTTCAGCATTTCACGCTGATTGGGCTTTTCTGTAGCCATCAGCTTGTCAACATACTGCATTGTGAGTGTTCCGTTGTGCATTTCCTTGTGCATATGGAACGCCTGCGAATAGGATGGCGTGCAGTCGTCACGCTCAATAATATCCAGTAAGTAAAACTGCATATTAACGCTGAGGTAAGACAGTTCTACGCCTACGGAAAAAGCGATTTTGCCCTCGTCCATTAATTCAAGCAGTTCCGGGATAAGGTTTGTTAGGCGGATATAACGCTGAATTTGATTGCGGCTTTCTCCGGCTTCAATCGCTATGATTTTGTCTGTTCGTAACTTTGTCCCAACTTGGGACGAAGTTAAGTCGGTGCGCTTGCCCTGACGTTTCAGAGCGTCATATTTCAATTTGTAAGCAAACGCCTTTTCTGATGGCAGAAGATGCTCCCTGTGGAGATTGCTGTCCACCACCATAATCGCCGCTTCGTCACGGCTGACGGGACGAATAAATGCAGGAACTTCTGCAAGCCCTGCCTTCTGTGCCGCACGGAAACGGCGGTGTCCCGATATGATTTCGTATTCGTCTGTTGTATCCTCTAACGGGCGCACGATCAGCGGCGTCATAATGCCTTGCTGCTGAACGCTCTCAATGAGGCTGTTCATTTCATCGTTGTCGAGCACCTGATACGGGTGGTCTCGGAATTCGTGTAATTTGTTGATTGATATATTGGTCATCGTTCATAACTCCTTTGTTTTGATTTAGTTTGTTGATAATAATTGTACTTGTATCTGCCTTGCTCCAGCTGCTTTTCCTGTTCGATTAAAGCACGGAGCCGAGGCACTTTGTTTTCAATGCGCTCGCAGATTTTAAGCTGCCGGCGCAAGGGCGTTAGCTTCTTTGTGATTTCTCTGCATTGTTCTTTTAAAGAATAATCTTCTTCGGGTGTTTTCGCTCTGCGTATTCGGTTACGGATATGCTGCCGCTCGGTTTCATAACTCTCAATTTTCCCAACAATCTCTGTTTTGCACTCTACAAAATCTTCCGCAGAGTTAATGAATTGATCGCAGAGGAAATGGTATTCTTCGAGAGTTCGGTCAAGGTTTATAATTTCTGCTCTCAGTTCAGGCGACAATGGACGGTAATCCGCCTTCTTGATATTTGAGCCCGTGCAGATTTTGGCGATAGTGATAATCAGTTCAAACAGCGAGGTAATCAGATCGGGCGTATGCTCCTTTTCATAATCTCGTATAACCAAAATCAACGGCGTTCTGCGGACTACAGGTCTCGGCGTGTAGAAATCCATAAAGTATCTGTCATCGTGTTGTGTGCGCAGCCGAGTTAAGATAGCTTGTCTTGTATAATCCTTACCCAGACTGCTTATCCTCACAGGCTTTTGCCAATCGGGAGCAATAACCGACGGATGTTCGTATTTGAAGTTCCTCACAAACATATAACCGAGAGAACGCAGATACACTTCAAAGTCCACCGGGTTACAGGTATTGGCGAGCGCTTCATCAACATCGTGCCGCAGCATATCCTTGTGTGGTATTCGTCCGTTCTTGCGTACCCAATACGCTTTATCGCCGCCGTAGAACGGAGCGTTTTCGATCACGGATTTTCCATATTCACGACAGATCTCGTCGGAAATCTCACGCAGCTTGTAATGGTCGGAAATATGGTTTTCAAACTTCCGTCCGGTGCGAAACGATACACTATTTACGACGATATGATTGTGAGAGCTATTATGTAAAGGGTAGTTTCTACTACCTTAGTACATATGACTGCGGCTCATTTGTGGTAATTTGAAAAGCAGTTGTAGGAAA
>CACYTI010000027.1 GCA_902777275.1 uncultured Ruminococcus sp. | reverse complement strand
AATATTACACTCTTGCAAAGCCGAAAATCTACTACAGCTTATTTTGATGATGTGAATTTTATTATGAAGAGCCGTATGCGGGAAAACTGCACGTACGGTCACAGAAAGGATAATGCTCGCCCAGCACCTCGGCTTTTTGCCCGGAATGTTTCAGCACTCACTACGCCGACAAAAACGTTTTAGACGAAAACGGCAAACCGAAACAAAAACCCATCAAGCCGCTGCCTTATACCGATATCGCCACCGATCACGGATTCAGTGATGCGGATACAGCAAAGCGGGTTTGTGAGAGGGCTATAGCAAAACTAAAAAAGACCATATAACAAAAACCCGCTGTCAGATAACGGTGAAGTGTTATCCGGCAGCGGGGTTGTGATTTTATTTTCTATTATGTTGTCATTTTTTGATAGAGGCGCATAAGCCACGCGACGCAGGCGGCTTCATCGGTTTCCCTAATCGGCATATTTTTATCTTCGCAATTCAAGCGTGATTTTTTTCTTTTTGGCGGCAGCGATGAGCATTTGCTTCATGATCGCAGCTTTTTCAGATAACGGCATTTCTATTGTTACACTGTCCGCTTCTGCGAGAATGGAGTATAAATCGTCAAGTTCCATTAAGTTTACCGCAAGGCAGAAGAACACATCCTTTCTGCCATCGTCATACTCACTGAGCAGGCGGTTCAATATCCGTTTCTTATCTGTTTGCTCGGCAAGGTATTTATCTATACCGATTTGCTTTGCTTTTTCTAAATCTTTCTTTTGATTTTTATGTGAGATCAGCGAATCATATTGATCAATACCGTCATACTTTTCGCAGGGATATTCCTCGCACTCAAAACAATATTGGACGTTGCCGTGCTTTACACTGCAAGGAGCTATCGGACATATCCGTGCACATGGACTGTCAGCAAAGCACCCCGGGCAATTGCCTTGAAGCTGATACGGACATAGTCCGCAATTAAGTCCGCAAAGTGAAAATTGATTGTCTGTTCTGATAAAATCTTTTATCATAGAGTCCTCTTATTTCTTCTGATCGCAGCGAGCATATCCATATCGCCGTGCTTGATCTCGTTCCTCAGCACCGTGACGATCTTGTCCTTTCGCTGTAGAAAATTCGGGCCCGTCAGGTTCTTGCCCGACACGGTATGGTGCGTGATAAAGGTGCAGTCACACATCAGATTTTCAACAAACAGCAACAGCTCCTCCAGCATTTCCTTTTCGGATAAGGGCGTGAACGCTCCGCGCTCGGCTTCTTCCAAGAGCGGAGTTCCGGGGAACAGCACAAGTCCGCCTGTACCTACCAACATCGGCTTACACTGACTGAAAATCCTTGCTGAATTGATAGCATGGTCGCGGCTGTACTCTTTGCCGCCAACGCCGTTGAGAAACGACATCCAGAAGTCTATGCCGGCTTCGTGCAGCTTGTTGCACTGCTCGATAATGTCCGAGGCGTGATAGCCCTTGTTGATGCGGTCGAGTGTGGCGTCATCGCCGCTCTCGATGCCGAGGGAGATTTCCTTCACGCCGAGCTCACGCATCTTTTTCAGCTCATCGACAGTCTTGTTGCGGATGTCGGTAACGCGTGTCGCGGCGTAGATATATTCCATCTTGGGAAGATACTTGTTGATCATCACAAGTATCGGCTCTAATTTTTCAAATGATAATGCAAGCGGATTGGCGCTGAGCAACTGAATCGTTGTTGCGTTTGGCTCAATAGACGCAATTTCCTGTAAGTCCTCCTCAATATGTTCAATGGGGGACATTCTGAAAGATACGTCGCGGTACATCGTGCAGAACTTGCACTTATTGTGCGTGCAGCCCTGCGTGATCTCCAACAGCGGAAAGGTTGGCCAGTACGGATTGCGGTAAACGGTTCCTGTAAAATGCATATCAAAACCTTCTTACTCAACAAAAATACTTCCCAATTCCTTTACGATTTTCTCACACGGGTCGATCGACTTGACAAGGCTTGCTACATTGCAAACGGTATTGACGCCTGCGTCGGGGTCGCCCTTGAGCATACCGTAGAAGAAGCTGCCCGACGGCGGATCAAAGTCGCCGTTGTTGTTCGCTTCAATGCCCTCTCTGCCGATCTTGTTCGGCACCGTTCTCCACTTTGAAAAGCCATTGCTTTGCGTGAATACAAGAAAATCATCGGGATGGGTGTTCAAAATATCCTGCTTGGTTTTATCTGCGGCACGGCATTCCTCGGAAAGAATAAAACGTGTGCCGACAAATACGCCCTCTGCTCCGACAACTTGTGCGGCTTTTGCCATCTTCTCATTGACGATACCGCCCGCGGCAAGAACCGGAATGCTGACATACTCGCTGAGCAGAGCAGTCGCGGCAGTTGTACCTGTCGAGAGAGAAGGCATACAACCGCCCTCGTCGCAGCCTGTCGCTACGATAATATCCGCACCGGCTTTCTCGGCTTCGATCGCACCTCTGACAGAGGGATTCGCCTCGCGCATGATCACGGTGAAGCCGTCCGCTTTCCACTGCCTGATTTCATCGGGAGATACATTTCCGGCGACGACAAGGATCATCACGCCTTCTTCCTTCGCCAGTTCGATCATCGCCTTGCTGAAACCGTAAGGATCGCCTGCTTCGGGGAATACGTTGATTCCGAACGGTTTGTCGGTCAGTGCCTTTGTGTTGTGGATCGCCTTGCGCATTTCCGCTACGCTCTCGGGGATCCCACGGACGATCTCGGTTAAGTCTGCGCTTGTTCCCAGAACGCCCAGACCGCCTGCGTTTGATACAGCGGCAACAAGCTCGGACGAGGTGATCCACGCCATAGGGCCCTGAATAACGGGATATTCAATATTTAAGATTTCACATACACGGTTCATACAATCAATCCTTTCAATTTGTTATCTTTATTTTACCCGAAGAGATTGACAATTTCCACTTACAGAAATATAATTATGCTAAGTTATTTTACAGAATTGAGTTTTTGTAAGAAAAGAGGTTATTATGGCAGAGATCACCAAGCTTTGGATAGCGGACAAAATGAAGGAATTGATGAAGCAAAAGCCGATAGAAAAGATCCGCGTGACGGAGATCTGCAAAGCGGCGGAAATCGAGCGCCCGACCTTTTACTATCATTTTAAGGATAAATATGATTTGGTCGCGTGGATATTCTTTCAATCGGCTAATAAGACCGATATTGTTTCCGTTGCGTCAGCCGCTGAGGGTATGAAGCAGATGAAGCGGGATTTTCTGTTCTACAAGCGCGCCTATGAGGACTCGTCTCAAAACGCTCTATGGGCATATATGCTCGAATACTTTGTGCAGCGTTATGAAAAAATCGCAAAAGAAAAGCTGCATACCGAAGTGCTCGATACACAGCTCAAATTCAGTATTCGCCACTACTGTTATGGGTCTGTGGGTATGACAAAGGAGTGGCTGTTATACGACAACACCACCTCCGCAGAGGTAGTCGTCGAAATGATGTTCAATTCTATGCCGCAGAAACTATATTCTGTTTTGATGTAATCATCCGCAAAAGAAATTGATGAAGAAATGCTGAACAAGCTGCACGTTGTCGCCGATTATGAAGGTCGCTCGGCGAACAGTCAGATATTGATTCTGATCCGTGACGCGATTGAGAAGTACGAGGAAAAGCACGGAAAGATAGAGATATAAAAACACCTCCGTTTGGATTTTTCAAATTTCCAAGCGGAGGTTTGTTTTATTGTGCTTTTGTTATTTCTTCAAAAAACTTTTGTGAGGCTTTGGAGAATACGTTGTCTTTTTTCCAAATCAAGTGCATTTCTTCGGTGAGTGCGTTTGTCAGCGGCTTAAAAATCAGCTCTGTGTTTCGATCCGGTTGATGTACGCTTTCAATGCACAGTGCGCAGCCCAAGTCGTCCTGAACCATCAGCGCGCCGTTGAAAAGTAGGTTATAAGTTGCGACGATGTTCAGCTTGTCTGCGGAGCGTTGAAGCAGACGCTTGACGATCCCTGTTTTTTCCGCCTGGCGGGACACGATCAGCGGCTTGTCGTATAAATCCTTTGGCTCTATCAGTTCCTTTTTTGCAAGCGGGCTGTTTTTTCTGATCAAAACACCCCAAACGTCACTGTTCGGGATTTTGATCGACTCGTACTTTGTTTCGTCAACGCTGCCGAAAACCAAACCGAAATCTACAAGACCGCTGTCGAGCCTTTCGACAACGTCCGACCTGTCGCCACTGATGAAATGAAAGTGGATGTCGGGGTATTCGTCCCTTACACGCTTTGCGGCTTTTGTCAGAAATCGAACACCTACTGTTTCGCCTGCGCCGATGAACACGTCGCCGGAAATATGCTCGTCAGAAACGGTGATCTCATTCTCTGTTTTCTCGACAAGCGCGATTATCTCCTCGGCGCGTTTTTTTAATATTCTGCCCTCGTCGGTCAGCTCGATCCTCTTACTGCCCCGTATAAAAAGCTGCTTGCCGAGCTCGTCCTCCATATCCTTCAACTGCCGTGAAAGCGTAGGCTGGCTTAGGTGCAGCGCGTTTGCAGCGCCCGATATGCTCTCTTCTCTTGCGACTGCCAAAAAATAATTCAAAACTCTGAGTTCCAATATGATCACCTCTTTATTATCATACCACTTTTCTCTATGCCTGTAAAGCATAATATTATATTCAATATAAGTATTTGTAATTCATAAAAGCCTGATGTATAATTGACGCAGAGAGGTGATTCGATGACTACAAAGGAATTTTTAAGCTATATGAACAGCAGACAGGAAGTGATCGCATTTTCAAAGGTTCACCTGAAAATGACAGAGCTTTCTAATGAAGCGATGAGAATAACAGCCAAGCTAAATAACGCCTACCACACGCCCGGCGAAATCAAAGCGCTGATGGAAAAGCTAACAGGCAGAGAGTTTCCTGAGGGAGCGTATATGTTTCCGCCGTTCTACACCGACTGCGGGAAGAACCTGATAATAGGCAAGAATGTATTTATCAACTCATGTTGTCAGTTTCAGGATCAGGGTGGGATCACCATCGGCGAAGGAACGCTGGTGGGACCGAAAACAGTGATCGCCACGCTTAATCATCATCAAAATCCAAGCAAGCGAGCGAATCTTCTGCCAAAGCCCGTTGCTATTGGCAAAAACGTATGGATCGGCGCGAATGTTACTATCCTTCCGGGCGTGACGATCGGCGATGGCGCGATCATAGCGGCAGGAGCGGTCGTCAACAGAGATGTTCAGACAAATACCGTTGTCGGCGGCGTGCCGGCAAAATATATCAAAGATGTTGAAACGGAGGAGTAACGCATGAAGAAAATCACCGCTGTTCTGCTGATTGTGGTTTGCTGTGTTTTGTTCAGTGCCTGTAACGGCGAAGAAAACAAAACGGAAATTACTACGCCAACCACACAGCTAACAACTTCGGAAAGCACAACAGCAGCAATGACAACTAAACCAACCACAAATACAACAATAGAACCAATAACACAAGTTCCTGAAACAACAGCTATTAATAAGCAAGAAACCCAAGCGCAAAGCGTTGAGCAGACCGAACAAACAGAACAAACCTCAGCTCTGCAAATGACGATTGGCAACACGCCTGCTTCGGTAGATTGGGAAGATAACGCAGCGGTACAAGCCTTGACAGAGCTGTGCCGGAATCACCCGCTGACGATCCAAATGTCGATGTACGGCGGCTTTGAACAGGTGGGAAGTATAGGCACGGACTTACCGCAAAATGATGTGCAGACAACTACCTCGTCAGGCGATATCGTTCTGTATTCCGGCAATCAAATGGTCGTGTTCTATGGCTCTAATACTTGGGCGTACACACGCCTCGGACGCATAACAGACAAAACACAGGCAGAGCTGACTGAGCTGCTTTCAAACGGCAACGTTACCATTACACTGAGTAATTGATCGGAGGGCTTTATGAAAAGAATCATCGTTGCATTACTATTGATCAGTGCGTTTGCACTTTCCGCTTGTACCAACGCACAAAACAGTAAACCTGAAAACGCACCTTCTGACAGCAATGCTGTATCTCAAAAAGCAACTGCCGACGAATCCGGCTTTGATCCGTATGCTGTCAAGAATACGTACGATATTCCCGACAGCTATTTCGAGAAGAAGGACGGCGTTGATTACGGCACGATACAAAAGGACGTTAACTATTACTCGACCACGGCAGGCGATAACAAGCAGTGCAACATCCTTTTGCCGGCGGGTTATGACCAAAGCCAAGCCTATCCGGTAATGTATATTTTCCACGGCTTTAGCGGCAGTCATAGCGATCAGATCGATACAGATTCATACGTTACCCTGCTCTACGGCAATATGCTGAACGACGGATTGACTGTGCCTATGATACTTGTCAACGTCGATATGTACACGGACAAGCAATCTGACAAGGACAGCAAAACCGACGAAGAACTCCGGTATATTTACGACAAGGCGATCGACGACGTTGCGGTGGATCTAATGCCGTTTATCGAGAAAAACTACCCCGTCAAAACAGGCAGAGAAAACACAGCCGTTGCCGGAATGAGTGAAGGCGGCGCAAAGTCGCTCTGCACGGGCTTCAAGTGGCTCGATAAATTCGGGTATATCGCAGGATTCGCGCCCGATACAGGCGTTATCCCGACCGAATACTACAAAGGCACGTTTTGGAATACACCAGTGTTTGAGAAATTACCTCAACCGACAGAGCAGAACACACCTTACTATCTGTATATGGCGGTCGGAAGCAAAGACCCTTGGAATATCGACTGCACACTGTATTACCGTGATGTGCTAAATGAAATGGGCGTTAAGAATCAAACCGATTTGGTTGACGGGTACGGGCACGACTATAAATTCTGGAGACAGTGCTTCTATATCTACCTGACAAAAGTATTCAAATAAAGGGAGGAAAATGATAATGAAAAAAGCTGATTTAGTTTTAACACGGGAATGGGATAAAACCTTCCCCAAAAGCGACAAAGTCAATCACAGCAAGGTGACTTTCATTAACCGCTACGGTATCACTCTTGCGGCGGATATGTATGTTCCGAAGAACACGGACGGCGAACTGCCTGCGATAGCGGTATCGGGACCCTTTGGCGCTGTCAAAGAACAATGCTCCGGCTTATACGCGCAGACGATGGCGGAGCGAGGATTTCTGGCAGTTGCTTTCGACCCGTCCTTTACCGGTGAATCCGGCGGCGAGCCGAGATATATGGCTTCACCGGATATCAACACCGAGGATTTTATGGCGGCAGTTGATTTCCTGTCGCTGAATGAAAAGGTTGACCCCAACAGAATCGGTATCCTCGGCATATGCGGCTGGGGCGGTATGGCAATCAATGCTGCAGCTCTTGACATAAGAGTAAAGGCGACCGTCGCCTCTACTATGTATGATATGACGCGCGTAAATGCAAACGGCTATTTTGACAGCGAGGACAGCGAAGAAGCACGCTATGCTAAAAAAGAAGCTATGTGCTCTCAAAGATTGGATGATTTAAGAAACGGAGAATATAAGCTGGGCGGCGGTGTGGTAGAAACTGTTACAGAGGATATGCCGTTCTTTGTAAAAGACTACTACAGCTACTACAAGACAGAGCGCGGTTATCATCCTCGCTCGCTTAACTCCAACGGTGGCTGGAATGTTATCGGTTGCGAAAGCTTTATGAATCAGCCGATTTTAAAATACTCAAATGAAATCAGAAGCGCGGTACTCCTGATTCACGGTGAGATGGCTCATTCCTGCTATTTCAGCAAGGACGCTTATGCCAATATGATTAAAGATAGCAAGTACGCCGACAACAAAGAACTGATGATTATTCCCGGCGCTGTTCACACCGACCTCTATGACGGCGGCGAAAACAACGCGATCCCGTTTGACAAGCTCGAGAGCTTCTACAAGGAATATCTGAAATAAGGAGAACGGTATGTCGAAGAAAGTTTTGATTATCAGCACAAGTATCCGCCCGAACAGCAATTCCGAACTGCTTGCAAAATCCTTTGCCGACGGCGCAAAAGAATCGGGCAACAATGTTGAATTGGTATCTCTTAAAGATAAGACTATTGGCTTTTGCAAGGGCTGTCTTGCCTGTCAAAAGCTCGGTCGCTGTGTTATCATGGACGACGCCAATGAAATCACAGAAAAAATGTTGAACGCCGAGGTAATAGTCTGGGCAACGCCGATATATTATTACGAAATGAGCGGTCAGATGAAAACGATGATCGACCGCGCAAACTCTCTCTATCCACGCGATTATCAGTTCCGCGACGTTTATCTTCTCGCCACCGCAGCAGAGGATGAAGCGTATGTTGATGAAGGCGCTGTAAAAGGCTTGCAAGGTTGGATCGACTGTTATGAGAAAGCACGCTTTTCCGGAAAAATCTTTGCCGGCGGCTTTTCCGCTCCAAAGGAGATAGAGGGCTGCGAGAAGCTGAAAGAAGCCTTTGAGATGGGAAAGGCGATTTCATAATAGTACAAAAAAATAACGAGCAGGAACGGTTCCAATGGCTGTCCTGCTCGTTTTGTCAGTCGTTAAAATTTGTCAAACTGTTCCTTATAATCAAGCCCAAAAACTTCCATCGACTTGATGATCGGGCGCATGCTCTCGCCGAGGTCGCTGAGTGCATATTCAACTCTCGGCGGCACTTCGGGATAAACGGTGCGCGTGATGATACCGTCCTCCTCCATTGAGCGCAGACTGTCGGTCAGTACCTTCTGGCTGATTCCGTCAAGGCTTTTTCTCAACTCGTTGAACCGCCACGGTCTGACAAGAAGATTACGCAATATCAGCAGCTTCCACTTGCTTCCGATCAGGCTTACTGTTGTTGCGACGGGACAATCGGGCAATTCGGCTTGTGTTTTCATAACGCACCTCCAATAGTTTCTAAAATGATATTACTTTTGTTTTTTAATATTATATCAGATAGTGATGTGCTTGTCGAGTAGTTACGCCTTGCTTCCTGTTCATCACATTTTCCTTGTCGAAAGCAATCTGTCTTGGACTGAAATGGGAGCGATCCCCGAAACCTACTTTACTGCTTGGGGTTCACTGTTTCAATGCCTGCGGCTTACGCCTGACGATAAGCTCCTTATCAGGGGTGCGACCTGTGCTCTCGGTTACGTGGCGGTTCAGCTCGCCAAAGCGCTCGGCTGTACCGTTGTCGGCACTACCCACAAAGAGGATAAACTGCCGCTTTTAAAAGAAGCAGGTTGTGACGAGTGTATTCTTGACGACGGAACGATAAAAGGAAAGGTAAACGGTGTTACTAAAGTGCTTGAATTGGTCGGTATCAAAACCCTCAGAGATACGATGTTCGCTCTTGACGAAGGAGCGGTTGTCTGCAACACCGGCGTGCTCGGCAAGGTATATGAGTGGGACAGTTTCGACCCAATCAAGGATATTCCCAATGGTGTGTACCTGACAGGCTTTTTCTCGAACTACCCGACACAGAAAATGATTCAGGATATTTTTACTTTTATAGATCAGTACAACTTGAAGCCGCTGATTGGAGCGGTATATGACTTCGCTCATATCAAAGACGCTTGTATCGCTCTTGACAGCGGAAAGGTGAATGGTAAAATAGTAACTATGATGCGGTAATATCAATGATCGAACAGCAGGAGAATATGAAAGTCCCGTCTGAGCTGATCCCACACTGTCCTGTCTGCGGCAAGCCGATGACAATGAACCTGCGCTCCGACGATAGATTTGTCGAGGACGAGGGCTGGCACAGGGCGGCTGAGCGGTACAACACCTTTATCGAGAAGAACAGAAATAAGAACGTCGTTTATCTTGAATTGGGCGTAGGCGGAAATACGCCCGGCATTATTAAATACCCGTTTTGGCAGCTGACGGCGTTAAACAAAAACGCTGTATATGCTTGTATCAATCTCGGTGAGAGCTATTGCCCCGACGAGATTATCGATCAATCGGTTTGTGTAAACGCCGACATCGGCAAGGTGATAAAGGACTTGATTGAATAAAACCGGTAAAACAACTAAACAGGAGGTGAGGTTTTGCACGACATCTGGAATCCGTGGCACGGCTGCAAAAAGTGCAGCGAGGGCTGTCAGAATTGCTATATGTACTTTTTGGACGCTCAACGCGGCAAAAACGGTGCGGATATCTATCGCACAAAAGCCGGCTTTAACTATCCGCTGTCAAAAGATAGAAGCGGACATTTCAAAATCAAAAGCGGCGAACAGCTCCGCGTGTGTATGACCTCGGATTTTTTCCTTGAGGAAGCTGACGAATGGCGTAATGAAGCGTGGAATATCATCCGTCAGCGTCCCGATGTTGTTTTCTTTCTGCTGACGAAACGTCCGCAGAGAGTACGGGATTGCCTGCCCAATGATTGGGGCGACGGCTGGGAGAATGTCTTTTTCAACGTGAGCTGTGAGAACCAAAAAAGAGCCGACGAGCGCATCCCGATTTTGCTTTCACTGCCGTTCAAGCACAAGGGTATTATGTGCGCCCCGTTTATCGGCGAGATCAGCATTAGAGATTACCTCAAAAGCGGACAGCTTGTACAGGTGATCTGCGACGGCGAGAACTACGCGGGTGCTCGTCCGTGCCATTACGAATGGGTAAAACAGCTCTGCGACGAGTGCGAGGAATACAACGTCACCTTTGCGTTTGTCGGCACAGGCAGACGCTTCGTCAAGGACGGTAAGACCTATCAAATCGAGGGCAGTGAGTTACAGGCGAATCAGGCGTACAAATCGGGGCTGAGCTTCAAGGGTAAGCCGATTGACTTCAAGCTAACCCGACAGCTTGGTTTCAGTATGGCCGAGACAGATTACTACAAACCATACTTTGGCGAGAAATGCCAAACCTGCGGTATGAAAATAATATGCAACGGCTGCACTCGTTGCGGTAAGTGTAACAAAGAATGGTAAGCGTTGTATCGTGGTCGGCGATGTTGAAATACGTGATTTTTCCGGTGGCGATCAGTCTGTGCTGAACAGCCTTCAGCGCCGGAGGAGAACCGCCGCTGACCATCAGCGTCCTTCCGTAAAGGTCGCTTTCGGTGATCAGATTCTTTTGGGCGAGCGGATCATCCCGTCGGGCTATCAGATAGATCCCGCTTTCAAACAGTTCGTGTATTTTGATATTCGGCATCTGTTTAGTCTGTTCTTTGAGGGCAAATACAATATCCGACGAGTATTATAACACACTGTAACGTCTGTACACGTTGCGGAAAATATTTTTTACATTTTGGGAGTATGATCACGATACTCCCTTTTTTCTTATCATTCGTTTTGTGATATCTATAGAAAATTTTTTCAAAAAGGCTATTGACACGGTGTCAGTAATGGTGTATAATAATTATACTGACACCGTGTCAATACATATTTAGAAGGGATACTTATGATAAAAGGAACGCCTGAGTTGATCTCGCAGAGGCGCGAGGAGATCATCAACGCTTGTGAAACGCTCTATCAAAAAATGAGCTTCAAGGACGTCACGATCAAGGAGATCGGAAACATCACCTCTTTCTCGCGTCCGACGATCTACAACTATTTTGAAACAAAGGAAGAAATCTTCCTTGCGTTATATGAGCGTGAGTATCACCGCTGGAACGAAGCGCTTGAAAGCATCTTGATTGATAACGACAGCTTGTCAAGAGCAGAGCTATCCGGAAAGCTGGCACGATCGTTAGCTGATCGCGTTCAGCTTCTCAAGCTGCTTTCGATGAATAACTTTGATATGGAAGCTAACAGCCGCCCGGAACTGCTTATATCCTTTAAAAAGGCTTACGGCAGATCAATGGAGCTTGTTGCCGAGCTGCTGAACAAATACTGTCCGCAGATGGATGATGAAGCGATCAAGAGCTTTATATACACATTCTTCCCGTTCATGTTCGGGATCTATCCATACGCAATGGTGACAGACAAACAAAAGAACGCAATGAAAGAAGCGGGTATCGGCTACACTTATTACTCGGTCTATGAATTGACATATAATTGTATATTAAAATTACTTGATTAAGAAGGGAGAAATTAATGATGAAAAACTTACCTAAAATCGCTCTTGGCGCTTGGGCTTGGGGCAACGACGGAACATTCGGAAACAACTTTACAGCCGAGCAGCTTCGCCCGATATTTGATACAGCGATGAAGAACGGCTTGAACCTTTGGGACACTGCCTTTGCCTACGGTATGGGCACTTCGGAGAAGGTGCTCGCGGGATTCATTAAAGACCTGCCGAGAGAAAGCTATCTCATATCCGACAAATTCACGCCGCAGTGTGCGGACGCGTCATCGCCGACCGCTATGAAAGATATGATTGAAATGCAGCTCGGGTTAATGGAGCTTGACCGTTTCGATGTCTATTGGATCCATAACGTTTGGGGCGCTCCGAAGTGGACAGAGGAACTTGCGAAGTACTTTGAGGGCAAGGAAAATGTGCCGATCATCGGCGTGTCCAACCACAACCTCGCTGAAATCAAGCAGGCGGATGAAATCCTGAAAGCGCACGGTCTGAAGCTCGGCGCGGTACAGAACCACTACAGCCTGATCAACCGTTCATCAGAGGATTCCGGAATCCTTGACTATTGCAAAGAGAATGACATTCATTTCTTCGCCTATATGGTATTGGAGCAGGGCGCTCTCTCCGGTAAATACGATACCGCTCACCCGATGCCCGCAGGCTCGGCAAGAGCAGAAACCTATAACCCTGTACTCGATAAGCTCGAAGTAATGAACGCCGAACTGAAAAAGCTCGCAGAGAAATACAGTGTCGGCACTGCTCAGATTCCTGTTGCTTGGGCTATCGCAAAAGGAACCCTGCCGATCATCGGCGTGACAAAGGAAAATCAGGTCGAGGACGCGGTCAAGGCTGCAAATATTGCTCTCACGGCAGAAGAAGTTGCAGAACTGGAGAAGGTTGCGGACAGCCTTGAACTCAACGTCATCCGATTCTGGGAAAAGGAAATGAAATAATATGAAATATACGAAACTCGGCAATTCGGATTTGAATGTTTCCCGAATTTGTATGGGATGTATGGGCTTTGGAGATTCAGCGCGCGGTCAGCACAGCTGGACAATCGACGAGGAACATACGCGTGAGATCATCAAAAGAGGACTCGATCTCGGCGTGAACTTCTACGATACCGCCATCGCCTACCAGAGCGGCACCAGCGAGCAGTATCTCGACCGCGCTTTGCGTGATTTTGCAAAGCGTGACGAGGTGGTTGTTGCAACGAAGTTCCTGCCGCGCACACCTGATGAAATCGAAAAAGATATCAGCGGTCAGCAGCATATTGAGAATATGCTCAACACAAGTCTAAGCAATCTCGGTATGGACTATGTCGATCTGTACATCTATCATATGTGGGATTGGCAAACGCCTATCGAGGATATTATGGACGGACTGAACCGTATCGTAAAAGCCGGAAAGGCGAGGTATATCGGCATATCCAACTGCTTTGCGTGGCAGCTCGCCAAAGCAAACGCATTTGCCGAAAAAGAAGGCTTTGCCAAATTTGTATCCGTTCAGGGACACTATAACCTGATCTTCCGCGAGGAAGAGCGTGAAATGGTTCCTTTCTGTGAGGAGGAAAACATTGCTCTCACGCCATATAGCGCTCTTGCAAGCGGCAGACTTTCACGAAAGCCGGGTGTGGACAATACAAAAAGAGCGTTAGAGGACGCCTACGCAAAGTTCAAATATGACGCGACCGCAGAACAGGACAACATCATTATTGCCCGTGTTGCCGAGCTTGCCGAAAAACACGGCGTGACCATGACGGAGATTTCCCTTGCGTGGCTTTTAACAAAGGTAACTTCACCCGTAGTCGGCGCAACAAAGCTGCACCATATCGAGGGCGCGGCAAAGTCAGTTGATTTAGAGCTGACGGATGAAGAATTTGCCTACTTGGAGGAACCATATGTTCCACATCCTCTCGCGGGCGTGATGGCGCAGAATAAGCCTTCCGACGCCGGGAAGAAGCATGTTTGGTCAACCGGCGATCAGAAGATCAAGAATGTATAATGGAGGATAACGATGAAAAGAATCAAATCAATTTTTGCATTGACTCTTGCTTTGCTTCTCGTTTTGAGCCTTGCGGCTTGCGGCGGTAACACAAAAACAGCTGAGACAACAGCAGCGAATACCAATGAAAAATCTGCTGTTCAAGGAACGGAGAAGCAAGCCGCCGGATCCGGAACCGGAGAAACCACAAGCGGTACTTCAAAGGTGTTGGTAGCGTATTTCTCTGCGACAGGAACGACGAAAGGCGTTGCCGAAAAAATCGCCTCACTCGAAAATGCGGATTTATACGAGATCGTCCCTGCACAGCCGTATTCCGATGACGATCTGAACTGGCATGACAGCAACAGCCGTAGTACCATCGAGCAGAATGATAAAACGATTCGTCCTGAAATCGGAAGTGATAAGGTTGATTTAAGCGCTTATGATACGATTTATCTCGGCTTCCCGATTTGGTGGGGAGAGGAACCGCGTATAATGGATACCTTCGTCGAAAGCTATGACTTTACCGGCAAGACGGTCATCCCGTTCTGTACCTCCGGAGGTTCCGGAATCGGCAGCAGTGGGGATAACCTGAAAAGCAACGCGGGTTCGGGTAATTGGAAAAGCGGCGACCGCCTTGATGCCGGAATCTCCGATACAGAGCTTCAAAGCTGGCTCGATAGTAAGTAAAGGGTATCTTATAAAACACAAAGGCGGCGAAGCATGAAAACGAAGAAGATAATAATGCGTTCGATCGACATCCTGATGACAGTTGTCTTGCTGCTGCTCATGGCAATGCAGATCACACAGCAACAGCTGCACGAATATATCGGTATCGGGATGTTCGTCCTCGTCATCGCGCACCATATCCTCAACCGAAAATACTATATTTCCATCTTCAAGGGCAAGTATACGCCGGTCAGGGTATTTATGCTGATCGTGAACACCGCGCTGCTGCTCAGCTTTGTCGCAACGCCAATCACCGGAATGCTGATGAGCCGGTACGCGACCCCGTTCCTCAGCGGTGTTGTCGGAGTAGTCTGGCCTCGCAAGCTGCATCTGATGCTGTCATATTGGTCGTTTGTCCTGATGGGATTGCACATCGGACTACACCTCAACCTGATGTTATCAAAGTTCAGAAACAAAGCAGTGCGGATCATCGTTCATATCCTTATGAGCGGGATATCCCTCTACGGATTTTGGCTTTTTATGAAATTGAATATCGCAGATTACCTGTTGATGAAAACACACTTTGCATTCTTGGATTACTCCAGACCTGCTTGGGTCGTCTTAGCAGAAAACCTTTCTATGTTGCTCGCATGGACGTTTCTCTCGTACCTTCTGTCTATGATGCTGAAAGCAGGGGCAAAGAAAAAGCATAAAGGAGAAGATCATCATGAGTAAAAAATTAGTCGCCTATTTTTCAGCAAGCGGTACGACCGCGAGAGTTGCGAAGAATCTTGCATCTGCCGCAGGTGCGGATATATATGAGATACGCCCTGCCGTACCCTACACAAGAGCCGATCTCAACTGGATGGATAAGCAGTCGAGAAGTTCGGTTGAAATGAGAGATAAAAACTCCCGCCCTGCATTAGCCGATACCAACGCAAATATTGCCGCCTATGATACGATTTTCATCGGATTCCCGATTTGGTGGTATATTGCGCCGACGATCATCAACACGTTCTTAGAGGCGTATGATTTCAGCGGCAAAATAATCGTTCTGTTCGCTACCTCCGGCGGTTCGGGCTTCGGCAAAGCCGTACAGAGCTTACAGCCATCCGCACCAAACGCGCAGATCATCGCAGGCGAAATTCTCAACGGCAATCCGAACGAGAAGAAATTAAAGGCATTCGCAGACAAGTATTGATTGGAGGGTCATTATGGCAGAAAAAATCAAACAAACAGCAGGCAGAGATCAGCTTGGCGAATTTGCGCCGATGTTTGCCCACCTCAACGACGATGTATTGTTCGGCGAGGTGTGGAACGAGGAGGCAATCGACGTCAAGACCAAATGCATTATCACAGTCGTTTCGCTTATGGCGTCGGGAATCACAGATTCCTCCCTCAGCTATCATTTGTTAAATGCGAAGAACCACGGCGTCACGAAGAAAGAAATAGCCGCGATCATTGGGGTGCGTAAGCGCGTGACTCGGGAGAGCGCCAGGTTCGCAATCTGGAGGTCAGGGGTTCGATCCCCCTATGGTCCACCACCGCCGCCCGAGTTTTCTCGGGCGGCATTTCTATTATATTAACATCCCGATAAATCGAAATTTGCAGAGGTGAACAAATGAAAATCGAACACATAGCAATGTATGTAAGTGATTTGGAATCAGCAAGAGATTTTTTCGTCACTTATTTGGGTGGAAAAACAAACAATGTGTATCACAATAAAAGAACAGAATTTCGTTCGTACTTCATTTCATTTGATGATGGTGCAAGGCTAGAGATTATGAATAAACCAGAGATGAAGAATATTGAAAAAGACATTAATCGCACAGGGTTTATTCACGTTGCTTTTAGTGTTGGGAGTGCAGCGAAGGTAGAAGCGGTCCTCGTACAACGGGAGATGGATATTATGAGAGTTGTATTATTGCTATAGAAGGCAATCAAATAGAGCTTACTGTATGACAAATTCTGATTTATTGTTTTAGAGTATAAAAAGTAAAATCCCGCCTGCTCGCACTTTGGTGAACAGGCGGGTAAATTTTATGCTGTAATCGGAATATGATAACTTGACAAAAAACAAAAAATGTATTACAATATCAGTTAGCGGCAACTAACCGCTAAATTTTAAAGCACATGGTTAGCTTAGGCTAACTGCGATTTTTGAGGAGCTTATGTCAGAAGAAGTTATTGTAAAATACTGCTCGCCTACCTTGGCGGGAATCAAGACGGGCAGCCTGTTTAGTTGCTCATATAACAGCAATAATGAGGTTTGTGCGTTTTTAAGAGAGCTCAACATTTCTTTGAGAAACAAGGGTGTGCGTTTTGTGCCGCTCCGTTTCAAAAACAAAAAGGTTTTGATCTACGCTTACCGTCCGTCAAGGCTGTTGCCTGATGTTCAGGGCAAGGAAGCGGAAGAATTGCTTTCGCAGCGTGGTTATTGCACGCAGAATTGCGGAAGATGCCTTGCGCGTTTGATGAAACGGCTCGGCGAGAGCGACGAGTTTCCTCACGAAATCGGGCTGTTTCTCGGCTATCCCGTTGAAGATGTGAAGGGCTTCATCGAGAACAAGGCTTCCTGTGCAAAATGTGCAGGCTGCTGGAAGGTCTACGGTGACGAAGAAAAAGCGCAAAAGCTTTTCAATCAGTACAAAAAATGCACCGGTGTTTATAAAAAGCAATGGTACGCCGGCAAGCCGCTTATTAAATTAGCGGTTTCTAAATAGGAGGTCATTATGATAAAAACGACACTTAAAATCGACGGAATGATGTGCGGTATGTGTGAGAGCCATATCAACGATACGATCCGTCAGCATTTCAAAATCAATAAGGTCACCTCTTCTCACGCAAAGGGCGTGACAGAGATCATCAGCGAAGATTCGCTTGATGAAACAGCCCTCAAAGAAGCCGTCGGCAAGACGGGCTACAAGGTTTTGGAGATCAAAACCGCACCTTATGAGAAGAAACATTTTTCGCTGTTTGGGAGGAAATGATAATGCCGATCGTACAATTTGAAAATGTAACAAAAACGTATACAAGCGGTGAGCATGAGCTAAAGGCGTTGAATCAGGTCAGCTTTTCGCTGGATGAGGGCAAATTCGTCGTCATTCTCGGCCCCTCTGGTGCCGGCAAAAGCACGCTGCTGAATTTGCTCGGCGGACTTGACAGCCCCACAGAAGGTAAGATCACCGTTAACGGCAGGGATATCAGCACGCTGTCCGATAACGAGCTTGCCGATTACCGCGCAGCAACGGTCGGCTTTGTCTTCCAGTTCTACAACCTGATCCCCACTCTGACGGTTTATGAAAACGTAGAACTTGTGTCAACCATCTCACCAAACGCTCTTGACGCTAAACAGATGATCGCCGAAGTAGGACTGACCGACCACCTGCACAACTTTCCGTCAGAGCTTTCGGGCGGCGAACAGCAGAGGATCTCCATCGCCAGAGCCTTAGCCAAAAATCCGATAATTTTACTTTGCGACGAGCCGACCGGGGCGCTCGATTCCGAAACAGGCGTTATGGTATTAAAGCTTCTTCTCGGTATGGCGAAGAATTACGGCAAGACCATCGTTATCGTCACGCATAATCAAAGCATAGCAATAATGGCTGACGTTGTGATCCGTGTGAAAAACGGCAAAATACGCTCGATCAATGAGCAGGAAAACCCGATGAGCGCTGACGAGGTGGAATGGTAATGCTGATACGCAAATTGTTCCGCACTGCGTGGGGTTACAAGGCGCAGTTTATCTCGATGATCTTAATGATCACGCTCGGTATGGGAATGTTCCTCGGCTTCAATATGGAGTGGAAAACAATCGAGGTGGACACGTTCAAATTCTTTGACGATACAAACTACGCCGACTACCGCCTTTATTCCGAAAAAGGCTTTACGCAGGACGATATAGATAAGATTTCTGATATTGACGGCGTTGACAAGGCAACGCGCTATCTGTCCGTCAATCTCGATATAAAGGGCGAAAAAAACAAAAGCCTTGCGCTGGATGTGAGCGAGGATTATAACGTATCGACCTTCATCGTAATGGACGGCGCTGCGTATGATAAAAACGGCGACGGCTTCTGGTTGAGCGATAAATTCGCCGCGGCGAATGACTATAAGCTCGGCGATAATTTATCGCTTGAATTTCAGGGCGTTGAAATCACGGGCGAGATCGTCGGCTTGATAAAATCAGGCGAGCATATGATCTGCGTCGCCGATAAAAACCAGATGATGCCCGACTATAACACCTACGGTTTCGCCTATATTTCTCCCAAAAAGCTGCGTTCGGTTTTAGAGGATAAGATAAAAAGCGATTTTGCCGAAGAATTAAAAAAGTCAAACGTTCCCGAAGAATTCATTGACGACAGCCTGACAAAGCTTGTTGTCACAGATAAAATGCTTGATGAAGCGTCCGACAAGGTGTTTGCGCAGGTGAATCTGATTTCCGATATGGAAAAAGAGAAACTCGAAAAAGCAATCCATGAAAAACTCGGCAGGACGATCATGGTAACGCCAAAGGACGATCACATTGTCTATAAGGAATCGCAGGGCGAGGCTGAGGAAGGCAAGACAATGGGCTCGGTGCTGCCCGTACTGTTCCTCTTGATCGCCATTCTCACGATGGTGACGACAATGCACCGCATTGCCACCAAGGAGAAAACACAGATAGGAACACTAAAAGCGCTCGGCTTCAAGAACCGCCGCATCCTCCGCCATTACACCTCATACGGCTTGTTTATCGGAATTGTCGGAACACTGTTCGGTGTGGCGCTCGGCTACTTCATCTGCAAGCTTATTATGAGTGAGAACGGTATGATGGGCACCTACTTTGATATGCCCGACTGGAGCGCGGCGATACCGGCGTTCTGTTATCCGGTTCTGATTGGTACCGTATTACTGTTGACGCTGATCAGTTATCTCTCTGTCAGGCAGCAGATAAGAGGCACTGCCGCCGATGCGCTGCGCCCGTACTCACCGAAAAAGATGAGAAAAATACTCTTTGAGCGTTTCCGCTTTTGGGATAAGCTGCACTTTGGAACAAAGTGGAATATCCGCGACCTCAGCCGCCACAAGAGCCGTTCTATGATGACCTTGTTCGGTATCGTCGGCTGTATGGTGCTGATGGTCGGCGGCTTGGGTATGAGAGATACGATGTCCGGCTTTTTGGATCTGCTTGACAAGGATATTTCCAACTATACCACTAAGGTAAATTTGGTTGACGACGCCGATTTAAAAGAATCAAAGGCGCTTTGTGAGGAGCTTGACGGCGACTGGGAGAGCCTGAGCGGCATCAGCTTGGACGGCGACACCGTTTCGCTCGATATCGTGCACAATCCGGGCAAGCTGCTCAACGTCATTAACGAGGACAACAACAGGCTCGAGCTGAGCGACGATGGTGTGTATCTCTGCCTCAGATTAAAGGACAAGGCGGATATCGGCGACGAGATAGAGTTTTCACCCTACGGCTCTAAGGGAACCTACACAGTTAAGGTCGTCGGCTACAACCGTTCGGTGATGACCGAAAGCGTTACAATGACAGACGCGCTCGCTGACAAGTTAGGGCTTGATTACAGCATTTCCTCGATTTACACGGACAGGAAAACAGATGATATCAAAAGTAATGATTTGATTGCCGGCAAGCAGGACAAGGCGCAGTTGATGGAGACCTTCAACAGCTTTGTGCAGATAATGGACAGTATGGTGATCATCCTTGTCGTTGCCGCCGTGATCCTCGGCGTGGTTGTCTTGTATAATCTCGGCATTATGAGCTATGTGGAGCGCTCGCGCGAGCTTGCGACCTTAAAGGTGCTCGGGTTCAGAAACCGAACCATCGGAAAGCTCTTGATTTCGCAGAATATCTGGCTGACCGTCATCGGTGTGATCATCGGTCTGCCTGCGGGCGTAGGCGTATTGCAATGGCTGCTCACCGCTCTTGCGGGAGAATACGAGATGAAGCTGATGTTAGGCGCGCTGACCTACAGCGTTTCTATCCTGCTGACCTTCGGCGTGTCGCTTTTGGTCGGTTTGATGGTGGCAAGGAAGAATAAAAAAATAGATATGGTGGAAGCGTTGAAAGGCGCAGAATAGAAAGGAAAAAGTCTATGAAAAAACAAAAACAACCATCACCATTTTCGCGGCTGATGGAATATGCCGGTGGCTATAAAATACTGACATATCTCTCTTGGATACTGTCTTTTCTCAGCGCGCTGACAGCGCTTTTGCCGCTTGTGTATATCTTCTTTATCATCAGAGAAGTGATTGAAGTCGCGCCCGATTTTTCAAAGGCGACCTCGATCGTGCACAACGGCGTCATGGCAGTTGTGTTCTCAGCAATAGCGCTCGTGATTTATTTTGGCTCATTGATGTGCTCTCACGTCAGTGCTTTCAGAATCGGCAGTAATATCAAGGGCAGATTACTCTGTCATATTGCAAAGCTGCCGCTCGGATTTTCGGATGAAATGGGAAGCGGCAAGCTCCGCAAAATCATCAACGATTCATCAAACGCGGCGGAAACCTACCTCGCGCACAATTTGCCCGATATGGCAGGCGCAGTGGCAACCCCGCTCGGAATGGTCGTGATGATGTTTGTTGTTGACTGGCGGTTCGGACTGGTTTCCATCCTGCCCGTTATACTCGCTTTTTTATGTATGGGCAAGATGCTGGGGCCTGCGATGAAGGAGGATATGCGCCTTTATAACAACGCGCTTGAGGATATGAACAACGAAGCTGTCGAGTATGTGCGCGGTATTCCCGTAGTAAAAACCTTCGGTCAGACGGTACACTCGTTTTCACGCTTCAAGGCGTCCATACAGAATTACTACAAATTTTGTATCGCTTACACCAAACGCTGCCGTCAGCCGATGCTGTTCTTTTTACTGTTCATCAACAGCGCGTTCGCCTTCCTGATCGCGCTTGCGCTGATACTTTCAAACGGCGGAGCGAATGTCACGAGCGATATCATCCTCAACTTCCTTTTCTATGTGATCATCACGCCCGTGATCGTCACAACAATGCAAAGGGTCATGTTTATGAGCGAGGGCAATATGACCGTAGCGGACGCTTTTGACAGGATTGATTCCGTGCTCGACAGAAAGCCCTTTGAAAACAGCGGAAAAAGTGAAAAACCCGACGATTATTCCGTTGCGTTTGAAAACGTGAGCTTTTCCTATGACGGCGAGAATCTCGCCTTGGATAATGTTTCGTTTGATGTGAAAAGCGGTACTTCGTTGGCGCTCGTCGGACCTTCGGGCGGCGGAAAGACCACAGCTGCCGGTCTTATCGCGCGCTTTTGGGATGTAAAGGACGGCGCGGTGAAAATCGGCGGCGTTAACGTTAAAGATATTCCCAAAGAAGAGCTGATGAACACGGTGTCGTATGTATTTCAGGACAGCAGGCTCTTAAAGCGTTCTATCCTCGAAAATGTCAGGCTGCCGCGTCCCAACGCCACCGAGCAAGAGGTCATGCGCGCGCTCGAAAAAGCGCAGTGTACGGATATTATCGAAAAGCTCCCCGACGGCATCAATACCGTTATCGGAGCAAAGGGCGTGTATCTCTCGGGCGGTGAGCAGCAGCGAATCGCCATCGCTCGCGCAATTCTAAAGGACGCGCCGATTGTCGTGCTCGACGAGGCGACCGCCTTTGCCGATCCCGAAAACGAATACCTTGTCCAGCGATCCTTTAAGGAGCTTTCAAAGAATAAAACCGTGATCATGATCGCTCACAGGCTCTCTACCATTCAGGGCTGCGACAATATCGTCGTGCTTGAAAACGGCAGAATATCGGAGCAGGGCGTTCATGACGAGCTGTTGAAGGAAAACGGGATCTATCAAAAGATGTGGAAGGATTATCAGTCCTCTGTTTCGTGGAAGGTGGGTGAAGATCATGCTTGAAAGAATCATGCGCAAATACGCGATGTCGCGCGAAGGCGCTAAGGGCTTTTGGGGCGCCGTCTGCGCCTGCACGGTATCTGACTTGGTGCTGATGCTCCCGGTGGGATTGCTCTATACTCTGACCGAAGATATGCTGAATAACGGCGTCAACAGCGGCAGGATACTCTTTTATATCATAGGAATAATAATGTCACTTCTGCTGATTTACATCACGCAGTTCTGGCAGTATAACGCGACCTTCTTCTCAACCTACAAGGAGAGCGGCGTGCGCCGTATCGCCCTCGCCGAAACGCTGCGCAAGCTGCCGCTGTCATTTTTCGGCAAGAAGGATCTGAGCGACCTCACGACGACGATATTGAACGACTGTACCGTGATCGAGCACACCTTCTCCCATCAGGCGGCGCAGTATTACGGTTCGATCCTCTCAACCGTCATCATAGCGATCTCTCTGTTTGCGTTTGATTGGCGGATGGCGCTTGCTTCGGTGTGGGTGCTTCCCGTATCGCTCCTCGCTGTCAGACTGTCCAAGAAAACGCAGAACATCTTTAACAAGCGCAAGAATGATACAAGAGTCAGACTGGAGGAAGGCGTACAGGAAGGGATCGAAGCGCTGCGCGACCTAAAAAGCAACAACGCCGAAGCGGAATACATCGACGGTTTGGATGATATCATCAAGGACTATGAGAAAAAATCCATCGCGGCGGAATTAGGCGTGGCGGCGTTTGTTGTGCCTGCGCAGATGTTTTTGAAATTCGGTATCGCCACGACCGCGCTTGTCGGCTCCGCACTGCTTCTCGGAGGGCAGATCACGGTCATCACCTTCTTTATGTTCCTTCTTGTCGTTTCAAGACTGTACGAACCGATGGCGGGTACGCTGATCAACCTCGGCGCGTTAAATGCCGCACAAGTGAATATCGACCGCACTAACGCTATGAACGACATCAAAAAGCAGGAGGGCAAACAGGACTTCCAACCCAAAAGCTTTGATATTGAATTCAAAAACGTAGGCTTTGAATATAATGACGACGAAATGATTCTCAGCGACGTCTGCTTTACGGCGAAGCAAGGCGAGGTCACGGCGCTGATCGGACCCTCGGGCGGCGGCAAAACAACCGTATCACGCTTGGCAGCGCGTTTTTGGGATGTGACAAAGGGCAAGATTACCTTCGGCGGCGAGGATATTGCAACCATCGATCCCGAAGCTTTGCTGAAATATTATTCCATCGTATTTCAGGATGTGACGCTCTTTAATAACACTATTAAGGAAAACATTTGCATCGGCAAAAAGGACGCGACCGACGAGGAGGTCATGAACGCCGCAAGGCTCGCCAACTGTGACGAGAACGGCGCGAAGCTCAGCGGCGGCGAACGCCAGAGAATTTCGATCGCGCGCGCCTTCCTCAAGGACGCTCCCGTTATTCTGCTTGACGAAGCGACAGCCTCGCTTGACGCGGAGAACGAAACGCTGATCCAGCAGTCGCTTTCACGCCTGATCAAAAACAAAACGGTTATGATCATCGCTCACCGTATGCGCACCATTGCGGGAGCGGATAAGATCGTAGTCATCAAAGGCGGCAGATCAGACGAACAGGGCACTCCCGAAAAGCTGAAACAGAAAAACGGATTTTACAACAGAATGTTGTCCTTACAAACGAAAGGATAAGGTGAATAATATGAAGCCTGATTATAAAAACTGGATGCCGAAGGGTATGATTTTCGGAGGTGCTGGCTAAAACTACGATGATGCTGCTTGCCGTTACACTGCACAATATTCCGGAAGGAATGGCGGTCGGCGTGATGTACGCAGGCTTGTTGTCGGGTTCAGCCGACATTTCTGCAGGCGGAGCATTAGCGCTCGCTCTCGGAATTGCGATTCAAAATGTTCCCGAAGGGGCGATCATCTCGATGCCTCTCCACGCTGAGGGAAAGAGCAAACCGATCGCGTTTCTCAGCGGTGTTTTGTCGGGCGTGGTAGAACCTGTTGGCGCATTGGTTACGATTCTTGTATCCGGTCTGATGGTTCCCGTCATGCCGTATTTACTCAGCTTTGCGGCAGGGGCTATGATTTATGTCGTTGTAGAGGAACTGATACCCGAAATGTCAGAGGGCGAACATTCCAATATCGGCGTGTTGATGTTCGCTCTCGGCTTTACCCTGATGATGATTTTAGATATCACTTTAGGATAATAAAAGCAAAACGCTCAGTTGATTCGAGCGTTTTTGTTTTTTTATGGCGTATTCCATTGACAAAACCACCTTGAAAATATATAATAGAAGCAGAAAATCACCCGGGTGATTTTTTACTTTTTTGTAACATAGTTAGCTCGGGCTAACTATTTGTATAGGATAGGATGTGTATGATGAAGCACCACAAATTCTGGGCGTTTGCAGCCGTCGTTTGTATGGCAATGACGTTCATCACAGGCTATAAACATAAATAGTGCCGGTGGGCACTTTCGCCCGCCTTTGAAAACCGATCTCTTATCGGCGATCTTCCTAAACGGCGGGATCAAACATAGTTATTTTCTAAAAACAGGAGGAATCACTTATGACATCAATAGGAAAAGGCGCATTATTGTTTTTGGGTGGCGTGCTGTTCGGCACGGCAGGCATCAAAGTACTTTCAAGCAAGGACGCGAAAAAGGCGTACACACACTGCACAGCGGCAGCGCTTCGGGCGAAAGACAGCGTGATGAAAACCGTGACAACGGTTCAGGAGAACGCCGAGGATATTTACGCCGAGGCAAAGCAAATCAATCTTGACCGCGAGGAAAATGAAAAGCCCGTCGAGCTTGAGCTTGAGCCGGAAAAGACGGTCAAGGCGACCGAAGAAAATGAACTTTAAGATACTTCACGAGATACGAGGCCGGCTGAGGATACATATTTTGAACCGCTACAGTCAGTTGGAGCTTGACAAACTGTTTTGCGCGCTGAATGCCGAACGTCAAATCAAACGCTGTAAGGTTTATCCCGCGACAAACGATTTGATGATCGAGTATTTGGGCAGCAAAGAGGATGCGATCAGGCTCCTGTGTCAGACCGAGCCCGATACCGCAGTGATTCCCGAACACGCGCTCACGTCCGTAACGGCGGCAAGGGAGCTGCAGCAGGAATACACAGGCAAGCTGCTGCGGAAGATCGCGGGACGGTATTTCAGGCGGTTTTTCATTCCGCGCTATATCCGTATCGCTATTCTCGCCGTCAAAGCCGCGCGGTATATTTGGAAAGCATTAAAATGTCTGTCAAATGGCAAGCTGGAGGTTTCTGTTTTGGACGCGACAGCTATTACCGTTTCGCTGATCAGACGCGATTTCAAAACCGCCGGTTCGGTGATGTTCCTGCTGGAGATCGGCGAGATATTGGAAGACTGGACGCACAAAAAATCCATCAGTGATTTGGCAGGAAGTATGTCTTTGAATGTCGGCAAGGTTTGGCTGAAAACGGACGGACAGCCTGTTTTGGTGAAGTCGTCGGAAATCAAATCCGGCAATGAGATCATTGTCAACGCCGGAAGCATGATCCCTTTTGACGGTACGGTCAGCGGCGGCGAAGCAATGGTAAATCAATCCACTCTGACGGGCGAAGGCGTGCCTGTGCGAAGGAGCGCCGGCGCGACCGTCTACGCCGGAACCGTGATTGAAGAAGGTGAGCTGACGATCCGTGTAACGCAAAACGCCGGCTCGACGCGCTATGACAAAATCGTTTCGATGATCGAGGAAACAGAAAAGCTGAAATCAAATGTGGAAAGCAAGGCGGAACACCTCGCCGACAGACTCGTCCCGTTTACGTTTCTCGGAACAGCACTGGTATGGCTGCTGACGCGCAATACAACCAAAGCGCTGTCCGTGCTGATGGTCGATTTTTCTTGTGCTTTAAAGCTTGCCATGCCCGTAACGGTTTTGTCCGCGATCAGGGAGGCGAACGCCTACGGTATCACAGTCAAGGGCGGCAAGTTTCCGGAAAAAGTCGCTGCGGCGAACACGATCGTGTTTGACAAGACCGGAACGCTCACCGAGGCAAACCCCACTGTCCACAGCGTTGTGTCCTTCTGCGACAAAACACCCGACGAGCTGCTGCGTATCGCGGCGTGTTTAGAAGAGCATTTTCCGCACTCTATCGCCAATGCGGTCGTCCGTGCGGCAGCTGAAAAAGGGTTGAAGCACGATGAAATGCACACGAAGGTCGAGTATGTGGTGGCGCACGGCGTCAAATCTACGATCGACGGCGCCGAGGTATTGATCGGCAGTTATCATTTTGTATTTGAGGATAAAGGTTCTGCCGTTCCGCTCGGAACAGAGAAAAAGCTGCTTGCGATCTCAAACGAATTTTCAAGATTGTATTTGTCCATTGACGGTTGGCTTGCGGCGGTCATTTGTATCGAAGATCCCCTCAGAGAGGAAGCTCCCACAGTTATGAAGCAGCTCAAGGAGCTCGGCTTTGATAATATCGTGATGATGACAGGCGACAGCAAGCATACGGCAAAGGCGATTGCCGAAAGAGTCGGCGTTGACCGCTTCTATGCGGAGGTTTTGCCCGAAGAAAAGGCGCGTTTTGTTTTAAGTGAAAAAGCAAAGGGCAATACGGTGGTGATGATCGGCGACGGCGTGAACGATTCGCCTGCGCTTTCATCGGCAGACGTCGGTATCGCCATTTCCAACGGTGCGGCAATCGCAAGAGAGATCGCAGACATCACGATATCCGAGAACGATTTGGGCAGCATTGTCACGCTGAGAAAACTCAGCACTGCGATGATGAAGCGCATCGGCAGAAATTACCGCTCGATCCTCTCCGTTAACGGCGGACTGATAGCACTGGGAGTCGGTGGCTTGGCACAGCCGACCACGACTGCTATGCTGCATAACGCCTCAACGCTTGGAATCGGATTGTTAAGTACAAATAAATTGATATAGAAAAACGCCTGCCGACCAACCTGATCAGCAGGCAGTTTTTATTGACAGATGATTTCATTCTTGCCAATTACCTCGGCGCAGTTGCGGATGCCTTATTCAACTTTTTATTTTCTTCCCGTCAATAACCAATAAGCCCTCGTTCTGCATCCTTCCGAGTTCACGGGATAGGGCGCTGCGGTTTACACCGAGATATTCGGCGAGGGCGGTTTTTGTGAACGGGATTTTGACAAAATCGTTCTTATCCTTGGGTAAGGTGCCGAGATAAATAAGTATCCTGTCACGCAGGCTTTTCTGGCTGAGTATCCTCACCTTTTGGTTAAGGATATTAAAAGTCAATAGAAAAATGAAAAGTTTTCCACAACAATCAGAAAATAGACACGACAAAAAGAGCAACCAAGCAGTTGCTCAAAGAAATATTTAAGTAAAGGGAATCTCTAAAAATTACTCCCAAATCCAGTAAAAATATGGTATAATAGAACCATCAAAAGATATCTGGTGATGTTATGCAACTCAATCTCTTTGCCGAGGACAACAGACTTGAAAAATTGACAAAATTAGACGAGACTCTTTGCTAAAGCTCAACGTAGTGAATAGGGAGAGTTTTCGTCCTGTGCTTGAAGAGGTATTCCATAAGGAACGAAAGAGCAACGCCGGCAGACACCCGTTCAATGTGGTGATGATGTTTAAAATTCTTGTATTGCAGCGTTTGTTCAATCTGTCAGACGATCAAACAGAGTATCAGAGGTTACAAGAATCACGCGAAGGTCGATGTTGACTCAAAAATCAGATGTCGCATTGAACACGTATTTGGATTTATGACGGGATCCATGCATGGCATTACTGTGCGTACGATCGGAATTGAGCGCCAGCATTCAATATCGGGCTGACTAACCTTATTTATAACATTTGCAGGTACTCAATTATAAAGCGCAAAGCGCAATTTCTTGTAACAGACAGAGGTGATAATTATTCAAAACTATGATAGTATCAAACTCGAAAAACATCTTTGCTTTCCTCTCTATGTCTGCTCAAAGAGCTTGTCAGACAATACAGAAAAATAAAATAAAATAACATAACATGAAAAGGAGATGTGGTTCTGCACTACATAAAAATGATACGACTCTGCCGGTATAAAGACAGGTTTCCTCACGACGATGCAGTGATCCCGATTGCAAGAAAAATTCTGCTAAGCTGCGTTGAGTGTAACCGATCAGATGATAAAAGCAATGATATATTGAAAACGGAGGTTTTACAATGATTTATGATTATAAGGTAACAACAGGCAAGGGTAAAGAACTTAGCATTTCCGAATACAAAGGAAAAGTGATCCTGATTGTCAACACCGCGACAGGCTGCGGCTTTACACCGCAGTATGCGCCGATTGAGCAGCTATATAAGGATTATCACGACAAGGGCTTGGAGATTCTCGATATTCCCTGCAACCAGTTCGGAGGTCAAGCTCCCGGAAGTGATGATGAGATCCACGAATTTTGTACACTCCATTACAACACAACCTTCCCTCAGATGAAAAAAGCGGATGTAAACGGCGAGAACGAGCTGCCTCTTTACACTTATCTAAAATCTCAGAAGGGCTTTGAGGGCTTCGGAGAGCATAAGCTGTCTGCACTGCTTTCGGATATGCTGTCAAAAGCCGATCCCGACTGGGATAAGAAAGCAGACATCAAATGGAATTTTACTAAGTTTGTCGTAGACCGTGAAGGCAACGTTGTTGCCCGCTTTGAACCCACAGCGGATATGGCGGATGTACAAGCCTGTATAATAGCGTTGCTGTAACAAACTAACTGATAACAGGAGGCGATCAAATGAACCAAATCATTATTCATGTAGATATGGATGCATTCTACGCCTCTGTTGAAATGCGTGATAATCCCTCTCTGCGCGGCAAGCCGCTGATTATCGGCTCTATGCCGAATGAGCGCGGTGTGGTCGCCACCTGCAGTTATGAAGCAAGAAAATATGGAATTCATTCCGCTATGAATATCAAGGAAGCCTATCGCCGCTGTCCTAACGGGATCTATATGCACCCGAATTTTGACAAGTACAAGGCGGTTTCCGAACAGCTTCACGGAATATGGAATACCTATGCCGAAGCCTCGGAGTATGTTGCGCTTGACGAAGCCTATCTCGACGTCACCAAGCAGGCTGTGACCTTTGACGGAGCACGGGAGATCGCCCGTACTATCAAGCAAAGAACGCTTGACGAGCTCGGACTTTCCTGTTCTGTCGGTGTTGCGTATTCAAAGACGTCGGCCAAAACCGCCAGTGAAGAGAAAAAGCCGAACGGCTATTTTGAAATACCCGATGAAAAGACTTTTGTCAATTTGATGATTGACCGCGATGTACGCGCTCTCTATACGGTAGGGGCAAAAACCGCCGAGAAACTGTATGCCGCCGGAATCCATACCGTACGTGATGTTCAGGAAAAGCAAGATGAGGTTATCCGTCTGCTCGGAAAACAGGGGCATTGGCTGACGCAGCTTTCCTTCGGAATTGACAACCGAAAGGTAGAACCGTATTTACCTGAGAACGCAAAATCCGTCAGCCGTGAGCTGACCTTTCAGGAGGATGTCACAAACGATACCTTACTGAAAGATGTGCTGTTCCTTTTGTCGCTCTGCGTAGAGCATCGCGCCAAGCGACACGGTTTGTACGGAAAGGGCGTTACCCTCAAGATCACCTATGCGGATATGAAGAACATCACGCGCTCAAAAGCGGTGGTGACTTGCGATCGTGCGATAGATATATATAAAGAAGCGGTACAGCTTTTCAATCAGATAGATAAACGCCCGATCCGATTGATCGGAGCGGGTATCTATAATCTTTCAACAGAATACGAAAAGCAACTGAGCTTTGATGATTATTTAAGTGATCCAAGCAACACTGCGAAGTCTGAACTGAAAGAACAGTTCGCCGCTATGCAACGCAGATACGGTCTTGACTTTGAGGGGCATCTAAAAGAAATCTACCGCTGGGATACCCTCCACAAAACAGTAGAGTATATGAGAAAACATAGTTAACGGAGGTATAATAAATGACAGTTTGTTATTTTTACCGCAAGCGGTAACTGTCTGTATGTCGCAAAAAGGATCGGGGGCACACTGCTCTCGATCCCTCAGTTTATGAAGCAAGACAGTATTGAAATCACGGATGATGCGGTGGGTATTGTCGCACCGGTATATGCCGTCGAAATGCCGATGATGGTAAAGGAATTCCTGATCAAAGCGAAGATAAAAACCGATTACTTCTTCTTTGTCTATACCTATGGTTCCGGCTACGCCGAGGCGTTCGCCCATGTTGAACTGGTTTGCAGAGAAAAAGGGCTGAAGCTCAGCTATATCAACGCGATCCAAATGGTAGATAATTACCTGCCCGGCTTTGAAATGCAGAACCAGATCGACACGCTCCCGAAGAAAAATGTCGAAGGTCAAATCGAAAAGCTCCTTTCGGATATTGCAGACAGGTCTGAAACCCCTGTCAAGATCGGTGCGGTGAATAAAGCGCAGATGGCGATGTATCAGAAAATGCTCGCTAAGCGCATTTTACGCAAGGATACCGCACGGGAATACATTGTCAATGACAACTGTACGCGCTGCGGAATCTGTGCGAAGGTCTGTCCTGCCGACAATATCACGGTCACTGACAAGGTGCATTTTGCAAACAAGTGCGAGGTCTGCTACGCCTGCCTGCATAACTGTCCGCAAAATGCTATCCATATGAAGAACGAGCGCAGCGCCGTTCGCTTTCGTAACGAACACATTACGCTAAAGGATATTATATTAGCGAATGAGTAGAAGGATCATGTGAGCAAGAAAATCATAATTTGAAATAAATGCAAAAAGCCTGATGACTTAAATTGAAATCGTCAGGCAATCTATTATATTATCATCCCGATAAATCAGAATTTAATGGAGGAATAGATGGAACAGAAGTTATTTACAGAGCTGCGTCCGCTATATGTAACAACTAAAGAAAAACCTAATGAAATCAGGATCAGGATCCGGATGCGCGACCTGATCGATCCGGCGATCCTTCGTCGCGCCGTAGATATGACGATGAAAAGATATCCGTATTTCTGCGTTGAGTTACAGAAAAAGGATGGTCGTTATGTTTTTGTCGAGAATCATCGTCCTGTCGTTATTACCGATTCGCTTCACGGAGCGGATTTGAATTCAGAGGAATCAAATTACCATATGATCGCTTTCTGCCGGAAGGATAATTGGATCATTTTGGATGTGTTTCATGGCTTGACTGATGGCGCCGGAGCCTATGAAGTGGTGAGAACGCTTCTTTATTACTACTGCTCCGAACGCTACAATGTTATTTTGAAAGAAGAGGGTATACGTTTGGTCGGAGATGAGATTACCGCAGAAGAGTGGATCGATCCCGTGGTAAAACGGACAGATCTTCCAACGCCTGAAAGAAAAGAAATGTCCAACGCGTTGAATCTCATCACCGAGGCGGGTCTTGAAAAGGATCATCGCCATACCGTGTACAGTATCGCTATATCAGAATCCGAATTTATGAGATTTAATCTGGATAATGGAGGCAGTCCCGGAACGATGGTTTCTTTGCTGCTCAGTCGGGCTATCGCAAAACTGTTTCCGGAATCGGAGAATACGATTCGCATCGCTCTGTGCGTAAACCAGAGAAAGGCGCTCAATGCGCCGCTTGCTCGTCAAAGTCTGGTCGGCGCAGTTATGCTTGAGTATAAGGATAAGATGCGCGATTGGTCTCTTGATAAGCAGGGCACTGCATACCGGGGCATGGTCTTTGCTCAGACGCAGGAGGATAATGTGCTGATGGGTGTTGCCTCGTTCAAGGTGATCAACGGTATGCTCCTCACCAAAGAGAGTGATCAGGAACGTCTCGGGATAGCGTCCTATATCAATTCGCTTGCAAGCAAGCTCACCACCGCAACGGTAAGCTATGTCGGAAAAGCGGACTATAAAGAAGCCGAACAATACATTCGCGATTTCCGGTTGTGGACGTCACCCATAGGTAACGATCTGCTTGTTGAAATATCCGCTGTAAACGGACGATTTACCCTCGATTTTTTGCAGTCATTTTCAAGTCCCGTTATTGTAAATGCTTTCCTGAAAGAACTGGATGAAAACGGGATCATATATGATCTTCAGGACGTCAATGAATTGAAACTCCCGAATATAAAGCTTCCCTGGACGGAGCAATAAATCCAGATTTGTTGTTTTGGAATATAAAAAGTAAAAGCCCGCCTGCTTTTTGTGAACAGGCGGGTGATTTTTATGCAATAATTTTCGGGAACTCCCTCTTTACTCCATTCCGAAGAAGAGGTGGTAACAGTCAGCTGTTTTTTTGAGTTTCGTGATCTTTATCGGCGTCGGACTTTCCGCAGTATTCTACGCACATCATCGTCAGATCGTCGAATTGTTCCGCGTCGCCGACAAATTCACGAACATCCGCATCAACGGTTTCCAGTAAGGTCTGCATCGAAGAGTTCTTCGCTTTATTCAGCGATAAAACCGTACGTTCAATGCCAAACAGCTGACTGTCCGGATCCGTTGCCTCCGTTACACCGTCAGTATAAACGAACAGCTTGCTTCCCGGCTTCATATTTATTATGTAGTCCTCGTACTTCATCCGCGCAAATCCGCCGATGACAAAGCCGTGTTTATCATTAATAACCTCAAAATCAGAACCGGGATGCTTTAGAATAGGATACTCATGACCGGCGTTTGAGGCTGTCAGTTCGCCGCTGCGCAGGTCAAGGATACCCAGCCAGACCGTTACAAACATTTTTTCACGATTCTTGGCACAAATCATCCTGTTGACGTCCGAAAGGATCTGCGCAGGACTGTTTTTGCTCATACACTGAGTTTCGATAATACCCTTTGCCATTACCATATCGCATTCGTTCCGGCATCGTCATTTCTCGGACGCTTTTTTCCGGCATATCCGACCTCCGTTATTCGATATTCAACACATTGTTAAAGCCTGTGATAACAAAAACTTCTCTGATCTCTGCATTTGCACCCCGAACGGTCACGTCGGGACGTCCGGTTTCTTCCATCGCCTGCTGTGTAGTCATGAGTATCCTCAGTCCGGCTGAGGACAGATACGTAAGCTTTGTAAAATCGAATACAACTGCCTTTGCCCCGTCAAGTGTATTGCCGACTGCTGCCTCAAGCTAGGGAGCCGATACTGAATTAAGGCGCCCTTCAAGCTCAAAGGTAACTGTTCCGCTATGAATTGTTTGGTTGATGTTCAGCATATGCTTTTCTCCTTTATTGCTTCTTGTTCAAAACTAAATCACCAAAGACGGTGGTTTCAGTGAAATAGCCTCCGGTGATGACCGCTTCGGGTTTAACGTAATTATCGTTGCGGTGAACGTAAACATAGATTCTGGAGTCAATGAGGTGCTGTCCTTTGTCAGACCTGTCATAGCCTTTGATGCCCGCGTTCATCCCTTCATTCATATTAATACGTTTGTTCTCGGTAGTCAAGAGGTTCTCCCACCTATTCTCGGCTATATCTTCCGGTACTCTGTCGTACTGCGCCGCAGCGACGGATGTGATATAGGAGGCGTTGTTCTTATCCTTGTCATTGATCAGCGCTGTCGTCTGGTAGAGATACATCGGCGTGCCGCCTGTACCGTAATTGAGATTGCGGTTGCCGCAGAGGGTATATTTGCGTTTGTCGATCGTCAGCCGCTTTTCCGGGTTTTCACCGACATATACATCGCTCGCTTCGGATCGTGAGTCGTGGTATAGCAGAGATATGTCTGCATATTCTTGACATAACAATTCATACCCGACTCCGGACCCATGACCTTCTTATGCCATTGCCTTCCCTTTGTGAAATTCTCATTTCCGAGCAGCTTTCCGCCAAGCTTTTCGGCATATTCGGTAAGCGACCAGCCTTTTTCTTCGGCGTTTGCGCCGCTTACAAAAAACAAGCCAGAAATATATTCGGTACCCGAGGTGAATTTTTCGGAGGGGGAGAAGAAAATATATTTTGCTTTATCCCATTTGGTGTTGTTCACGCAGGCGTCAAAGTTGTATGCCGCGCTGCCGAAATAACAAACGGGTACATAGCCCTTTTTGCCGTCGGACAGCTTATCCGCGATTTGGATATCATCGGCGAGGATCGGCGAACCGACGCTCGTATCCCTTGCATAGCAGATCGAGTTGGCGTGTCCGTCAAAGCCTGCCGCCGTGTACTTGACCGTACCGTACATCAACGCCTGTGAGGTAGATTTGATCTTTGCCATCCTGATATCGGTAACAGCCGCTTTCTCGTTGGTAGTGACCGTATAGCCGAGATAGGAATAAGAGCGGTTTTTCTCTCTTAACTCAGGCGTCAGGTTTACGTCGATCACCTTATATCCCTGCTGTGTAATCTAAGTCAATATCCGAAATGATATCCTTCATTCTGACGCCGAGCACATTCATCAGCTTTCCCATGTTGAAGTCGTCGGGAATCCTTTCTCCGTTTTCCCATCGGTAAATCGTTTGAAACGAAACGTCAATTCTGTCGGCAAGCTCTTTGACAGATAAGTCGCGTTCCTTTCGGATGCTCCTTAGCCTTGCAGCCAATGCTTTGGCGTCCTTCACATTGTCATAACAGTAGCTTTCAACGCTTTGCTCCGGCGGAAATCTCAGATTATCAAACGACGTTTTCAGCGCATCCTCAGATACGGGCTTTACGATGAAATCACTCACAGGCACATTGAACGCCTGCAGCGCGTACTCGGGATATCCTGTCACAAAAATTATATTCAGGCGCGGATTTATGTCGCACATAAGCTCCGCGACCTCGATCCCGTTTAATCCCGGCATTTCTATATCAAGCAAGGCTGCATCCACATGATTTTTTTGACAAATTCTATCGCTTCTCTCTGTTTTGTAAAACAGGTGCATTTCGCGTCCGGCAGTACGGAAAAAACCTGCCTTCTGATCTCGGCAATGATCAGCTTGTGGTTATCCAGAATTATAATGTCCATTTGATTTTCTCCTTAAAAACGACAAAGCGCACCCCGCGGGATAAAGCTATCCCGCAGATACGCTTTTTACAGTATAAAATGTGTGAAGTTATGATGTGTATATATGTGGGAGTGTATGCGATATGTGTCTTTTTGTCAACCCCTTTTAAAAGCAGTTTTATCATTTGGTGATTTTGGGTCCGGTACAAAAACCATCGCTTTGGTACACCCGGGGCGGCTTTCAAACGAAAGCTTTCCGCCGCACTGTGATTCAAGCCGTGTTTTCGCGTTTTCCAGCCCGACGCCCAGCTCAGTATGCTCCACATCAAAGCCTACTCCGTTATCTTCAACGCAAACCGTATATCCGCCGTCGGTTTTTTTGGAAGAGACCGTGATGACGCCGCCGCTCTCCAAGGTGCCGATCCCGTGGATGACCGCGTTCTCTACCAGCGGCTCGACCGTCAAAGGAGGAATACGAAAGTCGAGCTCTTCTGTTTGGTACTCCACCACCAAGCCGGTTTCATCGTCCACGTTTTCAATGTTCAAAAACGCCTTGATGTGCTCCAGCTCCTTGCTGAATTCAATCAGCTCATTTGAGCGCATCGCGTCGATGTTGCGCCTGATATACAGGGAGAAATCGTCTACCGCGTCGGACGCCTTTTTCTGATCCGTCCAAATCAGCGCTTTGATTATAAACAGGGCGTTGTAGATAAAGTGCGGTGAGATCTGGTTTTGCAGGAGTCTTAAATTCGTATTTGACAGTTCGAGCTACTTCTGCGTCAGCGCAAGCTCCTTTTTCAGACTTTCTTCACGAATCCTCGCCTGGTAAACGAAGTTAAGAAAGAAATAGTACAGGTAAATATCAACGATCTGAACGTACTTGACGATACCGCTGACGATGCCGAAGTATTCCAGCATACAGGAAATAACTGTCGTCACTGCCAAATACATGATGATCGTGTTGTATCCCGACGTCACATCATAAAAATACCGAAGCGAAGCGATCACCAGCACGAACAAATAGAATAATGACACACAAAACGGGAATGCTCTCAGCGGTCCTTCCACAAAATAGTATTCCTTGCTGAAGGACAGTACAGTCAGACCGGTCACACCCGGTCCGACCGTCACGGCAAGCGCGCTGATCAGATTCGGGATCACCAACAGCCAGCGCATCACCTTGTTCTCCACCAGCACCATGATCTGCATCATCAGTATCGTCGGCGGAATCAAATATTTGATGATCGTCGTCAGGTAGCGGATATCCGCAAGGGACGGATCGTTCTCAGACCATTTGCATACAAATTCCACGAACAGCGACAGGATCATAATGATCGTCATGATCCATAGCGTGAACACCGCCGGCAGCTTATTTTTTCTGTTGGTAAGCATCAATACGACCAATCCGCAAACCAGTAAAACCGAGGGAAAGTCATATCTCAAAAACTCAAGAAACGTAAATTCCATAAAATCGTCTGCTTTTCTATTATTATGTATTTATATTAACATATAAAGTTTTATAAATCATCACCACTTGGCGAAACTTAATACATTATTTTGACTTTTTATATAATTTATAGGAATCTCTGATAATTCAATGTCAAGCAGAAGTGCGGAAGATCATGCCGTGAAGCTTCCGTGCTTATGCGCGGCGGAGAATTGTTAGAGGTTCCCTTATATGTTTTTTAACCTGAAGCGCCAGTTCCTCTTATCCTCTTGCAACCGGAGCATTGTCAGTTCACTGCAGAGGCGGTAAAACGGAGTTATAGGATCAAAAGAGGATATAAAGCAAAAAGGTGTTGTTGCAATTTGTAACAACACCTTTTTGTATAATGTATTTTGTATTTTATTAAAGCATTTTTACATTATAAGATCGTTTATGTCTTTTTCTTTATTCAGCACATTCAGGTCTATATACTTTTCTCCGCCGCTGTAACCTTCCAAAGTGCCTCTGTTCAAATACTGCCAAATATACCAGTCACCTTTATAGTTCCAGCTCAGCGGTGTATACAAGCTTGACATCCACATCTTGTATTCGCCCGAAAAGCCTTCAAGGTACTTGTCATAAATATCCGATCTCGTATAGATCATCGGCTTTGTTCCGTAATGCTCTTCCAGCTTATTGAGGAATACAGTCAGTTCCCGGACAACGTCCTCTTTTGCGGGAGGGTTTTGTTCTTTGTCGCCATAGTATTCCACATCGACTACCGGCAAGAGCCGCCCTTTTACGTTGTCTCCGACAGTTTTTATAAAGTTCTCAGCCTGATTGCTGCCGGGGCTGTCATAAGAGAAGAAATGATAGGCGCCGGAAAGCAAACCTGCCTTATCCGCATTCTCCCAATTCACTGTAAACTTTTCATCCCGGAGAGTGCTTCCTTCCGTAGCCTTGATGTAAATAAACTTGATGTTTTGCTCTTTGAGCTTCTCCATATCGACATCAGCCTGATAGGAGGAAATATCTACACCAATCGTGCTGCTGCTCTTATCAACGAACCACTCGTTGATGAAAATAACCTTTTGCTTTGCAAGTATAAACACCGTAAGAAACGCTAAAGCCAATACAACAACAAAAGCTATGATGGGTATTATAATCTTTTTCATCAAAATCTCCTAACTCTGATTAATATTATAAAATTAATATATACTATCTTTCCTTAAAAGACAATAGGATTATTCGCTTTAGTCCCTTAATGCTTTCTAAGTTATAACTATATCTCCGATCATCATAGTATCCTTTACTGATTTCGCATTTTGTGCAGCCCTCATTCATCCTTTGCCGCCTGAGATAAAGGGAACCTCTAACAATTATCTACCCACCGCGCATAAGCACGGAAGAGAATTGTTAGAGGTTCCCTATATTCTTATATGGTTTTGTACTGTCCGTACAATTTAGAGCAATGCACCGTTTAGTAGCCGGGGTGTGGTGTATTTATGACCTTGTGTTGTTGTCAGGCTTTTTTATTTCACCGGTAGGGTCGGTTGGGCTGCTGTTATCCTCGGAATTATCCTTTGACGGTTTTGTTTCGCTTACATAACTGATTTTATGTTCGCCGCGGTCGCTTTCACGGCAAACACCTATTGTCTGAATTACGGCTATGTATACAAGCGCGGCGGCTATTACCGACAGCACACAGAGAAACGCTATGCGAAGACCGTCCGGAGTCTTTTTGCGGGCAGGCTTTGGAGGCAGGGGTTCCTTTGGAGCGGGAGGCTGCCTGAATTGCTGAATGGGCGGCGGGCAAGGCGGTGTGTATTGAGGAGCGGCGTGCCGCGCTCTATAAGGGAAATCGGGTCCTTTTACGGGAGCTACGGGAGTACCGCAAATCGGGCATATTGTTTCATCGTCACAGGAAAAACCGCATTTGACGCATTTCATGTTATCACCTCGAATTAAATGATATCACACGCCGGCGGAAAAGTCAATTTTGAAATTAATCAACGCGCATATTAATTTGCCGGTCATTGTTCCGAAAAACACGTCAATTCGTACAGCTTAGTCCTTTGCAAAAACTATTTTTGATCCGCTGTCGGTAATCACAAAGTCACTTCCGCTGAAAGAATACGGGAACGTGTGATCGTCATATGTCGTTATTGTTTTCGCGTCCTTGTTGATCGTGAAATATGATACCTCGCCTGTCTTGGACGTCATTGTGAGATTGTTATCCTTTATCTCCATCTGTACGCCTCCGTAACGGTTAGCCAAAGGAGCGTAATCCACACCGTTCCTTGTCACCTGAGTCATGTGATAGGTACCGTCTATACTGTTCTTTGACATGTTATAAATAACCATTATAAAAACAAGGATCGCGCCTATAATCAATACTGCTTTTTTCATTTGTAAAACACCTTTCTTTTAACTTGATTCTGCGGTTATGGAAAATTACCGCGAGTAAATATTATTGAATAAGATAAATCTAAAGCGACCGTTCCTCTGAGAAAATGATCATATTCTCACCTGCCTTTCTTGAAAATTACGATGCTGTAATGGATTTCTTATCTTTGACCTTATTATACACGCTGAAAAATATGATTTGGTCGCTTATCAGGCGACAATTAAAAAACATTAAACAAATCACGTCAATCGAATTTGTTAATCGTTTTGTAATAATCTTTAGATGTCATCCTGAGCGGTCGGCGGCAGCCGAATTTGCGCAGCAAATAGTCGAAGGATCTCCCTGACAGGAAAGCGTTGTTCTTCGCCGTGGGGGATCCTTCGACTAAACGCTCCGCGTTTTGCCCTTCGGGCACCGCTCAGGATGACATCGTTGTTTTAGTTTTTACATTTGTACTACGAAATTAGATTGATGTGTGGTAAAAAAATTTACTATTGATTGATTGGAAAAATTGTGATATAATTAATTGGAATAGGCAAAAATATCTGTGAAAGGACAGATTTGATGATAAAAGCGAACAAGTTCCGCACAGTAAGCTGCGGTGAATTAAGAGAAGAAAACATAGGTCAGCAGGTCCGTGTAGCGGGCTGGGTCGAGAACATCCGCGACCACGGCGGCGTCATGTTCCTCGATATCCGCGACCAGTACGGTGTGCTTCAGGTCGTTGTTCACGACGATCGGCTGCTGAAGAACATCAATAAGGAATGTACCGTCACTCTCAGCGGCGAGGTCGTTAAGCGTGACGCGGAAACAATAAATAAAAAAATCGCCACGGGTTATGTCGAGGTGCACACCGAGGACATCACCGTGCTCGGCAAATGCCGCAACGTGCTTCCCTTTGAGGTGGCAACATCCACAAACACCTCAGAGGAGGTCAGATTAAAATACCGTTTTCTTGATTTAAGAAATCCGAAGGTCCACAAAAATATCATGCTCCGCTCGCAGGTCATTACTTTCCTGCGCCAAAAGATGAACGAGTTGGGCTTTACCGAGATCA
Organism: uncultured Ruminococcus sp.; assembly: GCA_902777275.1. Lineage (GTDB taxonomy): Bacteria > Bacillota > Clostridia > Oscillospirales > Acutalibacteraceae > Ruminococcoides. The sequence goes on along the minus strand of CACYTI010000027.1, from coordinate 12,891 downwards.
ACACGCCCATACTGTCCGCTTCCTCTCCCGAGGGCGCGCGGGATTATCTCATTCCGAGCCGCAAGCACAAGGGCAAGTTTTACGCTCTGCCGCAGGCTCCGCAGATTTTCAAGCAGCTTCTTATGGTTTCGGGCTTTGACAAGTATTTCCAGATAGCGCCTTGCTTCCGCGACGAGGACGCGCGCGCCGACCGCTCTCCGGGCGAGTTTTATCAGCTCGACTTTGAAATGGCTTTCGCCACTCAGGAGGATGTTTTCGACGTAGCCGAGCAGGTGCTTTACGAAACCTTTACCAAATTTACGAAGAAGACTGTTTCAAAGCCGCCGTTCAGACGGATATCCTTTGCAGAGTCAATGCTGAAATATGGCACCGACAAGCCCGATCTGCGCAATCCGCTTGAAATAGTCGAAATCAGCGATATGTTTGAGGAAACCGATTTTGCGCCCTTCCGCAAAAAATGCGTCCGTTCAATCAATGTGCCTGCCGCCGCTTCTCAAAGTAAAAAGTGGTTCAAGCGTATGGAGGAGTTCGCGCTGTCGATCGGCATGAAGGGCTTGGGCTACGTCAAGGTAAACGACGATCTCACGTTTGACGGGCCCATCGACAAGTTCCTCAAGCCCGGAGACCGCGAGGAGCTTATTGAAAGAAACGGATCAAAGGCGGGCGACGTGATTTACTTTATCGCCGATACCTCTCAGCAGGCTCCGAAGCTGGCGGGACAGATCCGCACCGAGGTCGCCGAAAGATTAAAGCTTATCGACGACTCCCGCTTTGAGCTTTGCTTTATTGTGGACTTCCCGATGTTTGAGCGCGACGATGACGGCAAGATCATCTTCACACATAACCCGTTTTCAATGCCTCAGGGCGGACTTGACGCACTTGAAAATCAGGATCCCGAAACGATTTTGGCATATCAGTACGATATCGTGTGCAACGGCGTAGAGCTTTCCTCGGGCGCGGTGCGCAACCACGATATCGAGATAATGAAAAAGGCGTTCAGCATGGCGGGCTATTCCGAGGACGAGCTCAAAGCCAAGTTCAAGGCGCTTTACAATGCTTTCCAATACGGCGCTCCGCCTCATGCGGGCATGGCTCCGGGCGTTGACAGAATGATTATGCTGCTCACGGGTGAGGAGAATATCCGCGAGGTGATCGCGTTCCCGATGAACTCAAACGCACAGGATGTGCTTTTAGGTTCGCCCGGAGAGGTCACTGAGCAGCAGCTCAGAGAGGTTCACGTTAAGCTGAGATAATACCTATTTGGCTCTTTGCCGCAAAAAAGTGCCATAAAATTGCCTTAAAAAAACTATTGACAAATAGAATTTTTTGGTTTATAATGCATTTAAACCGTTGAGAAAGAGTGAGTAGGCTGTGCCAATTCTCTCAAAGAGAGCCGCGGGCGGTGAGATCGCGGCAGAGAACACAGAGCTGAATGGACTTTCGAGGGCAATCGGAAACACCGCTTGGTGGAGTATGTGAGACGGATCGGACTATCCGTAATCAAAGGTCAGCGTATGTCAGTACGCGTTAAGAGGGCGTGGCATTTCACGTCAAGCAGGGTGGCACCGCAGGATCATTATTCCTGTCCCGGCATTTTTGTTCCGGGACAGGATTTTTTTGTTTCCCGGAAAATGAAACCCTATATTTTCAAAAGGAGTAAGAAAAGAGAAATGAAAGAAAACAAGATCCCCTACAAAACCTACCTTGATGAAAGTGAAATCCCCACAAAATGGTATAACGTTCGCGCCGACATGAAGAATAAGCCCGCACCCTTGCTCAACCCCGGAACACATCAGCCCATGAAGGCTGAGGAGCTTGCTCCCGTTTTCTGTGAGGAGCTTATTGCGCAGGAGCTTAACAACACCGACGCTTATATCGACATTCCCCAAGAGATTCAGGACTTCTACAAGATGTACCGTCCCTCGCCCCTTATCAGAGCGTATTTCCTTGAGGACGCACTCGGCACTCCCGCAAAAATATACTACAAGTTTGAAGGCAACAACACCAGCGGAAGCCACAAGCTCAACTCAGCTATCGCTCAGGCATATTACGCCAAAAAGCAGGGCTTGAAGGGCGTTACCACCGAGACCGGAGCGGGTCAGTGGGGCACTGCGCTTTCAATGGCGTGCTCTTATTTCGGACTTGACTGCAAGGTGTTCATGGTCAAGGTCAGCTACGAGCAGAAGCCCTTCCGCCGCGAGGTTATGAGAACCTACGGCGCGTCCGTCACTCCCTCGCCTTCAATGACGACCGAGATCGGCAAGAAGATCCTCTCCGAGTTCCCCGGCACAACGGGAAGCCTCGGCTGCGCTATTTCCGAGGCTGTTGAGGTCGCCACCACCAACGAAGGCTACCGCTACGTTTTAGGCAGCGTGCTCAATCAGGTCCTTCTTCATCAGAGCATCATCGGACTTGAAACAAAGACTGCGCTTGACAAGCTCGGCGAAAAGGCTGACATCATCATCGGCTGCGCCGGCGGCGGCTCCAACCTCGGCGGCTTGATCGCTCCCTTCATGGGACAAAAGCTCAGAGGAGAGGCTGATTACAGGATCATCGCTGTTGAGCCCGCTTCATGCCCCAGCTTCACACGCGGCAAATACGCTTACGACTTCTGCGATACCGGCATGGTTTGCCCGCTCGCAAAGATGTACACCCTCGGCTCGGGCTTCATTCCCTCCGCCAACCACGCGGGCGGTCTGCGCTATCACGGCATGAGCAGCATTCTGTCACAGCTCTACGCGGACGGTTTGATGGAAGCCACATCTGTTGAGCAGACATCCGTATTTGAGGCTGCCGAGCAGTTCGCGAGAGTAGAGGGCATCCTTCCCGCTCCCGAGTCCAGCCACGCTATCCGCGTCGCAATTGACGAGGCTCTCAAGTGCAAGGAGACAGGCGAGGAGAAAACCATCGTATTCGGTCTTACCGGCACAGGATATTTTGATATGGTCGCTTACGAGAAGTACAATGACGGCGAGATGTCCGACTATATCCCCACAGACGAAGAAATCGCGCAGAGCCTTGCGAATCTTCCTGTAGTTGAGGAATAAGTGTTTTAAAATATGTATCAACAAGCCTTTCCGTCTCGCATCAGTGAGTGAGCGCGGAAAGGCTTTTTGTCATATTTTTTGCATAGGATAAAAATAAGGGGAATTTTCTCTTTACAAATTTAGCGCTTTGGTTTATAATGTGATTGTAGGTTATATCAAAAATATTCTTGCATTAATACCGATATTTTGTGAAAAACAAAGAAGTATCGTGTTTTAAATAAGGGCAAGGATTATGGGAGTGAGATAAATGCTTTGCGATAATTGCCACAGCAGCAACGTGCCCGGAGCGAAGTTTTGTGCCATATGCGGTAAGCCGCTGCCTGAAAAGGCGTTGGTTCATGAGCAGGGTCAGCAGCCTGAGAGTGAATATGTTAACAGCGGATTAAGCTATGACGACGGCTTCAGCGGCAGAAAAAACGATAACAACAATGTGAACTATTCAAATCATAATAATAATTACTATTCGGACAACGGCTACGGACAGAACGTCGGCTATGGACAGAACGTCGGCTTCGGACAGTATGATAACAGGTACAATAACAATCAGTATGGCTATAATCAATACTACGGTGACCAATACGGTTACGGGCTTCGGCAAAAGCAGCCGCGCTCGGTGGGAGCGATAGTGTTTTATATGCTTAACGGCGCTTTGGCGTTGATAACCATGGCTATGCTGCTGTTGCCGAGCATTGATCGTGCGGGCGGACTTGATTGGGGTTACTCGGCAAGCGACCGATATTGGAATGTTATCCAATATATAGGCGATATATTCAAATACACCGGAAGCTATAAAACCGATTCTGTTATTGTGGCGATGGTTTTGATAAGTCTCTTTGCGCTTCCGACTGTTTTTCAGTTGCTCTGGGCTATTTTCTCATTTACCCGATTGAGAGCGGCAGGCGCGATGGGCTTGGCAGGCTCGATCATTTACTCGACCTCGGCTATGTTTTGGCTGCTTTATCTGCTCGATTTGATTCCAATTGGCAGATTCTTTTTTACGGGAGTGTCCCGAAGTGGATTTGACACAGCAAAATTTATCACTGCGGTGCCATACATTATGGTGGCGCTTAGCATTGTCGGAATTGTTTTTTCGTCTATTCAGATTTCAAAACGAAACCGGGTAAGATAAGGGGGTATAAGAATAAAATGACAGCTGCAAAAAAACCGACGTCCACTCAGTCAAAGAAAAATGAAAAGCGTTTAAGCACAGTTTCCTTTGTGAGTGTTTTGCTTGGGATCGCGACAATTTTTACTCCGCTGATTCCGATGCTTGTGGTAACTCCGGGCAACAGACGCGTGTTTTTCAATATACTCGGCGTTGTTAATCAGGAGGTCGGATCCGATATAACGCGTGAAGACGCTTTTCCGATGCTGATTATTTATCTGGTAGCCGTTGTGACAATGGCGGTGGGATGTGTTAACGCATATGAAAAACTGAAATCCGCGCCGTACTTTATAATGGGCGCCTCGGCGATGTTTATTGTTTTTGTGTATGTGTGGATGAACATGGACAATCCCTCGCGCGACGCCGCCCGAACCTCGCTTGCCAATTCCGCTTTGCCGTATTTAGTATTGATCACGGCGGTGGGGGCGCTGGCGACCGCGCTTCTCTGGCTGCTTTCGGAAACGGGAAGGTCGAACATTCCCAAGCGCAAGACAGCGCATAAATCAAAAAGAAAAAAATAACTGTGATTTTGTTTTTAGATATATCGGTAGATCCTGCATGAAAAACGTAAGATCAAGCAGATTAAGCCGATTATATAAAAATTCATTTATAAAGGAGATGTGTGTATGTTCTGTCCGAGATGCGGAACACAAAACAATGACGCTTATAAAAACTGCGTCAACTGCGGCGCACCGCTCGGAGCGCCCCAATACCCTCAGCAGCAATATCAGCAGCCGCCTCAGCAGCCAAATTACGGTTACGGTCAGCCGTACTACGGTTATGCTCAGGCGCCGGTCAACGCAGTAAACGGACCAAAGCCCACCGTGCTTTATATAATTGCGGGTGTAATGGCTGTGATCAGCTTTGTTTTAGTGTTCCTTCCAAGCTTTTTTTACGGCTCTCATGCCTATAATCCGTTCTCAATTGTGGGCGAATCATTTAAAGCGTCGTCATATACTTATTCAAGCAGCAGAAGCGCGTCAAATGCGTGGGCAGGCATTGCAGGACTCGTTATTACAATGTTTGTGATTCCGATGGGGCTTCAAGTCGCATGGGCAATTCTTTCGTTTATGCAAAAAAGACCTGCCGGCGTGTTTGGTATCATATCTTCGGGTATTTATTTTATTTCATCCTTTATTTGGGCGATCGTTTGCGCTGCCGGCACATCAGCCTCTTCGGGTTACAGCTCAACTCCGGTTCCCGGATTTATGATCATGTTGGCAATCGCGGGAATCCCGGTCTCAATCGTTCAGCTTGTAAAGAAAAAATATTTATAAATTTAATATAGGGAGAGATTTATATGTATTGTGAGAATTGCGGAACTCTGAATCCCGACGGCGCAAGGTTTTGCTCTGCGTGCGGCGGGCCGATGGAATGTGATCAGATTCCATATGTTCCGCAGGAGCAATGGGATCAACAGCCCGTTGAGCAACCTGTTCAGCAATGGGATCAACAACCCGTTGAGCAACCTGTTCAGCAATGGGATCAGCAACCCGTTGAGCAACCTGTTCAGCAATGGGATCAGCAACCCGTTGAGCAGCCTGTTCAGCAATGGGATCAACAACGCGTTGAGCAGCCTGTTCAGCAGTGGGATCAGCAGCCCGTTGAGCAGCCTGTTCAGCAGTGGGATCAGCAACCTGTTGAGCAGTCTATTCAGCAGCGGGATCAGCAGCCTGTTCAGCAGCAGTGGGATCAACAGATCCGGCAGGGAGGTTATGCTCCGCCGCCTGCCTATCAGCTTAAAACCAACCGCAGTCTTGCAAAGATGTTTTTCCTGTCGCTCATAACCTTAGGCATTTACGGCATTGTTGTAATGTCAAATGTTTCGACGAGTATCAACATGGCAGCGGGCAGATATGACGGAAGAAAAACCATGCACTATTGCCTTGTGGTTTTCATTTTTTCGTGGCTTACACTCGGAATAGTTCCTCTGGTTTGGTACCACAAGCTTTCGGGACGTATCGGCCGTGAGCTCAGACGCAGAAATATCCGTCATAATTTCGGCGCTAAGGATTTTTGGCTTTGGTGTGTTTTGGGAAGCCTTATCATTGCAGGTCCGTTCATCTATTATCATAAGCTGCTCAAGGGCATGAACCTCATTTGCCGTGATTACAATCAGGTCGGCTGATGGTTTAATAAGCAAATATTTAATTGAAAAAAGCCTTTCTTCATCTCGGGGTGTCGCGTTTTGAAGAAAGGTTTTTCTTTTGACTGCTGTTTGCACTTGAAAAAAGGCGCTTTGTTGTGTTATACTGTTTTCTGTAACTGAATAAAGGGAAGGAATGGACGATTTGGCAAAGGCGGTTCCGCTGTTCAGCGGCAGCAAGGGAAACAGTTATTATATTGGTTCGGGCGGCTCGGGCGTGCTTATCGACGCGGGCAAGAACTGCAAGCAGATCGAACTCGCTATGGCGCTCAACGGGATTGATATGAAGCAGATTAGGGCGATATTTATAACTCACGAGCACATCGACCACTGCAGCGCGGTGCGCGTGCTCGCGAAAAAATACGGGCTTGACGTATACGCAAGCGCGGGAACTCTTAACGCGCTTGAAAGCAGCGGAAAGCTCGACCCTCAAACAAAGACCCATGTTATTGAAACCGAAACCGCCGTGGGCGATATGCTTATCAGCCGCATAAACACTCCGCACGACGCCGCCGAGAGTTGCTGCTACCGCGTGGTGACCTCCGACGGCAAGGCTGCTCTTATCGCGACGGATATGGGCATAATGACCGACGGAGTGCGAATGGCGGCTTCCGAGAGTGACTTTGTGGTGCTCGAATCGAACCATGACATTGATATGCTGCGCACGGGACCGTATCCTTATTTATTAAAAAGACGGATACTCTCCGACAGAGGGCACCTTTCAAACGAGGCCTGCGCCGCCGAGCTTGTAGAGTTAGTGAGCTGCGGCACACTCCGGTTGATGTTAGGGCATCTGAGCGAACAGAACAACACCCCCGAATTAGCTCTACGCACGGCGGTGTGCGAATTGGAGCGCGCGGGAATGAAATATAAAAGCGACTTCACGCTGGACGTTGCCCCAAGCGTGGCTTGCGTAAAGAGCGTGATTTATTGATGCTGAAAATAAATGTAATTTGCATAGGCAAAATCAAAGAAAAATACTTTACCGATGCGATCGCCGAATACGCCAAGCGGCTGACGGTTTTTTGCAGATTTAATATAATCGAGCTTGCGGAGGAGCGCATCAAGAGCAACACCCCGAATACCGCGCTGATCGATGAGGTGTTGAGTGCGGAAGGTAGGCGTATACTTCAAAAAACAAGCCCTTCCGATTACGTGATCGCTTTGTGCATTGAGGGAAAGCTTATGTCGAGCGAGGAGCTTGCGGGCGTGCTTGACAGCGCAGCGGTCAGCGGCAAGAGCAAGGTCGATTTTATAATCGGCGGAAGCTACGGGCTGAGCACAGATGTGAAGAAACGCGCCGATCTGCGGCTTTCAATGAGCCGCATGACCTTTCCGCATCAGATGGCGAGGGTTATTCTGAGCGAGCAGATCTACCGCGCGTTTGAGATAAGCTCGGGCGGAAAATATCACAAGTGAGGAAATTATGGCATTAGACGGCATTTTTTTAAGACATATAAAAAAAGAAATAGAAAAAGAAGCGCTCGGCGCGCGAGTGAATCAGATATATCAGCCGAACCGCGACGAGCTTGTTTTGGTGCTGCGCACCTACGGGGGAGCAAAAAAGCTGCTGCTTTCATCGCGCGCGAACTCTCCGCGCGTCAACTTCTGCAAGGGCACGCCCGAAAATCCCGCGCAGCCGCCGATGTTCTGTATGCTGCTGCGCAAGCGTTTGGGCGGCGGCAAGCTTACGGGAGTGCGTCAGTCGGGCTGCGACCGCGTGCTTTTTATTGACTTCGATTGCATTAATGAGCTGGGCGACCTTGAAGGGCTTAGCATCGTTTGCGAGATAATGGGAATGTACAGCAACCTAATCGTGATAAACCGCGATACGGGCATAATAATTGACGCGATCAAGCGCGTCGATATGACCGTCAGCAGCAAGCGGCTTGTGCTTCCGAATATCCGCTACGAGCTTCCGCAGTCTCAGGGCAAGCTCAATATTCTTGAACACAGCGCGGCTGAAATTGTTGAGGCGGCGCGGAGCTTGGCGGCAGAGCTTCCTCTTTCAAAGGCTCTTATGCAGGTGATAGAGGGGGTTTCACCGATAGTCGCAAGGGAGATTGAATTCCGTGCCGGCGAGGGAGCTACGAACCGCGTTGAGGGAGTGGAGCGCGACAGGCTTCTTGCGGCTATAGAGGATTTAAAGCGAATGGCGGAGACTTGCGGCGAAACGCCGTGCATAGTATACCGCGAGGACGGCAGACCGATGGATTTCGCGTTTTTCCCGATAAAGCAGTACGGTGATTTTGCCGAAGTCAAGCTGATGGAGGGCTATTCGGCGACGGTTGACGAGTTTTATGAGGAGCGGGACTCGCGGGAGCGTATGCGCGTAAAGAGCAGCAGCCTTCAAAAGCTCCTTACGAATTTGATTGACCGCATTTCGCGAAAAATCAACAAGCAGCGCGCCGAGCTTGCTCAGTGCGGAAACCGCGAGCAGCTAAGAATATACGGCGATCTGCTTCACGCGAATCTTTACCGCATAGAGCGCGGAGCGTCGGTCGTTGAAGTGGAAAATTTTTACGACGAAAACAATGCCGTAATTCAAATCAAATTGAATCCCGCGATTTCTCCCGCTGCGAACGCTCAAAAGTATTACAAGGATTATCAAAAGGCGAAGACCGCCGAAACCGTGCTCGCGGAACAAATCAAAAAGGGCAGGGAAGAGCTTGAGTATTTGGAGTCGGTCGCCGACGCGCTGAGCCGCTGCGAGTCTGAGAAGGAGATAAGTCAGATCCGCGACGAGCTTACGGGTCAGGGCTATCTGCGCCGCCCGAAGGGGAAAGCGCCGAAGCAGTCTCAGCTTCCGCCAAAGGAGTTTAAGTCTTCGGACGGTTTCACTATCCTTGTCGGCAGGAACAACCGCCAGAACGATCAGCTAACGCTGAAAACAGCCGACAAAACCGACGTTTGGCTCCATACAAAGGATATCCACGGTTCGCACGTCATAATCCGCGCCGGGGGAAAGCCTGTCAGCAAAACGGCAATTATAGAGGCGGCGCGCCTTGCTGCACTTCACAGCAAAGCGCGCGAAAGCACAAATGTCCCGGTAGATTACACATTGGTCAAAAACGTAAGCAAGCCGTCGGGCGCAAAGCCGGGAATGGTGATTTACGTGAAAAATAAAACGGTATTTGTTGACCCGAGCTGAGCGGGGGATATAGTCTTACAGTCGGTTCGGATACTGAAAAACGCAATGAATTAGGGGTACCATTTTTTTGGTGCCCCTTTGTTGCCGGTTGATTAAATTTTAGCGCGTTCCATTCGCAACAGCAAGAACGGCTCTGAACTTCTTCATTGTTTTTTGAACCTTCTTGCTCGTTTTATATTCAGCCATATTATCACCAAACCTACTATTGTTTTTAAAAGAAGTGCAGCACATTTTTCGATTTTTCAAGGAACTTTACAATTTTTTCGTTTTTGTCCGGTTTTGAACAGATCGCCCCGATGTGTTAAAAACTGAATATTTCGGGGGGTTATTGTAAATTGAATTTACCCGCAAGCCGTGATATGATTTAAAAACAGTCAAGGAAAAAACGAAACAAAAACGAAAGGAGAAACCACCATGAAAAAATCAAGTAACAATACAACAACTTCAATTCCGCAGGGAGTGAATAATATGAAAAGCACATACAAAATCAAGACAAGGGTCCTTGCAGCGGCATTATCCGCGATCACCGCTTTATCGGTAGGCTCAGCGGCAGTCAGCACTGTTGCGGCAGCTGAAAAGAACGATTCATTTGCCACGGAGATCACCTCGTCTGTAACGGACTACTTCAAGGATAAAACCATCGGCTTCGTTAAAAATACCGCATGGAAGATCGTCGGTCCCGAGCTTACAGAGGCAGGCTTGATGCCCATCCTCAATTTGTACCTCGGCATTGAGGATGAGGGTGCCTCAAACCAGGACATCCTCGACAAAATCGACAAGAGCACCGAAGAGATCAAGGCGGAGATCGCCAAGGTTCTGGAAGCGACTATGGAGCTTTCAACGCAGACAGCCAATTATCATCAGCTTCAAATGAACCAGCTCAAGGCGATCAACAGCAACATCGACACAAAGGATTTCAGAACACAGGTCGATACAGTAGCCGCTGATTTTTCACACGCGCTCAAGAGGATCGACGCGAACAAGGCGAACATCACCTGCGACGGCTTCGGCAAAATCAACAACACCACCTACAAGGCTTACAAGGAGATCCTGTCAGACCCCAGGTGCAACGTCAGCACATTGCAGGCAAACTTTGACGAGATGCTTCGCTTCCTCAAGGGTCAGCGCACCTCTAACAATAACGAAAACGGCTACCGCCAGCTCACAAATTATCTGATGGACAGAATCGTAGCGGCAGACCTCAACGAGCACAGCTACACGGATACCCCCGATTATAACGGCGGCATCGACGCGATCAACACCGAGATCAAAATCATGGAGCAGCAGGCGATCATGGAATTTGCCTTGATCAACGTGCTCAACAGTATGCAGTGCAAGGTTAAGGAGTATGAGATCGACAACGGTATCATCACCGTCAACGAGGACGAAAGTCCCTATGCCAAATTTGAAAATACCGCGACAAACCTCCAAAAGAGCCTTGTCGAGATGAACGACATCTTCACCGACGTGCTCGAAGAGAACGAATCCCTGAAGGATAAGTATATCAACGTTTATCTGCATGTAACAGAGAACGGCAATACCGTGACAAAGGGCTGCACATCCTTCATTGACGCGTGGTCGCAGGGTATCGACAGCGGCTGCAATTTCAGCGTCATTGTTACAAAGAGCGGTCAGGAAATCGTTGCCGACAGCAAAAAGGGCTTTAAGTTGGACGACAATGTAAAGGGCATCGGCAATGACGGCGGATTTTTGGTTCCCGCGGACAGAGTGGTATATATTGAGATGAACGGCTGGAACAACGGCTTCTACGCCCAAAATAAATCCGACGTGCACATCTTCACCCTGAGCAGCAACTCCGAGCTTACAGTCAGACATGCAGATTTCAAGGGCGGCGAAAACCATATTTGCGTTCCCGACAGCGCTAAGAACGCTAAAGTCACGATCTTCGGCTCCGAATTTTACAACTCTAACGGTCCCGCTGTATTTATCGGCTCAAGGGCTGACAATACCAACGTAAATATACAGTGGAGCGAGTACTGGTACAAAAATAACGGCTATGTAAGGAACGACAGCAAGTCAAGCGTGGTCAGTGAAGAATACTGCAACCGTCTCTATGAGAAGGATCAGCGCGGCGGCGAGTACTGGGGTACCTGATTGGAAAAAAACCGATAACAACGACAAATGAATATCACCGGGAATCGAATGATGATTCTCAGACGAACATCGCCCTGTCAAAAATTGACAGGGCGATGGGTCGTTCCGGTCGCCTTCAAGTCCCTTCGGATACTGAGCGGACAAATTTTAAGGGATAAAGATATTATGTGTTATACAATTTAACTATTCATAGACAATTAAGCCTAATTTAGCTTGTGAACCGCCGCCCTCAATTTTTATTGGAATTTCTCCCGGATTTGTGTTTGGACTGACTTTCCACTCCCATCTAACGTATCCGTTAGAATCAGATGTTTTTGTCTCAAGACCTTGCGCCTTTGATGCTCTGGTTGAGTAATATACACTGATTTTATAATCGGTTGACGGGATTCCTTTTATTTCAACAAAAGCAACAGAGCCTGCCTCAACGCTGTTTGTATACTCAATAATCTCTATTTCTGATGTTTGAGGAAGCTCGGGTTCTTTTTCGGTCGGCTTTTCGGTCGGCTTTTCAGTTGGCTTTTCGGTCGGCTTTTCGGTCGGCTTTTCACTAGTATTAATTGTTTGTAATTGGTTTTCCAATTCATTGCAGCCTGTTAGAGACAGTGCGAAAAAAGCCATTGTTCCAGCAAAAAGCAAGGCGAATATTTTTTGTTTTTTCATACTTTTTATCTCCTTTTTTAGCTAATATCATACCCTGCAATATGAAAAAGGCACAGTTAAGATAGTGCTTTAAGATTGAAAACATCTGGTTTCCCATCATTTTCGCAGTAAGATTGAATTAATAGACAAAATACGATTACATTTATTATTTTATACAAACAAATATCTAAATACCATTTTTTGTAATTATATTAGCACAAAAGTTATGATTTGGCAAGAAAAATAAGATATTTATTTTAAGAAACAACTGAAAACAGTACTTATGTAAAATAGACTGTTCAGCCCTAAGTCCGTTCAATCTTCAAATACGTTTCATCACGCTGACTGCGGCGTGTTCGGAGCTAAAGGGTCATCAGCTCTCTCCCTAAAAATGTCACACTGTGACATTTTTGCCTCACTGCGCTCGGCACGGTCACATTCAAGTCCCTTCGGATACTGAGCGGACGCCCGCCCGAAGTGCGTTTCATCTTTAGAAGAGTTCCGGCTCGTTTGTTGCGGCGTGTTCGGGGCTAAAGGGTCATCAGCTCTCTCCCTAAAAATGTCACACTGTGACATTTTTGCCTCACTGCGCTCGGCACGGTCGCCTTCAAGTCCCTTCGGATACTGA
>CACYTI010000026.1 GCA_902777275.1 uncultured Ruminococcus sp. | reverse complement strand
GAACTGAATCAAACCAATTCGTAGGGGCGCACCCGCGTGTGCGCCCGGTAGCGTTGAACCAAACGTTGTGTTTTCTATTAACAATCGGACGGAAAACAAACGTCTACCACACAACCGTTATCAAGTAAACATTCATCACATCGGAGGAGCACATATGAAAATCAACCGGCATTTTGATAATTTAGTACCCAACTACCTGTTCGCCGACGTTGCGCGCAAAACGAACGAGTTTGCCGCAGCTCACCCCGGGCGCGAGATAATCAAGCTCGGCATTGGCGATGTTACCCTGCCCCTTGCCCCTATCGTGGTGGCGGCTATGAAAAAGGGCTGCGAGGACTTGCAGCACCGCGAGACCTTCAAGGGCTATCCCGAATACGAGGGCTACGACTTTGTGCGCGAGGCGGTTTCGGGCTATTACAAGAGCTTCGGAGCCGATGTGAGCGCCGATGAGATATTCATCTCGGACGGAGCGAAATCCGACTGCGGCAACCTCCCCGACATTTTCTCGCAGGACAACACCGTGCTCGTCACCGACCCCGTCTATCCCGTCTACGTTGACGCGAATATCATGGCGGGCAGAAAAATCCTTTACGCCTCGTCAAACAGGGAAAACGGCTTTCTCGCCATGCCCGACCGAAGCGTAAAGGCTGACTTGATTTACCTATGCTCCCCCAACAACCCCACAGGCGCCGCGTACAGCGCCGAACAGCTAAAGCAATGGGTAGACTACGCTATAGAAAACGACGCTGTGATACTTTATGACGCAGCGTATGAGGCGTTTATAGAGGACGACAGTCCCCGCTCCATATTCCTGATAGAGGGCGCGAAAAAGTGCGCCATAGAGCTCTGCTCGCTCTCCAAGACTGCGGGCTTCACGGGCACGCGCTGCGGCTACACGGTCGTTCCCAAGGAGCTTGAGCGCGACGGGCACAACCTGCACTCTCTCTGGTACCGCCGTCAGGCAACAAAATTCAACGGCGTTTCGTGGCCTGTTCAGTGCGCCGCCGCCGAGGTTTTCAGTCAGGAGGGGCTGCGCCAGATAAGCGAGAACCTGCAATACTACAAGGCGAACGCTAAAATAATCGCCGACGCTTTGAGCGGTCTGGGAATTTACTACACGGGCGGCAAAAACTCCCCGTACATCTGGCTGCAATGCCCCGGCGGAATGGGAAGCTGGGAGTTCTTCGACCTCCTGCTCGAAAAAGCCGCGGTAGTAGGCACGCCCGGCGAGGGCTTCGGCGAAAACGGCAAGGGCTATTTCCGCCTGACCTCGTTCAATTCAAGAGAAAAAACCGAGGAAGCCGTGGAGAGGATAAAGGCTCTGTTCTGAGCATAAGCAGAACAAACGATCATACCGAATCAATCAGCGATTCTATAAATATTTCAAGCGCAGCAGTCGCCAAGCCGCTGCGCTTTTTGCTATGCGCCAAAAAGGGACAGCCGAAGCTGTCCCGTAATGCTCTTATTAAATTATGCTCCGAGGGCGTCCTCGTTGTCGCCCGTGAAGTATACCTTTTTGATATCAGCTCCGAGCGCCTTGAATTTGTCTACGATATCCTCGTAGCCGCGCTCGATATACTGAATGCTTGAAATTTCGGTGGTGCCGCTTACCTGCAAAGCCGCTATGATCATAGCCGCGCCCGCGCGCAGGTCTGTAGCCATTACGGGAGCCGCCGTGAGCGGAGTGCCTCCCTCGATAATGGCGAGTCTGCCCTCAACCGCAATGTGAGCGCCCATGCGGACAAGTTCGCTGATATACTGAAAGCGGTTGTCCCACACATTTTCGTTTACAATGCTTGTGCCGGGAACACCCATGAGCAGCGCCGTAAACTGCGGCTGGCAGTCGGTGGGAAAGCCCGGGTGAGGCATTGTCTTGATATTGCAGCGCTTGAGCGGCTTTACAGTCGCGTCGATCGTAAGCGCTTCGTCGTATTCCGTGATTTTGCAGCCCATTTCGCGGAACTTTGCGGTCATGGACTCCAAGTGCTTGGGTGTGATGTTTAAAATGGTGACGCAGCCGCGTGTAGCCGCCGCCGCGCACATATAGGTTCCCGCCTCGATCTGGTCGGGAATTATCGAATAGGTTATGCCGTGCATATAGCTTACGCCGCGAACCTTGATAACGTCGGTTCCCGCACCGCGGATATCCGCGCCCATCGAGTTGAGGAAGTTCGCAAGGTCAACTATGTGCGGTTCCTTAGCCGCGTTCTCAATGATAGTCAAGCCTTCCGCTCTGCACGCAGCCAACATGATATTCATGGTCGCTCCAACGGAAACCACGTCAAGATAAACGTGGCTGCCCATAAGACCGTCGGGACAGTTGGCTTCGATGATAGCGCCGTCTACCAAACGGGTTTCTGCCCCCAAAGCCTCAAAGCCCTTTAGGTGCTGGTCGATCGGACGGACGCCGAAATTGCAGCCTCCGGGCAGGGCAACCTTAGCCTTGCCGTATTTTCCGAGCAAAGCGCCCAAAAGATAATATGAAGCGCGCATACCTCTTACAGCATCGGTAACCGCGCTGTAGGTTGCGATTTTTGTGGGGTCGATATAAAGCGTTGATTTATTGATCCTTTTGACCTTGGCGCCCATCTGCTGCAAAATTTTGCTGATAAGCGTTACGTCGCTGATGTTGGGAATATTTTCGATCTGACAAGGCTCGTCGCAAAGAATAACGGCGGGAATTATCGCCACTGCAGCATTTTTTGCGCCGCTTATTTTAACCTCTCCAAACAGGGGCTTTCCGCCCGTAACTACAAATTTTTCCAATTGGTGTACACTCCAATACAGCTTAATGAAAATACAAATAATCGAAAACAATATGTAGTGGTTTAAAGATTATAACCACAATATATATTACATTTTAGTTAAAACACACACCCGGCTGTGGTTACATAGACGTAACGTTACAGCGTCTCTGGATAAAATGATACTACAAAGTTGTAGTAAAGTCAACTTGTTATTAAAATTGTAACCGAATTTTGGCAAACTTGTACTCAAATTGTTAAAAAGTTGTTATATTTGTTTTTAATATTAACAACCACCCCGCAGCTTTGTTATTTTTTCCTTACAAGAAATAAAAAGCACGGTTATTTCTGTTCGAGAATTATTCGATAATTAACAAATTGTTAACATTTTCTGTAATTTGGTCATCAAAATCATATCTTTAGTAGCTGTTATTTCCGGTCGAATGAGCGTTGACAAAGTAAAATTTCGGAAATTTTTTAATTTTTTTCTGTCAAACGGCTTATTTGTCACTATTTTGTCATGGTTTATGTGGTATTATTCATTCGTACTCGAAAACACACACAAAAAAAACCTGCAAATGTCCAATACAGCAACTCAACAAACCATTTTTTAACAGCTTTCCCGGATTTTCAATTTGATTATCTCCACATAACAACGCGGCGTTATTATGCGCCGCGTTGTTCTCATTTGGAGATTTACCGTATAATTTTAAAAATTTACTTATCCGCCTGAAGCGTGATTTCAATTTCGTATTCCTTGCCGTTGTCCTCACGGTAGAATTTCAGCTTGACCTTGTCGCCTTCCTTGTGCCCCTCAAGAGCCTCGTAGATATCGGCGAACGAGGTTATTGTTTTGCCGTCAAACTCGGTGATGATATCGTTTTCGCGGAGGTCGGTTTTGTCGCAGGGACCGCCCTCGGTGATTCCGTACACAATAATTCCCTTGGGAAGATTGTACATCTGCGCATCTGATTCGCTTACTGCGTTGCCCGAAACGCCGATTTTAACTCTGCCGTCAACATAGCCGTTCCTGATAAGGCTGTCAACAATCTGCTTTACCTGAGCCGATGGGATACAGAAGCCCATGCCCTCGTACTTTTCATCGGCGATTTTAGCGGAGGCTACTCCGATAACCTGACCGCAGTTGTTCACGGCGGGACCGCCGGAGTTGCCGGGATTTATAGCCGCGTCTGTCTGGATATATTTAACAATGTTCTTGCTTGAAGCGTCGCGGTTGATCGCCGATACGATACCCTTTGTCATTGAGTTCTGATACTCGATTCCGCCGGGGTTGCCTATGACGATCAGATCCTCGCCCAACTCTATTTTATCGGAGTCGCCGAACACCGCAGGCTTTAAGCCCTTGGCATCAACGAGCTTGAGAACCGCCAAATCGGTGCGGCCGTCAAAGCCCACAACGCCTGCCTTGTATTCCTTGCTGTCGGCGGTGACTACCTTTATCAGATATGCCGTTTTGCTGTTGCCGACGACATGAGAGTTCGTTACGATAAATCCGTCCTCGGAAATCACGATTCCGCTGCCCTGAGAAACCGCGTCAGAGTTATTGTCGGTGTTTTTGTCAAAGCAGAGCACCGAAACGACCGAATCGGAAGCAGCCTTGAACGCGTACTCGGCGTTGTAGTCGGAATTTGTCTTTGCGTCTTCCGGCTTTTCGGCGATCTGCAGGCCTGCGTAATCCTTGTCCGCCTTATCGGAAAAATCGCTTTCTTTGTGCTCGGGTGCCTCGGTGGCAGAGGGTATCTTGAAGCCGCCGCCGTTGTCCCCGTTATTCCCTTTACCGCCGTTGTCTCCGTTACCGTAGCCGGGAATGGTAAAGCCGGGAATATCGTTGATCGGTGAATCGTTGTTTTCGGTGGAGGAGCTTGCGCCGGTGCCCGACTTGTAAACCGAGTAGGCGACAATTCCGCAAAGGCTCGCCGCCAACATCGCCCCGAGCACGATTATGACAACCATTAAAGCCGTGTTCATTCCGCGCTTTTTTTCCGCCGGTGCAGGCGCGGCTCCGGGTGCGTCATACACAGGCCGAGCAGCCCCGTCGCCGCCGTAATACCGGTTATCGGGCTGAGGGGGATAATAATGCTCCCCTGTCTGCTGCGGAGCCGACTCCCCGACAAAACGGTTGTCGGCATAAACAGCCGTGTGCCTTATCGGATTAAAGCCCTGTTCAGTCGCCGGAGGCTCATCGGACTCAGGGTGAAGCAGCGGCTTCTGCGGCTGAAATTCCCCGGTATCTAAAGCATCCATGACCTGGTCCATGTTATAGTTTTTTTCGGTCAGGGGCTTTTGAGGCTCATATCCGTAAAAATCATTTTCAAAGTTATTATCCGTGTTATTGTCCATATTATCACTCCCATTTTTTCGGTAACAGGAACACGAGCGCAAACGCGCTCAATTCATGCCGCAGAGCGGCCATTCATGGCAAAGCTTATTCACGACCGAAGGTCGATCTGTTCCCGCCGTTCCTCTATATTATACCCCCAAAGCGACATAAAAGCAACCATTAAAATACTCTTTGTGTGACGGTTTACTGAAAATTATTTATTGAATTGAAATTTTTGCGTAATATTTTATCAAAATAATTCCCGAAAAGTCTTTTCATTCGCAAGATTTTATTGTATAATAAAGACAACTCGACAGAGGGGGACGCTTTTCTGTTGAAATATTTGAATAAAGGAAGATGAATATGCCATTAGTAAACGCTAAAGAAATGCTTACAAAAGCAAAGGCAGGTCACTACGCAGTAGGTCAGTTCAACATCAACAACCTTGAGTGGACTAAATCGATCCTGCTCACCGCTCAGGAGCTCAACTCTCCTGTTATTCTGGGCGTGTCGGAAGGCGCGGGCAAATATATGTGCGGCTACAAAACCGTTGTCGGAATGGTCACCGCCATGCTTGAGGAGCTCAACATCACGGTTCCCGTTGCCCTGCACCTTGACCACGGCTCATACGAAGGCGCCAAAAAGTGCATTGAGGCGGGCTTCAGCTCGATCATGTTCGACGGCTCCCACTATCCCATTGACGAGAACGTTGCCAAGACAAAAGAGCTTGTTGCCACCTGCGAAGAGTTGGGACTGTCTATCGAGGCAGAAGTCGGCTCGATCGGCGGCGAGGAAGACGGTGTTATCGGCGCGGGCGAATGCGCTGATCCTCAGGAATGCAAAATGGTCGCCGACCTCGGCGTGACCATGCTTGCAGCGGGCATCGGAAACATTCACGGCAAATATCCCGAAAACTGGCAGGGTCTCAGCTTTGAAACCCTCGACGCTATCCAGCAGCTCACCGGCGATATGCCTCTCGTTCTCCACGGCGGCACAGGCATTCCCGCCGACATGATCAAGAAGGCTATTGAGCTTGGCGTTTCCAAAATCAACGTTAACACCGAGTGCCAGCTTGCTTTCGCTGCGGCTACAAGAAAGTACATTGAAGAGGGCAAGGACCTCCAGGGCAAGGGCTTCGATCCCAGAAAGCTTCTCGCTCCCGGAGCCGAGGCTATCAAGGCTACCGTAAAAGAGAAGATGGAGCTGTTCGGCTCTGTTGACAAGGCATAATTTCGCAAAGCAGAAATAATTGAACCTCTAAAAACAACAGGCGTGCAAAAACTGCGCGCCTGCTTTTTTTTATAGATAACTTTTGATTTTTGTTTCCGCAGGCGGACAAGATCGCCCGCCGGGGTTATTTTGTCACTCTTGTAAACATATAAGAGGTCGTTTGATCGTTAAACTCAAGATTGAGCGTGATGATTCCGCGTTCATAGCTGAGCCGCTGGCTTTTTCCGCCGTACTGAATATCTACCGAGGTTTCGTTGAAGGTGTATGTGCCCTCGTTTGAAACACCTCCGATAATTATTTTGCACTTGCCGTCGGAATAGAAATTAAAGGAAAACTCTTTGCCCTGGGTATCCAGCTTGCTGTAGGGTATTGTCGAGCCGTGTATCGACACGGTGCTCGGCGTCCATTCGCCCACTATGGCTTCGTTTCCGCCCTCCGAGCAGCCGGAAATTATTACTGCGGAAAAAGCTAAAAAAACTGCAAGCAAAAGCGCCGCCGCTTTTTTCATAACCGAATCCCTCCGATTCATATGCTGACATAAAACTCCCTGCGGCACGGATCGGGCGCTTTCGCGCTAATGCCGGGAGAATATTGCTATTATAACATTTTTCGCGCGGGCTTTCAATATCAAAATTGTCCGAATCATATTGACGCGTCAACGCGACTTTGGCTATATCCTACATTTCACGCGGCGGCAGGCTCGTGATCCGCCTGATTCGAGGATCGCCCTTGCAAGTAAAAGGGAGATTTCGGGAAATGGGTAGAATTTTTGTCTTATTGCTATTATTGTATTGCAAATGGGAATGAGATTCGCTTTCCTCGCCGACGTTGTAGAATACTGCGAGCTCAAATCCGGAATCCGCGCCGCGGGCATACTTTCATCTCTCGACAGCTTCCTTGCTAAGCTCGCCTTCGGTCTTAACGTTACCGTTATGTTGGCTCTTATGACAATGGGCGGATACGTACCCAACCAGCCCCAGACCGGCACCGCAAAGGTATTTATCCAGCTCGGCTTTGTCGGAGTACCGATAGCGTGCATTATCCTGACGATCATTCTCTTCATGCTCTTCAAGTTCGACAAGGAGCTTCCGAAGCTTAAAGAGGAATACGCAGCCAAAACAGCAAAGGGCAGCAAAAAAGCCAAAAAAGCTAAATAATTAACCACAATTACTTTCCCGTTCAAAACAAAAGATAGGGCAAGCAAGCGGCAGTCGAAAGGCTGTCGCTTGTTTGCTTTACGATCCAATTGCTTTAACGCAGCATCCCTCCGGAAAGACGGGAGGATGCTGCGTTAAGTGTTTTTTATACGGAACGCTGTCGGCTATTATGTGATTATCTCCACACTGCTGCCGCCCGAGCGGTCTTTTCTGATGATGATCTGCCTGTCTATTTTCTCCTTAAGCTCGTTGACGTGCGAGATTATCCCCACCAGACGGCTGCCCTCGCTCAGCTTTGCAAGCGCTCTGAGAGCGTTTTTCAGGGATTCGTCGTCGAGCGTTCCGAAGCCCTCATCGACGAACATGGTATCGAGCCTCACGCCGCCTGCGCTCGACTGAACCTCATCGGAAAGCCCGAGAGCGAGCGATAGCGACGCCTTGAAGGTTTCGCCGCCCGACAGCGTGTTTACGCTTCGCTCGGTTCCGTTGTAGTGGTCGATTATGTCGATATCCAGACCGCTTTTGCTTTGCTTGTTTGATGCCTCGGCGCGGCGTTTCATCTCATACTGGCTGCCCGACATCACCATAAGACGGGTGTTCGCCTTGGCTATTATCCTGTCAAAGTATGTGGTTTGAATGTACGCCTCAAGCGTTATCCTGTCCTTGCCATGCACATTGCCGTTTGCGGTATCCGAAAGCTTCTTGGTGAGCTGATATCTTTTTTCGAGCAGTTCGGATTCCTCAAGCTTTGCCGCGATGTTTTTCAGTGTTCTTGCGTTCGAGGTCACGCGGTTTCCTATCTCTTCCCTTTCAGCCGAAACCCCTGATTTTTCGGCGGTCAGCTCTTTTAAGCGCCGCGTCAGCGCTTCTCCGTCGGTATGCTCGGCGTTTTCAAGCTGAGAGGCAAGCTGCTTCCTTTGTCCGTTCAGATTGTCGATTTTTTTGTTTTGCTCGTTAAGCTGCTCCCTCGCGATTTCAAGCGACTTTTTCAGCTCGGTGATTTTCTTCTCCAACGATTTCCGCTGTGTTTCGGCGGCTGATTTACTCTCAAATCTCAGTCCCGCTTTCAGTTCTTCGCACTGTCTTTGAAGCTCCGTAAGCGTCGCGGCTTTGGCGGAAATGGTTTTCTCGGTTTCGGACACGTCGGATTTAAGTCTCTCCAAGGTCTCCTCGCGCTCGGGAATGATTTTGTCAAGCTCCGACTTGCGGTCTATCTTTTTTTGCTCGCGCTGTATCATACCGGAAAGCTCCGCTGCGCGCGCGTCGATTTCACCTGTGCGGTTTTTGATCAGCTCCCCGGCTTCGCTCAACTCCGCATTGATCTCATTTTCCGTCAGCTCTGTTTTCAGCGATTCCTCTGTCTTTTCAAGCTTGCCCTTTTGCGCTCCGCAGGATTTGCTGAGCTCTTCCTTGTTTTTACGGGCTTTGTCAGCCTCTTTTCGGGCAGCCTGCAGCTCTTCTTCCGTCGGCGCCTTGTCCGACTTTTGAGCGCGGCGCGGGTGGTCCAGCGAGCCGCAAACGGGACACGGCTGACCTTCCTCTAACCTTTCGGCAATTATGCCCGCCTGCTCGCGCAAAAACGCGTCGTAAAGCGCGTTATACTCCTGCTCTGCCTGTCCGGATCGGATTATTGCCTCGTCGCAGCTTTTCTGCTCCGTCCTGAATGCTTCAAGCGATGTGAAATATGTCGCAAGCGACGCTTTAAGCTTTTCAAGTGCGGCTTTTTTCTTTTTCAGCTCATCAAGCTCAAACTTGTATTTTAATTTTGTTTCGGCGGAGCCGTCAAGCGTTTTGCGCTCCGCTTTCAGAGCTTCAAGCGCGTCCCCGGTTTCTTTTATTTTTTTGTTGAGCGATCCAAGCTTTATCCGCGCCGTTTTCAATGTGATCTCGGTGTCGGCAAGCTCCTTGGCGCGGCTCTCCATTTCTTCGTATTTCGGAAGCTCAGCCTTGATTTTCGCGGTTTCATCTGTCAGCACGGAGGCTTGTCCGTGTTTTTCCTCCGCGTCGGCAAACGCTGCCTCGGCTTCTTTCAGGCTTTTCTTTTCCGCCGCAAGCTGCTTTTCGACCCTTTCGGCGGTTTCCTTTGCTTTTTTGTACTCCTCAAACTTGCGCAGACCGGTTTTTACATTGTCAAGCTGCTTTTCGATTTCGGCAAGCTGGCCGTCAAGCCCGTCCTTTTTCTTTGTGTCGGCTTCAATGATCGAATCCAGCGCCGCAATGGTTTCCGCGATCGGCAGCTCGTTGTTCTTTGCACGTTGGATATAGGGCGCTTCGTCGCAGTCGTCATCACAGAGGATACCCTTTATGTATTGCAATACGCTTTTGTTCGCGTCGTCAACCTCGCGCTTTGCCTTGGAAAACTCGGCGCTCAGCCTTTCCTGCAAGACCTTGTAATTATCCGTCTTGAAAATCTGTCTGAAAATCGCCTTTCTATCGTCTGTTGAGGCTAAGAGAAGGTCTCTGAATTTTCCCTGCGCGATCATCGCGATATTCATAAACTGTTCGCCGTCTATGCCGAGGATATCGCGTATCTGTCTGTCAACCTCTTTAGGGACGCTGACCACACGGCCATCGGGCATAGTGAGCTCGCTTGAGGCGTTCTCCCTTGTAAAGCCCGTTCCCCTTGCCTTGGGGCGTTCATACGCGGGGTTGCGCCTTACGGTGTAGGTTTTCCCTTTGCTTTGGAAAATCAACTCCGCAAAGGTTTTGGTTCGGGGATCGGCGTATTTTGAGCGGAGCATCTTCGCCTCGCGGTCCTTGTCGGTAGTTTTTCCGTAGAGCGCGAAAACTATGGCGTCGAAAAGAGTTGTTTTTCCCGCGCCGGTATCGCCCGTTATCAGATAGATCCCGTTTGTGCCGAGCTTTTCAAAATCGACGACCGTCTCGCCCGCATACGGTCCGAATGCGGAAATCGTAAGCTTTAAAGGTCTCATGCTTCTCCCTCCCAAACGCTTTCAATAAGCTGACTTATATACCCGCGCTCCTGTTCGTTCATCGTCTCATTGTTTTGCATGGCAAACAAATCGTCAAACAGTTCGAGAGGAGTTTTGGTTTCGACATCGGCGGCAACGGCTTCCGACTGACCTCTCGCCCGCGTGCGAGTGTTGTCATATTCAAGCTTCATCAGATTTTTATAGGCGAGTCTCAGCTTGGTCACGGCGTCGGGGATATCGTCCTCATCGGTGAGGGTGATGTGAACGTAGTCCTCGCCGTATGAGGTGCCGTCATAGAAGCTCTTTGAGATCAGCTCGTTATACATTCCTCTCAGCTTGACCATATCGCGCTGCGGCGTCAGGTCAACGGTCCTTACAGTCAGTTGCTTTTCGCCGTCAAGCTCGCCGACGGTGACGGATTTCCTGTCGTTTGCCTCCGAAAAAGAGTATTTGAGCGGCGTGCCGCAATAACGTATTTTTTCGCTGCCGCAGTTCTGCGGGCGATGAAGATGGCCAAGCGCCACGTAATCAAACGGCTCAAAAACCGACGCGTCAACATTATCGGTGCCGCCGACGGAAAGATCCTCGGAATCGGTTGTATCGGAACCCGTAACAAACTGATGGGTCACGAGAATATTGCACTGAGCTTTATCTACGCCCATTTTTTCAATTGCGACGCGCATTGCGTCGGTGTAGCTTTCGATCTTTTCGTCCTCAAAGAAGCGGCGGACATGGGCAGGCTTTATGAACGGCAGAAGATATATATTGACGCCTTTCACGGCAAAGGGCTTTATCTCTCCGCTGTAAACGGGCGCGATGTGAATTCCGCTTCCGTCTATAAGCCGCGAGCCGAACGAGAGCCTTTCGGGTGAATCGTGGTTGCCGCTGATGATGAACACCTCACTGCGCCGCTTTGAGAGCCTGTACAAAAAGCTGTCGAGCAGCTCGACCGCCTCGGTGGATGGAATGGATTTGTCGTAAACGTCGCCCGCAATGATCACCGCGTCGGGCTCTTCATCGTCGATGATTTGCAAAATCTGCCGCAGGATATATTTCTGGTCTTCACACATGGAAAACTCGTTTACTCGCTTTCCGATGTGCAAATCGGATAAGTGTATAAATTTCATAAGCCTCAGACCTTTCGTTGGTAGAATTAAATAAAATCAATTATCGTTTTTATTGTACTATATGTAAATTATATCGTCAACAAGTTTTAACACTAAGCCCCGGAGGAACAGTCGTGATCCTCCGGGGCTTATGTATAAGCGGTTATTGAATTATCGGCATTATCACAGCAGCGTTGCGGCAAAGTCGATCGCGTATTCCTTTTCAAAGCCTTGCTTTATTCTCGCGGCTTCGATCGTCACGGCTCCGTTCAGCGACTCGTTAAGATTGACAATGGAATCTACCGCGTTGTCGCATAGCCTGCGCAGCTCCTTAAGCTTGTCTACCGACGTATTGCGCGATACGGTAACGACGATCACATATTCCCTGCTTTTGACCCGTCTGATAATATCATCAATAAAGTCAAATAATTCGTCTCTGCCGATGATCGCCCTGTATCCGCGATCCTCGCAGCGGTATTTCAGCTTGACAATGCAGGCGCAGATATTCTCCACCGCCGCGTAGTCGGAGCTGTTTACCTTTTTCAGCGCATTGTGCGCGTTTTCAAGAATGCTCTCAACTGTTACCTTTCTCAATTCCATTTCCTCACCTCATTATTCTAAACTATTTATGTTACAGGCTCCCTCCCCCGGAGTCTTATTATCCAACCCAAAAATGCTGTAAGCAGATAAAATATATTATATCAGTTTACACCCGAAAGCGGAGTTTGTCAATAGCGTATTCACAAGTTTTCACTAAATATCACAAAATTTTACGTTTTTTATATTCACAATGCAGCCGAACCCAACTCTCACCTGCCGCGATAGTAAACAATTGTTTCCGTTTGTATTGACTTAAACCCGAGTTTATGTTAAACTCAAAATAAAGGCAACCCCGCACAATTCGCGGCGCACGCCTTGATTGGATCTTGTTCCGTCAGACTGTCAGAAAAACTCGGCAGGGCGATGGTTTTACCTCAATTTATTTGTACAATCCGGCGAAAAATCTTACTGCGCAATCCGCGCACCGTAATTATGCGGTATTGCCTATACAATTAATGCGCCAGAACGAAAAGTGCAAAATAAAATTTCAAACAGAGTTATATTACTCGGATAAGGAGAGCAAAATGGCAGATTACATCATCGCGACATCATCCACCTCGGATCTGACCCGAGACTGGCTCGATGAACACGGCGTTCCCTTTATTCCCTACACCTACACGGTCGGCAACGATTTGTATGAGGACGATTGCCGCGAGGACAGCCGCGCCGCGGTTTACGCCGGTATGCGGAAGGGCGATATCCTCAAAACCTCAATGATCAACGAATTTATGTACGCCGACTTTTTCCGCGGTCTTTTGAAAACGGGCAAGGATGTTATCTTTCTCGATATGTCTCAAAAGATGTCCGTTTCCTACAAAAACGCGTTGGGCGCTGCCGAGCTTGTACGCGCGGAGTTTCCCGATCAAAAGCTGTATATCATGGACACGCTTTGCATCTCGGGCGGTCTCGGAATGCTTGTGCAGAACATGGTCAGACGCATGGAAGACGGAATGAGCTATGACGAGGTCATCGCCTGGGGCGAGGGGAACAAGCTTAAAATAGCCCACCGATTCACCGTTGACGACCTTAATTACCTCAAGGCGGGCGGACGCGTGTCAAACGCCTCGGCTCTGCTGGGCTCTATCCTGAACATCAAGCCCGTGCTCTATGTTCCCGACCGCGGCACGCTCGACGTAGCCAAAAAGGTTCG
Source organism: uncultured Ruminococcus sp. (assembly GCA_902777275.1). Lineage (GTDB taxonomy): Bacteria > Bacillota > Clostridia > Oscillospirales > Acutalibacteraceae > Ruminococcoides. The sequence continues at coordinate 24,337 of CACYTI010000026.1, read as the reverse complement.
CGGAAGAAAAACCGCTGTCAAGTTAATAACGGAATGCGCGCTCCGCGACCTGCGCGAAATCGACTGCACCGGAGCGGAGATCCATATTCTCCACGCCGACTGTCTCGACGACGCCAAGCTGCTCAGCTCCGCAATCCGCGCTGAGTTCCCCATGGTGGGAAAAATCGAAATCACCTCGCTCGGAGTTGTGATCGGCGCACACTGCGGACCCGGTCTGCTGACGATATTCTATTTCTGCAACGGCAGAAAGCCCGAATAAAAGTAATTATTTTTCAAAAAAGCTGTCGGAAGCCCGGCGGCTTTTTGTTTTTAAACAAAAACTCTTGCGCGTTTGCTGCCGATGTGGTACTATATTCAAGTAAAAAACAAGTTGCGGAAGTGACAACATGGAATTTTTCAAAAGGATCCGGTCAAAGCTTAAAATAAGAAACCTGATTTGGGCTGTTGTCAGCTTATTCGTCATAGCCTTATTCGTTTTTTCCATTGTCTCTGATATTAAAGGCGGTTTCGGACATTCTGTAAGATTATTCAGCACAAAAATCGGTATTCCCGTATGGTTGGAAGTCTTTTTTTGGATATTGGTCATATTATTCTTTGTTATTTTGTTTATCACCTCGATAAAAAGCTTTTTTCGCGATACGGAATACAATGAGTTGCTCAAAACGGCAGAGAGCTTCGGCAGCGTTGAACATCTCGGAGAAACACTCTCGGAGATATCACCAAGCAAATATGCCAAGGGCGAATTAAGGTGTAACTCCGCTTATTTGTTCTACAGAATAGGGTCGGATGTGTATTTGATCGACACAAGAAGCATAACCGCGATCGACCACAAGGTTCACAGAAATATGAAAAGAACGGTCAGCACCTATTATGTTTGTGTAAAAACGGTGACCTCGGAAATAAAGATCAAGGTAAAGAGGCGGAACATCGAAAAGCTTGAAAACGAGATAATGCAAACTATCGGCAAAAAGTTCACGCCGAAGTCACAAAGCACAGAACAATAAACGGGAGGAAAATCACATGAATGATTTTATTTCGGCTTTTCACCGTCACAACTTTCACGCGGCGTATTTCACTTATAAGGGCAAACGATATAGCTTTTCGGGTTGGTGGTTGCTTGATTGGGGTGATGGAGATAAATTCTATAATTCGATAGAAGATTTTTTAAACGATCCGTTTTTTGACGGCAAACGGCTTGAGGAAATATTGGATCAAATCAGCGATCCCGATTATGATTTAGAGCCGTGGTAAAACAAAATAATTATCAACCGCCGGCGGTGTTTTTTCCGTCGGCGGTGTTTTATATCCTAAAGCATAACAATCGGCTTGTAACAGAGCCGGCAGCAAGTATAACAATTCGACTTTTTTGTAAATATATATAGACTTAATTCATATAACTTGCTATAATTAAGACAATATGATCAACCACCAACAACAAACCCGGAACAAATGCCATGACCAATCAGCTTCAATCACTTTTTGAAAAACGGATAGTCAGCGTTGAAGAATCGCTTCCCGAGGGCGTTTCAAGCATAAACAACCGCATTGCCCTCGGCGAAAACGGCATTTATTTTCTGCGCGTCGGTTTTGCGGACGGCAGCTTGCTCGACTGTGTCCGCAAGGTGAAATCACCGCGTATCATACGCAACGGCATACGGCTGATAAGCGGAAAAAGCGCGCGCTTCACGCTCAGCATGACGCTGCACAAAAAAATACTCGGCTACAACAAAAGCTGCACAAGGGAAATCAGCCTATACAAGCATCTTGACAGGTCTCTGCGGCGGCATATGCCCGTCTTTTACGGCAGCTTTTTTGACCGCCGTTCGGGGCTTTACAGTCTTATCCTCCGACGTTATTTCCCTGTCAGCGACGGCACTCACAGGTTCTCCGCTGCAAAGCGCGCGCTGAACACGCTGCTTGACTTCCACATATTCTACTATAACCGTGAGGATCAGGCGAAGCGGCTCGGGCTGAACATCTGTTCACCGAAGGATTATCGCCGCTCGCGCGGATTCATCCGACTGCTGTTCCATGCCGACGAGGAAGAGAACAGGCGGTATTTCAGCGAACAAAAGCTGAACAAAATCGAGCGCTTCATCGACAAAATCCACCTTTACGCCGCGCGGTTCTCGCACCACCGCAGCTTTTCTCATAACGATTTCTCACGTCGGAATATCTTTTTCACCGAAAACAAAACGTTGATTTACGACTTTGAGCTCGCCGCGTTCCAGAACCCCGAGCACGACCTGATTGAGCTGCTCATTTATGAGGCGGAGAATCTTAGCCGCCGCGAGATCCTTGAGCTGATCGACTATCACAAAAGCCGCCTGTCTCCCCACGCGCCGCCTTTGCGCGGAATGGACAGCAAGCAATACAAAGAGCTGCTGCTGTTTAATGCCTATGAGTTCATCGTCATTCGCCTTTCTTTGCTGCGCATAGCGGGCAAGGTGCTCGGCGAGGGCTTTGTGGACTCGCTGTTAAGCGGCGCGGACAAGCTCACCGAAATTTTAGAGGAAGATTTATGAATGAACAATTGAAAATATTATCATCCGCCGACTACAGCGAGCGGATAGAATACCGGGGCTCCTCCTGTTATCTTATCGTCAACAACAACCTCAAAGAGGACAAGTGTATGTTCGGCTTTGTGGATCTCGAAAACGACTTTGAAGCCGCACAGGGGCTGTTTGAAAAAGCGGAGCGCCGCGCGAAGGAGCTCGGCTTCAAGCGGCTGTTCGGTCCCATGAACTACAACACCTGGATGTCCTACCGCTGGGCGCTCAACGACTTTGACGTTAAATACTTTCCCGACTGCGACAACGAGTCGTACCATATTGATTTCATCCGCAGACTCGGCTATAAGGAGCTTTACACCTACCGCAGCGCCCATGTCAGGCTTGACAACAAGCTTTTCTCAATCGGGGAAGCGGTGCACCGCCAAAAGCTAAACGAGGGCTTCACCTTCAGGTTTTTCGCGGGAGAAGAAGCCTACGCGCTCGCCGACGATATCTTCGACATATGCAGGGACGCCTTTTCGGGCGGATATCTCTACTCGGAAATTTCCCGCGAGGAGTTCCGTGAAATATATCTTTCATGGACGCGCCTTATTCCGCGCCTTGAAATGATCGTCGCATTTTATAACGGCAGGGCGGCGGGCTTTTCAATGGGCTATGTCAATCCCTGCGATCCGGACGACTACATATCAAAGACAACCGCTGTGCGCAGGGAATTCCAACACAACAAGCTGTACCTTGCACTGGTTTATTTAGGCTACAGCCACATTTCAGATTTGGGATTCAAAGACGTAGTCTATCACTTTGAGTGCGAGCAGCGAAGCACGTTCAGGCGCTTTGACAGCGACATAGAATCCAAGGAAAAACGCTACGCCGTATTTGTTAAGGAGTTGGAGTAATGGTTTGCAAAAGATGTCTTAACGACAACTCCGTAAGACACATCAGCTTTGACAGCGAGGGCGTCTGCAATTTCTGCCGCGAATATGACAAAATCAGCGGCAGGCTAAACGATTTTGAAACGCTTCAAAAGCTCTTTGACAAACGTATTGAGCGGATAAAAGGGCGGCACCTCTACGACGCGGCGGTCGGCATTTCGGGCGGCAAGGACAGCGCCTATGTCCTGAGTCAGCTCACTGAACGCTATGGGCTGAGGGTGAAAGCCTTTACGATGGACAACGGCTTCTTGTCCGCTCAGGCAAAGGAGAATATCGACAGGCTCGTCAGCGCATTCGGCGCAGAGCACGAATACATCAGCTTCGATGTTCAGACTCTCAAACGGGTCTATAACTATTCCATGTCAAAGCTGCTTGTCCCCTGCATAGCCTGCTCTTACATCGGCTACGCCTCCATGATAGGCTACGCGGCGCGCATTGACGCGGGAATCTGCGTTCATGGCAGATCGCCCGAGCAAATGCTCCGCAGCTACCCGCTCGACGTTTTCAGCCGCTTCATTGACTGGGGACTTGAGGACAGCAGGGACATGGATTTCGGCAAATGCTATATGGATCTGCTCGAAAGCGTGAAGGAAAAGGTTGACGCCGATATATTCGAGGATATCCGCGCCATAGCATTCGACGGCATCGATACAAGCGATCTGCGCGAATTTGTCCCCTATTTTCTGTATCATCCCTACGATGAAAGCGAGATAGTAAGCTGGCTGAAAAACAACACGCCGTGGTCGCCTCCCGACGATTACAACCACTATGACTGCGAAGTACACAACGCCGCTAAATATATTTATCAGCGCGCTGAGGGCAGACCGCACCGTCTTCCCGAAACAAGCGTGCTTGTGCGCTCGGGTCAGCTCACAAGGGAGCAGGGCGAAGCGCTGTTGAAAAATGAAATCATCCGCCAAAAGCCGAAGGACGAGCTGAAAAAGCTTTGCGGCTTTGCCGGGGTCAGTCAAACCCTGCTGTTTGCCAAGGCGGAAATATATAACAAGGTTATCAAATGATCAAGTATTTGTTAAAGTACGCCTTTTACCTTCTTATCGCGCTCTTTTTTGCGGCGCTTATAAGCCTGCTGACCCAAGGCGTCCGTTGGGAGCTGCTCCCTCTGTTCACCCTGCTTGCATATATCCTCAGATTTTTTGATGATTATTTCGACTACGATACCGACACAAAGGAAAAACCGCTTTCAAAATCCACACTAAGACTGCTCCTGATTATTTTCTGCGCGGTCTTTGTCGCGCTGAACATCTGTTTTTTCCGATTGTACGGGCTTATCTCCGTTCTGCTTGCGGCTTACGCCCTGATGCAAAACCGCTTTGAGCTGATGAAACCGTTTTTCCTGACGCTTGTATCCGCATTTTACATTGCCGCCTACAAAGAGATAGGAAGCCTGTGGGTGATCCTGTATCTGTGCGGCTCCCTGCTGCTGTCGGTCGGCTTTTTTATCTATAAAACAAGGTTGGCGAAAAAATGATTTGCGATAACAAAACTGCGAACGCTTCTCCGAAATTGATTGGCGGCAAGGCGTACAATCTGCTGCACCTCGACGGGCTGAGCGACGCTTACGGGATAAAAATCCCCCGCTGGATCTGTTTGGATACGGAGTTTTTTTATTCCTTCCTCGGCAAACACCGCGCGGAATACGAGCGCCTGCTGTCGGAAAACGGTACGGGCTGCGGTGAAAAGATCGCCTCGCTGCTGAACGATATCTCCTTCCCGAACACCCTGAAAAACTCGCTGTTCAAAGCGATAAAGGCGAGCCTTACCGAAGGAGCCCTTCTTGCGGTGCGCTCCAGCGCGACAGACGAGGACTCCGCCGAACGCTCGTTCGCGGGAATGATGGAGAGCTTTCTCAACGTAAAGGCTGATGAAAGCATGACCGATACAATAAAAAAATGCTGGCTGTCGTGCTTTTCGGCGAGAGCCATGGAATACCGCGCCCAAAACGGCGGCATATCAAAAGATATCGGCGCGGCTGTTATTATTCAGGAAATGGTTGACCCCGAGCTTTCGGGAGTTATTTTTACCGTAAACCCCTACACCAACAATCCCGACGAATGCTACATCAGCACCGTTGCGGGGCTCGGCGAACAGCTTGTGTCGGGCAGCTCCGACAGCGAGGACTACGTTCTGGACTGCTTTGACGAGATGATCAGCTCGGGCGGCAACGCCGACAAAGCGCTTCTCCGCGAGCTTGCGCGTCAGGCGCGGATCATCGAGGACAGCTACAAGATCAAGCGCGGCTGCGACATCGAGTTTGCGGTAAAGGACGGCGAGGTCTACATTTTGCAGTGCCGTCCCATTGCTTCCTGCTCGCACATCAACAAGCGCCTTGAACGGACGATCCTCGACAACTCAAACATCATCGAAAGCTATTCGGGCGTGACCACTCCCCTTACCTTCACATTCGCGCAGGAGGTATACGGCAAAATCTACCACCAGACCCTGCGCAGCTTTTTTATCGGCGAGGAAGTTATCCGCAGCATTGACGACGACCTCAACCATATGCTGTGCTTTTATGAAAACAAAATATATTACAGGCTAAACAGCTGGTACAAGATGACCTCGCTCTATCCGAGATATGAGCAAAACAAAAAATACATGGAAAAAATGATGGGCGTAAAAACTCCGCTGAAGGAGACCTCCGCCCAATCGAGCCGCCGCTTAATAAAAATCTACGTGCGCTTTCTGTATAAAATGCTCCGCATGAAGCGCGACAGCAAAAGCTTTATCGAGCGCTTCAACACGGTGACAGCGCCTTACGTCAACAGCACCTTTGACGGCATGACAAACTCCGAGGCGCTTGCCGTTTACGACAATCTCGAAAAGCAGATACTGAACGATTTTACAACGCCTATCGCCAACGATATGGGCGCTATGGTGTTCTTCGGGCTGCTGACCGATAACCTTAAAAAGCACGGCGTAAGCGACGGCGAGGGGATACTCAGCGACATTCTGAGCAAACAGGGCAACGTTGAAAGCGCGGAACAGACCGCCATGCTGCTTGATATCGTGGAGGAGATCAAGGCTGACGACGCGCTGAAACAGCAATTTCTAAACGGAACCTTTTCACTCGAAAACGTTTCCCCGACGGCGCGCAGGCTAAACGACTACATAGCCCGCTTCGGCGCGCGCTGCATGGACGAGCTAAAGCTTGAGACCGTGACCATGCAGGAGGACCCGACTTTTCTGTTCAAAACGATCGAAAACTACCTTCGCATTGAGCCGCGCCCTGTCTCCGCCGAGCCTAAGCCGAACCGCGAGCCCGAGATTTACAGACATTACTCTCCCCTTAGCTGCCTGTATGTAAAGCGGCTTATAATAATCACAAAATTTTTTATACGCAACCGCGAGAGCCTGCGGCTGCGCCGCACCTACATCTACGCCATAGTCCGCAATATTTTCCTGCGTGTCGGAAAAAATCTCGCCGCCGAGGGCAAGCTTGAAAGCTATCGCGACATTTTCTTCCTTGAAAAGGACGAGATCACCGCGATCGCGGCAGGGCAGTATATCGGCGACCTGCGCGGGCTTGTCGCCCTTCGCCGAAGAGAATACGAAGAAAACAAGCCGAAGGAAGTTTTCGAGCGAATGTACTTTTACGGAGAGGTCAAAAGCGAAAATATGCTTCCCGTTTTCAGCCCGCAGGAGGTTTCCGACGGGGAAAGCGTCAGCGTGCTGCGCGGCACACCGGGTGGAGGCAAAGCCGTTGAGGGCGTTGTAAAGCTTGTTACCGAGCCGACAGAGGCGGACATAAACGGCTTGATTTTGATGGCTAAGCGCACCGACCCCGGCTGGACGATACTCTTCCCCATGGCAAAGGCAATAATAATTGAGCGCGGAAGCGTTCTGTCCCACTCGGCGGTCATCGCCCGAGAAATGGGCATTCCGCTCGTGGTGGGAATTCGGAGGCTTACCGAAAGGGTGCCCGACGGAGCGAGGGTGCGTGTGGACGGCGTGGGCGGCACGGTTACTATTCTGGAGGAACACGATGGAACAGGCAAAATTTGATTTTATACGTTACGCCAACTGCTGGGAGGATCCCGAAAACCTTTTGGGCTCCCTAAACATCAAGGGCGGCAGCGGCGTGTCCGTGCTGTCAGCGGGCGACAACACCCTCGCCCTGCTTACAGGCGACCCGGCGCACATAACCGCAATAGACGTGAACCCGACTCAGATCCACCTTTTTAATCTGAAAAAGGCGGGCTTTCAGGCGTTGGGATACGATGATCTGCTCCGTCTTTTGGGAGTTACTGAAAGCAAAAACGCCTACGCGCTGTTCCTGACGCTCGAGAACCGCATGGACAGAGAGGCTTTTGAATACTTCCGCGACCGCAGAGAATATTTCGATAAAGGAATAATAAACATCGGCAAATTTGAGCGTTACTTTCAGATTTTCCGCGGAAAAATTATCCCGCTTTTCTCCTCAAAGCGCCGCTTCGAGCAATTCTCCGAAATGGACGACATCGACGAACAGGCGCGGTTTTACAACAAATACATCAACAACCGCCGCTTCAAAGCTGTTTTCAACGCCTTCTTCGGCTTTCGCACCATGGGAAAGCTCGGCAGGGACAAGCACTTTTACGACTATGTCGAAAACAAAGAGGACAGCGGAGCAAATATAAAAAAAGTGACGGACTATGCGCTGACCCACGTTCCAAACCGCGACAACCCGTATGCTAACTACATTTTTCTCAACCGCTACCCGCAGCGCGCGCTTCCGCTGTATTTGCGGCGCGAAAGCTACCCCGTGATACGAGAGCGCCTTGACCGCATTGAGGTGCGGCTCGGAGATTTGGAAAGCCTCAGCGGAAAATACGACTTTTTCAACCTGTCCGACATCTTTGAATATATGAGCGACGGGGAATTCGTCAGGAACACCGAACAGCTCTGCAAGCTGTCAAACGACGGAGCGCGATTGGCGTATTACAATATGCAGAACAAGCGTTATTTTTCGGACAGCCGCCTGAGCCTTCAAACCGAGCTGTCCGAGCAGCTTACAAAACAGAACCGCGCGTTTTTTTACCGCGACTTTCTCGTTTATGAATTTGGTGAACAACGTGAGCAAGATAATCGACGCATTTGAACAGGTCTGCGAAAAGCACCCCGACAGGACGGCTGTTATCCACCTTGACAGAGGAAAGCCCCGCCCGACCTCTTTTTCAGAGCTTAAAGCCGACGCGGACAGAGCCCGTGCCTTCCTTGTACAAAACGGAGTAAGGCGCGGCGACAGGCTGCTCGCCTTTGCCGAATCGGGCTATAACCTTTGCGTGTTCCTTATAGCCTGCTTTGAGTTGGGCGCGTGCGTCATGTATGTTGACATACACGCGGGGCAGGAAAATATGCAGCTCGTTTTTGAAAAGACACGCCCGTCTTTTGTGCTTGTTTCAAACAAAACAAGATTTTTCCGCGCGCTGTTCGTCGAAATCAAAAAAATAAAGGCGGTCATCAACATCGACCGCTCAGCAAATAGCAAGGCTTCACCTGCTCCCGCTCCCGACCCCGACGATGCGGACGACGCGCTTATCACCGTAACCACAGGCTCAACGGGCAAGCCGAAGCTCTTTATCCGCACCCACCTCGATCTGTTTCAACAGCTAAAGCTTGTGGCGGACAACATGGACGAAAGGGGCGCGCGTGAAACCGTGCTGACCACCTCTTACATTTACATTTTTGCAAATCTCCTGCTCGGCTTTACGACCGTTCTGCCGAACGTGAACCTCGGTTCAAAAAGGACGGGAAAAATCATCCGCCGCCTGAGGCGCTTTCCGCTGAGCGACGTCACAATGATAATAACCACCCCCGACTTCTGCCTGCGCACTCCGAATATGTACCCAAAGCTGAAAACCCTGTACTGCGGCGGAGCAATACTCAACCGGAGCGAGGTGCTTTCGATCCGCCGCGTCTTTCCGTGCAGGCTAATTCACATTTACGGCTCGACCGAGTGCTGCCTGATAGCGAGCGTGGATTTTGACGACTACCTTCACACGCTCGAAAAAACAGGCGACTGTCTGCTCGGTGACGTGTGCCGCGGCGTCAGCGCCAAAACAGACGAAAACGGAACCATATTCGTCAAAAGCGACGCCCTGCTTACAAAGTCAACTGACGGCGTTAAGCTGAGCGAAGGCTATTACAACACGGGCGACGTCGGCTTTTTCAGGGACGGCAGGCTGTACTACCTCGGCAAATCGGGCTTTTGCCTGCGGCTTAACGGCAGGACCGTCTATTCAAACGAGATCGAGCAGCGGCTTATCCTGCGGTTCCCGTCCGTCGGAAAATGCGCCGCGGTCGAAAAGGACGGCGGCTTATACCTCTTCCTTGAGGACAAGGCTCCCGACCGCGCGGCAATTGCGGAATATCTGCGGAAGGAATACGGCGTGAATTTTACGGTAAAGCTTATCCGCGCCATTCCGCGCGACGTAAAGCATCACACAAAAATAAACTATCTCAAACTTTTGGAGCGGAAGCTATGAACATAAACAGTATTCTTGAATATGATTACAAAAACCGCAAGGATAAAAAGTATATCTTTGAAAAAACGGACGTCGTTTTCCGTGGCAGAACCTTCGGCCAGCTTATTTCGGACGTTCACAGCCTCGCTCGCCTTCTGCTTAAAAAAGTGCCCGCAGGCTCTGCCGTGGGAATAATCGGCAAAAACTCATACGCGCTTATGGTCGCGGATTTAGCGGTGACAGGCTACACGGGCGTAAGCGTAATGCTCGCTAAGGAGATGAGCGAGGACGTCATTTTGTCAATGCTTGAGCGCACAGACGCAAAGGCGATCATTTATGACGACGATCTGAGCAAAACAGCCGAAAGCCTGAACAGAAAGCGCCCGATGTTCTGCCTGAGCATGAGCTGTCTGTACAGCCTTTCCCCTCCGCCCGCGCTGTTTGACCTGCCCGTAAAGGACGAAGCCGAGTGCTGCAAAATAGTTTTCTCCTCGGGCACCACGGGTCCCTCAAAGGGAATAAAGCTTACTCAAAAAGTGATATTCGCGGGCTATCACGAGCTTATCAAGCGCGTTCCTCTCGGTGAAAACGACACCGACTACCTGTTTCTCCCGCTTCATCACACCTACGCGGGCGTGTATAATTTTTACTACTCGCTAATCGGAGGATACAGCATTTACCTCTCGTCGTCACCCTCTAAAATCGCGGAGGAGCTGCGCGAGGTCAACCCGACGATTTTCTGTGCAGTCCCGCTTGTCTACAAGCGCCTGCTTGACGCCTTCGGCGACCGCATTACGAGCGCTTTCGGAACAAACATAAAATACCTGTTTACGGGAGGCGCGCCCTGCTCCGACGAGATACGCACCACGCTTAGCTCCTTCCCTCTTATTCGCTCTTACGGTCTGTCCGAGACCGCCGCCTCCTTTTCGATAAGCTATTTCGGCGACGACGACGCAAGCTGCGGAACCGTGTTTGACAGCATTGACGCAAAGGTTTTCCGCCCCGACGAAAACGGCATAGGCGAGATCATCTGCAAGGGCGACACCGTTTTTCCGGGCTATCTTGACCCGGAGCTTACAGCAGCCGCCTTTGACGAAAACGGTTACTTCCACACGGGCGACCTCGGCATGATCAAGGACGGCAAGCTGTACATCAGGGGCAGAAAGAAGAATATCCTTGTCGGCGACAACGGCAAGAACATAGACGTTGAAGCTCTTTGTGCCCTTCTCCGCTCGCTCAGCGGCAATATTACAGAGGTCAGGCTGTATCTGAACAACAACCGCCTGAACGCCGACTTATATGTCAAAAACACCGAAGAAGATATTTCGGAAGCGGTAGAGCGGTTTAACGGACAGGTCATGCGCCACGAGCGGATAGACAGCTTCCGCGTAATTGCCGACGCCGCGTCACGGTTAAAATAAGGAATTAAAAGCTCCGCAGAACACCGCAGGTTCTTACGGGGCTTTTGCTTATAATCAAATAAGCTTTTCATAATATGGACAACCCTGCGGTTTAATGTTATCATGGTATCAAAAAAATAATAAAATTTTTTTAAAAAAAGCATCAAACCTTTTCCGTGCTTTTGAGTCCTTTTTAATGAAGAGGGCAAAAAGTGAGGAAAGCGAGGGAAACGATATGAACAAACAGCCTAAATACAAAATAGATAACGCAAAGCTTTCACACCGGGTAGCCAAAGCGCAGAACGGCAGCAAAAAGGCGATGGAAGACGTTATCAACATAGTGAGCGGATATCTTTATTATTACAGCCTCACCCTGTTAGGCAACGAGGAGGATGCTAAGGACGCGGTTCAGGATATTTTACTGACCGTGCTCAAAAAGTTAGACACACTCGAAGACCCTAAGGCGTTTTTGGGCTGGCTGAAAACGATTGCCGCGAACTACTGCAAAACAAAGCTCACGCGTTCAAGGGAAAACCTCAGTCTGAGCGAAGTCGAGTGGGAGCTTGCCGACGAAAACGATCAGCTTTGTCCCGAGAGATCGGCGGAAACCGGGGAGGTATGCGGCTATGTGAGAGAAGCGGTGGGAGCTTTGCCGCAGATCCTCCGCGAAAGCGTTTTGATGTTCTATTTTTATCAAATGAGCATCAGGCAAATCGCGGATGTATTGGAGGTCAATGAGAACACCGTAAAAAGCCGTCTGTACTCGGCGCGTCAGACAATGAAAAAATATCTGGAGCAATACGGCGGCGCGGCTCTTGCGTCCTGTTCGGTGCCTCCGATGTCATTGCTTTCGTTCAGTCTGATTCAGGGCGCGGAGATGCAAAAGGCAATTCTTATCCCCTACGCAACGCCTGCTGGAGCGGTAAAGGTCGCTGCCGTCAACTCGGCGGCGTCGGGCGGAGTGACCTCCGTAAAAATCGCGGCTATAGGCGCGGCGTGTATCACGGTGATCGGCGGAATAGGCGCGGCGGCATCGGGAGCGTTCACGTCAGGAAACCCCGCTTCTCCTGCAAAGCCGGGCTACGGTTATCACCGCACGGCGGGTCAGCCTGAAAATCCCGGGCAAAACGTACCGACAACCATGCCTCTCACCACCGTGCCTCCGACTGCCCGCAATATATCGGGCAATTCTGGCTCTAATATAAATCAGAGCACGGTCCCGACTCAGGCACGTATTCAGGCAACTCAGCCGGTCGTTCAGGCTCAGCAAAACACCTCACAGACAATTCCCTCACAAAGTCCGACAAACTCACAGGCAGCTCAGGCGACGAATCCTGCCGCTGCGGCAACTTCGGCGACAGTCGCGCCCGCAACGACCGTTCCCGTAACGGTCCCTGCCGAACAGAGGAAGGTCTGCATAGACGCAAGCGGCTTTGTCGGTGACTTCGGGCAGATCTTCTGTCACATTTACGATAGCACTTCAAGCTTTTATGAATGGGCAAGCAAAAAAGAATACTGCACTCTCGATTCCGGTAAGCTTTACAGCTATGACCTGAACCCGCTGAATCTCGAAGACGGCAAGACCTATTATGTGATGTTCGGTACCACCACAGGCTCGCAAACCGAGGCGCTGGAATTTTCCACAGCGGACTACGGCGCGGTCATGCTTGTCGAACCCGACCCTACAAAGGCTCATGTTGACAATCCTCAAATGACTTATTACGCAAAATGGAAATAACAAAAGGATGGTGTTTATTATGAAAAACAAATTATTATCAATTGTACTCACCGCTTCAATGTCCGTCACAGTGATTTGCGCCGGAACAGGCGAAGCATATGCGGCTTCCGAAAGCCGCGCGGTCATCAGCATTGACGTTGCCCCCGACACATTCACGAACGTTACAAAAATGTGCTGCTATATTTATGACCAAACCGACAGCGCCGAAATCGTCAAATGGGGCTCCAAAAAGGGAGTTATGACAAAGGACGGAGCCTCCGGAATGTGGAGCTGCGACCTCGGCGAGCGCGGCGCAGAGCTTGACCCGTCTCACGAATACAGCGTTATTTTTACCGACGATTGGGGCAAAGCCCAAACCGAGCAGCTTACCATAACGGAATATGACAGCGCAAGGGAGTACACAGCGGTTTTCTCCGATATATACACATGGCATTCCTATGATTCAACACCTGTGTTCAAATACAAATGGCTCGGAGAAAATGACGATAAAGCAGGAGTTGATGTTATCCGCGTCCGCGCCGATGACGACGCGTTCGGAGCCGGACGCGCGGTGTACTGCGAAGCCTATGACGAAACCAACGGGGAGTCAGTCCTGTGGAATGGCAGAATGAAAAGGGACGAAGACGCCGACACATGGAGCTTCGACTTCGGCGCTCACGGCATTGAGCTTGTGACCGGACACAAATACTCCGTAAAATTCAGCGACTCGGATGCTTTGACTATCGACTCCTACGACAGCTCAAAGGACTACACAGCCGAGTTCACGGGCGCGTTTATCGCGGATGAGATAGGAGAAGCCCATCCCCGCCTGAAATGGACAGATGAACAGGCAGACGAGCCGTTTACGTATACGACTGGAAGCTTGCTTTTGATAAGAGGTTTGAATGACGGCGAAACAAGAACCGTCACTGTCACGGCGGCGGACAACACCGAGTTATGGCTCACAAACGACGATCCGTGCGATTTTGATGATTCAGCCTTTTTGTCAGTCACGGCATATGATTCCGCAGGCAAAAGGGTCGCGAATCTGTCGAAAAAGCGCGAGCATAACCATGACATTACCGAGAGCAATTTGTTCTTAACCAAATCAGGCGAAACCTACACCATTGAAATAACAGCCTCGGGAATAAGCGGGCTTGAGCTGTACTTTACCGATATTTTTGAATATGAGCTTGGCATGGTGTGCAGCAACGACAGCGAAGATGAATTCTGCGGGGATACGGTTTACTACCGCTTTATCCCCGACAGCGACGGCACGTTAAGCGCAGAGCTTGCGGATTTGCGCATCGGAGAGGACAGCGCGTATCCCGAATTCCTGATTTCCCGTTCACCCGATTTCAGCGACGCGTCACAATTGCCCTGCGATGTCAAAAAAGGAGAGACCTATTACATAAAAGCCTCCTTCATCAATTGCAGCGGAAGCTATAGCTTTGAGCTTGCCGCGAAGCCCGTTATTTCGCCGGGCGACGCGGACGGCAGCGGAGCGGCGAACATCAGCGACGTGACCGCGATGCAGCGGCATATAGCGGAGTTTGAGCTTCTTACAGGCGACTCATTTATCGCAGCCGACATAAACGGCAACGGCAAAGTGGACATCTCTGACGCCACGTACCTGCAAATGTACCTTGCACAGATGATTGAAGATTTAGGATAAAATTTTGACCGACCTGTTTCCTGACGGGTCGGTTTTTATAATATGATTAGTGAAAACACAGGGAAGCTTGAAAGCACGACAAACGCAAGAAAAAATCGTAATGAATGATTAAGAAGATGAAATAGAAAAGCACCTGAAAATATTCTATTAAAAGGAGCGCAGACTGATTGTCGGCTCAGCCGACCGGACGGGAAATATACGTCGGTGCACGGGCGACACAATGGTCGCCCCTACGATGTCAAGGTGATGTTTACTATGAATTTTACCTTGTGCGCGTAGGGACAGGGTCCTGTCCGTGGGCGTTGAACAAAACGTTTGCGTTTCTATCGACAATCGGACGGGAAACAAACGTCGGTTCACAAAAAGGTTCATATGTTCCTTAAGACACGTGACAATATGAACATTTTGACGCTGAGAATGAATATTTTGTCCGCGTTCTCTCCAATAGGTTCATATTGCAATCAAGGTGAACCTTTTGAAAAAACTGCATAAATATTCCGTTAAGAGCTTTAGCTACGAAGATCAGGAAAACCAAAAAGCCGGAAATGATATTTGCTATTGTGTTTGTCGGTGCGTATTTATTGACATGGGTATATTGTTATTTAACAAGAAATACTAATATGGAATATACGCAGTATGTTCTTCCCGTGTCCAGAGTTTGGGAATATATATGCGGTATGTCACTGGGCTATTTGATTTGTTACATAAAAAGGAGAATGGTTTGTAAAAGATGGTTTACAGTGTTATTTACTGTTTTAGAGATACTGGCGATTGGGCTTTGGATCTTTAATATGTATACACCTATGCAGAATTGGCATTATCGAGTTACGCATTGGATAACCATGAACATTATTTTGATTTTTGTGTTTAGTATTGGTCATGGAGCAATTTCATCCTTGTTCAGGCTGAATTTCTTAAGGTATTTAGGAGATATTTCTTTTGAATGCTTTTTACTGCACCAAGTAGTGATACATTTGTATACAAAACTATCGGGGGTTGAATCGGTAAGCGTATTGGGAAATGTGTTTTCAATTTTGTTCTGTTTGATTTTCGTTATAATGACTGCAAGTATTATTTCTAAACGTAAGATAAAAAATTAATTTAGTTTTCAATATAAAGCACTTCGGTTTTTTGAAGTGCTTTTATTTTTGCTCCTTAAAATAACTGCATAAAACCAAAAATCCGAACGTTTCGCCGATAAGCAAAAAGTTCGGATTATTTTGGTTTGGTGGGAGAAGGTTTGGTTCATCTTGCCAAACATACTGCCGCGCTTGTTGCTTTCACTTTCTATTGGAAAAGTTATCATCTGCGCACTCGCTAAAAACGTGCCCCCGGCACGTTTTCTTAACGCTCGCCTTCGAATCCACCTTCTCCCTTTTGGTTTACAGATTCAAAAAAGGAACACCAGAACGGTGTTCCTTTTTTGATGTGAAAGAGCGTACAAACGTACATTTTTCGAGGTAAGAACACACAAAGAATTTATCGACAGCCTAAGGGAAGATACTTCCGTTTCCAATGAGCACTCTGATAATTCCAATTGCAAACAGATGCGCCGGATAATAGAGATAGAAAAACCATTTCATGCCTTTCCATTTTCCCCTCTCACCGTTATACTGCTTCAAAATCGGTAATGATAACAGCGTACACATCTGAAGGATTCCATACGCTTTGTCCATAAAGATAAAATATACGACTGCATAAATTGTTGTCCATATGAGCATAGTAAGCGATTGTTTCTTGAAATCGCCGCGATTCATGTATAAGTATACCGGACACATAGCCGCCACAGTTGACCAATCCGATGGGAAGGTAATAAAGCAGATAATCAGGATCAAAACAATTTTACCCCACTGCGGCAACTGATCCGTTGTAAATATGACCATCAAAACTACCGACCAGGCAAGCGACCACATCACACTGGTCATATTGAAAAACCCGTTGGGAATAAATGGTATTCCTCCTGCAAAGTTATAGGCAAAATGCGATATTACAGCGAAAACGAACAGTCGGGCAATATACTTTTTTACGTTTCGAGTGTAATGAAATCCCTCAGCAATAAAGAACCACATAATAGGTGCTGTCAATCTTCCTATCGCGTGAAGAAGCATGACCCACCATATCTTTTGGCATCCAGGAAACAATAACCATGTTACATGGTCGATTGTCATCGCAATAATAGCAATCAGTTTTACTTCATTGGAGTTTAGTCCTATTTTCTTAATTGTATCCATTCCGGTTTTCCTACAAATACCGATTTGTTAAGATAATTATACTATGTTTGACTCCGATGTACAACAATAAAAACCTCTTTTGCCCTGGCAGACAAAAGAGGTTTCTTTTTTGGTGGAGCAGAGTTGAGTAAATCCGAACTTTTACCCAACTCGTCAAGCGTAAGCGTTTTCGCTCCGTCTTTGTAGTTGAAAAAGAATTCTATCCTGTCATCATACAAAACGACGGAGTTTACAAAGCTGTCCACCAATCTTTTACGGTGTTTGATGTTTTTGGTGTCAATATTTCTGAAACGGTGCAGCCAGAATAAAATCTGTTCCTTTGTAAGCACAGGCTTCTTGATGTTTTCCTTGGCGATTTCGATTTGCAGATTTTGCTTGCGCTGTTCCAATTCCTCCAACCGCTGTTTGGTGGAAGGTGTGATGATACCCTGCTCAATCGCGTTGAGGACATTTTCAATGCTCTTTTCTGTTTCTGCCAGTTGCTTTCTCAACAGAGGAACTGTCGTGTTTTCTTGGTCTTGCAGCTGATATACACGCTCGGCAATCGCTTCAATTAAATCATCATCAAAAATGACCTTCTTAATCTGATTGATAACGATTTCCTCAATCCAATCCTTTTTGACCGCTTTCTTATCGCAGCCCTTTTTGCGCTTGGCGGTTATGCACTTGTAATAACGATAGGTGTTCGCATTGTGACTGGTACCGCTTTCGCCTACCATGAACGACATACATTTGCCGCAATAGAGTTTTGTTGTGAGAATATAATTCGCGTCTGCCTTATACCGGGCAGGCGCTTTCTTGTTTTTCTCAATCTGTTGCTGTACGCGGTCAAACAAATCCTTGTCAACAATCGCCGGAATACCGTCAGGAATGACAATATCACGGTATTTGTATTCGCCTATGTAGCGCCTGTTTGACAGCAAATTGGATATGGTGTTGATAGTAAAATCCGTTCCGCGCGTATTTTTGATTCCTCTGCGCTTGAAATCAGCGGCTATTTCCTTCATTGTGTAGCCTTCGTCGTACATCTGAAACGCCACACATACAAACGGAGCGGTATCAAGATTGATTTGAAAATGCTGCTCGTCATCGACATAATAGCCAAATGGAAGCGTACCGCCGTTGGATTTGCATTTCAGGGCGTTTTCTGTCTGACCGCGTATAACCTTCTCGGCAAGCTCAGCTGAATAATACTCTGCCCAGCCTTCGAGCATAGATTCCATCAGAATTCCCTCTGGACGGCTTGAAATGGCTTCTGTCGCCGATAAGACACGGACTTCGTTCTGACGAAGTATCATCTTGTACTTAGCGGAATCAAAGCGGTTACGCGCAAACCTGTCGAGTTTCCAGACGATAACAATGTTAAAGCCCTTTTTGTAACTGTCCTTAATCATCCGCTGAAAATCGGGACGTTTGTCCGTTTTCGCGGTCATTGCCCGGTCAATATACGTTTCAACAATCCGAATCCCGTTTTTCTCCGCATAAGCCAAGCACTCACGAACCTGTCCGTCAATACTTTCCTCACGCTGGTTGTCGGAGGAATAGCGAGCGTAGATGACACCGTTCATTTTACCTCATCCTTTTTGTTATTTGATTTTGTAAACAGGTAAATTATAATTAATTCAACAATAGGTGCAGCAATTACATTAACCCAAACATTTCCCAGTGTAGGAATTTTAGAAAAGATGAATGAAAGTATAACAGCAAATAGTGAACAAACGATAAAAATCAAAAAATTATTTTTAAAGAAAACCGAAAAAGTCATTTTTGTATTATTCTTTTTGAATAAACCAATAATGCCAATAATAGCAAATAAGAGACCTCCACTGATAGCTTTTGCCCAGAAGTCAAACTCATTATCCGTACTGTTATTAAATGTATTTAGACTCTTTTGATTTGCGTCATTTATTTCTCGAATTATACTTTCGTATTCCAAAAGCAAACCTTGATTTTTGTGAATTTTATCATCATTTAATTCTACAATGGAGGTTAGATTATCAATTCTTTTTTCAATTCTATTATAGTAAAAGAAATTTGCATCTAGATATGGAAATACTATTAATACGATAATGAATATTACTATCAGTGCTCCCCAGAATTTTTTGCTTTTATTACCGGTTGCTAAGCTTTTGAGTAAATCAAAGATTTTTTCTCCCATTAGTTTCTCTCTTTCTTATTTTAGAATATCCAAATTAATCTTATAAATCATCTCTTCCGGTTCGTTTACCTTCTGCACAAACATCAGCATATAAATCGGCAGATATGCAATCTTTTCTTTCGTGCTGACGTTGCCGTTATGAAAGACGTATGCCTGTTTAATAGCATAATCGTCATTTGCCATCACATTACTCAATGCTGCGTGCTTGGTATAGTCCTTGCCGGATTTTATTTCAATCGGTAATACATTTCCGTTTTGCTCAACAACAAAATCCAACTCGCCTTGTTTCTTACTGTTGAAGTAATATAAATCAAAACCGTGTGCTTTTAATTCCTGAGCTGCTGCGTTTTCGTAGATGGAACCGAAATTGATATCCTTCTCTTTGTTCAGAATCTTTATCTGAATATTGTCCATATACATAGCCGCCAATAAACCGACGTCAGACAAAAACAGCTTAAAGAGATTTGTGCTTTTTGAAAGCAACAGCGGTGAAACCGGTTCATTAACGCAAAAAGTCGGCAAGGCTACGCCTGCGTCCTTCAGCCAAATAAAGCTGTTGGTATAACGCGAAAGCTTAAAGTTTTCGTTCAGATTTTTCAAAATAAAGCGCTTGTTTTTCGCGTTCAGCTCACTTGGAATCAAATCAAAAATATCTTCCAAATACAACTTGTTTTTCGGGTCGTATTTGGCGATGTCTTTTTTGTAGAGAGCGATAATATTCCGTTGTTCCTGCACAACTTCCTGCAAATTATTGGTGGCAAGATATTGGTTCACAACTGACGGCATACCGCCGACAATTAAATAGAGCCTGAACAGCTCCATCATTTTTTCGTGGACAACGGCATCAACGGTTGTCTTGTTGTCAAAGCATTCTTTGAGTTTATTCATGACGCGGTCTGAAACGCCGTACGCACGGATAAATTCCTCGAAATCCAGCGGATACATTTCGACAATATCCATATAACCGACAGGCACGGAACGAATATCTTTCAAATCCACACCAAGCAACGATCCGCTGAGGATATAACGGTAACTACCCTCATCAACAAGAAACTTGACAGCAGTGACAATCTCCTTGCATTCCTGCACTTCATCGAGGAAAATCAGGGTTTCGCCCTTAATCAAAGGCGTTGTCGTAACAGCAGATAAACGGAGCAGCAAATCATTGCTGTCCGTTGCGTTCTCAAACAAAGCGCGAGCATTGGGGTTCTCTAAAAAGTTGATTTCTATGAATGATTTGTATTTTTTGCCAAGCTCGCGGATAATATAGGTCTTGCCGACCTGCCGCGCACCAGTAATCAGCAAAGCTTTTCGGTTTTCGCTTTTATAAAAATCATCTAAGCGCCGTTCGATTTTTCTGTGAATCAAAGCAATCGTCTCCTTTTCTATGGTTAGTATACCATAAAATGTCCGATTATTCAACTGTTTCAAATTTATTTTGTCCGTTTTTCTAAAAAATCACATCCAGTCTCCAATGTGTTCATCAATTGATTTGTCTTCAATATGTCTTTCTTTGGTTTCATACCATAAGCAGTAGGCAACCGCAATCCTTTTTGATTGTTCATCCATTTTTCTGAAATCTTCTGTCTGTTTTAAAGATAAAATGCTATTGTATGCATCTTCATCGCTTATATATCCATCAAAACCATCGGCATTAAATCCCCATCCACCTCCATGGTTCGAGTTCCAATGATTAGCACCTATTTTGGTTAAGTATTTGAGAACATTTATCGCCGAACAAAGTGCAGATTTCATATAGTCATCCAAAGAAACCTTATCAATGTGATACCAAAAGACATAAACAGAATAAAAAGATGTTGCGCTCATCACATCATCATTTTTTATTCTATCTTTCAATGATCTGATAATAGTCTTTTCAATATTCTCTAATTGTGCTTCATCAAGAAATCGATAGTTATATTTAATATTATCCCCGATTCGTCCGTAGGCTCTCTCTGTTTCCAGTATCAACCCCACAATTACCGAAAACTCATTAAGCTGAGCTGAGTCAAGGAGCTTTAAGAATAATTGTTCATTAATATCTTTGGGTAAGCTAATGAGTATCTTCCATATGCACTCCAGAATATAATAACTCGGACTTGCTTGAAATAATCCTCTTGACTCATTGTTATCCGCTAAAGTCAATTGATTGATCAATTCTTTTAAAATGAGTTCTTTCCTTTCTTCCGGAATATCATCAGTATATGAGCATAACTCTCTGGCATACTCCAACATTTTATTATGTTCTACTAAATCATTTAAATAAATTTCAAGTTCATCTTTGTTATAGCAATTAATCGATTCCAACAATTCTTGTTTTGAAATCGCTACGTCCTCTAACGAAAGAGTAAAATACAGAGATGAGCGAGTATTACAAGCTATCTTCTGCTTCCTTCTCAGTTCTTCTTCAGAATCATTAGAATGATAATAGCCTCCTGTTCTGAATGAAAACTTGGGAAAAATTGTTTGGATAACTTGCATCATCAATTGAGGATTATAATATATTTCTTCAAAACTCTCCAGATAATTGTTATAGGTTTTCTTTTGCTCATCAGCAGACATACCAAGTGTATATACGCTGCCACAAATACTATCAATGTTTGTGTATATCCAGTCATATATCTCTGGAGCACAGATTTGCAAAGTTGTAATTGCAAGTAAGTCTATGCCATTCGTTTCGTCTCGTACTAAAGAATACTTAAATTGATAAACATTGATTATCCTGTTAACATCTCGAATGCTTTTAATAAATGGAGAAATACAATGATTAAAAATGCTGTACCAGTAATCTTCTTCAAATTCTATGTCTGGAGTATCGGCAAACCACAACTTGTCAAGCTTATCAAATAACACTTTGTGAACCAAGTTTTGATTTGCTTCCGGGATATCAAACGGAACCTGAATTATTTTTTCGAGATATTCCTCGCCGTCACAATTCTGTTCTTCGCTCAGAGCTCTTGCCACTACTTCTCTATCAAAAGAGAGTAAATAAATCATATTTGGAAATCCCGCCAAAGAATTAACAAGCTGAAAAATAGACCTTATTTGATTGTTGTTTAATCTGTCAATATCATCAATAATTACAATTAGCTTTTGTTGCTGTTCAAGTAATGCTTCTGTTACTTCTTTTTTCTTTATACTAAGATTATCACTCTGCCCTTTAGAGATTTCCTCACCTGTTCTTTTCATTACTAATTTAGCTATCTTAATAAACTTTCCGGCTACGGGGATTAATTCGGCATAATCAAAGAATTCTGAATATGCTTGTAACGCGTTGCCTATTTTCGACAAGCTTTCACTCTTTGAATGAATATCTAATTCTTCACGAATAGTTGCAAAAAACTGGATAATTAATTGATTTTGATCTGAATAATTCCATGGATTAAAGTGAATAATAATTGGTTTCCGATTTTCATCATATTCTGAGGTGGTTTTATCGATATGTTTTTCTATCATATTGAGTATAGAAGTTTTGCCCGATCCCCATTTCCCGCAAATGCTTATTGTGAAATTATCTGTGTTAGTATAAGATAATATTGCATTTGCAAGCTGTTCTGAAAATGATGCCCTATTTAATAAATCAGCGCCTATATTTTCTATTGGCTTATCAGTGTTAAACATTTTTCTTGTCCTCGCTTTCAGTTTTCCTTATCTTAACAAAGAGATATATTTAGATTTTACCACGACACCTCTAATATAGCAATAGATACATCAACCGAAAAAATCATTTTGAAAAGTAGCCAAAAACAGATTGCAAATGATAGTTGTTTATGGTAAAATATAGGTGCGACGTAAACTGAATACTATTACCATTCGCAAGTATGTGTTTTTATCCTTTGGTAAAAACGCATGCTCTGCTAAAGCATACTTGTGTTTTGGTAAATGGTTTACGTCGCAGTTAATCGGAGTTGTGCGTTTTTCTGCGTGGCTCGTGTGGGTCACGCATTTTTATTATACAGATAAAAAAAACCACCTGCTATGCAGGTGTGAATGTACGGACTTTAGTGTCAGCGGCAGTTGACAAAAAAATCTCCGTTTTGATAGAGTAAAAGAGGCTACCAACCGCAGAAACTCTAACGAAACGGAGGATAAAAGATGAACAATAAAGGAAATGACACATATAGTTTATCACATACAAGCTGGAAATGTCAATATCACATTGTTTTCGCTCCGAAATACAGAAGAAAAGCTATATACGGAAATCTAAGGGCAGATATAGGAGCAATACTTCGAGAATTATGCGAGCGAAAACATGTGAATATAATAGAAGCACACGCAATGCCAGACCACATACATATGTTGGTGGAAATACCGCCCAACCAAATGGTGAGTGATTTTATGGGATATCTCAAAGGCAAGAGTACGATGATAATATTTGAGAGGTATTCTAACTTGAAGTATAAATATGGAAACCGACATTTCTGGTGTAGGGGATACTATGTAAGTACAGTAGGTGGAAACAAAAATGGAATTGCAAAGTATATCCGAGAGCAGGAGCATGAGGATATGGTTTACGATCAGTTGAGCTTTAAGGAATGGGAAGATCCATTTAAAAAGAAGTAGCAGGAGCCAATGCGGTAGGTAGCTTTAGCTCCTGTGATACCTCTTTAGAGGTGTGCTGGTGAAATGCCCTTTAGGGCTGTTATAAAACCACCGGCTCTGCCGGTGTGATTTTTATTTTATGGAGGGGTTCCTATGAAGAAAATCACAAGATTACTATCAGCGGCATTGTGTGCGGTCATGTTGGCAGGGGTTGTTACAGTTGCACCGTTTTCAGTTAGTGCAATAGAAACGGAGAATGAAATAGTAGCTGCTGAATCCGTTGGTGAACCTGTCGGAACAGAACAATTTGAGAGTGGTATTTTCAAATATTCGATTCTAGATGATGGGACTGCCTGCATATTAGGATTAATTGATGATATAAGTAAAGATAACGAAAAAAGAAATTCTGTTCGTAGTCTTGAGGTTCCTTCTAGTATTTCTGGTCATAGTATTAAAAAATTAGATTCATATTCCTTTGAAAACTATACTGGTTTGTTAGAAGTGGTAATTCCAGAAGGCGTTACATATTTAGGCACTCATACCTTTGGCAACTGCAGCAATCTTGAAAGTGTGTATATTCCAAGCACACTGGAATATGCTTATTCGCCTTTTTATAATTGCAAAAAACTGCGAAATATAACTTTTGGTAATAGTATTACACAAATTCCTAAATATACATTTAGATACTCAGGAATTACAAGTATA
>CACYTI010000025.1 GCA_902777275.1 uncultured Ruminococcus sp. | reverse complement strand
GGCAGAGATGACGAACGAAAGCTGACTTCAACCATGCAAGCACTTGTCCGTGCCTATGGCGACAGAACAGGTCGCGGTAGATTGCGTAAAGATTCTTCTTCAATGGAGTCACGTCCACCGCTCGGCAACGCGATCATCACCTCCGAGTTTCCGCCTGATATCGGTGAGAGTGGTACGGCACGTTATTTCCTGTTGGAGTTGAAGGACGGCGACGTCAACTTAGATACTCTGTCCTTATTTCAACAGTATGCGGAGCAGGGAGTTTTTCGCAGAACGATATTTGGCTACACGGAATGGATCAAGAAAAAGTTTCTTCAAGTAGAGAAAATTGAAAAAGGCTTTGTGAAAATGCTCAAAGAATCTTTTACCGCCTATCGAAATGATTTTATTCAAACAGGTATTTCCTGTCACGGCAGAGTGCCTGAAATGGCAGCGCAGTTGAGAATCGGCATGAAAATGTTCCTGTGGTTTTTAGAGGAGCATAAGGTTATCACAGAATCAGCCGTGGAGATAATTGACGGCGAATTTAAAGAAATCCTTTACCGCTTGGCACAGCGACAGAGCGAGAATATCAAGAGCGACGGTGACGCGCAAGGATTTGTCAATCGGCGAAGACCCGTATCCGAGAAACTTTGTTGGATTCGAGGACGAGCATTATCTCTACCTCAACAAGGATATTGCCTACAGATATGTGAAGGTGCTCTGCAATGAGCAGGGCGAAAATTTCAGCCTGACGAGCAAGGCACTGCTGAAAGCTCTTGCCGAGGACGGATTGATAAAAACCTCTCAGGGCAGCAATACCGTCTCCGTTCGCTACGCAGGAAAGAACAGCCGCTATATGGCGCTCGACAAATTCAAAGCGGAACAGATAGTGAACGGTACCTGATATTTTCTGTGGCAACTGTGACAGAGCTTTGAAAACGGCTTGTACACTGAAAAAAGCCTTTCTCTTTTTCTGTTGTACAACTGTGGCGCTGTTGCAGTTGCGCCGCGCTCTGTTGCAGAAACGGAAGCGTCAGATTTGGCTTATACGCTGACATCTTCCGCGCTGTTGCAGAAGTTGCAGAAAAAATCAGTACACCCATTTATTATAACAACCACATTTATTCGGACTGTGTAAATCGGGAGTTTATCTCTCGCTTTACTCAGCTCTGCTGAGGCTCTCGCTTTACTCAGCTCTGCTGAGGCAAGCAGAGCGTCCGGCTGTCCGCCGCACGCATAAAGCCGGGCAGAAGCCCGGAACCCACTTTAAACAAACCACAGGAGGTAAACATTTGTCAAACAGAAAACGAAATCAAACCATATCAATTCGTCTTACAACAGAAGAAAAGAAAGAGATTGTCGCCAAAGCAAAGCAGGCGCAGATGACCTTGACCGACTACCTGATTGAGTGTTCACGCAGCACGGAAATCAATGTAACCGACCTGTCGGAGGTGCTTGTTGAGCTGAAACACATCGGCAACAACCTCAATCAAATCGCGCGAAAGATAAACTCAAAACGGTTTTTCTTCGGAAAATTCGATTCGGTTATCGAAGGTCAGCGAAAAATCTATGACGCGATTCTTAGCTTGACGGGAGATGACAGCTGATGGCAACGGTCATTTTTATCAAGGAAAGTCGGCAAAATCGTTCCGCAATGCGCGCGGTTATCAACTACTGTCAGCAAGAGCACAAAACCTTTGACAGCAAATCCAAGCGCAGATTAGTCAGCGGAGTCAATTGCGACGGCGAGAATGCCTACCGCGAATTCATGGCGACGAAAAAGGTTTATGGCAAAGACAACGGTATATTTTTCTATCATTACGCGCAATCCTTTTCGCCGTCCGAGAATCTTACACCCGAACGGGCACACGAAATCGCTCTTGAATTTGCGGAGAAAGCGTGGGAAGGTCATGAGGTTTTGGTCACGACTCACTGCGATGCCTCTCATATACACAGCCACTTCGTCATCAATTCCGTCGGCTTTGAGTCTGGAATGAAGCTGCGGCAATCGCCGTCAACGCTGAAAAAGCTACGCAAGCTCAGCGATGAAATCTGCCTTGTTCACGGACTTTCCGTTCTCCAACCATACGAGGGGGGCGGCAAAAGAATGTCCACCAAAGAGTACCGCGCAAGGATGAGGGGCGAAAGCTGGAAACAAAAGCTGGCAAATGACATTGATAAGGCGATTGAGTTCAGCGGCAGCAAGGCTGATTTTATCCGCTCCATGTCCATTCTCGGCTACCATATGACGTGGACGGATGAGAGAAAATATCTCACTTTCCATTGCCCCAACGGCAAAAGCTGCCGCGATATTAAGCTCCACGACGAGAAATATCTCAAAGATAATATCGAGCGAGAGCTCCTGCAAAGAGAGTTTCCTGACAGCGAATCAGAAGAAAAACAGCCGACAGGCTGGGAGGATTTACGTGAGCTTTACGAGCAGCATCTGCGAGAACGCACTCTTGCAAAAGCGGAATCTCAGAGAATTGCCGACAGATATCCGAACATTATCGGCGGCATCGGAAGCCTTGCCGGAGCGGTTTCAAAAATCGTTGACAACGATTCCGAAGACCCGGACGAGCGCAGAAAGCGTATTGACGCCGAGGAAAACGGCTCCGCTCTCGGTACGGTTCTCGGTTTAGGTATCGGCATGGTGACCAACACAGCAGCTAACAGTCAAGATGAAACGCTCGATCAGGAGCCTGATTATGAACATGAAGAACACAAAACCAGAGAAGAAATCCTCCACGAAATCTTCGGTGCTGACGATTATGATTACGATAATTATGATGACAGTGAGGATGAAGATGAGGACGAAGGCTTCTCTATGACACTCTAAAATATATCAGACGAAGGGATTGATGAAAATATGATTTGGTTTTATTCCAAAGCCAATTTTAATTGCAGTCAACAAATAACATTTATCCGTCGATTATACTACGACGAGGAAGGGAAACCCATTATGAAATCAATAATCAATTCAAGAGAAATCACACAAGGATAAGGGGGAATCCGGAAAACCAATAATGCCGTGATGCCCTATGGTATCATTAAAATGTGAAATTCCAAAGCACGAAATTGATTCACTTGCAAAAACATTCCTTCCAGAAATCATAGCTTTCTTTGAAACGGAAGAGGGCAAAAAAGAATTCGAAGAATGGAAACGGCAGCGAGATAAATAGTAAAAAATGAGCCGTAGGATTATAAAATTCTACGGTTCATTTAAATAAAAATATGCATTGTAAAGTTTAAGCAAATATGTTACAATTCATATGCGAGAAATAAGCGAGGTGAGATTGTGGATAAATTTTTAAAATGGATTGAAGAGAATAAAGAATGGTTATTCTCTGGTCTAGGAATTACTTTAATTGGTCTATTTATTGCTTTTTCAAAAAGAATAAAAAAATTTTTAAAAAATTCTTTCCACAGAATATTGACATATTTTAAAGCAAAAAAAATATTAAAGCAACAAAAACAACCAAACTATGATGATTCATTGTTCATTTCAGAAATGCCGTATGACGGAATATCAGTACCTATAAATAAAATATTTAAGAAATCGTGGACTATAAAAAACAACGGTAATATCGTTTGGAAAGGAAGAATACTTCGATGCGTTGAATTCGCTGGTGATTGTTTTTATCCTGTAAACAATGAGATTAAAGTGCCTACAACATTACCAGGTGAGATAATAACTCTATCAGTCGAATATCATGTTAAACAGTTAGGCAATTACCGTTCCAAATGGAAGATGTATGACAAAGAAAATAATGAAATATACCCTAATAAAAAAATCGGGCTTATGCTTCATGTTATTGCGGTTGAAAAATAATTTTATAAGTTTATAATGTTTCACTGTTCTTTCAAATAACTACACAAAACCAAAAATCCGAACGTTTCGCCGATAAGCAAAAAGTTCGGATTATTTGAGTTTGGTGGGAGAAGGTGGATTCGAACCACCGAAGCATGACGCAACAGATTTACAGTCTGCCCCCTTTGGCCACTCGGGAATTCTCCCATATTTAGTTTAGCATTGATGGAGCTGGTGGACGGACTCGAACCCCCGACCTGCTGATTACAAATCAGCTGCTCTACCAACTGAGCTACACCAGCGTCTTTTCAAGTGCCTATTTAATATATCACAAACTTGGGTTTTTGTCAACACCTTTTTCAAAATTTTCAGCATAAAACTTATTTTGACGCACATAATAATTCCAAAATCTTCTTGGGAGCCGCCTGTTTTCCTTCCGGCTCCGCCGGAAAGGAAAATTCTGCATGAGCAAACAAAATCGACCCGCAAAAGCAACGGCACTCGGACGCTATTCTTTTTACCGAAAGCTGTTTTTCCTTTACGCGCTCAATCTATGCGACTGGCTGTGTACCTCGGTGCTGCTCCGCACCGGAAGCTTCTTTGAAGCCAACCCTGTTATGAGCCCCGTCATGCGAGGCTTTTTGCCCGCTCTTTTGATCAAGGGCTTGCTTCCGCTTGCACTGACGCTGCTCTGCGCCGTTCTGTTCAAGCTTTCGGGCGAGCAAGACAGCCGCTTCACAACCGTTTTGCTGAACATCGGGATCGTCGCCTACACGCTCGTAAACCTTTTGCACGTTGTCAATTTCCTCTTGCTATTTTTTGTGATTTAGTATAGAATAATTTTGGTTTGACGAATCAAATAATAAAAGGGGGTAATCACGTGCCTGCGTTATCCGTAAGAAATTTAGGCGTCACCTTTGTTGAGCGCGTGCTGTTCAGCGGAGTGTCCTTTGACGTTGAATCGCGCGACAAGGTGGGCTTTATCGGCGCCAACGGCGTTGGCAAAACGACGCTTTTCAGGGTGCTGAACGGAGAGCTTTCTCCGTCCGAGGGCACTGTCGCCTTTGAAAAGAATACGCGCGTCGGTTATATGGAGCAGCACGCCTGCCGAAATCCCGAAATCGACGTTTACAGCGAGCTGCTGAGCGTTTTTGACTATCTTAAACAAATGGAGTCGGATTTGGCGGCGCTCAACAGACAAATCGCGCGGCAGCCTCAAAACATAAACGAGCTTATCGAAAAGCAAATGAGATTGATCGATGAGCATGAGCGGTTCGGCGGGCTGACTTACAAAAGCCGCACCCGCGCCGCGCTTCTCGGCTTGGGCTTCACCGAGAATGAGTTCTCCATGCCCGTCGGCAACCTAAGCGGGGGTCAGCGCAGCAAGCTGTGCCTCGCAAAGCTGCTTCTGTCGCGGAGCAATCTTCTTCTGCTTGACGAGCCGACAAACCACCTCGATATAAAATCGGTGCGCTGGCTCGAGGATTTTCTGCGGGATTTCAGAGGAGCCGTTATAATAATCAGCCACGACCGCTACTTTTTGGACAACGTAACAAACAAAACGGTTGAGCTTGAGCACAGCAAGATGATGTGCTATCGCGGGGCTTATTCGGAATTTATGAAGAAAAAGCGCGCGTACAACGAATCTCTCAAAAACAAATATGAAAACGATATAAAGGAAATCAGGCGGATAGAGGGTATCGTCGAGCAGCAAAAGCGTTGGGGACGCGAGCGCAACTACATAACCGCTGCAAGCAAGCAAAAGGAAGCCGACCGCATTAAGGCGCAGCTCGTCGCTCCCGAAAGCGAGCTTGAAACCATGCGAATGCATTTCAGCCCGAGGTGCGAAAGCGGCAACGACGTGCTGATGTGCCGTAATTTATCCAAATCCTTCGACGGCAAATTGATATTCAAAAACGTGAGTCTGCACCTGCGCAAGGGCGAAAGAGTCTTTGTTCTGGGCGAAAACGGCTGCGGCAAAACAACGCTTTTCAAAATACTGACGGCGTCTATACCGCAGGACAGAGGAGAATTTGAATACGGCGCAAATGTGGTTCCCGGTTATTTTGACCAGATGCAGCAAAATCTCTCGCTCGAAAAAACCGCCATCGACGAGGTGTGGGACGCTTTTCCCGCACTGAATCAAACCGAGGTTCGCTCCGCTCTTGCGGCGTTTTTGTTCAAGGGCGACGAGGTATTCAAGCCGCTTTCAAAGATGAGCGGAGGCGAAAGGGCGCGTATCTCACTGCTCAAGCTGATGCTGAAGGGAGGCAATCTGCTTCTACTCGACGAGCCGACAAATCACCTTGACGCCGCCTCACGCGAGGAGCTGGAATCAACCCTGCTCGATTACAGCGGCACCATGCTCATAATCAGCCACGACCGTTATTTTATCAATAAGCTTGCCGACCGCGTTTTAGCGCTGAGCAGGGACGGAGTAAAAGAGTATCTCGGCAATTACGACTACTATTACGAGCACACAAAGGCGGAGGCGGAGCAGGCAAGGCAGACCGCCGAAAAGCGCGAAAAGCCCGTTAATGATTACTTTTTAAAAAAACAACAGGCGAGTCTTGAACGCAAACGCCAAAGCGGACTGAAAAAAGCCGAGGCGGAAATCGAGCGGCTTGATTCGGAAATCGAGGAGGTTCAGAGCTTTATGGCTTCTCCGGAGGTTTCGGGCGATTACGAACGGCTGTTAGAGCTGACGGATAAGCTTGAAGAACTTCAAGCCCGGCTTGAGGAGCAATATGAGATTTGGGAATCGCTGAGCGAGTGACCGTGCTGTGTTGCCTAAAGGGAACCGCGCCTGCTCTCCCGGCGGTCCCTAATTATATATGTGACCGCCGCGCAATTATCTATTGACTTTTCACGATAATAGTGTATAATATAGTAACAGGGTTAGGTTAAGCTAACCTAACCGGATTTTGAATTTCATCAATTGCTGATTTATTGCCGGAGGGGTTATTATGATGCCGTTGGTATTTGCCGATACGGGTGAAAGCTGCATTATAAAACGGGTCGGCGGAAACCCGGAAACAAAAAAACGCCTAAAAAAACTCGGCTTTTCAGCGGGCGCGGAGGTGTCCGTAATTACTCAAAACGCGGGAAATTTGATCGTATGCGTCAATGAATCGCGCGTAGCGGTAAGCGAGGAAATGGCTCGACATATTTTTGTATAAAAATCGGGTTGCGAGCGTATAATCAACCGAGAGGAGATTGGGTATGGATACATTAAAACAAGTTAAAATAGGCGAAACAGTTAAGGTGGTAAAGCTTCACGGCGAGGGCGCGATAAAGCGCAGAATAATGGATATGGGCATTACAAAGGGCGTTGAAATCAAGGTGCAAAAGGTTGCTCCCTTGGGCGACCCGATTGAAATTACCGTTCGCGGCTATGAGCTGACTCTGCGCAAGGCTGACGCGGATATGATCGAAATCGAAAAAATCAAGTAATTACGGGCAAACGCGGTTTTCCGCGTTTTTTGCGCAAAAGTTAGCATACGCTAATAGAGAGGACGATAAAAATGAAGCTTACGATTGCCCTTGCGGGCAACCCGAACTGCGGCAAAACGACTCTGTTCAACGCGCTGACAGGCTCTAATCAGTTTGTAGGCAACTGGCCGGGCGTGACCGTTGAAAAAAAAGAGGGAAAACTTAAAAACCGCA
Source organism: uncultured Ruminococcus sp. (assembly GCA_902777275.1). Lineage (GTDB taxonomy): Bacteria > Bacillota > Clostridia > Oscillospirales > Acutalibacteraceae > Ruminococcoides. Next base: position 28,045 of record CACYTI010000025.1, on the reverse strand, counting down.
GCGATGTGATTTTGACCGATCTGCCCGGTATTTACTCGCTGTCCCCCTACACGCTTGAAGAAGTCGTGGCGCGCAATTACCTTATAAACGAGCGCCCCAACGCGATCCTGAACATCGTTGACGGCACCAATATTGAACGCAACCTCTACCTTACCACTCAGCTCACCGAGCTTGGGATACCCGTTGTCGTTGCTATAAACATGATGGACGTCGTAAGGAAAAACGGTGACAAAATCATTGTCGAGGAGCTTTCGCGCGCTTTGGGCTGCAAGATCGTGGAAATCTCCGCACTTAAAAATACAGGAATCGATGAGGCAGTCGAAGCTGCTATCGAGGCGGCTCAGGGAGCAAAAACCGTTCCGCAGCACACATTCAGCGGAGTCGTCGAGCACGCGCTCGCTCACATTGAGGAAGCTGTTGTTCACGATATGCCCGAGGAGCAGCAGCGGTGGTACTCGATCAAAATTTTTGAGCGCGACGAAAAAGTGCTCAAGCAATTAAATATATCTTCTTCGGTGCTGGAGCATATCGAAAAGGACATTCAGCGCGCCGAAAAGGAGCTTGATGACGACGCTGAAAGCATAATAACCAACGAGCGTTATGTCTACATAGCCTCTATTCTCAAGGGCTGCTACAAAAAGAAAAACAAAGGTAAGCTGACGACCTCGGACAAAATCGACAAGGTCGTCACCAACCGTTTTGCCGCGCTGCCGATTTTTGCGGCAGTAATGGTCATTATATATTATGTTTCCATTACGACCGTCGGCACGGCATTCTCGAATTGGGTGAACGACGGCATTTTCGGCGAAGGCTGGCATCTGTTAACGATCGGCGACCGCGAATATACCGAGGCAAACGAAAAATACGGAGCGGAGAACCTTTTTAACAACGCCGAAATCGAAAAAACGCTGAAAGCCGCCGCCGAGAGAGAAAAGCAGGAATCGGGCGGAAAAAGCGTTGCCGCAAAAACGCTGTACGAGGACTTCACCGCAAAGGAACCTAACTTCGAGGTGTTCTGCGAGGATTACAATAAATTCGCGCCTCAGATAGATGCTCTCGGCTTTAATACGGACAAGCTTATCAAGCCTATTCTTGAAAAAGCTCCCAACCCAGCAGATTACGGCATTTGGGTTCCCGGGATCCCCGCCTTGACCGAACGTGGGCTTGACGCAATAAACTGCGCCGAATGGCTGAAAAGCCTGATTTTGGACGGCATTATCGCGGGCGTAGGCGCGGTGCTCGGCTTTCTTCCGCAAATGCTTGTTCTGTTTATCTTCTTAGCATTTCTTGAAGCCTGCGGCTATATGTCGCGTATCGCGTTTGTTATGGACAGAATATTCCGCAAGTTCGGCTTGTCGGGCAAGTCGTTTATACCTATTCTCATAGGCACGGGCTGCGGCGTTCCCGGCATTATGGCATCGCGGACAATAGAGAACGAACGCGACCGCCGCATGACGATCATAACTACGACGTTTATCCCCTGCGGCGCAAAGCTGCCCGTTATAGCCATGATCTCGACCGCCCTGTTCGGCGGAGCGTGGTGGGTCGCTCCCTCAGCTTATTTTGCAGGAATGGCGGCGATCGTCATCTCGGGTATCATGCTCAAAAAAACAAGGCCGTTCGCAGGCGAGCCTGCCCCGTTCGTGATGGAGCTTCCCGCCTATCATATGCCCACACCCGGCAACGTTCTGAAATCCATGTGGGACAGAGGCTGGTCGTTCATCAAAAAGGCAGGAACGGTCATTCTCCTTGCCTCTATCCTTATATGGGCTTTCTCACGATTCGGCTGGGTAAACGGCGCGTTCGGCTTCTACCTCGATTTGAATCTTTCCGACAGTATCCTCGGGGTGCTCGGCAGCGCGATAAAATGGATTTTCGCCCCCTTGGGGTTCGGCAATGCAACAGCTTCCGTGGCCACGATAATGGGACTTCTCGCAAAGGAAGAAATCGTGGGCGTGTTCGGAGTGCTCGACTTTGAGGGAATGACTCAGCTTGCAGCGTACTCGTTCCTGATCTTCAATCTGCTCTGCGCTCCGTGCGTTGCGGCGATGGGAGCTATCCGGCGCGAAATGAACTCCGCAAAATGGACAGTCTTTGCCATATCTTATCAGTGCGCATTCGCTTACGCGGTATCGCTCTGCATATTCCAAATCGGTTCGGCGGTCACGGGCAACCCGAATATAATCGGACTGATTTCCTCCGCAGCCGTTATCACGCTCATCGGCTGGCTGCTTTTCCGCCCGTTGCCAAAGCAAAAGAATATGCTGTAATTCCGAGCGATACAAATTACGAAATAATCAGTCGAAAAATGACAAATAGAGGAAAACACGGTACATCATTTAATGTTATAAAAAGGATAATATTATGAACTGGATAACAGCAAATTTGGGGACAATAATAGTCGGACTGATTGTTGCCGCGGTCGTCGCGTTGATTATTATAAACCACATCAAAAGAAAAAAGCAGGGCAAGCCCCGATGCGGCTGCGGCTGCGACAATTGCCCGATGAAGGATAATTGCAAATAAAACTATACCCCCGCTCTGCTTTCAAGAAACTCTTTCTATGAAAGCAGAGCGGGGTGTATTTTTGATTTAAATCAAATCAGTATTCAGACCGTTCAGCAGCATATCGGCTCCGTCGTCGGAAACAACCTTTACCGTATTTTCATATTCGTTGATGCAATTCTTCAATTCTTCCCTGCTGTCGCAGATTATATAAAGTCTTGTCAATACCTGTCTTTCGGTTCCTATCCAGTCCTCCTCAACAGTATCTCCGACATTCAATCTCTGTACATTCGCGACAATACGCGGGTCGTTTTCCGCCTTTTCCAAGCCGCTTATCTCTTTGATTTTTCCTTTTTTCAGCAGGAACCAAAGCGTCGCAGCGCTCTTTCCCCTGAACCGGACATCGTCTATCTCGCGGATATCAAAATCTCCCTGCGAGCCCGTGAGCGCGAATCTGATAAGCATTTCGCGCTGGTCAAAGCCGTGGATCGCCTTCATCAGCAAATGCGGAGCCTCCCCCTGGAGCCTGAACCCGGGGTCGTACATATAAAACTCCCCGTCCTCATAGAAGCCGCTTAACAAAAGGACTCCGTTTTGGATCCCGATATCGCCGAACATACGCACGGCATTGTCATGCATATTTCTGAAATAGTCCTCAATGTGGCGTGACGGATATACAGAGCCAAGATTCACCTTGCTGAAACCGACCTGTTCATCAGTAGTGTATCTGTCGTAAATACAGGAAACGCTGCACACGCCGTCCTTAAACGAATAGTAGATACCCACATCGTCGCACTGCATATATCTCTCGACGATGAATCTTTTTTTGTAGGACGCGTCAAGCGCCTTTTTCACGCCCTCAAGCAGCTCTTCCTCGTTGTACGCGACCGTCATTCCGACTCCGCCGCCGTTATCGACGGGCTTTACCATTACGGGGTAAACGATCTTGTCCAGATCCTCGCGCCGGCATTCGGCGTCAAGCTTGTATTCGGGAATGCCGTGGACTCCGTATTTTTCGCAGGTTTCCTTAAATTTATCCTTAAAGGAAAACACCTCGACGATTTTTTCGGTGGCGTAGCACGGAAGTCCGAGTGCGCCGCAAACCTTGCAGTAGGACGGCACCAAAATGTCGGCGACGCCGACCAATACGCCGTCAACCTTTTCGCTTTTCGCAAGCTTGATCAGCCCGTCAACGTCCATGCCGTCAACATCATACGCTTTCCAAGCAGCCTTTTTCGCGTGGTCGGTTGATCTGCCGCTGGTGACGATGGTTTTTATTCCCATGCCGTTGGCAATTTGCACCAATGGTGTTGTTTCGGGATTACCGCCTAAAATCAGCAGCTTTTTACCCTCAAATTCTCTGTCCATAATTATTCCTCTTACAGCGTGATTTTTTCTCCCTGCGTCATAATACAAAAATCGCGTCCGGGATAACGCTTTGTCATAATCTCATAAAATTTTCCCGCGCTTCCTCCGTGAGAAGCAAACATACCGTAGTGACACGGGATCGTCAGCTTCGCCCCCAAAGCGTCGGCAAACGCGGCGCAGTCCTGTTCGTCCATATTGCCAAAAGCGCCGTTGATGGGAGCTATCAAAACATCGGGAGCGCCGTGAGCTTTAAAATAATCGACCCAATCAAGACGCAGGCAGGTGTCGCCCGTTTCAAAAATTATCTTATCATCGACGTGAACAATTGCTCCGACAGCCTGCGGAGCGCCCGCGCCGTGGTCGCAGTTCACAAAATTTATAGTAAAATCACCGCACGCGCAGGTCATATCCGGCTTGACATAGGTGATATTGTTCTCTTTCATCTCAAGCTGCGCGACCGATCCCCTGCAATCCTCCGCAGCAAACAATCTTGTATGACCGTTTGCCATGAGAGACGGGATCGCGTCGATATCGAAATGATCGCGGTGAAAATGCGTCGCGATCACAGCGTCGAAATCCAAATCATACGGCGAGAGAATTCTCGGAAGCAGCCGCTTAAAACCGACATTTCCCTCAACCCTCTCAACGCAGTCGGAAAGATATAAATCTATCGCAAGCAGCTGCCCGCACGCGCTTTTAATAATAAAGCCTGCCTGCCCAACGGAAAACAGATGTGTTTTTCCGGTTGGGGCAGTCAATACCTTCAATGCAAAATCATTCATATTATTACCTTAATACAGATATTCTTTTATCAGCGTTTCTCTGATGTCCTCGGGGCATTTGACCGTAAGCAGCTTATTTGGGTCAACGCCCAAGCCGATCAAACGGCGCTCCACTGTTTCGGCAACCGTCGGATCAACAGTGGCTATCAGCACGTAATCAAAGTCGGCTTCGGTTATGCTCTCCACAGAATCGACATCAAGACAGCAGCGCCTGTATTCCCAAAAATCGTCGTCTATCCATTTGACGATCTTGCAGTGTCTGCTTTCATTGAATCTGTTGACAAGCTGCTGACCGAAGGTACCGGCGCTGTATATGACAACGTTTTTGCCGTAATACGCCGCATCAAAGGTTGAGTAGCTGTCCTTTCCGGGCAGTCTTCCGCCCGAACGCATCAGACAAATGCCGAGCACGTAATCAGTTACCTGCTTTTTCAAGCAGTATTTTTCATCATACCTTTCGGCAAATGAAATCAAATACTCATAAAGCGCTCTCAGCTTTTCCGCCTCAACGTTAAAGCTGGCGCTTCTTTTTAACATGGAATCTTCTCTTTGGCGGTAATGATATGAAACACAGTCATTGACGCACACGCAGGAGCTTTCCATGATAGCGGGATATGTGACCGCAGCATCCTCGCCGATGGAAATATCCTCGTTAACTCGCATTTGCGGCTCCGTTACGATCTCGCGCCTGAAAAGCTTGTTCCATACATAAGTGGTTATTCCCAAACGGTAAAACGCGCCGTCGGAAAGCATCTTTTTTTTGAGCTCGTCCAAATCGCTGCCTCTGTAAACACCCATGGGATAGTTGTTGAACATGGCGACGCTTTCCTCAAAAAGGTCGCGCGTAAATCCGGCGCAGACAATATCCGCGCCGTTATCCAAAGCGTCGGCAAGCATACGCTCAACAAAATCCTTGTCAAGCCAGTCGTCGCCGTCCACACAGCCTATATATTCTCCCGAAGCCTTTTCAAGACCGGCTTTTCTTGCAGAAACAAGTCCGCCGTTCCGCTTGTGGATAACGCGGATACGCGCATCCTTTTTTGCGTACAAATCGCAGATCTCGGGGCTGCGGTCGTCGCTTCCGTCGTTGACTAAAAGGATCTCAAGATTTGAGTAGGTCTGATGGATCAAGCTTTCGATGCAGATACCGATATACCTGTCAATGCGATAAATCGGCACTATTATACTAACCAAGGGCTTGTTACTTTTCACCGATCCATCTCCTGTTCCTGTCAAGCTTTACTTTTAGCGTATTCCGTAAAATCCTCCATTGTCGCGCAGGTTTCGGACGAAATACCCTCCTGCTTAACAAAGGATTTGATTACCGACTGAAATACTATCTTCACATCACCCCAAAAGGTGATTTTGTTAACATATTCTATATCCAATTCAAACTTTTCATCCCACGAAAGGGAATTTCTGCCGTTCACCTGAGCGTAACCCGAAAGACCGGGTCTTACGTCATGGCGGTGGCGCTGCCTTTCATTATAATACGGAAGGTACTTCACAAGCAGCGGGCGCGGTCCCACCACGCTCATATCCCCTCGCAGGATATTGACCGCCTCGGGCAGCTCATCAAGCGAAAGCTTCCTCAGCAGCTTTCCGAACTTTGTAAGGCGGATATCATCTGGCAGTAAATCGCCGTTTTCATCGCGCTCATCTGTCATGGAGCGAAATTTATAAAGATTGAAAATCTTTTCATCCTTGCCGGGTCGCTTCTGCTTAAAAATAACGGGACTTCCTAACTTTATTCTGACAAGAACAGCGACGATCGCGTACAGCCAACAAAAGACAATCATCGCCATCAAAGCGCACATGATATCTATCGGGCGCTTAAAAAAACGCTCATATACGCCGTATGGCTTATGCTTCTCCATTTTTCCCCTCAATCAAAACAGCTTCTGACAATTTCTATGATTTTATCCTGCGTGTCAATTGTCATTTTATTGTCGCTCGGCAAACAAAGGCCTCTCGCGAAAATGTCCGCGCCGACGTCCTCGCCTACCGAAACAAACTCCTTGTCACTATAAATCGGCTGCATATGCATGGGCTTCCAAATAGGTCTGCCCTCGGCGTTCAGTCTTGCCAATTTTGTGAGTATCTCAGTGGGGCAGCTTTTGCCCGGCTCCTCCCAAAAATCAGCCTCACATTCGGTGCGCGCCTGTCTGCACATTGCCTCCTTATCAATAAGCAAACAGCTCAGCCAGTAATTGGGCACGCTGTTTTCTTTATCGAACGGGTTCATTTGAACAGGCAGACCCTTCAAGCCGTCACGGTATCTTTCATAAATCGCTTTTTTCTGAGCTATATGCTCCTCAAGATACGGAAGCTGACCGCGCACAACGCCCGCGATCACATTTGACATACGGTAGTTGTAGCCGATTTCGGTGTGCTGGTACCACGGCGCAACGTCACGGCTTTGGGTAGACCATTTGCGCACCCTGTCTGCTGCCTCAAAATCATTAGTCAGCAGCATTCCGCCCGCCGATCCCGTGATGATTTTATTGCCGTTGAAGCTTATGGCGGAATATTTTCCGAAATTGCCCGTCTGTTTTCCTTTATATGAAGCGCCGAGCGACTCGGCGGCGTCCTCAATGAGGATAGCGCCGTATTTGTCGCAAACAGCCTGTATCTCGTCTATTTTTGCGGGAGTGCCGTAAAGGTGCGCAAGTATGACCACCTTTACATCGGGATACAGCTCAAAGGCTTTTTCAAGAGCCTCGGGGCTCATATTCCATGTGTCGCGCTCGGTGTCGATAAAGACAGGCTCGCCGCCCTCATACACCACCGGATTGACCGTGGCGCCGAACGTCATATCGGTGCAAAACACCCTGTCGCCCCGGCGGACGTCAGCCAACTTCACCGCCATATGCAGCGCGGAGGTTCCCGAAGCGAGCGGCACGGCGCAGTTGCAGCCGATCTTCTCGCAAAGCAATTGTTCTATTTGATTCAAATTTTCGCCCAAGGTCGACATCCAGTTAGTGTCATAGGCGAGCTTCATGTAATTCAGCTCATCGCCGTGCATCGTCGGTGACGACAGCCAAACCTTCTTTTTAAACGGAGTGAACGCCAAAATAATCTCTCCATTCGCTTAATTTGAGATTTTATCCTTACACCGCACCGGAACCGTGATTTCCTAAGCGGTCTTACTTTGTATAAATGTGTTGTTCGGAAGTGTCCGGCTTTTTCTGCCGCAGCCTGCCCACACTTCCGCTCAGGCAAATCCGTGATAGGATCAAACAAGCTTTGATTATCCCAAACATAATTAAATGAATGCGTTTTTTCTCAAAATTTGCCGCAACCCATACAAATCCATTTTATTCAATCTATATTATATCATTTTTCTGTTATCTGTCAAGATAATTATATTATTTGTCGATATTTGGCGTTTTCCCTTTTAAAACGTATCCGAATCAAAGCTCCGCGTCAAAGTATTCCTTTGATCTCGGCATCGTAGATCTGTTCGGGAAAACCTCGCGGCAGATTTACAGCTCCGGATCCTGCCTGTGGCGGAAGTGCTCATAAAGCCCTTTCTCCCCTGAAACGCCGTTTTTCAATGCGTAGGGAGAGCCGTCGAAATATTCAAGCATCATAGGGGACCACAAATCGTTTCCGCTGTCGTCCGAACGCTTTTCTATCACTTGCGGCGGCATTTTTCAACACTGCCGAAAATCGCCCGCCGGCGCACACAGCATAATAAAGCAACGCGGCAACCGAAATCGTACATTGTAAATCGTCCCCCGTCAATTCAGGAAATTTCCTCTTGACAAACAGCACCTTATGTATTATAATAGCCGAGGTGTACAGCTTTTTTCTTTACACCCTATCGGAAGGAGAGCTGCACATGGAGAAGAACATTGAGGTTTCGCTGCTGCTCGATTTTTACGGCGAGCTGTTAAAGCCCGGCGTGCGGCAGACGATAGACCTTTACTACAACGACGACCTATCGCTGTCCGAGGTCGCGCAACAATGCGGCATAACCCGTCAAGGCGTGCGGGACAGCGTAAAGCGCGGCGAAGCCCGTCTTTACGAGTTTGAAAGCAAGCTCGGGCTTATGCGGCGTTTCCGTCAGGTTGAAAGCGGGCTGGACGAAATAGCGTCGCTCGCTTTGCAAATCGCGGAAGAATCATCCGACACAAAAGCAGCCGCGCTTGCCGGTCAGATAGTGACGCTGGCGGGCGGTCTTAAAGAATAGAGGTGTTTTATGGCATTTGAAGGACTTTCCGACAAACTGAGCAGAGCGTTTAAAAAGCTTAAAAATAAAGGCAAGCTGAGCGAGAGCGACGTTAAGGAAGCCATGCGCGAGGTCAGGCTCGCGCTGCTCGAAGCCGACGTAAACTACAAGGTTGCCAAGGACTTTACAAACAAAGTGACCGAACGCGCTATCGGTCAGGACGTAATGGAAAGCCTGACCCCCGCGCAGATGGTTATCAAAATCGTAAACGAGGAGCTGACCGAGCTTATGGGCGGCGAGAACGCCCGTCTTGAGTTCGCCTCAAAGCCTCCCACGATCATTATGATGTGCGGCTTGCAGGGCTCGGGTAAAACTACCCACTCGGCGAAGCTCGCAAAAATGCTCAAGGAAAAGCAGAACCGCCGTCCGCTGCTTGTAGCGTGCGATATTTACCGCCCCGCCGCTATCGACCAGTTGAAGGTCGTGGGCGCAAAGGCGGGCGTTCCCGTGTTTGAAATGGGAACCGCCAACCCCGTTAAAATCGCTAAGCACGCTGTCAAGCACGCGAAGGACTACGGCAACGATATAGTTATCCTCGACACCGCAGGACGTCTGCACATTGACGAGGTGCTGATGAACGAGCTCAAGGATATCAAATCCGAGGTCAAGCCCGACGAGATCCTGCTTGTTATCGACTCCATGACGGGTCAGGACGCGGTCAACGTCGCAAAAAGCTTCAATGAGCTGCTTGAGGTCACGGGCGTGATCCTAACCAAGCTCGACGGCGACACACGCGGCGGCGCGGCGCTGTCGGTCAAGGCTGTCACGGGCAAGCCCATCAAATTCGCCGGTACGGGCGAAAAGCTTGACGATCTGGAGCTGTTCCACCCCGACAGAATGGCAAGCCGTATTTTAGGCATGGGAGACGTGCTCACCCTTATCGAGGACGCTCAGAGCAAGCTCGACCAGAAGCAGGCGGAGGAAATGGCTGAAAAGATCATGTCGAACCGCTTTGACTTCAACGACCTTCTCGGGCAGTTTGAGCAAATCAAAAAAATGGGTCCGCTCAAGGGTATCCTCTCAAAAATCCCGGGCATGGGCAAGCAGCTTGACGACGTGGACATAAACGACCGCCAAATCGACTGGCTGCAGGCAATAATCCTCTCGATGACTCCCGAGGAACGCGCCAACCCCAACATTATGAACCCCTCGCGCAAACGCAGGATAGCGGCGGGCTCGGGCAGAACCGTCGAAGAGGTCAACCGCCTTATCAAACAGCTTGAACAAATGCAGAAGATGATAAAGCAGATGAACAAGGGCGGCAAAAAGGGCAAGCGCAAAAAGAAAATGATGCTTCCCGGACTGGGCGGCGCGCCGTTTGACGGCATGGGCGGCAACGGAATGCCGTTTTAAAAAGTGACATTCTCCAAGCAAATTGGTGAATATACATCAAAACAAAAATCAAAAAAATTTATGAGGTGTAAATTATGGCAGTAAAAATCAGACTTAGAAGAATGGGTTCCAAAAAGGCTCCTTATTACAGAGTTATCGTAGCAGATTCAAGATATCCCAGAAACGGCCGTTTTATCGAAGAGGTCGGAACATATGATATCCTCAAGAACCCCAGCGAGTTCAAGGTTGACGAGGAAGCAGTCAAGAAGTGGATCGCCAACGGCGCTCAGCCCACCGATACCGTTAAGGCTCTTCTCAAGAAGAACGGCGTTATCGACTGATCGCGGAGGAAACCGGAATGCAGGAATTACTCGCTATTATCGCAAAGGGTCTTGTTGACGACCCCGACGCGGTGAGCGTTGAAAAGGACGAGCCGGCAGAGGACGGCACCGTAACCTATCACATCCACGTTGCCGAGCCCGACATGGGAAGAATAATCGGCAAAAAGGGCAGAATCGCCAAAGCTATCCGCACGATCGCCCGAACCGCGGCAGTTCGCAGCAACGAAAAGGTCGCTGTTGAAATAGACTGAATCTTTACCGTCTCAACCGTGTTTTATACCGGTTGGGGCGGTTTTTTTGATTTTTAAGGGATCCGTTAAAATGATAAAAAACACCTCCGCCCGGGCGGAGGTGCAGCTGTATTTTTTTGATCCGAGTGCGTAAACCGCTCTGTAGGTCTTTCGCCGTGCGGTGTTACCTTAATCAGCTTCCGATGTAATGAATATCATTGAGAAGCCCGTCATAATAAAGTAAACGCCGATGATCAAGCCTATCAGCCAATCGATTGTTACGCTGAAAACAATTGGATGGAACAAAGAATAGATACCGAGCAAAACGCTGAGAATGCCGATAATCAACTCAAATATCCACATCTTTGAATCGGTCAGCTTACTGACCTGAATTGAGGACACTATGGAGACGATTCCCATGATTATTATCCAGCACACTGCCATGTAGCTGACGATAATTTTGAAATCTACTAACAATATCGGGAATATCAGCACCGCGATACTGAAAAGAACGCTTATAATACTGAAAACAAATCCGACTCCGAAGTGCTTTTCGGAAATGCCCATGATAATACCGACTACGCCGTAAACCGCCGCCATAATCACGATAAAAATGTTTAGTGCCAACGCGGTTCCAAGCGGTGTGAACAGGCAGCAAATGCCGCAAATTACCATTAGGATTCCGAAAATAATTGATAATACTCTCATTTTTATTCTCCTTCTTTTATTGAGCGTTTTCACTCTTTTCCGAATTATAACACAAACATATTTATATATCAAGTATTATTTGACAATTTTTACTTCTTCGAGTTCCATTTTCTGTAAAATGCCGCCAAAACCGCGCCCGATATATTGTGCCATACCGAGAACAGCGCACCGGGCACTGTCGCCATTGCCATTGAGGGATCGGGAAAAGCCGTATTCGCAAGGCTTGTCGCAAGCCCCGAATTCTGCATACCTATCTCTATGGAAAGCGCCTTTGTTTTTTCGGGAGTCATCCCGAACAGCTTTCCTATTCCGAAGCCGCAGCCGTAACCGAGCAGATTATGAAGAATGACGACTGCAAGCACCACAATACCGCTTGTGTAGATTTTTTCGGCGTTGTGCGACACAACCGTCGCCACTATCATACATATGCCGACAGTCGATACAACGGGCAGCAGCGAAACTATCCTTTGAACGAACCGGGGGAACAGCTTGCTTATAATTAATCCAAGAGCTATAGGAATGAGTATCACGCTGATAATGCTCCAAAACATACTCCACACATCGACCGCGACGGTTTTTTGAAGCAGCAGCCACGTTATAAAGGGAGTTAAAAGCGGAGCTAAAAGAGTGTTGACGCTCGTCATGCCGACCGACAGCGCGACGTCGCCCTTTGAAAAATATGTGATAACATTGCTCGCCGTACCTCCGGGACAGGTACCCACGAGAACCACGCCTGCGGTCAGCGCAGGGTCAAGGTTAAAAGTTTTGCTGAGCGCAAAAGCGAGAAGCGGCATAATGATAAACTGTGCCGCGCAGCCGATGATGATCTCCTTTGGGTGGGTTATCACAACAGCAAAATCCTTCGGCTTCATGGTAAGCCCCATGCCGAACATAATGACCATCAACAGGTAATTGACCCATTTTGTATCGATCCACAGCGACGACTGCGGCACAAACAGTGCGAGAGCCGCAACAGCAAGCACGATAAGAGCCATAAATCTGCCGAAAAAACCGCCGATTTTTTCCATAGCCTTCATTCCAAACACAACCTTTCGAGAATATTGTAATACAATGTCGGATATTTTTCAAGGCTGTATTCCATAAAGTTGATGATACATATAAGGGAACCTGCAACTCAGTAGTTTATCGCAGATAATTTCATGTGATTTGCAAAATTGATATCCATGGGAAAGCGCATTTCAGTATTGAATTTTTATCCGTAACGTTGTAAAATAAAAATATGATTTTTCCGAAAGAAAAGCTTTGCCAAACTGCGCAATTATACAAAAAACAAATAATACAAGGAGGAATTACCCATGCTCAAACGCAAATCAAAACAACTGCTGTCAATTGTTTTGGCAGTATGTATGATCGTGCCGACTGTTACGGCAGGCGTTTTCACCGGTTCGGCTGCTGAGAACGGCAACACCGCTGTTGCAGCCGCCGCCGCGCCCGCTTCCGATGTCGGCGACGATCCCCAACCGACAAAGCCGCCGGCTTATGACCCGGCTGCGGCAACAGTCGGTCAGTTCACCGAGGATCAGCTTGACACCTCTATATTGGTACGTCATACGGGCAAAACCAGCCAGATAATGGAAGACACCAACTATGTGCGTGAACTCGTAGACCCTGACAACTATGCTACAAGTGAGGAATACTCCGAGTATTTCCACACGACCTCCGCTAGCGCAGAGGTGTACGGCGCACTGGGGCTTTCTTATGAGCAGCTGCAATCAAACGCCAAGGATTACGCCGCCGATCCTAATTGTCAGGATCCTCTGTCGGGATATTCCTATATCAACCCGAACGAGCTGCTGATCGGCGACTGCAACCGCAACAATGATTTTGACACCTATCTTCACACCTGCAACGACGTAGAGTCTATGGACGATATCCAGTCAAACAACTTTGACAACCTCGCCAAAAACACCGACGACGTGTTTTTCCACGATGACGACAACAATTGGAACACCGCTTACTCCAACGCCATCGGCATAGATGTTGACGGCGACGGCGCTGACGAGCTCGCCTACTACAGCCTGCAGCAAAAGGAAACCGACAGCGACAATATGCAGCCGGGCACCTATATCCGCGTGCAGCTTTATGACAGAGTTCCGGGCAGCAGCAACAACTACGTATGGTCTAAGATAGATGAATACCATATGATCATGTCGTACAGCGACTATCTGTACAGAAATCTCATCGAATGCGAAAGCAAAGCCTTTTTATCGCTTGCCGCGGGCGATTATGACGGCGACGGCAACGAGGAACTCGCCTACTATATGCCCGATAAAGGAGGCGACAGCGACGCCCAAGACGCCCGCGTTATCATCGAGAAATTTAACCTGATCGACGGGCAATGCAGCCACAGCGAGCTGGCAAGCTTCTATCTGAAGAACATCTGCTCCGATTACGGCGAGATGGGAAACGGCTTATGTCTTCCGATCGTCGCTCTCTCCACTACCTCTACCCGTCTCGGCAATGTGGTCAACACCGACCCCAACACCTGCAGCGCTAAACGCTACGAAACCTTCGACGATTTGGTCGTTTCGGTTTCAGTTCCGGAAACATATGAGGGAAGCGCACTGAACACCGATTCCACCACCGCGATCTTCGGAAAGAAGGACGGCAGCTATCAAAAGCTGTTTCAGCATGAATATGAGGAATTTACTATTGCTGACGACCCCGATAACTGTAAACGCCGTATGCACGGTGTAAACACCTGTGACGCCGACCTCAACGGCGACGGCTTCAAGGAGATCTTCGTTGCGGGCTATTGCTATATAAAAGACGAATGTCTCGATCCTACAATCTCCTGCGCCAATATAATCACCTACGACTGCCAAAACGGCTGCTATGATATTGTTTGGACTAATGATATGACCATCGACCAGTCAAAACAGGAACATGGTGCATTCGCTCTCAGAAACTACCGCGTATTCCCTCCCGTTTCGCTTTGTGCCGGTCATTTTCTTCCGGGAAAGCTCGATTTAAAGGATCAGGTGTATATCAACGGATTCGTTTATGATTTGAAAAATACCAAAATCTCAGGCAAGCCGCTCTATTACAGCTACAACATCAGCGGCGTCAAAACAAATTACGTCGCCGATACCCTGCCGGGCTGCGATAAACTCAACTTCCCCGCGGGAGAGGTGATCCTTGAAGAAAAATATTACTATGATTTGAGCTCGCTTCTCACTACAGATTTCTCATGGTATGACTCCTGTGCCTCAGGACGGTTCATCACAGGCTCCGAGCTGGATCAAATCGCTGTTATCACTTGGGATTTCGTTAAAACTTACTGCTGGGATATCTCCATTCTCTCTTATTCCGCAGACGACGAAGCATGGGTAGTGAAGTCCCACAACGACTATCAATTAACAGGCGAAGGAGACTCCGACCGTCACGGCTCCTCTCTGTTCGTCCACTTCATCGACAGCGAGCCGGATACCGCCGTTTACCGCTGGATAGGCACCTATTGCAGCTACTCCGCGCCCGCCCTCTACTCGATTTTGCAGGTACCGCCCTATTACGAAGAGGCAAACGGTATCTATGCATATGATTTCAGTCTGATCGTGGGCAACACCGAGGATTCCGCGGTCGAATGGAGCGCCGGCATCGCTGTTGACCTTGACATAGGAGGAGGAAATAAACATGTGCAATTACAGGGATCCGTTGGAGCTGACGTGCGACATGTCAGTAATAAAACGTGGTCACACGACAGGACGCTCACCCGGTCGCTCGACATCGAATCGGAGGAGGACTGTGCGGTATGCTACGTGACGCCGTTGGTCATCAACGTCTATGAGGTCTACCACACAAGACCCTCCGACGAAGCCTTAGCAGCCTCCGATGCGGCATGTGAATCGGGCGACGAAGCAGGAATACTGGAACACGAAATCGTTCAGTACAGCATGATGGAGGAACCGATCTTTACGGCGATCCCCATCAGCGAATACAATAAGGCGGCAGAATTGCAGACGGGCGACGACCTTCCCGATGAAAATAAATTAAAGCCGATCGACGATACGATACTCCCGAATACAGTCTGCGGAGACCCGACAGCGTACGATCACAACCTTGAGGACGTCATCGGACAAAGCTCTATCGGTTCCGGCTCCACCTCCGCCGGAGATATGACCGCCAACGTGTACAACAACAATAATATTGCATTGGTCGGAACCGAGATCGAATTCGGTTACGGCACCACAACGGAAGCAGGCGGCACGGTTGACGCTCACCTTGGCTTTCATCTCGGCGTTGATGCAGGATATTTCAAAGGCGACCTAAACGGCAATTTAGTGGGAGAATATGGCAGCACCTCCGGAACCGGCAGCATGGACGGCGTTTCCTTCGGCACGACCTACTATCCGCCGCTGGCGAATCAACAGCTGCTCGGAAGTCTGACCTTTGACGACAGTATTGAAACCTACGGTAACAGCGACGCGGTGATCAATCACTATCAACCGACAACGGGAGACTGGTACAACTACGACGCGACCTCCGTGTGCTACAAGACCGATTACAGCGGCGGCAGCATAGTGGGCATATACGCGCACGGCTTCTATACCGATATCCCCCGGCTCACCGTTTCGCTTGAAGGTAACAACTCTCCCGCAGAGCTGAACTATGCCTTCCCGCCCGAACAGCCGAAGGATTTTGCGATCCAATCTGTGCGGAAGTACGATGACGGTTCACTGGACGTCACGCTTATCTGGGACGCCGTCAACCGCAACCAAAGAAGAAAACCTGACGGCTACAACATCTATATGGATGACGCCAACCAGAATTGGCAGGGACATATCCATCTGCAAAACAAGGACGGCCTCATCGTAGCAAACCAAAACTCTCATTATACGACCTATACGGTCCATTTGGGAGCTAACGATTATAGAACAGAAAATCTGAACTTTTATCTCGCCCCCGCATATTACAAGGCAGGCGATATCAACACTGTGCTGGAGGGCACGATCAGCAAGAAAGCGACGATAATGAATGTTGAAGACATAAACAAAAACATCATCATCACCAAGCAGCCGGAAACCTACTGGATGACGAATGACAGCAGCAGCGAAACAGCGTATTTCGGCATTGAAGCGGAGTTGGCGGAGGACTTCCACCCTGCTGACGGCGACGTAACCTTCACCTGGATGAAACGCAGCCCGCTTACAGACAAATGGGTAAAGATAGCTGAGGAAACTCTGAGAGAAGCCGACGACGACGGAAGGTACAAAAGCAGCTGCAGCATTGCCGTTGACGGAGACAAAAAGGAGAGCTTCAAGGACACGGGCATCATCTGCACCATCCAATGCGGCAACTCTGAGCAGCGCTCCGATATTGTCAGCATTGGTCTGCTCGACACCGCCACCGTTCATACCGCTACGTCCTGGAAGGAGCTGCAGCAGAAGATCGACCTCGCCCGAGCCGGCAACACCATCAAGCTGAGCAAAGACTGCACGGCGCTTGTCTCTGACACCGCGCTGGTCATTCCCGAAGGCAAGCCGCTCACCCTCGACCTAAACGGCTGTACCCTCAACAGGGATCTTGCGGATAAGAGCGCGGCAGCAAACGGCAACGTCATCACAAACAACGGAATACTTACCGTCACCGGCGGCGGAACGATCACCGGCGGCAACAACACCGCGTCAGGCGGCGGTATCCTGAATAACGGCAAGCTCACCGTCAGGGACATCACTGTCAAGGGCAACAGCGCTGCTGTCAGCGGCGGCGGCGTATTCTGCAGCGGCGGCACATTCGGCATTTCAGGCTCGCCCGTCATCACAGGCAACACGGCGGGCGGAGCGGCTGACGACGTGTTCGTCAACAACGGCAGCACCATCACGGTAGCTGGCGCTCTGACCGTGAACGCTAAGATCGGCGTGCGTCAAAGCGAGCCCGACGGCAGCGCGTTCACATCGGGGCTGAACGGAAAAGGCACCGCATCCAACTTTATCAGCAATGACAGCGACTACACGGTACAGCTCAACAGCATCGGCGAAGCGGTTCTGCACATGGAATACAAAATCGGCGACGCCACGCTCGACGGCATTGTAAACGTCAAGGACGTCACCGCCATACAGCGCCATATAGCGCAGCTTGAAGCTCTGACGGGTACTGCCCTTCTTGCAGCGGACGTCAACGGCGACGGAGATGTCACCATTGCTGACGCGACCGCTCTGCAACAGTACCTCGCGGAATACAACGTGAGCTATCCCATAGGACAGACCGTATAGCGGCTGCTTCAATTGAGGATCTGAAAAAAATCAAAAAATATCAATAGAAACAACCGGACAAACGGCGGGCAGTCACAAGGCTGCCCGCTAAATATATGTCTATATTTCTGCGGTTTGATATGCGTAAGAAGATTTTTGACAAGCCTTGTCAACTTCTGTTTTTCTTCATCGGAAAAGCTTTCTTATTATGCTGTTCCGCATAGGACTGTTAGCACCGATGATGGCGATATTCGGCTTGGTTTTCGCCGTGGCAACTACCGGTCATCTTGCGGTCGTGCTCGCCGTAGCTATCCGGTATTGATCGCGCTTGTTTCAGCTATCCTGATCACGGCAAGTCGTTACTCGGTCAAGCTCCGCGAACAGCATTTAACGAAATAAATGAGGAGCTTTGCAAAAAGGCGGCAAAGGCAGAAAAATATTCCGGCAAGATGATGCCGCTAACGCAGATGATCAATAACATCGGATATGGCGTCACGGGTCTTATAGGCTGCCTGATTGCGATCAACGGACAAATTTCAATCGGCGCTATACAGTCGGCTTTGCAGTATGCAAAGACCTTCCAGCAGCCCTTTGCAACCTTTGCACAGATGTCGAGCCAGCTTTCAACGGCAATCGCAGCCGCCCGGAGGATATTCGTGCTTTTGGACGAGGAAGAGGAGCTCCCCGATCCCGAGACAGGCAAGATCCCGGCGGTTTGTGACGGAACAGTTAGTTGAATTCAAATATGTTAAATTCGGCTACACTCCCGAAAATCCGTTGATGACAGACGTCAGCTTTTCGGTCAAGCCCGGACAGAAGATCGCTATTGTAGGACCGACCGGCGCGGGCAAAACGACGCTTATCAATCTTTTGATGCGGTTCTATGAGATAGACGGCGGCGAGATAACGGTTGACGGAATAAACACAAAGGAAATGACACGCCATGAGCTGAGAAAGCATTTCGGCATGGTTTTACAGGACAGTTGGCTGTTTGAGGGAACGATACGCGACAACCTGAAATACTCTACCGACCGCAAAGTGAGCCTCAAGGAAATAAAAGCGGCGACCAAATCCGTATACGCGGACAGCTTTATCCGCACCATGCCCGGCGGATATAATATGGTGCTTTCAAAAGGCGCAGGTAACATTTCTCAGGGTCAAAGGCAGCTTTTGACGATTGCCAGAGCCATTATCGCCGATCCCGAGATCATGATCCTTGACGAGGCGACAAGCAACGTTGACGCGCATACCGAGCAAGCGATCCAGAACGCTATGGCTGTACTGCTGAAAGGCAGAACGAGCTTTGTTATCGCGCACAGGCTGTCAACGATCCGTGACGCTAACGTGATACTTTATATGGAAAACGGCGACTGCAAAATAACAATAAACAATATATTTCATTTACGGAGGTGTTTTTTAATAACTTTTTATTTTACAACCGTAACGTCCCCGTCGAAACGCGTCGCCGAAAGACAGAACGCGCCGAACGTCTCTTTTATTTCGGGCAGATCACTAAACGCTTCATCGAGCCTAAGCCCCGTTCTTTTAATGGTACCGAGCGGGCGCCTATTAATAAAAACATATAATTAAAACCTTCCCTCAACTCCGCAGTCTGACGCGGAAATTGAAGGAAGGCTTTTTATATTGTTTAGGAGCGCGGACCGGGTGCAGCGTCACGCTGCTGCCTCAGCCGACAAAAAGCTTCATATAAGCATAAACCGGCGAGCAGGGCGGCAGGACGTTTATTCCGAGCGATTCATATTCAAGCTTGCTCTCATACTCAAAGCCCGCCTCGCTGCCCGTGAGGTAAACGGGAACCTTCCTCTCCCCCGCCGTTTTGCAGAAATCTTTGAACTCCTTCAAAGCTGTGGGAAGCGTTCCCGAATGCCAGCCCTCAAACAGAATGGCTTTGGTGTCCTTCGGGATATCGGGATAGGTCATTCCGACATATGGGCGCAGGAACAGCACTCTGCCGTTGAGCTCGCAGCCCGACATATCAACCCGCTCAGGCTCACTGTACAGGGGATTCCTCACAAATATTCCGTTTTGGATCGTTCCGAAATAATTGTTAAAAGCGCTGAACACCCTGTCGTCGAACGCAGCGTGAGGCAAAACCTCGCTGCCGCGGTGAACCGTGACAAAACCGTCTCCCCTGTTGCGGTAAGACACAAATACTCCGCGTTCTGCTCCGCCGAGGATAAAATCCGCTGCCGCGTTGAAGTTATCCGCACCGTTCGAGCGGCTGTCCTCAAGCGGATAATCAGCCGAGACGAGCACTATCGGCACGGGCTGAGCGCCGAGCACAAGGTCAAGATACGCCGCTGTATATTGCAGAGTATCGGTGCCGTGGGTTACTATCACTCCGTCATAACCGCTCATCCGGCTTTCAATACAACGCCGAAGCGCTTTCAGGTGTTCGGCATCCATATTTTCGCTCAATATAGTATACGGAGTGACAGCGTCAAACACTGCCGCTCCGCTCTTTTGATAATCTTCTATCATCGGCGCTAAATCCGCGACGGGAGAGATAACTCCGCCGCGAACACTGCTGCCGATAGTTCCGCCCGTTAGGACGGTCAAAATACGCATATATTATCAGTCCACTCCGATATCATTCATAACCATGCCGGTGATCATCTTGGGATAGAAATAGGTGGATTTCTGGGGCATCTTCTCACCCTCAGCCGCCACGTCGCGAATCTCTGTAACGCGGGTCGGATTGAGGATAAACGAGCACTGGAACTCACCCTTATCAACCTTAACGATCGCTTCCTCAAAGAATTTTGTGTAGGTCAGGTTGATTTGATTCGCCATGTTCTCTTTGTCGATACCCATTGTTTTCTCAAGGATAAGGCTGTGGAGCACGCTGACGTCAAGCTGCTGTGACGCGGCGCTCAAATCGGGCAGCACGCTGCTCATAACGCCGATATCCTTAAGCGTGAGCATATACCACTCGCCCTTGCCCACATAGAACGCGAAGGCTTTTTTGCCCTCCTTATATTTCTTCGAGAGAAGGGTATTCATGTTGCCGACAGAATCGAATTTCTCCGTCTCAAAATATTCTTTGCAGCCGTCAAGCACAATATTCTTGTCAAAGTTAGGCAAATCGCGAACCATGCGGTGGGTCGGGAACACCACAAGACCCGGGTGCTCCATATCAACGAGATACATCATCTGATAATCCTGAGCGTCGCCCTCCTTTGAAATTCCGTTTTCGCGGCAGTAGTCGCGGTAGTTCAGAGCAGTTTCGTAGCGGTGATGACCGTCGGCTATATAAAGCTTTCTGTCCTCAAAGTCAGCGCAGAGCTTTTCGATCACGTCCTCGTCGGTAATGACCCAAAGACGGTGCGTGATGCGGTCGTCGTCGGTGAACTCATAGGGCGCATCTCCCGTTGAAAGCTCGTCGATGGTGTTGAGGGTGGTGTGCTCGCTGTCCATGTAAAGCGCGTAAATCTGACTGAAATTGCAATTTGTCGCTTTCATAAGATTAAAGCGGTCGGTCTTTGCTTTTGAAAGAGTGAATTCGTGAGGGAGGATAACTCCCTTTGAAAACGGCTCGACCTTAACGCGGGCGATAATGCCCTTGACGCTTCTGCGCTTGTTGTAGGCGTTGAACTCCATTTCGTAGACATATATCGCGGGACGGTCCTCATAGATGAGAACTCCCTGACTGCGCCACAAGTCGAGAACCTCTCCGGCGCGGGCGTAAACATCCTCTCCCTCGCGCGGAAGCTCCAGACGGATAACATTGTATTCATTCTGCGCGATAAACTCCTTGCGCTGTTCCTCACTGATGATGTCGTAGGGCGGACAACAAAGCGTTTTAAGCTCTCCCGCCTTTTCGGTGTCAAAACGCATTCCCTTAAATGGTTTGATAACTGCCATATCTATACCTCTATTCTTTAAATTTCCTATAACAGTATATCAAAAATTTTTCAAAAGTTCAATAAGAGTTTTAATTTTTGTGAGAAAGAACGCGGATTTTGGCAAAAAAATTATATCCTAATAAACGGCTGTGTCAGGCAAGCGCCCGGCACAGCCGTTTGTGAAGCGTATTATCTCTGTTTGATTATTTCATGCTGTTCTCGTAGGACTCGATCATTCTCTTGACCATCTGACCGCCGACGGAGCCTGCTTCTCTTGAGCTGAGGTCGCCGTTATAGCCCTGCTTGAGGTTTACGCCCACCTCCCTTGGCGTTCAATTACATCAAAAACTAAGCGATTTTTGACGGTAAATCATCCTGATTAAAAGCTCTTTCGTCTTTGCCGATGTTTCCGATAAACCGATATGTGATTTTCACATCTTGTCTAAACGGAATACTGTGCGAAGCTACCTTATAGCCATCGGGCAATATCTTCTCACCGACTTCGATTCTTTCAATAAATGTTCTGACAATCTCAGGCGTTAATTCGTCGATGTGGTTGTACTGCTCAATAAGGTGGAAGAAAGTTTTATATGCTTCATCAATCGGTTGTTCATCTGATTTTTTCTGAAGCTCTTTAGCTCTTTCCTTTAATGATGCTGATTCCTTATTTAGTTTTGCAATCATTAAAGATAATTGTTCATCAGAAATCTTTCCAAGAGCATTATCGTTGTAGAGTTTCAAGATGATATTGTCAATGTCAGCGATTCTCTTTTCAATACTCTTTAGACTATCTTTTTCCTGATAAGCATTTTTTGAGCTTTCCTTGATAGCAACATCAATAATCTCGTCAATATCCTTTTTGCTGAGAGAGATAAAATGATTCAGCTCAGATTTTACAATCTCAACTAAGTCAGCGTACTTGATACGCGCCCCGTGTTCACAATGGTTGGTTGAACGCTTCGGAATATTCAGGCAGGAAAGATACCAATATTTCACTCGTTCACCTTTATAAACAGAACCGGATGAACATAGAGCAGAACCGCAGTTTTTGCAAAAAATCAATCCGTTAAAAATACTTTTTCGGACATTGTCATATTTGCTCCAACTCTTTGTATTCATACCCATATTATATTGAGCTGTATCATATTCTTCCTGAGTAATGAGTGGCGTGTGCGTATTATAAGTGATACACCATTCATCTTCCGGAATATTGACTTTCTTTTTGGATTTAACCGATGCTTTCTTCGTCATTCCCAAGACATTCCAAATATCTGTAGCGTGTGCGGCACCTTTGTCGCTAAAATTATCACGATACATAACTCTGTACTTTAATGGCGTTATAACAGATTCATCAGTCAAAATATTGGCGATTGAATGAGCAGAACACCCTTTAACCGCAAGAGCATAAATGCGCTGCACGATCGGAGCTGTATTCGGATCGGGAACAATGCTTGATTTGTCATTCGGATTACGCATATAACCAAACGGCGGACAAGCACAGTATTCACCGCGTACTCGCTTTTGCTTAATAACCTGTTTTATCTTCCGTGAGCAATCTCTTAGATAGACATCATTCATTGCAAATTGGAAAGGTGCCATCAGGTTGACTTGCTCGGAATCAAATCCATCGCTGATTGCGAGATAGTGAATATCGTGTTCGGGAAAGAACGATTCCGCATAATAGCTTGATTCCGACATATCTCTGCCTAATCGGGATAAATCTTTGGTGATAACCATATTCACCAAACCGGTTTTAATATGATTTAACATCGCTTGAAATCCCGGTCTGATAAAATTCGATCCCGAAAAGCCGTCATCAACAAACTCCCTGACGATTGTGATACCGTGATCACTACAGTATTGTCTAATGATATTTCGTTGGTTATTGATACTTTGAGATTCACCCGAGCTTGCTTCTTCACGAGATAATCTCAAGTAAATATCAGCTAAAGCAACAGCAGTTTTCATTTAGTCATCTCCTCCATACTGCTGTTTCTTAACTTCAACAACAACAGTATATCATAAGTCGTTTTGCTTATCAATTATGCGATGCGCTATATTCGCTGGAAAGTTTTAGGGAAAGAAGTTCCTTAATAGTCTTGTCACCTTCAAAAAAACGATTTACTTGATACATCACTTGATTGATTTGATATTCTTCATTATTTTGAACATTACATCCTGCACCTTCGAGTACGGTATTGTCATCATTAATTCGCATATAACCTCCATAATTTTTTATCACCGTAAGAGTAGTATTGTCAGCACAAAATGCTAATATTCAGCGGTCATCCTTTTCGCCTAAAGTGTCTGTTTTCATCTTCTCCATCTCGTCGTCAGCCTTTGAAGCTACAAAGCAGCAGCACATAACCACTACTCCGAGAAAAGCGCCGACGAATAAGCCGACTATAAATCCTATCATTTGTGACTTCCTTTCTTGAATGTATTGTTGTTCAGTCCCAAGCCGATCATAAGCGCCGTACCGATTTTGAAAAGGGATTTGAGCTTGATGTTGCCCATTTTTCTGATGATCCTTCTTTTGTCAATGGTCGCAACCTGTTCTGTGAGCGCCAACGATTTCTTTGTCAGACAAGCACCTTTTACTCTAACGTGCGTAGGGATATGTGCCTTTGTCTGTCTGGACGTGACAGGGACAACGATTGTCGTGGGACTGTATTTATTACCTATATTGTTCTGGACGATGACAGCCGGACGAACACCGCCCTGTTCGCTGCCATAGCCTATACCGAAGTCCACTAAATAGACTTCGCCTCTGTAAACTCTCAAAATAATACCTCCGTATTATGTAGTCAGCGCGTACCTTTCACAGATACGCGCTGTTTTCGTTTTATTGCATCCATATTGAACGAACAGCTCAAGTCCGTTTTGATGCCAAGTCGCAACAGAGCGCAATACAAGCGGCATTGTGGTTGCTTTCCTTTTGAGGACATAGTTTGCCGCGAGCTGTGTAATGAATGGCTCTGCTGTACTGCGACTTTTTGTTCGGTATTCGTTCTCAACTCCCCCGAACGGGAACACATCAGACGGTCAACGCATATTGACCTCATCAGCCTTACGGCATACTACAAGGATCTCTCATAGCCGCTCTCATTGCCTGCGACGCTTTTAACGCTCGGACTGTGACTAAACGGAAGTATCATTATGCCCTTTGTCTGTCATCGCCCTCCTTGATTGTGCCTATCAAGGTCGAAGTCCTGAAGGCTGCAAAGCAGCGTTCGCTTCTGTAGCTTGTCCGTGCCGGACAACAAAGGGAAAGTTTCTGATATGCTGTTATTCGGTTGTCAAAGGGCTTGCCAATTCTTTGGCAAAAGAGGTAAATAACCCTCTCACCCTTTATTCCACACTTTTTCAGAATTTTTTGCAGACTTTTTTAAGAATTTTTCAAAAAGTTTTTTAGTTTTCTTAAAATAGCCTTATGTTTGCGACTGATGGTGGAAAAATGGACGTTCCATTCCTTTGACAAATCAATGATTGTTGCAGGCTTTTTGCTATACAGACGGGCTACAAGTTCCTGTTCTTCTTCTGAAAGCGATTGAACAGCCTGATAGAGCTTTTCAAGCTCGATATTATGTATAGCTGCGCTCTCAACATCAATATCGACGTCCTCGATCAATTCCTCGCCGGAACACCTTTCGCCGTGTTCGTTTGCTTCCAAAGCATACAGCGAGATTTCGTATCGTCCGCTTTTTTTCTTGCAATCAGCGACATATTGGGTACGACGTTCGCCGTTACGGATGTGGCTGATTTTAGAGGAAGGAATCTCAATAAAAACATCATCTTCCGTTTCATCTTCGGCTGACAGCTTATAGAAGCGTTTTCCTCGTCCGTTCGGGCTTTTGAAATAGTCATAAGCCGCTTTGCCTGTTAATCTAATAAATCTTCTCTTACCGTCGGCAGAGAAGTAATCTCCGTTTTTATCTTCAATAAAAAAGATTGACAATTATAAGTCCTCCGTTCAACTTGAAATGGTTAGGTTTCAAGTTGAGCGGAGGAGCGCGAATTAAAGTGCTATTCTGTTCTTTTATGTACGAAAAAGCAAAATCACAAAAGATAGAGTATATTTTTGTCGATGAAAAAAGCGCTGTATCGTCCTTCAACGACACAACGCCTAAATCATCTGTTATTCTGCTATAATTTCCATATTCCCCTTTTGTTCGTTGTTTATATTCTGTCTTTTTGTAAAATCTTGTATAAAATTCCACTGCTATATATCATAGCAGGGATTACCTGATTATTCTGTCGAAACAAAGGGCAAAACAATAAAAATTCAGTAATTATCTTTTATTAAAACGCAAACACTCCTATTATCATTTATTTTCAAATATCCTCTTGAATTTTAGAACAAATATTCGTATAATGATATTAGTCCTTTATTAGAGGTAGAGAAGATGGCTAATAAGTTTCAACAAGGCAATAAAGCATACATAGTGGACAATGCTCGTTTTCTGCGCGAGGTCATAATTTTGCGTGCGTGTTACACGCGATTTCTGTACGATTAGATATATTGATTCACGCACAATAATCAAGATTAGAACAAGCAGATTATACGCAAACAAAAAAGAAGCTGAACAATCAATCCCTTTTTCTGCTCGTCCAAAATCAAGTAATTGGGAATACTATTTCAATCACTAAACTACCATTAAAAAATCTCCGCTTGATATAACAAACGGAGATTTTTAATTAATTCTTCTTTTTCCTGCGATCTACAGACTTTACAGGCTCGGATTCATCAATGAACCATCTTGAATTTCTCTGCTTGGCGGTTATGTAGATATCCTACTGATGAATCAGCATACAGAACATCACCGTCTTTTCCAATGATAATTGATTCTCCACCTTTTTCAGGTATACTCACATACACTAATGAATCTTCTTCAATATAATTCTTCCTGAGTAATATCTGCTTTCATCCTTAGAGGCAATAAATGTTCAGCTAAAATCTCCATACAACTATAACCCCATTTTAAATGAATAAAGAATAGTGAATAACGAATAACGAATAATACACCAGAAACGCCATAAAGTTTCATCTGCTATACACTATTCATTATTCACTATTCATTGAGCTTCACGTCAGTGAAGCGTTTCTGGTGGACCATAGGGGGATCGAACCCCTGACCTCCAGATTGCGAACCTGGCGCTCTCCCGAATGGGTGGCTTACGCAGACGAGCAGGCAGAGGAACTATTCTTTCGGTTGGTAAAACAACTTGCCGAAAAAGAAGGTATAACTGAACAGCTCAAAGCGAATAATCAAATGTTGTGGGTTGCGAGAATGAATAATATTCGCAACCGTGCGACGGAGATTGTAAATGTAGAGCTACTTTACACCTGATAAGCACAGCCGCCAAGTAGGATAACCTCCTGCTTGGCGGCTTTTTGTGGATTCTGCAAGTAAAAATATCTACGATGATTTGTAAAATATACTTGACATAATGATAATTATATGATACAATATGCTTGTAATGATAGTTGTCAAAATCACCTGAGAGGAGTGTTTATTATGTTAGACAATGTTCTGTTCCCGATTATTATTGCGGTTGTTGTGGTTTTGTTTGTCGCAATTGCCCGCTTGTTTAGAAACAAGAAAGCAAATTATGATGAACGCCAGCTTTTGGCTAGAAATGCCGCTTACAAAGGTGCGTTTTTCTTTTTGATTGTGTATTGCTTCACCTGCGGATTGTTGCGAATTTTTGATGTCAAATGGGCGGATACCTCTATACAAATGTTTCTCGGAATCATCTTATCATTTGTGCTGTTTATCGCTGTATGTATGATAAAGGATGCATATTTTTCCGATTCGCCGAAACGAAATCTTCATTCCGTCTTATTCTTTTTTGGGTTTGGACTACTTTATTTTATTTATTTGATGATGAGATTAAGTAAGGGAGAAGTGCTTTTTGATAACGGTGAGCTGACCGTTCTCGTATTGTATTTGGTTTCTTCGGTCTGTTTTATTGCTTTGGGAATCCTCGCAGTTATTAAAATTATTTTGGAAAAACGCGGAACGGAGAAGTAAATGAAAAACCTGAAACTAAAAAGCGCCCGTGCCGCGCTTGACCTTTCTCAGCAGCAGCTTGCCGAAAAAGTAGGTGTGAGTCGGCAAACAATCAACGCGATTGAAAAAGGGGATTATAACCCAACTATCAAGCTATGTATCGCTATTTGCCGTACACTCGGAAAAAGCTTAGACGATTTATTCTGGGAATCGGAATAAAATTCTAATTAGGAATTATAATGACAGCCGCCAAGCGGGATAATCTCCTGCTTGGCGGTGATTTTGATTTATTTCAAAAAGCTCTTGACAAATATATCGGAAGGTGATATAGTTGTTACAACGTCCGATATATCGGATAACGATATAACAGCAAATGATATATCGGAGAACGATAACAGAGGTGAACTTATGTCAAAGCATAACGCACTGACCGAGCCTGTATATTATATTCTG
>CACYTI010000024.1 GCA_902777275.1 uncultured Ruminococcus sp. | reverse complement strand
CCGAACTTTTTGCCGGTGATCTCTTCCATCTTTACGATGTACTCGTTGATCTGTCCCTGGATCTCGTCGTTGATCTTTCTGCCGTCCTCATAATACTGAGTACAAGCTTCGGTAGTAATTGTGAAGCCCTGGGGTACGGGAAGTCCCATGCTGGTCATTTCAGCAAGGTTAGCGCCCTTACCGCCGAGGAGTTCACGCATGTTTGCGTTACCTTCCGAGAAAAGGTAAACCCATTTTCTTGCCATAGTGGTAGTCCTCCTAATAAAATAGTTTTTATGCGGCTGTGGCATATTTTGCCAACATATCTATGCCTAAAAGATATTATATCAAAGATTGCCGAAAATAGCTACAACTTTTTAAAAATTTTTTTGAATTTTTTTAATTTTTTTCTTCTAAAAAACGCACGTAATTTTTATTAATATTGTACAAAATGTTTAAAATAAGATAAACACGTTATTTTTTGAAAAATACCCTTGAATTTTCGGTTTTTTGTGCGATAATATACATAGATATATCTATATATGCAATTATATGCAATACCGCATGATTACGGTGTGCTGATTGCGAAGTAAGATTTTTCGTCGGATTGTACAAATAAATTAAATTGAGGTAAGGCGGGCGCCTTGCCGAGATTTTTTGGATAGTCTGACGTAACAAGATTCAAGCAAGGCGTGCGCCGCGAATTGTGCGGTGTTGCCTATAAATTTTAAGGGGGATAATATGAGCAACTGCGCCATTATTCTTGCGGGCGGCGAAGGCAAACGCATGAAATCCGACAAGCCAAAGCCCATGTCGCTTGTTCTGGGAAAACCCATGCTTCAATGGGTGATTTCGGCTGTGCGTCAGGCAGGCGTTGACGATATCTGCGTCGTAAAGGGTTATCACAAGGAATACATAGAGGATTTTTTGGAAGAGCTTGACTTTCCCGTTGAAAGCGTATATCAAAAGGAAAGACTCGGCACGGGTCACGCCGTTATGACGGCAAAGGACTTTTTGATCAAGCACAGCGGCAACGTTGTCGTGCTCAACGGCGACGCACCGTTTCTTCCCGCCGAAACCATAGAGAATTCTCTCAGGCAGCACACGGAATCGGGCTGCGCAGCGACTGTTATCTCCGCCGAGCTTGACGACCCTGCGGGCTACGGCAGGATAGTCCGCGACGAAAACGGCGGTCTTAAAGCTATCGTCGAGCACAAGGACGCCGACGAGGAAACGCTTAAAATAAACGAGGTCAATTCGGGCGCTTACTGGTTTGACTGCGAACAGCTCCTAAAAGTGCTGGGCAGCATCAAGTCCGACAACAAGGCGGGCGAGTATTATCTGCCCGACGCGGTAAAGCTTCTGCTGGAACAGGGCAAGTCGGTCGGAGCCTATACCGCAGAGTGCAGCGACGCCGTCCTCGGCGCGAACGACCCCGAGCAGCTTGAAGAGCTGAACAGGATCGCCACGGCAAAGGGCTACAATTGCTGACAGCCGATCAACTTGCACACAATTTAATCTTAATATAATAAACATACATAAACCGACAGAGGTTACAGAGGCAAAGAAAAGGAGAAAACCAATGAACTTTCATGGAAAAGACATCAAAATCTTCTCAGGCAATTCCAATGTAGATGTTGCTCAGGGTATCGCGGGCTGTCTCGGTCTGCAGCTCGGCAAAAGCGATTGCACTCATTTTTCCGACGGCGAGATCGCCGTTTCGCTGCATGAATCCGTTCGCGGCAGCGACTGCTTCATCGTTCAGTCCACCTGCACGCCCGTCAACGACAATCTCATGGAAATGCTCATTATGATCGACGCGATGAAGCGCGCCTCCGCCGCCAGAATCACCGCAGTTATGCCTTATTTCGGCTACGCGCGTCAGGACAGAAAAGCAAAGGCAAGAGATCCGATTTCGGCAAAGCTTTGCGCCGACATCATCACAACCGCCGGAGCCGACCGCGTGCTGACAATGGATCTTCACGCAAACCAGATCCAGGGCTTCTTCAACATTCCCGTTGACCACCTTCACGGCGCGGGAATCCTCGCAAACCACATGAAAGAGAAAATCGGCGGCAACTTTGACGACTTCATTGTTGTTTCCCCCGACCTCGGCTCTGTTACACGCTCCAGAAACTTCGCTTCCAAAATCGGAACAGGTCTCGCCATTATCGACAAGCGCAGACCCAAGGCGAATGTCTGCGAGGTGATGAACATCATCGGCGACGCCAAGGGCAAAAAGGTCATTCTTGTTGACGACATGATCGACACCGCCGGCACGCTCTGCAACGCGGCTAACGCTATTGTTGAAAAGGGCGGCGCTACCGAGGTTTACGCCTGCGCCACTCACGCAGTGCTTTCGGGTCCCGCTGTTGAGAGAATCAAAAACAGCGCTATCAAAGAGGTCATTCTTCTTGATACCATCCCCGTTCCCGAGGAAAAGCTTATCGACAAGTTCACGATCCTCCCCACTGCTCCCGTTTTTGCGGAGGCTATCGCAAGAATCTACAACGACAAGCCGTTCACCGCAGCGTTCAGCTGATTTGACATATTTCACACCGGCTTAGGTGATACAATTAAACAGGCAAAACAGGCGGACTTTGCAAAAGTCCGCCTTTGCGGTGTAACCGGATTTGAATAAACAAAGGAGCAACAATGTTTGGAATAAAAAAAACGGGCGCGGTCGAGCTTTTGGTCGTCGGCTTGGGCAATCCCGACCGCAAGTACGAAAACACCCGCCACAACTGCGGCTGGCTCGCGCTGGACTATATGGCTGACAAGCTCGGCTGCCGCTTGAACAAAATCAAATTCAAAAGCTATACGGGCGAGGCGATAATCGGCGGAAAAAAAGCTCTGCTGATGAAGCCGACAACCTACATGAACAACAGCGGAGAGGCTGTCACCGAGGCTATGCGTTTTTACAAAATCAGCCCCGAAAACGTGATCGTTATATTTGACGACGTTTCGCTCGAAGTGGGAAGAATGAGGATACGTCAAAAGGGCAGCGACGGCGGTCAGAAGGGTATGCGCAGCATAATCTATCTCAGCGGCAGCGACGCCTTTCCCCGCGTTAAAATAGGAATCGGCGCCAAGCCCGAGCATTTCCGCGATTTAGCCGACTGGGTGCTCTCAAAATTCACCAACGACGAGCGCAAAACACTTGAGGGTATGTTTGAAAACACCTGCGAGGCGGTCGCTCTTATCGCGGAGGGCAAAATCGACCGCGCCATGAACCGCTTTAATTAGGAGCAAATAACCCTATGAAACAAATGAGCTTTCTCACCGACGTTTTCAGCCGCAATCAGGCATTCCGCTCGCTGCTGAAAAACACCAAAAACGGAAAATCGCTTTGTGTGTCGGGGCTGTTCCCCGCCGCCAAAGCCGCGATAATCAGCTCGCTGTGCCGTTCAAAGAAAAAGACGGCGCTGTGCATAGCATCCGACGAACGCGAGGCGCAAACCCTGTGCAACGATTTATGCTGCATGGGGCTTTCGGCTTTTGTGTATCCCGTGCGCGACTACAACTTTTCGGAAGAAATATCTGTCCGCTCTCACGAATACGAACGTCAAAGGCTAAAGATCCTTCTCAAAATGCTGAACGGAGAATACGACGCCGTGATAGCCTGCGTTGACGCGGCTTGTCAGCTCACGGTACCGCGCGATGTCCTGAGCGCGGCGTCCGCTGAATTCCGCGAGGGAACCGAAATACCCGTTGAAAAAGCCGTCCGCTCGCTAACCATGCTTGGCTACGAGCGTTTTGACGCCGTTGACGGCAACGGACAGTTCTCGCTCAGAGGCGGCATTTTGGATTTTTACCCGCCCGACAGCGAATATCCCGTCCGCGCCGAGTTCTGGGGCGACGAAATCTGCGACCTGAGCTATTTTGACCTTGAAACTCAGCGGCGCTTTAAAAAAGCCGAAGCGATCAGGTTGACTCCTTCAACCGAGATCATCATAGAAGACCGCGACGCTCTTGCGGACGAGATAAGGCGCAAAGCCGGACTTCTGCGCGGAAAAGGCTCCGCGGCGGCAAGGGAGCGTCTATACGGCGAGGCGGAGCTGCTCAGAGGCGGCGCTACCCCCGCAAACTCAGATAAATTCATCGGTCAGATATACAAAAAGCCCGAATGTCTGCTCGACTACCTTACGCGCGACAGCCTTTTGTTCGTTTCGGAATTTTCCACTGTTCGAGAGCGCGGCAAGGCAATGGATTTCCAAAATTCCGAACAGCTCAAACAGGGACTCAGCGACGGCGTACTCGCGCGCGGCTTCGACCGTTTTTCGCTCACCTTTAACGAGTCTGTCGAATTCTTTCAGGCGCACGGGATCATCGTGCTCGAAAACTTTGTTCACGGAAGCATACCCGTAAGACTCGACGACATCATCAGCTTTTCTGCAAAGCAGCTCACGCGCTGGAACGGCTCTTACAAGCAGCTCACCGAGGATCTGCGCGGGCTTTACGGCTCCGGCAGCAGCGGAGTGATTTTAGCCGGAACGGACAAGGCGGCGAAAAACCTCGCCGACAGCCTGCAAAACGACGGCTACAACGCCGAATACACCGAAGCCCTGTCCAAAGCCGCAAACGGCAGAATATACGTTACCGACGGAGCTCTCAGTTCGGGAATGGAGCTGCCCTCCGAGAAGTTCTTTATCATCACCTTCGGTCAGGCGGCTTACCGCCCCGAAAAAAAGCGCAAGCGCAAAAAAGAGGGACAGGAGATCTACAACCTGTCGGAGCTTTCTGCGGGAGATTACGTTGTTCACAGCGTACACGGCATAGGTGTGTTCAGCGGCATCCGAAAAATCGACACCCACGGCGTCACAAAGGATTACATCAAAATAGATTACGCGAAGGGCGACGTGCTTTATGTGCCCGTCACCCAGCTTGACATGGTTGCCAAATATATCGGAGCGCAGGAAAGCTCGCGCGTCCGCGTCAGCCGTCTCGGTTCGGGAGACTGGCAAAAGGCAAAGGCGAAGGTAAAGACCTCGGTAAAGGATATCGCGAAAGAGCTTACCGCGCTTTACTCAGCCCGAATGAAGGCGAAGGGCTACGCTTTTTCGCGCGATAACGAATGGCAGCGCGACTTTGAAGCGAAATTCGAGTACGAGGAAACCCCCGACCAGCTCACCTGCGCACAAGAGATAAAGCGCGACATGGAGCGCACCGCGCCGATGGATCGTCTGCTCTGCGGCGACGTCGGCTTCGGCAAAACCGAGGTAGCTTTGCGCGCCGCATTTAAGTGCGTTTCCGACAGCAAGCAGTGCGCTCTCCTCTGCCCCACCACTATTTTGGCGTGGCAGCATTATCAAACCGTGACAAAACGGTTCGAGGGATATCCCATCCGCGTCGAGCTGCTGTCCCGCTTCCGCACA
Organism: uncultured Ruminococcus sp.; assembly: GCA_902777275.1. Classification (GTDB taxonomy): domain Bacteria; phylum Bacillota; class Clostridia; order Oscillospirales; family Acutalibacteraceae; genus Ruminococcoides. Next base: position 37,522 of record CACYTI010000024.1, on the reverse strand, counting down.
GCCAAGCAGCAAAAGGATATTCTCGAAAGGCTGAAACGCGGCGAGGTCGATATGGTCGTGGGCACCCACCGTCTTGTTCAAAAGGACGTCTGCTTCCGCGATTTGGGACTTGCGATAATAGACGAGGAACAGCGCTTCGGCGTGCAGCAAAAGGAGCGCTTCAAGGAGCTTGTCAAAAACGTAGATGTGCTCACTCTTTCCGCAACCCCTATCCCCCGCACACTCAACATGGCTATGAGCGGTCTGCGTGACATGAGCGTGCTTGAGGAAGCTCCGCTCAACCGCAGCCCCGTGCAGACCTATGTGTTAGAGCACGACGACGCGGTCATCAACGAGGCGATAAGGCGCGAGCTGCGCCGAGGCGGTCAGGTGTTTTATCTGCACAACAATGTCGAGTCGATCAACGGCGTAGCCAACCGCATTCTTGAAGCTATTCCCGAGGCTCGCATTGCTGTGGGTCACGGCAAGATGAAGGAGCAGGAGCTGAGCGAGGTATGGCGTGAAATGCTCGAACAGGAGGTAGACATACTTGTCTGCACGACCATAATCGAAACGGGAGTCGATCTGCCCAATGCAAACACTCTCATAATAGAAAACGCCGACTGCATGGGTCTGTCGCAGCTTCATCAAATTCGCGGCAGAGTAGGCAGGAGCGCGCGCCGCGCCTACGCCTACCTCACCTTCCGGCGCAGCAAGGTGCTCAGCGAGATACAGCAAAAGCGGCTTGAGGCTATCCGCGAATACACCGAGTTCGGCAGCGGCTTTAAAATAGCGATGAGAGATTTGGAGCTTCGCGGAGCCGGAAACATCATGGGCGCACAGCAGCACGGTCACATGGAGAGCGTCGGCTACGATATGTATTTAAAGCTTCTCGGAGAGGCGGTCAGCGAGGAGCGCGGCGAAACGCCCGAAAGCAAGGACATCGACTGCCTTATCGACCTCTCGGTCGACGCGCACATTCCCGAGGAATATGTAGAGAGCCTCACGCTGCGGCTCGACGTCTACCGCAGGATAGCGGATATAAGATCCGTCGAGGACAGCGAGGACGTAAAGGACGAGCTGTGGGACCGCTTCGGCAGGATCCCGAAATCGGTGCTCGGTCTTATAGATATCGCACTTATCCGAAACAAAGCGCACGCCATGGGCATTTATGAGATAAGACAAATCGACAAGTCCATTCTGCTTTACGTAAATGAGATCAAGTCACCTGCCGTCGCGGACCTGCTTATTTCCCTAAACGGAAAAGCAAGCCTTAACGCGGGAGCAAAGCCTCATTTGGCAATTCCGTGCAAAAGCGGAGCCGATTCGGTTGCGACACTGAAACGTATTTTCGGACTGTCGTACCCGAACGCTAAGCGAACGCTGCCGAACGCTTAGCGAATTTAGCCAATATGAATATGAAGATGAAGATGAAGATGAAGATGAAAATGAAGATGAAGATGAAGATGAAGATGAAGATGAAAATAAATAAGCAGCGTCGGCCGACGCTGACTCCGCCGCTGCTGTTTTCCCGTCTGAAGACCTGACAATAAACCGAAAAATAAAATCAGCGGTACGGTGCAAAGTGAAAAACAAGTGAAATTTTCGGAAAACGCATAAAAATTTTCGCAAATTGTAGACATTCGTAAAAAAATTGTGTATAATGATTTAGTACGCACCCATATCATTACATAATTTGGGCGGGAAATCAAATAATAAGGATGGTAAAAGTATGAAACCCACAGTAAAAATCGCTTCACTGCTGATGGCTGTGCTGATGCTCTTTTCCGTATTCGCGTCGGGCTGCACACTCAGCAAGGAGTGGTCGTACAAAACAAGCGACCAAGAGCTTGCTATCGGCGTTTATCTGACCGCTATGCAGGAAGCCTACACACAGGCTCAAAGCTATGCCTCAAAACTTGATGACTACGATGCCGAAAGCAGCAAATGGCTTGACTTGGAAATCACCGACGACGACGGCAACAAGGCGGTCGCCCGCGAGTGGATCAAGGACGAAGCAGAGCGCAAGTGCCTTGAGCTTTTGGTTCTCGAACCCGAGCTTAAACGGCTTGGAGCAACAACCGACGAGGCAGAGCTTGATTCTCAGGCTAAAACCTACGAGACACAGTGGTATTCAAGCGCTAAGGCGACACTTGAAAAGCACGGCGTATCGGCTGAAAGCTACATCTATTACATGACAAACTACTCCCGTATGAGAGATCAGCTTTTCGATATGCTTTACGGTGAAGGCGGCACTCAGGCTGTGGCGCAGGAAGAAATCACCAAATATCTCACCGACAACTACGGCAGATACGCGGCTCTTCCCGTTTCACTTTACGAATCCACCACCGATGAGGCGGGCACCGAGTCAACAGTCGCTCTCTCCGAGGAAAAAATCAAGAGCATTACAGACACTCTTGACGGCTACGTAAAGCAGGTCAACGCGATCAAAGACTCCGCCAAGGCAGAGGAAGCATCAACAAAGCTGCTTGAAGAATACATTTCGTCAAACAACCTCGGCGAAAGCACTCAGGTAACAAACGTTACTCTTGAAAGAAAAAATCCCAACACCTCTGTAGATGAGCTTGACAAGGCTATAAGCGGTCTTGAAGAAGGCAAGGCTGTCACCGTAAAGGTCGGCGAGGACGCAAAATCTCAGTCATATTTCTATATCTTCCGTTACAACGAGGATTCTCTCAAGAAAAACTATACGACCGACGGAGTTACCGACAGCACCCTGCTGAAAAAGCTAAAATCAAAAGATTACACCGCATACCTCAAGAGTCTTATCGACAAAACGAACTACGAAAAGAGCGACAGCGTTGCTAAATACAATCCCGATATCTTCTTTGAAGAAAAAACAACGACCGTCGCATCATAACAGCGCAGGTCGTTAAGGAACTGTGTATGCATCACATTTTATTGATAAACAGTTCACAAGCGCAAGCCTCTCTTTGTTCGATTTTAAAAAAGGAAGGTGTATTAATGAAAAGGCATTCAAGGTTTATCACAGCATTACTGACAATTATTTTCGCGGTAACCGCAGGAACCGCCATAACCGTTTACGCTTCGGAAAACGGCGAAGAAGGCGGCGATAATCCGCCGCAGGTGAGCGATTACGAGCCGCAGCAGCAGGAGAGTGATTACGACCCGCAGCCGCCGCAGCCGCAGGAGAGTGATTACGACCCGCAGCAGCAGGAGAGCGATTACGACCCGCAGCCGCAGCAGCATGAGAGCGATTACGAGCCGCAGCAGCAGGAGAGCGATTACGAGCCGCAGCCCTACTATCCGGACGAAAGCAGCGGAAGCGGCGGCAGCACTTACGAGAGCAGCGGAAACTACTACTATGACTCCGAAGGACATAGATACAACAATCCGACCGACGTGTATGTAGGCAGCAATCAAACCTATATTCCGCCCTCGATCACACCGTCCACAACAGCGGCGCTGTATGACACCTCGAAGACAAAAATCGACGACCAAACGCTTTCAAACAGCGACTGGCTCGAAATAAAAAATAATCTTGCGAATCCGAGCAACGCTTCAAAAAGCACCGACAGCGACGACTTCGCCTTCATTCAGAATAACACCTCTACCGATGACAACGGTCACTGGATGCTTATTTTAGGATTCTCGCTTATCGCTCTCAGCATTGCGGGCTTCATTTATCTGATTTACGCTTCGGTCAACAGACGCAAAAACACCGCAGCGGCAACCGCGGCGGGCAGCGACAGCTCAGGAAATCCCTACAACAAGGGCAATCCCAAAAAGGGGACCCGCTACAGCGAATCGGCGGAAACCGCTTATCAAAGTGAGAACAGCGGCTACAACGACGATTACGGCTCGGAGGAACCCGCGAAAAAGAAAAAAAAGAGCAGAAAGCCCAAGAACGGCAAGCGCTACAAATAAGAGAAAAAAATCCCGGTAAGGCAACAGCCTCGCCGGGATTTTTTATCTGCTTTTAATTTTTTTGATTTATAAGAATTTATGCTCGCTTCTTGCTATAACGTCAAGCTGCTGCTCGCGCGTAAGGTCGATAAACTTTACCGCGTAGCCTGAAACGCGGATCGTGAAGTTCGCGTATTCGGGCTTCTCGGGGTGCTCCATGCAGTCCCTGAGCTTGTCCACTCCGAAAATGTTTACATTCAGGTGGTGTGCGCCCTGCTTGAAGTAGCCGTCGAGAATGGTTTTGAGATTATTTACGCGCTCCTCGTCGGTATGACCGAGAGCGTCGGGGCTGATCGTCTGGGTGTTTGAAATGCCGTCGAGAGCGAATTCATAGGGCAGCTTCGCAACGGAATTGAGCGAAGCAAGCAGTCCGTTCTTTTCGGCACCGTAAGCGGGATTCGCGCCGGGAGCGAAGGGAGCGCCCGCTTTTCTGCCGTCGGGAGTAGCTCCCGTTGCCTTGCCGTAGACGACGTTCGAGGTGATCGTCAGAATAGATGTGGTCGGCTCGGAGTTGCGGTAGGTGTGGTGCTCGCGCACCTTCTTCATAAACGCCTTCAACAGCCAGACAGCGATCTCGTCCGCCCGCTCGTCGTCGTTGCCGTAGCGCGGAAAATCGCCTTCGACCTTGTAATCCACGATCAAGCCCTGCTCGTTGCGGATAGTCCTGACCTTGGCGTACTTGATAGCCGACAGCGAATCGACAACATGAGAAAAGCCCGCTATTCCCGTGGCGAAGGTGCGCCTTGTGTAGGTGTCGATAAGCGCCATTTCAGCCGCCTCGTAGTAATATTTATCATGCATATAATGAATCAGGTTGAGTGTGTTAACATACAGCTCGACAAGCCAGCTCATCATCGCGTTGAACTTGTGCATAACCTCATCGTAGTCGAGATATTCGGAGGTGATCGGCGCTATCTCGGGACCTATCTGCTCCATCGTGGTTATTTCAACGCCGCCGTTCATAGCGAAAATCAGGCACTTCGCCAGATTCGCTCTCGCGCCGAAGAACTGTATCTCCTTGCCCGTCTGAGTGGCGGAAACACAGCAGCAAATGCTGTAATCGTCGCCCCACACGGGACGCATCACACCGTCGTTTTCATACTGGATAGAAGAGGTTTTCACCGAGATCTTAGCCGCGTATCTCTTGAAGGTGTCGGGCAGCCGCCATGAATAGAGCACCGTGAGGTTCGGCTCGGGAGCGGGTCCCATGTTTTCAAGCGTGTGCAGAAAACGGTAGTCTGTTTTTGTAACCATGTGTCTGCCGTCCATGCCGATGCCCGCCACTTCGAGCGTTACCCAAACGGGATCGCCCGAAAACAGCTCGTTATAGGACGGTATACGCGCGAATTTCACCATGCGGAATTTCAGCACAAGGTGGTCGATAAGCTCCTGAGCCTGCTCCTCCGTGAGCGTGCCCTCTTCAAGGTCGCGCTGAATGTAAATATCGAGGAAGGTGGAGATCCTGCCCACGCTCATAGCCGCACCGTTCTGGGTCTTTATAGCGGCAAGATATCCGAAGTAGAGCCACTGAACGGCTTCCTTCGCGTTTTTGGCGGGCTGGGAAATGTCGTAGCCGTAAATCTCAGCCATTTTTTTCATGCCCTTTAAGGCGCGTATCTGCTCGGCGATCTCCTCTCTCAGGCGGATATGCTCCTCGCTCATGTTCCTGCCGCCGCAGTAGAACAAATCCTTCTCCTTCATTTTGGTGAGGTAATCCAAACCGTACAGCGCCACGCGGCGGTAGTCGCCGACAATCCTTCCCCTGCCGTAGGTGTCGGGCAGACCCGTTATTACATGGCTGTGACGCGCGCGCTTCATTTCGGGCGTGTACGCGTCAAAAACAGCCTGATTGTGGGTTTTGTGATAGTCGTTGAATATTTTGTGAAGCTCGGGATTGATTTGATAGCCGTAGGTTGAAGCCGCCTGCTCTGCCATTTTGATCCCGCCGTAGGGCATAAAGGCGCGTTTTAGCGGCTTGTCCGTCTGCAAGCCGACGATCTGTTCAAGCTCCTTCATGCTCTCGTCGATATATCCGGGACCGTAGGAGGTCAAAGAGGAAACGATCTCGGTTTCGCAGTCGAGTACGCCGCCCTTTGCGCGCTCCTCTTTTTGCAGCTCGCGAAGCTTGCCCCAGAGCTTTTCGGTCGCCTCGGTGGGCTCGGCAAGAAAGCTTTCGTCGCCGTCATACATGGTGTAGTTCTTCTGGATAAACTCGCGGACATTGATATCCTCTTTCCATTTTCTGCCCTCAAAGCCTCTCCATGCAACTTCTTTTACGTCTTCGGGAATCTTGATCCACATTTTCATAGCTTTTCTTACTCCTTTTCTCCGCGTAAAATCATTTCTGCGTTTCTTACCCTCCCGCTGTCGGGGGGAGCAATATCTTCGAGCGTATAGGGAATCCCAAGCTCTCTCCATTTGTAAGCGCCCATTGAATGATAAGGCAAAACTTCAATTCTTTCCGCGTTTTTGAGTGTTTTAATAAACGCCCTCGTCCGTTTCAAAAGCGCGTCGTCGTCGGTTATTCCCGTGACGAGCACATGGCGAATCCAAACGGGCTTCTTCCGCTCGCTGAGAAAGCGGAGCATATCAAGAATGTTTTCGTTGCCCCTGCCCGTCAGTCTGCGGTGATCCTTGCTGTCTATGTGCTTGATATCGACAATGAACAGATCGGTCAGCTCAAGCAGCTCGCAAAAGCGCGAAAAAAACGGCTTTTTCCGCGTAAACGGCTGCCCCGCAGTGTCGATGCAGGTGTTTATCCCGCGCCGCTTTGCCTCTTTAAAAAGCTCGATAAGGAACTCGATCTGCAGCAGCGGCTCGCCTCCGCTGACGGTTATCCCGCCGTCTGCGCCCCAGTAGGGGCGGTAGCGCTCCGCCTTGTCGAGCAGCTCGTCCGCGCTCATCTGCGTGCCTCCGCTCAGGCTCCATGTGTCGGCGTTGTGGCAGTAGCGGCAGCGCAGTGCGCAGCCCTGCAAAAAAATCAAAAACCGCACGCCCGGACCGTCAACCGAGCCGAAGGATTCGGTGGAATGAATATTTCCCTTGATCATCGCGTTTCCTCTGTTATAATTTTTTCTATTCGTGTAAAACAATTATACACAAAAAAATCCGCCGGGTAAAGTCCGGCGAATGAGATTTTCTGCTCTCCGTTAAAATTCGGAATAAGTCATATTTTATGCGGTTTTTTTTTTGTGTTTTTATACTGATTTTCCCACTTACGGCTTTGTGAACTCATGCCTGTGCGCGTCGTCGTAGACCTTGCACGGCGTGTGCAGATCGAGATAGGCTATGTCGTGGTGCGGTACGCGCATATCCTCCGGCGGCGGGGTCATATAGTCGCCGAATACCATTTCAAGATACTCCCTGTAGCCCGAAGCCACGGGCAGCTCTATCCCTTCAAAGGTCACGCGGTCAACTCCCTCGTAAATGCGCTTGGGGTATTTCATCTTCATCCAGTGGGGTCCCGAGCAAAGCTCGGTCAGGCATTCGTTTTCATCTCGCTTGTATTTCTTCATGTGCCGTTCGGCAGTGCGCCAAAGCTTCTCACGGATTTTTTTGCCGCGGAATATCCCCAAAAGCAGTTTGCTTCCGAAAGCCAAAACGCCGCCGTGATTTTCGGGGACGACCTGCGCCAAAAAGAGCGAGTATATCATCGTCCAGAAATACTGCATTTTGCGGGCAAAGCTTCCGTCGGGACAAACATCGAGCGGGAACACGTCGATAACCAAACCGTGAGGGATATCTATATCCGCCTGATTCGCCTTGACCATAGTATAATTCGTGTCGGTAACGGTGGCAAAAATATTGCCCGTGAACATCTTTCCGTCTGTCCTGAGCAGCCTGAACCTGCCGTCGGGAAGCTTCTCCTGCCACAGCGAGCAAAGCCGCTCATACTCATCTCTCTGCAAAAGCACGTCAACGTCGTCGTCCCACGGAATAAAGCCGCCGCTGCGAACAGCGCCGATAAGTCCGCCGCCGATGAAATAAAAGGTTATGTTGTTTTCTTCGCAAAACTTCTTGAAGAAGCGCAGCATATCAAGCTGGGCAAGCTGCAGCTCCCTGAGCTGCTCCGGCGACAGCTTAATGGTTTTCTGTTCCATAATCGTTCCTCAGAATCTGCCGAAAATGAGAAAGCAAATGCCCATCAAAACCGGCTGATGTATCATATAAATCCAAAGGGTGTATCTTCCGATAAAACCTAACACGGGTACCCGCCTTCCGAAAAACTGCTCCGCTCCCGCTTTCACAATACAGCGCCAAATAAAAAATCCGCAGACAAACAAAAACAGCCACGGAACAAGCGGAAAATAGTCGGTTGAGAAAAAGCCCTTGTCGGGCAGACCGATAACCGCAAGCGGCGGAAAGCAGTAAAGCGCGTCGGGCAGCCTGATAAGGGGAATGCCGAAAAAGCCTACATACCGCATTGGCAAACCGTAAAAAAATGTGAAGAGCGCGAGCGAGACCGACGCACCCAATAACGGGTCAAGCTTCTCCGCAAGCTTTTTCAGCGGACGGTCAAGCAGCATGGCACAGCCGATAAGGTTCAGGATCCCGAAAATTATGATCTGCGAGGGGATCGCTATCGCCGTGACAAGCGTGATAAGCAATCCGCAGGCGTTCACTATCAGACCCCGTCTTACCGCGCGGCGCGAAAAATTGAGCGAAACGCCCGAAATCAAAATAAACGAAAAGCAGATATACCTCTCCCACACGATCACCCAAGGCAGCTGCGTCCACTCGAAGCTTCCGCCGTAAACAACAAACACATCGTACAAAAAGTGAAACGCCAGCATATTCAGCAGCGCCAAGCCCCGCAGGGCGTCGATAAGGCTGTAGCGCCCTCTTAAATTTCCGTGTCTTCCCATACTGCTCTTGTGTTCTCGGCGACCTTTTCCTTTACAAGCTCAATACGCTCGGCGGCGCCGCTGTTTTTGATTTTTTTCTTCCAAAACGGGATCTGAACAAGCCCCACGATAGTGCCGACTCCGTAAGCCACATGAAGCAGCGGAAAAATGAACGGAAGCAGCAAAAACTGAGGCTGTATATTTTTTAGCGTGCAGCAGCTGACGGAGTTGACAAAGTCAAACATGGCATACAAGACAAGCAGCACCATGAGCGCGAACGAATAGCCCGCGACCGCCATTATCCCGCAGACCGCAAGCATCATAACGAACAAAAACGGCGCGAAGTGAAAATATGAAAGACAGCCCTTGCAGACGGAAAGTGTAAGACCGATCCATCTGCCGTTGCCGTATTTTTGCTTTATCATATGCTTTAGGGTGTTTCGCGAGTGCTGATATGAGATTATATCAGGGCAGCAGCACATTTTATAGCCCGCCATGCGGATGCGGTAGTGATACTCGTTGTCCTCGGTGCGCCCTAAATCCTCGTTGAAGCCGCCGACCTCTTCTATAACGCTGCGGCGGTAGGCGGCGTGGAACAGGCTGTCCATGTACTCCTTTTCGGTGGATGGACGGCGGTAGCCCGCTATGGAGCTGCCGAAGAGGGAGTCCTCGGCGGCAAGCAGAGTCAGCTTCCACGAGCTTACGTTAGAGCTGATGTTCGGACGTCCTCCGCCCACAACGTTCTCGCCCAAATTGAGGTTGTACACATTTCGCGCAACAAAATTCCTCGGTATACGCGCATGAGCGTCAACACGGATAACAACGTCGCCCGTAAACACCATGAGAGCCTCGTTCCATGACGAAGCCTGGTTCTTCTTTTGACAGCGCACGATCTTAACGTCGCGAAAACCGTAGTCGGTGTTTTTGAACGCCTGCATTTTTTCATAGGTGCCGTCGGTGGACATACTGTCCACAAACACCACCTCTATTTTATTGTGGGGATATTCCTGAAGCGCGATATCTCCGAATAATCCGTCTATCGCCTCAACCTCGTTGTAGGCGATCATGCAAAGCGAAACAATCATACTTCTCTCCTGCTGCCGTCCAACTCAAGCAGCCATCTTGCGGACATGGCGGATGATACCGCGAAATACGGCGCCACATATATAACGGGAACCACAAAAAAGCAGAGCGCGAACCAACCCGCAAAGCTGAGCGTAAGCCTGAACGCCTGCGAAAAATGCTTAATTGAGAATCCGAGCATTTTGAAAATGCATGAAATACGCATATCTCCCTTTATGGCGTAAGCAAGCAGCGGATAATACGCAAAAATCAAAAATACGATTATCCTCAGAATGACCGTGACGATCGACACGAACACTGTTAAAACGCTTTCGATCCTTAAAGACATTTCAGCCGCGAAGATATCAGGCAGCAGCCACGACAGTATGCCGCTTAAATTGAGCGCGGACGAAGCCGAAGCATAAATCAGATAAAGAACCAAATTGAACAGGATAGTTTTAAAATATAACCTGCCGCCTTTGAAATAGTAAAAAACATCGACAGAGCGGCATTCCTTTTTTATTGCAGTATCGGCTGACATCCGCAGAAAACCGTTCAGCAGCGGAGAGGCAAAAAGCGCAGCCGCCGCAAAACCGGAAACCGTCAGCAGGTAAAAAACAGTATAACCGTCCTTTACCTCGCCGGTATCAAGGTTGACAGCGTTTCCGATATAAAGCACAAGATATTCAAGATATTCAAGCAAAAGCAGCACCAGCGACGCCAGTCCCGCAGCGGCTATAAGCTTACTCATGTTGCCGCGCATGGCGCCGCGCGCCTGTTTTTTAATTATTTGTTCCGTTTTCATCAAAATTCATTACCTTTGCAATTAATATATTCCGGTTAAATGCAATACATCATATGTTGTACAGACGATACATCGCCTCAAGGCAGATCTGCGCGTGCTTATAGAAATTCTCCTTGTCCATGCTTTCGTCCGCGTTGTGCATATTGATGTTGTCACCCGGGAAATGCGGCCCGAACGCCACTCCCCTGCCGCCTAATTTGCGTGCGTAGGTGCCGCCGCCCGTGGCATAAAGCGCCGGCTTTTCTCCTGTAACGCTCTCGTAAGCCGCGCTCAGCTCACGGATAAGCGGAGAGTCCTTTTCCATGTAAAGCGGACGGTTGTGGAACAGAACCTCAACGTTTAGCCCGCTGTACTCTGCTACCGACCTGAACTGGCGCAGCACATAGTTTCCGTTTACGGTCACGGGATATCTTATGTCAAAATACGCCTCGGCAGTGTCGCCCTCTATGTGAACTATCCCGAGATTCACCGTAAGCTCTCCCGAAACACCGTCGCTCATTTTCAGCCCGAGCGACCTGCCGTTCGTCTCGCAGTTGACAGCGTAGTCTATGAATGATGACAGCGCGCCGATCTCATGCACATCATAAGCGTGAGTGATGAGGTCGATCAACAGCGCGGCGGCGTTTTTGCCCTTCTGCGGCTCGCAGGCATGAGAAGCCTTTCCCCTGCTGATTATCATTAAGCCGTCAATCGTATAGTTGAACTCAAAGTTTCCGTCGCCCGCGTCGGCAAGGCGCATAAGAAGCTGTTCGTCATAGCCAGAGGAATCGAGCATAACATAAGCCAAATCGGGAACGGCGTTGATCGCCTTTCCCGCGTGGAACTGCGACAAAACCTTCGCCTCGTTGGTCGGCGTGCTGACGCGCAGGTGCAGTATACCCTTTTCGGCAAAGCAGATCCCGTAATCGCTGTCGGGGGTAAAAGCCATATCGGGCAGGGGCATTTTTGAGAAGTAGCCATCCATGTCGCTCATACCCGTCTCCTCCGCCGAGCCGAAAATGGCGCGCAGTGTGTTTTTGCCCTCAACGCCATTCTCTTTAAGTGCGCGCAGGCAATAGAGATTTACAAGAGCAGCGCCCTTGTCGTCGGCAACTCCCCTGCCGTAAAGCCTTCCGTCGCGCTCCGTAAGCATGAACGGTATAACGCTCCAGTTGTTGCCGGCGGGAACAACATCCACATGAGCCAGCACGCCGCAGAGCTTTCCGCCCTCTCCAATCTGAACTTGAACGCTTTTATCCGTTACAAGCTCATAGTCAAGCCCGAAATCCTGGGCGCGTTTAATTATAAACGCTAAAGCGCGCTCACACTCACCGCTTTTCCCACCGTCAACAGACTCGATGCTGATCAGTTCGTTCAAATCCTTCAACAGTTCATCCATGTAGGGTAAAATTTTATCTCCGAATAACATAAGCATTCTCCCCGCTGTTCCGTTAACCTCAGCGCTGCTCAATCTTGCGCGCCGATTTCTTTTTTCTCACCCGAAACGCTATAATAAGCGCCATATAAATCACATAAGCCGCTGCAGCGCACAGGCTTATTACCGTGCCCGTCTTAAATCCGGGCGTCTGATAGTTAAATACTATCTCACTTGCTCCCGGCGGAACCTTAACCGCCATAAAGCCATAGTTTACCTTTTCGACCTTGACCGCCTCTCCGTTAACCGCCGCCGAAAAGCCATCGCTGTAGGGCACGCTGAAAAACAGCAGCGTATCCCTGCCGCTTTTATTGTCGAACGTCGCCTCAAAGCCCTCCTTGGTGTATTCAAAACGTGAGCAGGAATTTGAGCGCAGCTTTTCAACCTGATTTTTCAGCGAAACAAAGTTAAAGGAATATGAGTCGGCTTCACTCTTAAAGCTGCGCGGATCAGAGCCGTACAGCAAATAATAATCCTTGTCGTAGTAACCGGTGATGTCGCCGTAATCCATCATCTGATCCCGCGTGAGCACCATCGCATTCAGAATAGCCTGACTGCGGTTCGAGGTCTTAACGCGTTCAAACTCCTCCTGAGTCAGATAAGAGTCATAGGCAAAGCCCATCGGCACATAGTTTTCGTTTTCATATATATTAAAATCGGCACATTCCTTAAGGAATTTCCAGCCCGGCATTTTCGGGTTACCGTTTTTGTCGGTAAAGCACTCATCCGAATCGGGGTCGTTGCTGTCGAGCAGATCATCAAAGAAGTACTTGCAGCTGAACAGCGTCCTCAAGCCGTAAGCGTTGTAATCCGGGCGCGAGGCAACGTCGCGCGTAATGCCCATTTTATCGTAAAACTGCATTATAGACGTTGAAACTGAGCTTTGGAAGCAGTTTATGCTCGGCACCTTCCAAAACATGGCGGTGTTATCGACGCCTTCAAAGAAGTCGCTGCGCACATCCTCCAAATCGTCTATCTCTATTCTGTCGCGCGCGTTGATAATATGGGCCTTTATGCTCTCGGTCGTTCCGCTGATTATCACTCCGTGACCTATTATAAGCAGCGAGGAAAAAAGCGCCACACTCATTGTCACGGCGATAAGAGCTATCGAGAAGCTGCGTTTGCGCCACAGCTTTTTATAAATCAAAACAAAGGCGAGTATGCTGATCAGCGCCATCAGAACATAGATCCAGAACTTTTCAAACGAGCTCTGCACGCCGATGGAGAAATCCTTTTCACCGTCTTCGCTCTCTGTTATCTTCGGCATGACTCCGATTAGCAGCGCCGCGCCCGCCGTCAGCCCCGTTGACCAGATGATCGCGCGGTTCCAATCCGCTTCGTTGTCCTCAACGGCGCGCATCGAGGCGAGAACAAACATCAGCACTATCATATAGAACCATCTGGCGTAGTAAATAGAGCTGTTCATAAGCTGGAACATACTGTTCAGCACCGGGATCATGGCGAACAGCATAAGCAGCACAATGAGCTTTTTCAGCCAGTCGCGCTTTTTAAGCTGCAAATACGCTATAACGCCCGTCACGCCGAACAGCGGCAGCCAGCCCGCCACAGACGCCCATTTGCAGTTCGATTCGGGCGTGAACACAGGCATAGCGGGCAAATCGGCAGGAAACAGAAAGCTCAGAATAATAAGCCAATATTTTTGCTCCTTGGGATACGCGAGCGACTCCCAGCCGTTCGGCAGAGTATCCAGCCGCGGATTTCCCATAAGCCCCAGCACGCTCGGCAACAGCACAAAGGCGGTAGCCGCAAAGCCGATGACAACCTCGGCGGCAAGCAGCAAAAATTCCTTTATATTGAATTTGCAGGTCTTTGTGAACATCAGCATCATGTAATACATCAGCACAAAAAGCGCCTGACCGACAAAGAAGTAGTAATTTACAACGCACGCCGCGAACACCGCCACAGCGAAAAGTCCGCGCCTTTTGTCATATATAAACGAGTCGAGTGCCGCCAAAAGCAGCGGAAACATTATCATCGGCTCGTGAAAATGGAAGAAAAACACGTTGTAAATCGAAAATCCCGAAAACGCGTAAAGGAATCCGCCCAGCACAGCCATAGTCTGATTTTTGACATAACGCTGAATATAAATATAGGCGGCTCCGGCGGCGCAGGCAAATTTGAGAATAAGCAGGGGGCCTATCAGATTCGGCACAAATTCGTTCGGGAACGGGATAGTCATCCAAAAGAACGGGCTGCCGAGCAGATAAAAGCTGTAGCTTGCTAAATTGTCGGTTCCCAAATCGGTCAGGTGGTTCCAGCCGAGCTCGCCGTTTCTGACCAGACCGTGCATCTCCTGATAAAACGGAATTTCCTGAACGTTAAAATCTCCGTAATAGTAAAATACTCCGCCGTTGTAAATAATATACGGCAAAAACAAAACCAACGCCGACAAAAGGGCTAAACCGAACGTTAACAAAAAATACTGACCCTTTCGCGCGGGCTTAGAAGTCTTTAGGCGGGTTTGCATATGGATTCTCCGTTTCGTTTGTTTGTTGCGTGAAAAATAGATGAAAATTACGGGTTTGCGATTGATTATTGACCCTAAACATGGTATATTCAATTTATTATATCACATCTATCGTCATTTTGCAATTTTTTTGAGGGAGAAATATATGAAACAATCACATTTTTATGCCATGCTTTCCCGCATGAAATACATAAACCGCTGGGGACTGATGAATAATACAAAATATGAGAATATAAGCGAGCACAGCCACCAAACCGCAATTCTCGCCCACTGTCTTGTATTGATACACAATAAGCGCTTCGGGGGGGACCTCGACGCCGAGCGCGCGGCGCTTCTTGCGCTGTTTCACGACTCCACCGAGATAATCACGGGCGATATGCCCACTCCGGTCAAATACGCCAACCCCGAGATCCGCGACGTATACAGGCAGGTCGAGAACAGCGCGGCGGATCGTCTGCTGCAAATGCTTCCCGAAGACTTCCGCGGAGAATACGCCGGTCTTCTCAGACTCTCGGGCGAAGAGGACAGCGGACTTGAGGTTTATGTAAAGGCGGCGGACCGTTTTTCGGCGCTGATAAAATGCATAGAGGAAATGAGGATGGGCAACGACGAATTCCGCAAGGCGAAGGAAACTATCGAGCAGTCGATCAGAGATATGCGCCTTCCCGAAGCGGAAGTGTTTTTCGAGGAGTTTTTGCCGTCGTTTTATCTCGCTCTCGACGAAATACAGGATCAGTAAAGGAAAATACACAGTTAACAAGCGAAAATCCTGTCAAAATTTGTTATACCAATGTTTTATAATTCTTAATAAGAATTATTTATCGGAATTATGTGTTATAATAAAGAGAATGGCAGATAATTATCCTTTTTGAAATATTTTTGAAACGAATAATTACCGCCAAACAGCGAAAGCAGGCTTTCGCTGCGGCTCAAAGAATGCCTTAGGCGTTCTATCGGGAGGTATTACATGGCAAAAAGAGAAAAAGATACAGAAAAAGGAAAGAACCTGGTTGACATCAGTTCAAACGATCAGGTTGTAAAGCTGTATAAGAAAAAAGGCAGAGCAAAACGCGTTGTTGCTCTTGTTCTGTCAATTATCCTTCTGCTCACCGGTACCGCGTTAGTAGGCATTAACCTGTACATCGAAACGCACCGCAAGTTTGAAGGCAATTACGAATACATGAAGGACGACAGCTCGGGACGCGCCAATCTGAGCGGCTCGACAGTCACCTTGAAAAACAGCGAGCTTCTGCAAAACTCAAAGGTTCTCAACATCATGCTGTTCGGCGAGGACAACAAAGGGGATATGGAGCACGGCAGAACAGACACCATGCTTATGCTGTCTATTGACAACGCTCACAAAAAGCTAAAGCTCACTTCTTTCCAGCGCGACTGCTACGTTTATATTCCGGGTCACGGCTATGACAAAATCAACGCCTCATACACCTTCGGCGGAGCAACGCTTTCGATCAAGACAATTCAGGCAAACTTCGGCGTCAAGATCGACCGTTACGCGGTTGTTGACTTTGATAACTTCAAAAGCATAATCGACACCCTCGGCGGCGTTGAAATGGAAGTTACTCAGGACGAGATCGACTACATCAACTATCAGATGTATAAAAACGGACAGTCGGGCGACAATCAGCACACGATCACAGCAAAACCGGGTCTTATCAAGCTCAACGGTCAGGAAGCCCTCTGGTACGCCAGAAACCGCGGTCTGACCATCGGCGAGGACGGCAACGAGATCGGGATCAGCGGAAACGACTGGGACAGAACCGACCGTCAGAGAAAGCTTCTCACCAAAATGATAAGCGACATGAAGGGCGCGGGTCTCAGCGAGATAATCGAGATTGTAAATGAGGTCGGTCCCAAAATAACGACCAACCTCAAAAAAGAAGAGATCATGGGGCTTGTTTCAAACGCACTGACCTATATAAAATACGATGTGATCCCCAACTACATTCCTAACCAGGGCTTGTGGTACTACAACAGCCCGGAGGACGAAACATGGAATATCGCGGGTTCGTGCATTATGATCAGCGATATGGACGCTCAGCGAGATCTGCTTGCCAAATTCGTTTACGAGGATCTTGTAAAAAAATAATCCCGTTCAGACATCAATGTGTCCGGTATGACTTTCATAGTTTTCTGATAAAAAAGCGTGCGCACTCTGTGCGTGCGCTTTTTTCAGCCATCGCTCGTGCGCACATTCTGCGTGCGCTTTTTTGCTGCAAGAAAACTATAGGGTAATAAAAAAGGGGGCTGCCGAAATTTGCACAGCCCCGAATATTATATAAATGAGATTTGTCTGTCAAGTCAGATTTGCCTTAGCCAAGCTCCCGACGGCAGCTATTCCCTGTAGTTCCCCAAAAAGCTGAACTCGGGGATCTCCTCGCTTAACTGACTGAGCAGGTCGATCACGTTTTCGCTGTATACGCTGCCCGTGAAATCGAGGTAGAAAAGATACTCGAAATCCCTGCCCTTTGCCGGTCGGGACTCGATTTTTGTCAGGTTAAGGCCGAGCGAGTTGAAGCGGCACAGCAGATCATAAAGCGAGCCCTTGACGTGAGGCAAAAAGAAGCAAAGGCTGATTTTGTTCGCGTCGGGTGAAATGAAAAGCTGCTTTGAAATAACGATAAAGCGAGTCGTGTTGTACGGGTCGTCCTGCAAGCCCGTGTCGAGTATTTGCAGGCCGTATTCCTTTGCCGCCTCGGGCGTGCAGATCGCCGCCACATTCAGCCGCTTTTCCTTGGCGACGTCGCGTGCGGCTATTGCGGTGTTTGCCTTTGAAACGGGAATAAAGCCGTGAGACTCGATGTAGCCCTCGCACTGCGAGAGCGCCTGCGGGTGCGACCAAACGTATTCTATATCGGCAAGCTCCGACTGCCTCAACGCGCCCAGACAATGCTCTATGCGCATATCGAAGGCCCCGACGATATAAAAGCGGTGCTTTAATATGAGGTCGTAAACCGCCGAAACGGAGCCCGCCGTCGAGTTTTCAACGGGTAGGATCCCGAATGTCGCATCTCCCGCGTCAACCGCGCCGAACACGTCCTCAAAGGTTTTGTGGCTGCTCAGAACGGCGTCGGGGAAAAGCCGCTGCGCCGCCTCATAGCTGTTCGCGCCCTTAATGCCCTGATAAGCCACGGTGATACCGTCTGTCGGGGGCATTTCGCGTGCAGAGGTTATCTCGGAGCGCAGGGTAGACTCTCTGCAAACGATGTTGTACTGCAAAGCACGTGAAAGCTCCATGATATTGGTAAAGAGCAGGCGCGCCGCCGAGCCGTATTCACCGCCCTTCGACTGCACCTCGTCAAGTATCTCGTTTTCGCGCTGACGGTTGAGCACGGGGATATCATTTGCTTTTTTATATATTCCTACGTCCTTGGCGCAGTCCATTCTGCGCCTGAACAGCTTAATCAGCTCGTCGTCTATTTCATTTATTTCAGCGCGTATTTCGCTTAAATCTCTCATAAGATCACCTTAAAGCAAGTTTATTACCGCAATTGCCGTCACCGCCTCGATGACCGGCACGGCGCGCGGTACGATGCAGGGGTCGTGTCTGCCGTGTATTTCAAGCACGGTATTTTCGCCCTTTTGCAGATCAACGGTCTTTTGCGGCTTTGATATTGACGGTGTGGGCTTTATCGCGGCGCGGAAAACAACGGGCATTCCGTCGGTTATACCGCCGAGGATACCTCCGCAGTTGTTCGTTTCGGTGATGACCTTTCCGTCCCTGTATCTGAACGGGTCATTCGACTGCGAGCCGCGCATTTGTGCGAGAGCAAAACCCGCGCCGAACTCGATTCCCTTTACGGCGGGAATGCCGAACACAGCCTTGGCTAATGCACCTTCAACACCGTCAAACATCGGCTCGCCCGCTCCTGCGGGAAGCCCCGTCACGGCGCATTCGATCGTTCCGCCGACGCTGTCGCGGTCGAGCCTTGCCGCTTCGACCTCGTCGCGCATAGCCTGCTCAACTCCTTCGTCGATAAGCGCGAAGGACGAGCGGTTCAGCCTTTCGATAAGCTCGGTGTCGATTCCAACGGGATCGAAGCGGGAGTCACGAACGCTTCCGATGCTCTCAATATGGGCTGCGATTTTTATTCCGCGCTTTTCCAAAAGCTGACGGCAGACCGCACCCGCGAACACGAGCGGAGCGGTGAGCCTGCCCGAAAAATGACCGCCGCCGCGTATGTCGTTGGCGGCATTATATTTTACAAAGGCGGTGTAGTCGCTGTGCCCGGGGCGAGGCTGAGACAGAAGATTGCCGTAATCACCCGAGCGGGTGTTTGTGTTCTCTATAACGGCACACAGCGGAGCGCCCGTGAGAGTGCTGCCGAGCATTCCCGAAAGGATCTTCGGCAGGTCGCTTTCCTTTCGCGGCGTGGCGGTTTTGTCACGCCCGGGAGCGCGCCGCGACATTTGAAGCAACACGGCTTCCATATCTATGGCTTCTCCCGCAGGCAGACCGTCGATAACAACGCCTATTCCGTTTCCGTGGCTCTCTCCGAACACGGATATTTTTATTTTATCTCCGAGAGTTGAGGACATGACTTTTCCTCCGTATCATTCGCTTATCACGGCGCTTCCGCCTGCTAAGCTGTAATCATTGTAAAAATCGGGATAGCTTTTGTTTATGCTCCACGCGTCCGAGCAGGTTATATCACCGGCGCAGCAAGCGGCGCACACAGCCGCCGACATGACTATCCTGTGGTCGTTGAAGCCGTTTGCGATGCCGCCCTCAAGACGGCTTACGCCCGTTATTTCAAGACCGTCGGGCAGTTCGCGCACTTTTCCGCCCAAGGCGTTCAGCAGAGCGGCTGTGGAAGCAAGGCGGTCGCTTTCCTTTATTCGCAGTCTTGCGGCGTTTTCAATGCGCGTTGTTCCCTGCGCAAAGCAGGCGCACACAGCCAAAACGGGCACGAGATCCGGTATTTGCGAGGCGTCGATCGTCACGGAGTGAAGCGGCGCTTTTTTTACCGTGATACAGCCGCCGTCCTGATGAACGTCCGCGCCGAACTCGCGCAGGATAGCCGCTATTCTTCGGTCGCCCTGAGATGAGTCTATGTTGGCGTTGTTTACGGTGACCTCGCCGCCGATCGCTCCCATAGCAAGGAAAAAAGCCGCCTGCGACCAGTCGCCGTCGGTGGTGTAGTCGGTCGGAATGTAGTGCTGCCTGCCTCTTACGTGCCAGCCCCTGTCGGTCATGTCTACCTCTATACCGAATTTTGACATGGTGCGTATCGTCATGTTGATGTAGCCCGCGCTCTGGATCGGCGAGGTCAGAATAATATCGCTGTCGCCGTTGAGCAGTGGAAGGGCGAAAAGCAGCCCTGTTATAAACTGCGAGCTGACGTTGCCCGGAATTTTAAATACTCCGCTTTTGAGCTGACCTGAAACAGTCAGCGGCAAGCCGCCCTCCGTTGCGCAGGAAACTCCCTTTTCGGGCAGGGCGTCGGTGTAAATACCTATCGGGCGTTCGGGCAGCCTGCCCATGCCTGTAAAGGTCGCTTCAACTCCTCCCGCCGCCGCTACGGGAATCAAAAACCTGAGCGTGCTTCCGCTTTCGCGGCAGTCAAGCGCGGCGGTTTTGTTTTTGAACATTCCCGCGCCGTCCACGGTGAGCACATTGTCTTTTATAGATGTTTTCGCGCCTAAAGCCTCAACACAGCTAATTGTTGCCTTGATATCCTCGGACAGAGCGACGGGTGAAACCGTGCAGGTCCCCCCCGATAGCGCGGCACAGATCACGGCGCGGTGAACGTCGCTTTTTGACGGCGGCGCGAAAACCGTGCCGCTTGGTGTGAACGGATGAAAAACAACATTACTCATAATTGATCCAAGTTATCTGTAGTGTTACCGCCGTAAGGATTTGTTTCTTCTGCGGTGTTTGACGGTACGGTTATAAACTCCTCAAGCTCCCTGAGCGGGATCGTGAGTATAAAGCTTTCTCCTATGTTTTTCAGCAGTACAAGGTTTATTTTGCTGCCGGAGGTCTTTTTGTCGCCTGCCGCAGCCTCGGCAAGCTCCGCGAAGGTCGCGCGGTCAGAGGCAGGCAGACCATATTTTTCACAAAGTGATTTAATGCGCTCTGCGGTGCCGTTTTGCGTCACGCCGCGTTCCTCGCCGGCGCGCGCGATCATAACCATGCCGATTGCCACCGCCATGCCGTGGGTCATACCCGTAAAGCCGTATATTTTTTCGATGGCATGACCCAAAGTGTGACCGAAGTTCAGCAGCATACGCTCGCCCGACTCTTTTTCGTCGCGGTTCACAACGTCGCGCTTTATCGACACGCAGGTTTCTATCACATCCTCGATGTGCTCAAGCGCGTTTTCGCGTTCAAGAAATTCAAAAAACTGCCCGTCCTTTATGCAGCCGTATTTTATGACCTCGCCCATACCGTCTGCAATGAATTTATCGGGCAGGGTGTTGAGTGTGTCGGGGTCGATAAGCACCGCCGCAGGCTGATGGAACGCGCCGACAAGGTTTTTGCCCTGAGGAAGGTCAACGCCCGTTTTTCCGCCGACGGACGAATCCACCTGAGCAAGAAGCGAGGTCGGGATCTGGATAAAGTCTATCCCGCGCAGATACGTTGCGGCGGCAAAGCCCGCCATATCGCCGCATACTCCGCCGCCAAGCGCTATAATTATATCCCTGCGCGTCATGCGGAAGTCAGCGAGCATTTTGTAAAGCTCGGAAATCGTGGCAAGGTTTTTGCTTTCCTCGCCCGCCTTGTATATAAACGGTTTGGCGTCAATATTTTGTTTTCCGAGCGAATTGAGCACGCGCCACTGGTAGTGGGGCGCGATGTTGTTATCGGTGACTACGACAGCCTTTTCCGCTGTTGTAAGCCTTTTGACATACTCGCCGCATAAATCGAGTATGCCGCGTTCAATAAAAATATCGTACGGTTTGCCCGTACTGACGTGTACGGTTTTCATATATCCTCCTCATTTAATTTCTATAATATTTACGAAAAACTGTTATTGGAAATACGCAACGGAGGTTTTCCGAAAGGCGTTAAAGATACGGATCAGGGCGGAAACAAAAAGGCTTATGCTGTAGCCGTAAACCAAAAATGAAGTGTTTCCGAATAAAAGGCCCCCTATCAGCAGCGCCGCAGCGAACGAAATATTTATTATTCCTCCGATAAATTTAAACTTCCACGACGCGCCCATTTTTTTGTCCTCTATATACCTCAGTATATCCACAACGCCCGTAAACGCAAGGATCCCCGGAAGATAAAAAGCCACCGCAAGGTCTGATACGGTCGTCATCGCGTCTATGAGCAGTGCTGCGTCAAGCAGGATGACAGCTTGTATCAAAATGCTTTTTCCGCCCACCATATGGCGCGCCATTGTGCAATAATACCACAGCTGCTTAATGCTGTACAAATAAAGCGACAGGCTGACGATTATCGCCACGATGAAATAGCTGTGCTTGGGAAATAAAATAAGCCGGAAAGCTATCAGCAGCATCACGGCGCTGATAACGATCTCACGGATCCGTTTGAAAAGACTCATCTGCTTTCCTTCTCCTTCTGCGGCAGGAGCTTTTTGTATGCCTTGTCGCCCCTAAAGCCCTTTTTTTTATAGTCAACCGAGTAGCCCGCAAGCTTATTGCCGGATTGAAAGATCTTCCCTGTGATCATGCTCTTCTGAGCAAGTGCGGCGATAATGAATTTGCCGAGAAAGGTTTCGTCCTTTTTGTCCTTATCTGCCCTGATGTATTCCTCCTGTATGTCTTCCTGCGAATAGGGCGGGATAGTTTGACCCGAGAGTTTTTCTCCGAATGCCTTCCAGTCCTCGCTCGCGTCAAGCTGACGTTTGCCGATGATCTGTTCTATCTCCGTGCGGTAAGGCGCGATCGCCTCCCAGTCGTATCGGTTTAGTTCAAATGAAGGGATCGTGCCGCGCAGATATTTCAAGGCGGTTATCATTTGGCAGAACGCGTGCAGATAGTCGGAGGGATTGTCCTTGATTATCTCTTCGTATTCTCCCCAGGCAGGCATATATTTGAATCTGACATAGCTGTAGTCGGGCAGATATCCCGCTCTGCCGTGACCCAGATTTATTATGCTGTTTTCACTGTTGTAGTACGGGCTTTGAGTGTAGACGCTTTTGTCCGGGTCGTCGGGCGTGAACGCGCTGTAGCGGAAGTTTATTTTCCTCTCGATAAAGCTGTCTCCGTCGGGGATAAGCTCGTAAAAGTAGTAGTTTGTATTGTTGATAACGAGCGACGGAGTGCCCGCGAAGTTTTGGTGCGCCCAGGTGTCGGAAAGTATGTGCATAGCAATGCCTATCGCCTCGTTATTTTTTCCCTTGGCAAGCTCCACAGTCGGTTGGAGCAATTCTCCGTTCGGGCGGCAAATAAGGCGATACTTGTTTCTGTAACGCTTGGAGCTGCGCTTTGGGGGCATAGCCTGCAAATCATAGGGAAGAAAATGAAACGACGCCCATATGCGCGTGATTTTCTGTAAGCCCACGGGGTCTGTCGGCGTGTCCAAAAGCTCCAGAGGAAGCTGTGTTGTCGCGGCTGACAAAGGGGCTTTGACAGTCGTAAGAAACGTTTCGGTGCAGCGGTCTACGAACCGGTCGCTCGCGGCGATCGCTGCGCTGTCCTCGTGAGAATAGCCTGCAAGCGTTGCTGCGCAGTAGGTCGCATAGTAATGAAAATCGGGATTCATGCAGCAGCGCCTCCTTGTTCATTTGTTTGTAAAGCTTCCTGACGTCTGAGCTTTCTTACGCGGACGGCGAACAAAAACAAATCAAGCGTGATAAAAAACGACGTGCCGTCGATCAGCAGAGTGATTATTGTCGTTGCAAAGCTGTTAAGCATAAAAGCGTATATGTAGAAATCAATAAATGCGGTAAGGAAGAGATCGATCATCAGAACTATTGACCACACCAAATAGGCTTTGCTTTTTCTTTTTCTCATTCCGTCGGCTCGTGAGGATGCCCCTATATAAATCCGGACTGCAAGCTCAATAGCCGTAAATACCCAGAAAACGATAAGTATTGCCGGCGTATATCCTCTCAGTTCTTCGGAAACGTATGCATCAATTACAGTGCCTCCCAGAAAAAACTCAAAGGCAACCTTCAAAACCGACCAGATACCGAACGCGATAACGCCTGTGCCAAGCGTTACCAAATTGTTTTCCAGTCTTCTGACAGTTGCGTTCATGCTTTTCCTCCCCGTCTAATTCCTGATTTGTGTATTAGTATCAGTTACTCACCCAGCATTGTTTTGACCTGATGTCCCTGCTCCAACAGGTCGGTGAGCGCCTGCCTGTCCCTGTCCTTTATGGCTTGATACAGGCTTGTGATATTCCTGTTCAGTTCCTCAAGCTCCGCCATAAGCGGCTCTCTGTTTTCCAAAAACAGCTCCGCCCACAGCTTGGAGTTAATGTTGGCAACGCGCGAAACGTCGCGGTAGCTTCCCGCCGAAAAGCCCTTGTGATTGGGGCAGCTCGGGCTGAGCACATAGGCGCAGGCAAGAACGTGCGGAAGCTGTGAGGTATAGGCTATCATGCGGTCGTGCTCCTCGGGAGTTGTGACCTTTATCGAGCCGAAGCCTATTTCAAGCGCAAGCTGAGATAATTTGTTCACGGCGGCTTGCTCCGCTCCGCAGGGCGTTATCAGAAAGCTTGCGCCCATAAAGAGGTTCTCGTCGCTCGAAATATAGCCGTTCCGCTCCTTGCCCGCCATCGGGTGACTGCCTACATATATAAAGCCGAACTGCTCCGACAACTCTTTAAGCTGCGGACAGATAGAGATCTTTATTCCCGCCGCGTCGCTGACGATCGCTCCCTTGCGGATATACTGTCCGTTTTCGCGCACAAAATCGACGCACGCCTGAGGATACATACACAAAATAGTGATATCGGCGTCTTTTAGGCTTTCTGGCGTGCCGATCATATCTATCGCGCCGTCTTTTAGCGCCTTTTGAGCGACTTGCGGTGTGCGGTTGATTCCTATAACGGTGTGTTTGGTGTGGGCTTTGAGCGCCTTGCAGTAGCTTCCGCCGATAATGCCCAGCCCGACAATTGCTATTTTCATTTGGTAAGCGCCTTCTTAAGTGAGAATATTTTTTCCGCCACCTCGTCGAACTGCTTAGGTGTAAGCGACTGAGCACCGTCCGAGAAGGCGTGCGGCGGGTCGTTGTGCACCTCGATGATTAGTCCGTCCGCGCCTGCGGCTACGGCAGCCATTGCAAGCGGCTCGACAAGCCAGCTTTTGCCCGCGGCGTGACTGGGATCGACGATCACGGGCAAATGTGAAAGCTTTTTTATCACGGGTATCGCCGAAACATCGAGGGTGTTTCTGGTAAAGGTTTCATATGTGCGAATGCCGCGCTCACAGAGCATTACCTTGTCGTTGCCGCCCGCCATAATGTACTCCGCGCTCATCAGCCATTCCTCTATAGTTGCCGAAAGACCGCGTTTCAAAAGTATCGGCTTGTTTGTTTTGCCCAGCTCCTTCAGCAGCTCAAAGTTTTGCATATTGCGAGCGCCAACCTGAATAATATCAACGTTCTCAAACATATCTATATGTGAAACGCGCATGATCTCGGTGACGATAGGCAGACCCGTTTCTTTCCTTGCGGCTTTCAAAAGGTCGAGTCCCTCCGACTTCAGGCCCTGAAAAGCGTAGGGTGAGGTGCGCGGCTTGAACGCGCCGCCCCTAAGCAGGGTAGCTCCCGACTGCTTTACGCTTTTGGCTATTTCAACGATCTGTTCCTCGCTCTCGACCGAGCAGGGACCCGCCATTATATGCAGACTGCCGTCGCCTATGGTTACGTTTTCGTTTATTTTTATCGTTGTGTCTTCGGGATGAAATTTCCTGTTCGCCTTTTTGTACGGCTCCTGAACGCGCTTGACGCTTTCAACGATGTCCTGCGCCTCGATATACTCGATGTCGATCGGTGTGGTATCGCCGATAAGACCCAAAACCGTGGAGTGAACGCCGTCCCAGCGGTTGATTTTAACGCCGTATTCGTTTTTCAGCTTTTCGGTGAAAACAAAAAGCTGTTCGTTGGTGGTTGTCGGCTTTAAAACAATAATCATAACTCAATCTACCTCATTTGATGTCATTTTTTGGTACAAATGATATTTTACCACTTTAAAGCGCTGTAGTCAATAGGCTGAGAGGTTATTTTCACGTCCCACGCATGAAAAATCATACTCAAAAAAATGCGAACAATAGTTTTTTCAAAAATCAAAGAGCCATGATTTGCTGAAGGTATTTCCTTGTATCAAGCGCAATACAGAATCGTTTCTTTTTTAGGGACATTTTCTTTTTGCCGATTTCAAACAGCTTTATCTGTCAGCAAAGTCCTTGTCGGTACGGCAAAGAAAAGACCTCTTACCTGACGCTGTCAAACACATAATGTTCATTTGGTTCATATGGTTCATTTGGTTCCCAAGAACATTATATAATATGAACTTATTGAGAAAAATGGCTTACCTATGCGTTTTTTTCAAAAGGTTCATATTGTCACGTGCCTTAAGGAACATATGAACCTTTTGGTGAACCGACGTTTGTTTCCCGTCCCTATTGTCGATAGAAACACAAACGTTCTGTTCATCGCCCTCGGGCAGGGGCAAGCCCTGTCCCTACACGCACAAGGTGAAATTCATAGTAATCATCACCTTGACATCGTAGGGGCGACCATTGTGTCGCCCTTGCACCGAAGTTTCTTAACGTCGATTTGTTCATGGGTTTTGCGCACCATTCCGGTGCTTTTCTATTTCATCTTCTTAATCATTCATTACAATTTTTTCATGCGTTTGTCGTGAGGTTATTTTACGGCGCTTTTTAACGCTTCCATCACAGCAAAAGCGGTTTTAAGCGGGGTGCCTTCGCCTTTTACGACAACATCTGCCGCCGCAAGGTATTTCGGCATTCTTTCGTCATAAAGCGATCTCATAGCCTCGTCCCTGTCACTGCGTTGCAGAAGAGGACGTTTTTTATCTCCGTCAAGTCTATGTTTTATAACGTCTAAAGGAACGTCAAGCATAACGATCGTATCGACGCCCTTGAAAATTTCGACGTTGCGCTCAAAGGTCAGCGCTCCGCCGCCTGCCGCTACGACAAGATTATGCTGAGCCGCAAGCTCGGCGCAGGCATTATGCTCCATATCGCGGAAGCCGTTCTCGCCGTATTCGCTGAAAATTTGTGAGACGGTCATTCCCGCCTTTTTTTCGATATATTTGTCCATATCAACAAAGTGTCTGCCGCTTTTCCGCGCAAGGTTTTTCCCCGCAGTGGTTTTTCCGCAGCCCATAAAGCCG
Organism: uncultured Ruminococcus sp.; assembly: GCA_902777275.1. GTDB lineage: Bacteria > Bacillota > Clostridia > Oscillospirales > Acutalibacteraceae > Ruminococcoides. The sequence goes on along the minus strand of CACYTI010000024.1, from coordinate 10,681 downwards.
CAAAGAATAATATTGTTCATGTTTTTTCAATTCCTTAAAGTCGTTGCCGCAACGGGATATCCTGCATCAGAATATACGTATCATTTCTTCTGCTGCGTCGGTGCAAAGGCGGTCGATTTCTTCCTTGTCGTATGTTGAGCCGTCCCATATCTCGTGCGCGGCGACAGCCTGCCAGACGAGCATTGACATTCCCCCGGCAGCCTTGCTTCCGTTCGCCTTGGCGCGCTTTACAAGAGCGGTTTCAAATGGATTGTATACGGCGTCGAACACCGCTCCGCACCTGCCTATAGCGCAGTTATGGATCGGCTGGTCGTTCACGTTGGGGTACATTCCCACGGGCGTGGCGTTTATGAGCACATCGACCGTGCCGATTATCTGGTCGATAAGACCGAAGCTCACCTGCGTTTCGGGAAGCTTGCGGGTTATATCAAGGCAGAGCAGCCCCGCCTTGCCTACGCTCTCTCTTCTCACCGCGAACTCAAAAGGCTTACCGCGCAGGGCTATCTCATACGCCATCGTTCGAGCCGCTCCCCCACAGCCCAAAATCATAATTCTGCCATCAAGCTTTATATCAGCCGCTTCAAGCGCTTTTATAAATCCGTCGCCGTCGGTGGTGTAACCCACAGCCTTGCCTCCCAAATTGGAAACGGTGTTTACGCTACCATACATGGCCGCCTTGTCGTCGAGTGAATCGAGCAGGGGAATAATGCCCTGCTTGTGGGGAATGGTGATATTGTAGCCGTCAAGTCCGCTCAGAAAGCTGCCGTAACGCTCCCCAAGCTCCTGCGGCGGGATATCCGCCTTGACGTAGTCCGCGTCCCTGCCGGCAAGCTCAAAAAGCCGCTTGTGGATAAACGGCGACATCGTGTGACCTATGGGGTGCCCGATCACGGCGTAATGTGCTTTACTCATTAAAAAACCTCCGTTTAAATATCAGTATTACCTATTCAAAATTCGATAGAATGTTATTTATTTATGCAAATTTAAGATTTTTATAAGAAATTATAAAAAACATATTGACAAAGCAAAGAAAGTTCAATAATATGTAAGGGTACAAACAGAATAGTTTGTTTTAGGTGATTAACACCGTTAATCATTGTAGCACAAAATATGTGCTCTTGTCTACAGGACGGGTACATAATATTTTACAGGAGGAAAAAAAATGGTATTGGAAAAAGTAAAGGCGATCCTTGCCGAGCAGTTCGATGTTGAAGAGGATAAAATTACAGAGGAGACCGATCTTCAGGAAGACCTCGGCGCCGATTCTCTGGACGTTGTAGACCTGCTTATGTCAATTGAGGACGAGTTTGATGTTGAGGTTCCCGACGAGGAAATCGAAAACATCAAAACCGTGGGCGCTCTCGTAGCTTATATCGAGGCAAATTCCTGATTTTTTCATAACAGATAAAAGACGTCGGCTTTGATCGGCGTCTTTTTTTTGACTTTAACGGCAATATCGTCGAAAAAATATAGACAAGCGGCAAAATCTTTGTTATAATTGATATCGGAAACCGTGATTCGCCGTTATTAACGGCGTTTGCCTGCGGTTCGCAATAACAACAAGCTACGGAGTGATAATATGTTACATTCATTTACAAGGAACCACAGCGATATTTCCACCGAAGCCGGATTCCAGTTTGAGTTTTTCTGCGATTGCTGCGGCAACGGTTACAAAAGCACGTTTGTAAAATCTTCAACTTATGAAAAAAAGGCAAAATCGGGACGCTTCGGCAGAATGGCGTCGGGTCTGGGCGGACTGTTCGGCGGCAAAGTGAGCGATATCGGCTGGGCTTTGGAGCGCGGAAGCGAGGTCGCGAGCAACCGCTTTGAAACCGAATCGCCCGCGTGGAGAAAAGAGCACGAGGCGGCGTTCGATCAGGCACAGGAAGAGGTCCGTCCCATGTTCAAAAAATGCCCCGCCTGCAACAAGTGGGTCTGCGCCGACTGCTGGAACGACGAGGAAAACCTCTGCACCGACTGCGCCCCCAGAGAAGCAAGCTATGTGGCTCAGGCGCGCAGCAGAGCGATGCAGCGCAATATCGACGAGGCGGCGGAAACTGCCACCGTCTGGAAGGGCAAGCTCGAAACAAGAACAACTATATGTCCGTCCTGCGGCAGACCCGCCGGTACAGGAAAGTTCTGCAACAACTGCGGCGCTTCGCTGGCGCTCAACAGATGTCCAAACTGCGGCGCCGAGGTCGCTCAGGGGCTAAAATTCTGCGGCGAATGCGGCTCTCCGATGAACGCGGGCAAGAGATGTCCCGAGTGCGGGTTTGAAAACGAGCCCGGAATGAAGTTCTGCGGCGAGTGCGGTACAAAGCTGTAAAATAGAATTGGTTATTATAGGGAACCGCCGGTTTGATCCTTTTAACAGGCGGTTCCCTTTTTCGGATGAACACTTCCCAAAGGCAGGCATGGGTGCAGCTTCAAGCTGCCTTTTTTGACTATAGAGCTGCTTTTTACCCCGCCGTTGATGAATGTTTCGGGAGATAAAAGTTTACCAAAGGCGGGCATGGGTGCAGCTTCAAGCTGCCTTTTTTGACTTTAGAGCTGCTTTTAACCCCGCCGTTGATGAACGTTTTTCGGAAATGAACGCCTCCAAAGGCGGGCATGGGTGCAGCGTCACGCTGCTTTTTTTAGATTTTCGTATAAAATTATTGAAATCGGCGGAAAAATGGTATATAATAAGCTATGATTATAAAATTATAAAATTATTATAATAGTATTATTCTACTCAAGGAGGTTTCATAAATGCTTTGTCCAAAATGCAACGCTCCAATCAGGGAAGGGCAGACTGTCTGCGAAAACTGCGGAGAGCCTTTGCCGGAAGTGCCGGATTATGATGATGAAATAGTTTTTTCCAATAATTACGATATGGTTTACCGTCATATACCATGGAGATTGATCCTGCCGATAGCGGCGGCGGTATTGCTTATTATCGCGGCAATCATCATTTATTTCGTGATAAACCAAGCCGGCAAGTCAACTACCCAGCCATATATACCCGGTACGCTTACCGAGGCGACGACAATGCCTGCAACGGTCAAGCGTCCGAAGACGACTGTCGCCGAGACGACGCAGCCCACTACCGCTCCTCCCACTACCGTGGCGCCCACGACAATTCCGCCCGTGACGATTGCGCCCGTGACCGCGCCGCCGGTGACCACTCCTCCCACCACGACAGACCCCAGAACCGATAATGAAAAGGTTCAGGAATATGCGCAAAAATCGGGAATGATCGACGCGATAAAATCAACAGGCGATGAAAACATGACGGTTACCGTAACTGTTGAGCAGTGTATTGTCGTAGCCTCATACAAGGTCAATGCGGATTACACCGATGAAGGTTATAAGGATTACTTCGATCAATTAACAACTTATTACGATACGCTTTGCACCAACCTTGACAGAGCGATTTATGAAATGAGAACCAATACCGGAGTTTCAAACGCGACCCTGCACGTTGTTGCTGTCGACCGCAACGGAGTTCAGTTCTACAGCCGCATAGTTGATTAAATAAGGGAACGTTGATTTGATCAAATATTTAACAGTACAATTCTTTTCGTCTGAATTGTCTGAATAATTTTATTTAGGAGGTAAAAAATGAATTGTCCCAAATGCTTCAGTCCTTTGCAGCCTAACCAAAAGTTCTGCGAGGTTTGCGGAGCGAAAATCGGAGCAGCCGAAATGGATGTCGATAAAACCGTAGCGGCAGATCCTTACGATATTCCCGAACAGCCGATTTCTCAGGAGCCGTGGCAGCAGTCGCCGTGGCAGCAGCCCGAACAACCGGTTCCTCAGGAGTCTCAGCAACCCTCGCCGTGGCAGCAGCCCGAACAACCGGTTCCTCAGGAGCCTCAGCAACCCTCGCCGTGGCAGCAGCCCGGACAACCGGTTCCTCAGGAGCCTCAGCAGCCCGAACAGCCGGTTTCTCAGGAGCCTCAGCAGCCCTCGCCGTGGCAGCAGCCCGAACAGCCGGTTTCTCAGGAGCCTCGGCAGCCCTCGCCGTGGCAGCAGCCCGAACAGCCGGTTTCTCAGGAGCCTCGGCAGCCCTCACCGTGGCAGCAGCCCGGAAACCAAAGCTATCAGCAGCCGGCACAGTACGGTCCCGCACAGTCGCATCATGACTTTTCACAGCAGTATCAGCAGTATCAGCAGCCGTCGCAATACGCAAGCTCTCAGCCCGAATACAGCGGCTACGGCTACGACACAATGACGACGACTCAGAAAAAGGGCTTTAATCCCAAGATATTAATAATCGTTATTGCCGCCGTGCTTGTGGTAACGGGCATTGTGTTGGGTATTGTTTTCGGCGTAAAAGGCTGTGCAGCCAACTCCCACCAAATCGTCAGCGCGACGACCGGAGTTGTTTTAGCCGAAGATAACGCCATTAATACAAATGACAGCGAGGCAGAGAAAAAGCTCAATGATTACATGACCAGCCAGAACGTAAGCGCGTATGAACAGCAGTTGAACAGTGAGTTCAACGGAAACGGCAACGCAAAGGTCTACGCAAAGGGCAATGCGTTTGTTATTGAGATTAACATAACCGTACCGCTCGACAGCACCAAAAGGGAAAGTGTAAGGCAGTATATGGAGCAGTATTATTCAAACATGGGCTCCTCTCTTTCTCAGGCAAGAACCGAATGCGGCGTCAGCAATATGGTAATGGTTGTTGCGGCAGTGGACAATAATCACGAGATCATCTACAATAAGGTCATAAGCTAAATTACAAAACTTAAAACATCAACACCGTTCAGCAATTGCCGGACGGTGTTTTTTTATTGGGAACTTTTCTCTCCCGCCGTTGATGAACATTTCGGAAAATGAATGCCTCCGAAGGCGGGAATGGGTGCAGCTTCAGGGCGCAAAACTATTTACAAATTATTATATATTTGTTAAAATATATATATAATAACGACGGGAGGCTGTGTTATGAACGGAATGAACATAAGTGACGAAATGATACGCTATATGAGGCTGCTTTCGGAGAAGTATCCCTCGGAGCGCGCCCTGACGCGCGAGATAATCAACCTGAACGCCATTTTGAATCTGCCAAAGGGCACCGAGCACTTTATGAGCGATTTGCACGGCGAATACGAGGCTTTTTATCATATTTTGAACAACTGCTCGGGCGTAGTGCGCGAAAAGGTGGAGATCTGCTTTGCGGATACTTTGAGCCACGACGAGATAAAGGAGCTTTGCACCCTGATCTATTATCCCGCCGAAAAGCTGAGGCTTTTGAAGCGCGAGCGTGAGCTTAGCGAAGAGTGGTACCGCGCAACGCTTGAACGTATGCTTGAGGTCGCCCGCGTGCTTTCCTCCAAATACACGCGTTCAAAGGCGAGAAAAGCCATGCCCGAGGACTACGCCTATATAATCGACGAGCTTCTTCACGCTCAAAAGGACGAGGACAACAATCAGGTCCACTATCACAACGTTATTTTAGACACGATAATCAGCATTGACGCGGACGATTTTGTGCTCGCGCTGGCTCAGCTTATAAAGCGCCTCGCGGTTGACCGTCTGCACATTGTCGGAGATATTTTCGACAGGGGAGCAGGAGCCGAAAAAATCATGGATCTGCTTCTCGGCTATCACTCCCTCGATATCGAATGGGGCAACCACGACATTCTATGGATGGGAGCCGCCTGCGGCAGCGAGGTCTGCGCGGCGGGAGTTGTGCGGAACTGCCTGCACTACAACGCCGTTCACACGCTTGAAAGCGGCTACGGCGTAAGCCTGCGTCCGCTCATTCTTTTTGCGGAAAAGCTCTATCCCGATCGCGCCCCCATGAAGGCGGCTCTCGCGGCGATCACCGTTATGCGGTTCAAGTTGGAGGGTCAGCTTATAAAGCGCAATCCCGACTTCAACATGGACGACCGCCTGCTGCTTCACCGGGTCAATTTTGACGATAATACGATCGAGCTTGACGGCGTGGTTTATCCTCTCACCGAAAACGATTTCCCCACCATTGACAGAGATGACCCCTACAAGCTATCCGACGGCGAAAAGGAAGTTATTGAAGAGCTTACCGAGTCGTTTACAGGCAGCGGCAAGCTAAAAGAGCACATCGCATTTTTGTACGACAACGGCGGAATGTACCGCATATACAACGGCAATCTCCTTTATCACGGCTGTGTGCCGTTGAACGAGGACGGCGGCTTTGAGCAAATAGACTTGTTCGGCGGGCTGTGGAGCGGCAGGGCGCTGTTTGATATGGCTGAATCAAGGGCGCGCGGCGCATTCTTCAAAAAGGAAAAAGACCGCCGTGAGCTTGACTTCATGTGGTTCCTGCACTGCGGCGAAAGCTCACCGCTCTGCGGAAGAAAGACAAAGTCGTTCGAGCGTGCCTACATAGCGGACCGCCGCGCGTGGCACGAGAACAAAAACTCATACTACCGCTATTATTATGAAAAGGATATCTGCAACGCGATTTTGTCTGAATTCGGGCTTGACTCCCCGATGTCGCACATCATAAACGGCCACACCCCCGTGCGCACCGTCAAGGGCGAGCTGCCCATACGCGCCGACGGCAAGCTGCTTGTGATAGACGGCGGCTTTTGCAGAAACTACCACGCCACAACGGGAATAGCGGGCTACACGCTCATTTTCAACTCTCACGGACTGCGGCTAAAGGCGCACCGCCCGTTTGAAACCATCGAAAAGGCGATCGGCGAGAACCGCGACATACATTCAAGCTCCGAGATAGTCGAAACCGAACAGCGCCGCGTTATGGTCTTTGCGACCGATACGGGCGAGCTGATACAAAACGAAATAGCCGACCTGTGCCTGCTGCTCGATTTATACCGCCGGGGAGTGATCGTACCGAATTCAAACGCTTCTCCGGTTGAATGATCCGAAATATAATATCTAATCCCCTTGTTTATTGAAATGAAAACAGGGGGATTTTCGTATGTGCAAAACTCACAAAAACGGAATAAAAAATTTGGCTTGCGAAAACGCTCATAATGTGATATGATAAAAGAGCCAACAATTACAAGTTAATACGTTATTCATACACCTTTATGTTTTGAATTCATGTGTGGGATAGTGTTTTTATTTTCTGATAAAAACACTATGCTCTTGTTCAACTATCCCTGTGAATTCAAAATGCGGATAACTTGTAATTGTTTGGCGACGATTCGGAGCTTTGTGTTTTTGGCGTACGGCTTTCGGGTCGTGCGCTTTTTATTTTATCAAAATGTTAAGGAGGAAATAACATGAAGAAAATTACAGCTTGGGTTTTGATTTTTTGCGGTTTAATTGGCACGTTTTCCATGTCATCCTGTGGAAGTGGTAAAACGGATGAGACTGTCAGTAATGATACTATTGATAATGTCAGTAATGATACTGCTGAGACTGTCAGTGATGAAAGTATTAAAAATATGTTGACAGCTCATCATTGGAAGAGCAGAAGTTATGTTCTTGTTTTTTACGATAACGGAAGGTGGGAAGAAAAACCAATCGGAAAACAGTTAGCAGGCAATGGAAGAAGTACATGGGCTGTTAGGAACGGGAATCTTTACTTTGAACATTATGCCAGTATGGGATTATACTCAGATTATGAAACACTTGAAATTAAATATGTTAGTGTTGATGAAAGCGACTTAGCTAAAGGTGTAGTGCCGTTAACAAAAGAGAATTTTTATGTTTCTGATAATTATTTAGTGTTCGGGACAAGTAATCCTACTATTTATACGCCTGATGATTAACGGATTCTAAATTATGATAACGTTTCGTTTTGCGGAAAATAACAGTTTTATATGCTGATGACAATTAAAAAAACCTTCCTCCAACACCCGCGTTAGACCGCGCCGTTGAAGGAAGGTTTTCTTTTTAGCGATTTTTTAATAGGCGCCCTGCCCCGTCGTGGCAACGACGCTGCTTGAGCAGCCTTGCCGCGTTGAGCACGCAGATCACGCAAACGCCCGTGTCGGCTAAAACAGACATCCACATCTGCGCAATCCCAAAGAACGCGAGCGCTATCACAGCCGCCTTTACCGCGAGGGCAAAGGTAATATTTCCCTTGACGGTGCGCATCGTTCTTTTCGCGAGGCGCACGGCTTTCGGCAGGGCGGACAGATCTCCCGACGCAAGCACCGCGTCGGCTGCTTCTATAGCGGCTTCCGCGCCCAGCCCCATCGCGATACCGCAGTCGCTCCGGCTCAGCACGGGGGCGTCGTTTATGCCGTCCCCGACAAAGCAGACCGTTCCGCCGCTCTCCTGAAGCTCTCCGATTATGTCAAGCTTATCCTTCGGCATAAGCTCCGCGCGGTACTCGATATTGCCTAACTCGTCCCGAACCTGCTCCGCGCCGCGCTTTGTGTCGCCTGTCAACATGAGAAGCCTTTTCACGCCGTTCTCTTTAAGACTGCGCAGGACACCCTTTGCCTCAGGGCGTATAGCGTCGCCTATTTCAAGCGCTCCCGTCAGCTTGCTGTCATAAATCAAGTATACCAAATTTTTGTCCGCAAGCTCCCCGGGCACGGGATCATTGAGAAGCTTTGAGTTGCCGCACGAAACCGTCTTGCCCCTGTAAAGAGCCGAGGTTCCGCAGCCCGCTATCTCGCGGTAGTCACTGAGCCTGACATTCTGCTGTGGAGCGCTCTCTTTTATCGCCTGAGCGATAGGGTGAGAGGAGTATTGCTCGCACGCGGCGGCAAGCTCCAAAACCTCATTCTCGCTCATGCCGTTGTAAGCGTATACTTTTTTCACGCGTATCTTTCCCGTTGTGAGAGTGCCCGTTTTGTCAAACGCCATGCAGTCCGCTTTGGCGAGGGCTTCAAGATATTTTCCGCCCTTTATCAGCACGCCCATGCGCGAGCCTGCACCGATCCCCGAATAATAAGACAGCGGAACCGAAATGACTATCGCGCAGGGACAGCTTGCAACGAGCACGATGAGCGCCCTGTAAATCCATTCGCTGAAGCTGCCGAAGCCGAGCAGGGGCGGCAGTACGGCTATAAGCACCGCGAGCGACACCACAACCGGGGTATAGATATTCGCAAAGCGCGTGATAAGCTTTTCTCGGTTGCCCTTTTGCGCCGCCGCGTCCTCTACCATACGGAGAATACGCGTTGCGGTGCTGTCGCCGAATTCGCCCGTCGTTTTGAGCGTCAGCAAACCGTCGCCGTTTATTGAGCCGCTGAGAGCCTCGCCGCCCTTCGTGATGCGGCGGGGCAGGCTCTCGCCCGTAAGCGCCGAGGTGTCGAGCGTCGATTCTCCGCTGAGCACAACGCCGTCCAACGGAACACGCTCATGCGGCTTTATTATAATGACCGAGCCTGTTTTAACGCTTTCGGCGGGAACCTGACGCTCGGCTCCGTTTTCAAGTATAACAGCCGTGTCGGGGCGTATCTGACTGAGCTTCTCGATGTCGCGGCGGCTTTTTCCGACCGCCAAGTCCTCGATGAACTCGCCCACCGAAAACAGGACAGTTACCGCCGCCGCCTCGACATATTCGCCGAGTATGAACGCCGCTATGACCGCTATGGTGATAAGCACGGTCTCCTCAATGCGCAGCCTGAACGCGTTTTTAATGCCCTTTAGGAACACGTCGTAGCCTGCGCAGAGCGTCGCCGCCAAGCTCAGTGAAAGCACTATCCAATCGTTATATTCCCAACGCGCAAGCAGATGAACCGCTGCCGCCGCTATACCTAAAACGATTGAAACCGCAAGGAAAAGCTTTTTCGCCTTGCCTCCCCCGCCGTGCTCATGTCCGTGGTCGTGCTCATGCTCTCCGCAGCAGCCGTTGTGACAGTGTTCTTCATGTTCTTTATGGTGCTCGTGATGTATGTGCCCGCTGTGAGAGCTTTCCTCTGCCCTGACGCGCACGCCTTCCTCAATGCTGTCGCAAATCGCCTGTATCTCTTCGAGCGTGTTTTCCCTGCCGCTCTCAAAGCGCAGCCGCTTTGTGGCAAAATTGAAGCTCACCTCGCCGTAGCCCTCTGTCTGCGCGATTTTCGACTCGATTTTTGAGGCACAGTGGGCGCAGTTGAGGTTTTCAAGAATATATGTCTGTTTCATAAAATCACTCCAAAATGTGATCCATTCCCATTTCGATGATTTTCTTTACATGGTCGTCGTCAAGGGAATAGTACATCTGCTTGCCTTCGCGCCGCGCGCGTACTAACTTGTTCTGCCGCAGCACGCGGAGCTGATGTGAGATAGTGCTCTGCTCCATGCTCAGAGCCTCGGCTATGTCGTTGACTGCAAGCTCTCTGTCAGAGATAAGCACCATTATCCTGAGCCGGGTTGAGTCTCCGAACACCTTGAACAGGTCGGCAAGCTCAAACAGATATTCAATGTCGGGTATGTCCTGTGTATTCATAAGCGATCACCTGAATTATATATTTGAACATATGAATAAATGTTCATTTATTAATTTGAGTATAGCATATTTTTCATCTGCTGTCAAGGATAAATTTATTATTAGTCAAAAAAAGCGCCGCCGTTTCAAGCAATAACGCTCAAAACGGCGGCGCGGTTGTTTTTTTACCGATTACTCTAAATCAAGATTAATCAGAATCCCGCAGGCATCTCCCACGGATTATTGGGGTTAAAGGCGGGGGCGTTTCCACCGGGGTCGGGACCCGGTCCGGGACCGGGTCCGGGGCCTACGCCGGAGGTGGTGATAACGTCCTCAACGTCAAATTTCGTTACATCCATAGTCAGACGC
>CACYTI010000023.1 GCA_902777275.1 uncultured Ruminococcus sp. | reverse complement strand
CATGACCGATACGCAGAAGAACCTTGCAAAGTCGCTGTTCCTCTACAATCAGGCGGCGAACGCATACTTTGATTGATAGGAAAGGACGTGCATGAATATAATGAAAGAAACTTACGAGCGTTTGACTATGGATGTAACGAAATTTGACGTTGAGGACGTTATCACCACCTCCGGCGTAGGCCCCGGTCCCGGCCCCGGTCCCGGACCCGGCGGCAACGCGCCCGACTTTAACCCCAATAATCCGTGGGAGATGCCTGCGGGATTCTGATAATTCCGCAAAGCTATCTGCCGCTTCCCGGATAAAACCGAGATAAACAACCGCGCCGCCGTTTTGAGCGTTAATGCTTGAAACGGCGGCGCTTTTTTGCTGCGGTTTTTCTTTTCAATAAGCAGGAATCTCCGAACCGCTCTGACTCTCTGACTCTGTGTTTGTTAATTTTAAATTGAACAGTTGACTTTTTCAATTAATTGGAGTATTATCTAATATGTATAGCTATCAGGTTATGAAGGAGGTTTGCTTTTTTGTTTGATATTTCCGTGATCTACGACGCCGGCGTTGTGGGACTTCGCATGGTCATGCCCCTTTTCGCCATTATTATTGTATATCAGTGCTACGCGGCTATGCGCCGCCGCAGACGACCCGAGAAGCCGCTTGTTTCGCTGTATAACCCCCGTTCGGGCGGCATGATCCCCGTGGTGTTCTGGGAAAACTCCATAGGCAGAAGCAAATCAAGTGACATTGTTATAAACGATTTATCGGTATCGCGCAACCACTGCGTTCTTTTGAGAAGAAGCGCCGGCTGGTTTGTGTCCGACGTTGGCTCCGTAACGGGAACCTATGTCAACGGCGTGCCGATCCACGGCAGAGCGCAGGTGCTTATCGACGATATTATCACTATAGGCAGCACCGAGTACCGGCTAAAGCGCGGCGACGACTTCAACTCGCCTCTCCGTTCAAGCAGGTTCTTCTCAAAGGTCAGCGACAAGCCCGCTATCCAGGCGTGGAAGCTGATGTTTATGATAACCCTGTTCCACCTGTTCATGGCTGTCGAGGCTATGTTCTGGAACGACGGCACCAACGTTTATTCTCCGCTTATCCTTTTTGGCGTTATGGCGGTTGTGGAATGGGGCTTTTTCTCTGTTTCATACTTCGCATTAAGGCGCGTGAACTTTGAGCTTGAGGCTTTGGGACTGTTTTTGACGGGAATCGGCGTAATGATGCTCATCAGGCAGGTGGAGCGCTCGGCGTATGTTCAGCTTATCGCAATGGGGATCGGGATCGCGCTTTACTGCGTTATAGTAAAGTTTATAGAGGACCCCGACAGGGTGCAGAAGATCCGTATCCCTATGATGATAATTTCCTGCGCCATGCTCGCCTCTACCATTGTTTTGGGCAAAGCGACAAACGGCGCGGCAAACTGGGTTTACATAGGCTCGATCTCGTTCCAGCCGTCGGAATTTGTAAAGACGATTTTTATTTTTGTAGGCGCAAGCCCGCTTGACAAATTGCAGACAAAGCGGAACCTTATTGAGTTTACCATTTATTCGGCTGTATGCGTTGCCTTGCTCGCCCTTATGAGCGACTTCGGCACGGCTTTGATCTTCTTTGTGACCTTCCTTCTCGTTGTGTTCATGCGTTCGGGAGATATCAAAACCGTACTGATCCCGATAGGAGCGGTTATCGCGGCGTTCTTCTCAATGCGCTTCCTCGCCGAAAAGATCTCGTTTATCGGCGACCGCTTCAATTACGTGCTCAACCGATTTAAGGCATACCGCCATGTTTGGGATTATGCCGACGTAAGCGCGGGCTACCAGCAGGTGCGCGTTCTCACATATATCGCGTCGGGCGGTCTGTTCGGCGTGGGCATAGGAAACGGCTATTTCAAGCAGTATTTCGCTTCCGAAAGCGACCTTGTGTTCGCGCTTGTCGCAGAGGAGATGGGCGTTATCGTTGCGATCGTTCTCGCGCTTTCCGTGGCGCTGCTAATGCTTTATGCGCGCGCGATAACAACGAGAGCACGCAGCACCTTCTACTCGATTTCGGCTTGCTGCGCGGCGGGACTGCTTGTGGTTCAGCTTTCGCTCAACGTTTTCGGCGCGACGGATATCCTGCCGCTCACAGGCGTGACCTTCCCGTTCATAAGCGCCGGCGGTTCCAGCGTGATCTCCTGCTGGGGACTTTTGGCGTTTATCAAGGCGGCGGACGAAAGAACATATTCGATCAAGAGATAAGGCGGTGTTTAAATGAAAAGAACGCTGCGGCGCAGCACACTGATTTTGATTTTTACCATTGCGTTTATAATAGGCATAGGCTTCTTTACGGTTGAGCTTGTGATCGAAGCCAAGGACTGGGTAGACCAGCCGTATAACGCCCATATTTCCGGCAACGGAGGGCTTGAGCAGGCGGGAAAAATACTCGACCGCAACGGAAACAGGCTCGCCGAAACAATAGACGGCGAACGCGTTTACAACGACGACGAGGGAGTGCGTAAGGCGCTGCTCCACACCGTCGGCGACAACAGCCTTAACATATCCACGGCGGTGCAGAGCAAGTACCGCTCTAACCTCACGGGCTACAGCCTCATCTGGGGGCTGAATATGCCGCAGTCGATGCGCACCTCGAGGGATATCACCCTTACGGTCGATTCCGAAACCTGCAAGACGGCTTACAATATGCTGCAAAGCGGCTTTGAGGAGCCGAAGCGCGGCGCGTGCGTAGTATACAACTATAAAACGGGCGAGGTCATCTGCTCTGTGAGCACACCGGGCTACGACCCCGAGGACCCGCCGAAAATCACCGAGGATAACGAAAGCATATACGACGGCGTTTATCTTGACAATGTGCTCTCGTCAACCTATACCCCCGGCTCTATATTCAAGATAGTTACCGCTGCGGCTGCGGTCGAAAACATTCCCGACCTTTACGAGCGCACATGGTACTGCGAGGGTGTCGAAGAAATCGGCGGGCATGAGGTGCATTGCTACGATTCTACCGCGCACGGCGATGTGAATATTTACGAAGCGATGGAGCATTCGTGCAACATTGTATTCGCGAAGCTTGCGGTTGAGCTGGGAAGCGAAAAAATGAACGCCATGGCGGAAAAAATGGGCGTCAACATGAGCTTTAATGTTGACGATGTAAAGACCGCCAAGGGACATTACAATGCTCCCAAAAACGACGTTAATGTTCTCGGCTGGACAGGCGTCGGTCAGGGCAGCGGCGAATATGAGGACAAGGTGAACCCGATGCAAATGGCTATAATCTGCGCCTCTGTCGCCAACGGCGGAACCGCCGTGAACCCGTCCTATATAAAGAGCGGAACGGGCGATATACTGAAGGATATCGGGATAAAGCACAACAAAACGTACAATTTCCTGAGCTCCGACACTGCCCGTCAGGTGGGAGAGATCATGCCCGAATACAGCATTGGCGGACTGACCGTCCGCGCAAAGACCGGTACCGCCGAGGTAAATGAGGACAAGAACCCCAACTCATGGTTCGTGGGCTATTCTGCCGACAGCGACTGCCCGCTCGCTTTTGCCTGCGTGGTGGAGGACTCCGGCATGGGCAGCAGCTACGCACGCCCGGTTATTGAGGCTGTGCTTTCCACTGCTGCCGAAAGGCTGAGAGGGAAAATGTAGATCACAGGACAATGGACAGTTGACGATTTAAGTGACAAGTTCAGCTTCGTGCTGACTGAATATATAAACAACCGACATTCACACAGAAAGGAAATAGATTCAATGGCAAACTTTTTAAAAGCGATGTTTGGCAACTACAGCAAGCGCGAAGTCAAGCGTGTTCAGCCCATAGCTGACAAGGTTTTGGCGCTTGAAGAAAAATATGCCGCAATGTCCGAAAGCGAACTTAAAAATCAAACGGCGATTTTCAAAGAGCGTCTGGCGAACGGCGAAACCGTTGACAACATTCTTCCCGACGCCTTTGCCGCCTGCCGCGAGGCGAGCTGGCGCGTACTCGGAATGAAGCACTTCCCCGTACAGGTGATCGGCGGCATAGTTCTCCACCAGGGCAGAATCGCCGAAATGAAAACCGGTGAAGGTAAAACTCTTGTGGCTACCCTTCCGGCATACCTGAACGCTCTCACGGGCGACGGCGTTCACATCGTTACCGTAAACGATTATCTTGCCCGCCGCGACTCCGAGTGGATGGGCAAGCTATATAAATATTTGGGACTAAAGGTCGGTCTTATCGTTCACGACCTGAACAACGAGAGCAGAAAGGAAGCCTACGCCGCCGATATAACTTACGGCACAAATAACGAGCTCGGCTTTGACTATCTGCGCGACAACATGGTAGTATATAAGGAAAACAAGGTTCAGCGCGGTCACGCCTTTGCGATCGTCGATGAGGTTGACTCCATCCTGATAGACGAGGCGCGTACTCCTCTTATCATTTCGGGTCAGGGCGACAAATCCACCGACCTTTACGAGCGCGCCGACAAGCTTGCAAAAACCCTCAAGCTTGAGCGCTTCACCGAAATCGACTCAAAGCAGGATATGGACGCCTACTACGAGGAGAACAAAATAGATTACGTTGTTGATGAAAAGCAAAAGACAGCCACGCTCACTCAGTCAGGTGTTAAAAAGGCTGAGGAGTTCTTCGGCATCGAAAACCTTACCGATCCCGAAAACCTCACCCTGCAGCACCACGTCAACCAGGCAATCAAGGCGAACGGCGTAATGAAGCTTGACGTCGATTACGTTGTAAAGGACGGCGAGGTAATAATCGTCGACGAGTTCACCGGACGTCTTATGTATGGCAGACGCTTCAACGAGGGTCTTCACCAGGCTATCGAGGCGAAAGAGGGCGTTAAGGTGCAGTCCGAGAGCAAAACTCTCGCGACCATCACCTTCCAGAACTACTTCCGCCTTTACAAAAAGCTTTCGGGTATGACCGGAACAGGTCAGACCGAGTCCGAGGAATTCCAGGAGATCTACAAGCTTGACGTTGTTGAGATCCCCACCAACAAGCCCGTTATCCGTAAGGATCTGCCCGACTCGGTATTCAAAACAGAAAACGGCAAGTTCAACGCGGTTATCGACCAGATCGCCGAGGTTCACGAAAAGGGTCAGCCCGTGCTTGTCGGTACCATTTCAATCGAGAAATCCGAGCACCTTTCAAAAATGCTCAAGCGCCGCGGTATTAAGCACAATGTCCTCAATGCCAAGCAGCACGACAAAGAAGCCGAAATCATCGCGCAGGCGGGCAAGTTCGGCGCGGTAACGATTGCCACCAACATGGCGGGACGTGGAACCGATATAATTTTGGGCGGTAACGCCGAGTATATGGCGAAGTCGTCAATGCGCAAGCAGGGCT
This sequence comes from uncultured Ruminococcus sp., assembly GCA_902777275.1. Taxonomy (GTDB): domain Bacteria; phylum Bacillota; class Clostridia; order Oscillospirales; family Acutalibacteraceae; genus Ruminococcoides. The sequence continues at coordinate 27,796 of CACYTI010000023.1, read as the reverse complement.
ATCCCGAGGAACTGATCGAGGAAGCCACAGGTTATGCCGAAACCGACAACGAGGAGATCCTCGAAGCGCGCAAGGTATTTAGGGAGCTCAACGATAAATATAAGGACGAAATCAAAGGCGAAGCGGATCAGGTTCGCGAGGCGGGCGGTCTTATGATCATCGGTACCGAGCGTCACGAGTCCCGCCGAATAGACAATCAGCTCCGCGGACGTTCCGGACGTCAGGGCGACCCCGGCGTGAGCCGTTTCTTCCTCTCGACAGAGGACGACCTTATGCGCCTGTTCGGCGGCGACCGTATGAGATCGATGATGGAGCGTATGAACGTTGACGAGGACACCCCGATCGAGAACAAAATGCTCACAAATATTATAGAGAACTCGCAGGAAAAAGTTGAGCTGCGCAACTTCGGAATACGTAAGGACGTTCTCCAGTACGACGACGTTCTCAACCGTCAACGTGAGATCATTTACGGTCAGCGCGATCAGGTTCTCGACGGCGAAGATCTGCACGAAACCATTCTCAAAATGCTCAACGACACTATAGATACCTCGATCACCCACTATCTGCCCGAGGGCCCCAAGGAGAACTGGAACTATCCGAGCCTTGTCGAGTACTACAAGGGCTGGATAATCACCGACGAGGAAAAATACAAGCTCGATCTCGATGATCTTGAGGAAATGGAAGCCGATGAGATCGGTCAAATGATAAAGGACGACGCCCTCGCGATCTTCAAGGAAAACGAAGAGATCGTGCCCGCCGAAACCATCCGCGAAATGGAGCGCGTTTACCTGCTCAGGAGCGTCGATACCCATTGGATGGATCACATCGACGCTATGGATCAGCTCAAGGCGGGAATCCGTCTTCGCTCCTACGGTCAGCATGACCCCGTTGTCGAGTACCGTCTTGAAGGCTTTGATATGTTTGATGAGATGATCGAGAATATCCGCGAGGATACCGTCAAGCTCATGCTCATCATGCCCAAGCGCGTTTATGAGATACAGAAGCGTCAGGAGGCTATTGAGGCGGCGCGCAAGGAAGCCGAAAAGCAGGCAGCGGCGGCGCAGAAGGCTATGGAGGAAAAGGAAGAGAAAAAGTCTCAGCCCGTGGCTGTTCAGGCGATGCTTAAGCGTGAGCAGGTAGCCAAGCCCGTTCAGACCTCCGGCGACGGAACCGACACCGCGAACAAAACCGTTCGCAAGGGTAAAAAGGTCGGCAGAAACGACCCCTGTCCCTGCGGCAGCGGCAAAAAGTATAAAAAATGCTGCGGACGCGACGCCTGATAGGCTGACGCTCTCGCGCAAAATACATTAACAATAAGGATATCCTTCTTTTGGAAGTGCGCTAAAAGGGCAAACTCCAAAAGAAGGATTATTTTCGTGCTGATATTTTCCATAAGACTAATCCTAAAGAGCGTGAAAAGGGCTATGCCGATAGTTTTACATAAGAAAGGCAAACAGGCACTTATGAAATAATTTAAAGTGCGCTAAAAAGGCAATTATTCCCTTAGGGCTAAAAAATTGCAAAAATTGTAGCAAAGGGTAAAAACCGCATAAATACTCGCTTTTTTTTATGCCGGAATTTTTTACTGAAAAGCCAACGCGCTAATAGCCGACAAAATCGCGTCAAAAGGGAGAATCTGAAAAGCCAATTGAAAATTATTATTATAGGCTTATTATTGCAAATTAACTAAAACTATAAGCATAAACCGCAATAACGGACACAACTTGCGCAATCTTATACAAAAATCATTCAAATAAACTTCAAAAATTATGCATAAAACCGTCACATTGTTTTTGTTGATTTATACGAATTTAGAATTTTTATACCAAAACAATTGATTTATTCAAAATAAAATAGTAAAATCACATATAAGTAGAGAAATATGCTACAAAAGCAAAAGGAGTGATGTCAATGGGACTGTTTTCTAAGGCGGCAGCGCGCATGACAAATGATAAAATGACCCAAAAAAGGCGTAAACGCCTGATCGTGTTTATCGCGATTATCACACTTCTTTCCATGACAACCTCCACAGTCGCGTGGTTTTCGGTCAATACCTTCGCGGGTGTAGATACGCTTGACGTTCACATCAGTGTCGCGGCGCAGCTAAAGGTTTCCATGGAAGATCACGGCAAGGATCTCGACCAATACGTAAAAGTAATTACAAACGAGATGATTGACGGTTATTTAGGCAGCAAATACAACACAAAGCTTGCGGATATCATTTTAGATCCCGTAACCACCACTGACGGCGTAAGGCTTACCAACCGCGGCGGCGCGGTAAAGGAACCGAACAAAAAATCATATCTTGAGTTTGAGTGTTACTTTATTGCTACCGAAGAAATGTGGGTTCACCTCACAACCGAATCCTCGGACATTGCGGGCGACAAGGGAACTCAGGTGACCTCAGATTCACCTTCCCCGAGAAGCGAGGTCGTTCAGTGCACAAGAGTCGGCTTTACCACCGACAGCAACGGCACAGCGGTTTACGAGCCGAACAAGGCGGGAACCGTAAACGGACTCAGCACCTTCGACATCTCGACCCCCATGAGTTATTCGGACAGCTCGCGTCTGTTCCATCTTGATGAGCTTACCCCCAAAAAGGTTACAGTCCGTCTGTGGGTTGACGGCGAGGATCCCCAGTGCGACGACGATGTTCAGGATGCCGACCTCAAGGTCGCGCTCAGCTTTGTCGGAACCGATGAGAACAACGTACCTATTTCATAATTCAAAACAAAAGAAAATTAAAGATACAAACAGGTATGCCTGTTTGTATAAATCACCATATGATTTATAATTATAACCTGTTAAACCGAGGAGGGATTGAAGTTGCCTCGTAAAAACAAAATACAAGAACCGACCACTCCTCAGGAGTTAAGTAAGCAAAATGATAAGGATGTCCAAAATCCCGCGATACGTAAATATCACGTCAATATGGACTCCAAGAGCATTGTCGGGCTGAAAAAACGTCGGCTCTTCCTCAGAATCGCGCTCGGCGCATTGCTTGCTATTTTGGTAGTTCTGTTTTTGGTTTCGATGCTGATTACAAAATGGGGCGATTTGGTAATTGAGGTTGATAAGCCGCTCCAGAATAAGGGAATCGTTCTCAGCACCGACCCCAAGTTTGAAACCAAGCAAGTTGCTCTTTCGGCTAAGCAGGTGCAAAACGTAACCAACATAACCTATACGTGGCTGCCCACAGACCTCGACACCTCAAAGGACGGTGAGCACAACGGCAAAAACTACGTTGCATACACCTTCTACTGCCGCAACGAGGGCGACGAGAAGCTTGACTACAAGGCGGTGCTCGACATAACGGGCGTTGCAAAGTCAGCCGACGAAGCCTGCCGCGTCATGGTTTATAAGAACGGAGAAGCGAACATCTACGCCAAGCCGCAATACACCGACCGCAGCAAGGCGGAGCAGGACACAACGATGTTTGTGGACGACAAAGTTGTTATGACCGCCAAATCGACCGGCTTCAAACCGAATGACGTTGACAAGTACACGATAGTCATTTGGATAGAGGGCAGCGACGCCGAGTGTGTAGACGAGATCCGCGACGGCTGGGTAAGAATGAAGATGCTCTTCGAGGTCCTCGACGACGAAGGCGAGAAACCCTTCGGCGACTACTACGACGGCAAGATCGAAGAAGACACGTATAATTACGCTGAATAAATTCAGCGCAGCGCGGATTAAGCGTATTATTGAACAGGTATAAAGCGGCTGAAAAAGGCTGCTTATATAAAAAACTTCCCTATGGTGTTTTAGGGACAAAAATCTATTTTATTAGGAGGAATTTCTCTATGAAAGCAAAATCAAGAAGAAGATTATTGATCTCTTCCGTAGCAATGCTCCTCGTAGCAATGCTCGCACTCGGAACCGCGACTTTCGCATGGTTCACAACTGATACCTCTACGTCCGCAAGCGGTGTTCAGGTTAAGACCGACAAGGTTTCCAGCCTTCTCGTTTCCAGCAGAACTTCCGAATGGGTAAACGACCTTGACTATGGTTTCAACAAAACATTAAATCCTGTTTCATCCGCTAACGGTGTTGACTGGTTCTACGCAACAGCCGCAGGCTCCAACGCCGCAACAGCTAAGAACGGCACCGTTAACAAAATCGCCAACAACACAGCTCAGGCTGCTGAGAGCTATATGTTCTACAACATGCTCAATGTTAAGAATGCCGGTTCTGCCGACATCGAGAATCCTGTTTACATCGAGCTGAGCGGAAACATCACCGAGAAGTTCAACGACGCTGCTGCTGCTAAAAAGTACCTCCGTGTTGCTCTTGTTGAGTCCGGCTGCACAACAGATGCAGGTCGTGCATCTGCAACCGTTAAGGACGCTGCTACATTTAAGTCCAGCGTATACGGCGCTTCCAACAACGACACAGCTCTTGGTATTTTGACTGCTACTGCAAACACAAACGGCAACATCGCCACAACCGATACAGTTACCACAGCTGCCGGAACCACAATCAAGGTTAAGGTTGGCGACACCCTCGCAGCAGGCGCTGCTAAGTACTATATGCTTATCGTATGGTTCGAAGGCCAGGATGCTGACTGCTATGATACCTATGCAGGTAACGTAATGCCCGAACTCCAGTTCAGCATCTACGAAGATAAGCCCTAATTATTCTTGAATTTAGACTTTTGTTAAGTCAATAAAAACACATGATTGGAGACCCCGCAAATGAATAAGGTAGTGAAACGGATAATTAACGTAATTATTGATATTATTATTATCTTAATTATAATTGTTTCGGTAGCGATAGTTATATTATCCGTTTCATTAAAATCAAGCGGGGTACCCAATCTGCTCGGATACGCGCCGCTCAGCGTGAAATCTGATTCCATGGAAGATACTATCATGGAAAATGATGTCATCATCAGTAAGGTGTCCGAAAGCTTTTCTCAAAAATATGAGGTCGGAGATATAGTTACTTTTCCTGTTGAAATACAGGGTGTAAGTACATATAACACTCATAGGATAGTTGAGGTCATAGCAGACAACGGCACGACATATTACAGAACAAAGGGTGATAACGCCCCGGAAGCTGATGATAAGCTTCAAACATCCAGAACAATTGTTGCAAAGTGGACCGGAACAAGAATTCCGGGACTCGGAGCATTCTTTAGTTTCATACGGACTCAGCTCGGTTTCTTCCTTTGCGTACTTCTTCCAATGATTATCTTCTTTGTTTATGAAGCGATCCGCGTTATTCTTAATGTGATCGCCTACAACAAAGCAAAAGCTACGGAAGAAGCTGCTGAAACGGTTGCTAAAGCTGACCTCACCGAAGAGCAGAAGCAACGCGCTATTGCGGAATATCTGGCACAGCAAAAAAAGCAGGCGGAAACGCCTGAACAGGACAGCGGCTCAGAGGTACAAACACCTGCCCCGGATGACGCGACAGATCCTGAACCCGACGCGGCAGACGCCGAATCGGACGAACAGTAATTTTTAACAAATTTGTCCCTAAACACGAATAGTGTGACTAAAAGATACGGAGAATTCCTTCCGGCGTAAGCCGGAAGGAAAGCCGTAATCCATATGGACATCTCAAAGAGATTTAGAAGTGAGATTTATATTATAAATTGCGCGTAATTCAAACAGACGCGTAAGGGTAGATTTTTTTAAGGAGACGAAGCGCCGTGGATACCGTATTTGATTTTCTGTATCATTTTCTCGGCCAGTTCTTTGGCTCTCTGTGGTCAATTATAACAGGCTTTTTCAAAGGAATTGTGGGAATGTTCAATTTCCCGAAATATGTAAAGATTATAAATGATTTTGCAGGTGAAGACAAGCTTGGCGGTCTGGCGTGGGTAATTGCGATTATCGCCATTGTACTTCTCGCCGCCGTGATGGGCTTGATTGTATGGCTTATTATCGTCGCTATAAAAAAGTTTATCAAGTCGCGTCAAAGAAGAAAAGACACCGATTCGCTTGTAAAAGAAGTGCAGTCGCTCAACAAAGAAGTTATGCGTCTTAACCTTGAAAAGGATAAGATCCTCTCTATGAAGGTTTCTCAGATCGGTCTCAACCCGAACGAGATCGCCGAGCTCACCGGAGAAGAAATCGAAGCTCTCAACAAGGGCGACGAGGAAGAAGAGGGCGGAAAGAGATTCTACAAGCTTGCCGAGATCGACGAGCTGTGGGCAGACTATCAGCCGCCCGTATACGACAACGAGATCACGCTGCCTGAATTCTGTGAACGTTTCAGACTCTTTGCTTGCTCCAAGCTCGGTCTGTACTACGACATCAACCTCATTCGTTCGTTTGTCGCTTCATTTGGTTCAAACCGCCTTATCATCTTACAGGGTATTTCCGGTACAGGTAAAACATCGCTGGCTTATGCTTTTGGTAAGTATGTTTCCAACCCGTCGATCATCGCTTCCGTTCAGCCGTCATGGCGTGACAGAACCGAGCTGTTCGGCTACTTCAACGAATTCACCAAGAAGTTCAACGAAACCGAGCTTCTCCGCGCTATGTACGAGGCATCCTACAACGAGAATGTTTATATCGTGATCCTCGACGAAATGAATATCGCTCGTGTTGAGTATTACTTCGCTGAAATGCTCTCCATTCTTGAAATGCCGCGCCGCGAGGAGTGGATCGTAGATATCGTTCCCAACTCATGGGAGAGCGATCCCAAGCATATCGTCAACGGTCAGCTCACCGTTCCTCCGAATATGTGGTACGTCGGCACCGCGAACAACGACGACTCCACATTCGCTATCACCGATAAGGTTTACGACCGTGCGATGCCCATTAACATCGACACCAAAGGCGTTCCCTTCGACGCCCCCGATACCGAGCCGGTTGTCATCAACTATCACCATTTCGAGGCGCTGCTCAACGAAGCAAAGGCGAAGTATCCGCTCTCGGAAGAAAACATCAGAAAAATCGGTCTGCTTGACGATTATGTTATCGAGCATTTCCGCATAGCTTTCGGTAACCGTATTATGAAACAAATGCGCGACTTCGTACCGTCCTACGTTGGCTGCGGCGGCACCGAAATTCAGGCTCTTGACTGCGTTCTCGCCCGTAAGGTATTCAGAAAGTTTGAGTCTCTCAACCTCGCTTACATCCGTGATGAAATCGACGGACTCGTAGCGTATATGGATGAACTCTTCGGCTCTGAAAACATGAATGAATGCAAGTCATATCTGATGATGCTCAAGAAGCTTGTATAATTGAAAAAGGGCGAACACTCTTCGCCCTTTCAGTGCTGATTCATTTCGATCAAGCGTTCAGTAATTAGTAAGGAGATTGTTATGGCTGTAGATTATACCAAGTATTACAGAGGCTACAAGTATATGCAGGAGCTTCTGGAGGATGATTTTACTTACAATTACATAACCGAGAACCTCAAAGACGGCGACGTCGGAAAAGACACTCTTATCGGTAAAACCAACGAAAAGGTTATCGACATGGAGTGGGTCGAGGCTATCGAGGACACTCTGCCTTATATTGAGCGCGCTATCGAACAGCAGCGCCGCTTCATCAAACAAATTGAAAATATCGTTAAGGTGGAGCTGGCGCGCAAAACAGGTCCTGAATCCGTAAAGCATCTTTCCCAGCACACCAATTTTATTGCGAAGGTTGAGGATAACGGCAGGATCATACCTAATAAGCTCCTTGTTACAGAAAAAGAAGAGAGCTTTGCGATTTATGAGAACCGCTTTCTTATGACGCTTATACGCCGCACACTGCAATTTGTTGCGGATAAGTATACCAAAATGAAGGATGTTCCCGACGATATCTACAACGATTTCAACATGGAACGTCAAATCAATATGCATGAGGAAACGGTTGACTTCAATTTTAAGTACACCCGTGAGGCGCATGAGGTGTTTAACGAACACCTTGACTCCGTAATAGATAATGAGCAGCTCTCCGATTTCGACCGTATAAGAAAAATCAGAGAAAAGCTCAACAGTTTCCTCGCCACACCGCTCATGCAGGCAATCAAAAAGGAAACCGAGGTTCGCCCGCCGATCGTTATGACAAATATGCTGAAGGGCGACCCCAACTTTAAAAAGGCAGTTGAGCTGTGGCAGTTCCTCGATAAATATCAGAAGCGCGGCTTTGAGATCGTTTCCGAGAAATACGAGGGTGCAATGGACAAAGAGGCGCAGCAGGACGTATATTTCACCATGGGCTTCGAGCATTTTATGATGAATATCGCGACCAACCCCGGTCTGCGCCGTATGCTTCAGGAAAAGTACGAGGAAGAAAATGCACGTCTTGCTGCGGAAAACGCGCAGCCCGAAAAAACGCGTGAAATGGTTCTGCGTGCTCAGGTCGACGCTGTTCGCCGTGAAGAAATGGCCATCAGACTCAAGGAGATCCGCGAGCGTGACAAGAAAATCCAGGAGCTTACAACCGAGGTCAGAAACCTTAAAGCTCAGCTTGAACAAAAGGAAAAGCAAATCCAAGCCCTCAAAGCAACAGTAGCGGCTTTAGAGCAGGAAATCAGAGAGCTCAAAGACGAGCTGCAGTTCGTCAAGCTCAAGCTGCTTGAAGCCGAGAAGAGAATCAAAGAGCTTGAAGAAGAGAATGCCCAGCTCAAGGCTAAGATCGAGGAGCTTGAGGCTCACATCGTTGAACTAAACAACACTATCGAAGAGCTCAACAAGCAAATTGAAACCTTAAATGAGCGTATTCGGGTTCTTGAAGAAGAGAACGCCGAGCAAAAAGCTAAGATCGAGGAGCAGGAGGCAATTATTGCCGGTCAGATAGCTACCATTCAGGATTTGGAGCGTCAAATCACTGCTCACATTGCAACTATCGCAGCTCTGCAAAAGCATATCAGCGTATGCGAAGCGAAGATGGATGAAGACGACAAAACGATCAAGGATCTTACCTCGCGCAATGAAAATCTCGTAGATACGCTCCAGAAGGAACGCACCGAGAGAAAAGAGCACGAGGAGCAAATGAATCTCAACTTTGAGAATCAGAGGGTCGCGATGCTCAACGAGCACGCTGCCGAAATCAAATCCATGCAGGATGATTTCGCGGAAAAAGCGAATCAGGCAGAGCAAAAGCGTCTTGATGATTTGTCGCAGCAGAAGAAAGAATATGAGAACCAGATCGGCGATATCAAGCAGGCAAACATCAATGCCGCAGCTGCGGCAAGCGCTAAGCACGTGACCGAGGTCAAAAACGTCCAGAAATCTGTTGACAAGCGCGTTGCCGACGCAAAGAGAAACGCCGAGAAGAAATATCAATTTAAAGCCCAGGAAATCCAGAGCATTGCGACAGCCCGTGTTATGAAGGCCGAGGAAAGAGCGGAGCAGGCTCACATCAGCGCGAACGAAGCGATTCGAGCCATCAGAGGCACGTCTGACCAGATCAACCGTGATTTCGTTTTCGGAAGCTCATTCCTGCTCGGTGACCTCACGCAGAAGCTTATTGAACAAAAAGATAAGAAAGCGGCAGAAAAAATCAGCAACGCCGCCAACTTAATCGTCGGCTTCTCCGCGTGCAGAACAGAGAGAGGAATACTTGTTTCCAAAACCACTCAGGCGGGAATTAAAGTCTTAAAATTCTATAAAAAGAGCGCCGACCTGACCTGCGCGTTCCCCGAGCTTCACTGGGAGCTCAGCCAGATCGAGAAATGCCCTGTAATAATCACATTTACGGGCAGCGAGGATATCTCAGCGGAGTCATATGTTGCAAAGGTCAATGAAAAGGGCTTTAACGATGTTACAGTCAACTACAACAAAAAGTTAAAAACAAGCGGCATGATAGCGGTTTACTTCTTCGAGAAGTAATCTCCTGAACACGAAGTCGAGGTTTGCAATGAAAAAGAGCGAAGAGCTGGGTCGCAAGACCCGCAGAATGATTGCTAAAAATTTAATAATTTTAGCTGTGCTCGCCGTTGCGACCGTTGTCGGTGTTCGCTCGTGGTTTACGCCGACCGGGGCACATGCGGAGGCGTCGGGCGTGCAAGTCGTGTGCTCGGTTCCCGAGGGCTTGGAGGTTTGCGTTGTTGACCCTACCCTGACGGGAGCTCAGTTAACAAGCTATTTAAACGATGATACAAATTGGAAAAATGAGTCCTTCACGATTACAGATGAAGATTATCCGTTCCTTGCGGCGCTCAGCTTAGCTGATATCACCGGCGACGGAAAGACTTTTATCACTCCCCCTATTTATCAGATCAGTTCTGTTGCAACTGTTCAGACCACAAAATTTGACTCGGAAACTCAGGCCGAATTTAACACAAAGTGGTCAACAGCTAATTTGGAGACCGTCAGAAATCAGGATTACATGAGTATCAACCTGTATTTCAGAGCTCAAAAGTCGGGACAAAAAATCATATTAGGGGAAAACACCTACTATGGTCCGCCTTCGGGTCCTTCCTCAACATATGATTTCGGCAACAAAGTTTCCGGCTTTTCATCCGATGCGGTTATCGGTGCCGCAAGAATGGCGATTTACGATTCCGCTTTGAGCACCAGAAAGCTTCTTTGGGTGCCTGCACCGCATCTGTTTTTTGACGGAGTTGAGCTTTTCAACACCACATATAATCAAAGCACACCGAATGATTTATTGAATACGGCTAATACATATGGTTTGTTCTACGTTCAAAACGGAAGCAACGTAAATATTCACACCGACGGCACATACAATCACGGTTACTACAACGCCGATAAAACGCGTTCTAAGATCAATTATAATTCAACTCCCGAAGCGGGCGTTACGGCAAACACAAACAGAGATTTTAAGCTGCACACAGATGTAAATTTGACTACTCTCAATACACAGGCAACATACAACAGCAAATCTTATTATGCTGATTTTGTTCAAGTGAACTTATGGGTCGAGGGAGAGGATCCCGAGTCCCGTTCGGCGCAGATCACCGGTAAATTCAAGACGATTCTTGATTTCTCCCTTGACAGCGCAAGTTAAATAACAATCTAACAGTTTGGAGGTGAAACATATGGATTTAAAAACACTCGGCAAAGCTATTGCAGAAAAGGCTTCATTAAACCGTAAACGCCGTAAGAAAACCGCTAAATCATATGTTTCCCTTTTTATCGTTATGACGCTGGCAATCGGCGGAACAACAGCGTGGCTTACCGCAAAGGACGGCATTTCAATTACATCTCCTGTTTTGGAAATGAAATCGTCAAGCGGTATGCAGGACGACCAGCTTCAATCCTATCAAACGGAAATTGCCATTTCAAATTTCCGTATGGAAGAGGCGTCGAGCGTAGACGGCAGAAATATTTATTTCCCTTCGTCTTTCAAGAATAACGCTTCCGACGCGGTAAATGCAACGGTAGAGTATCGCTGGGATTTTCCCAATTCATCCGATAACGGAAGAATTATCAATTTTGACTACGGCAGCACCAACACGAATACAAATATGGATGCGCAGACAAAAGCGTTATCATTCCGTGAGGGCAACGCGGGAGATAAAATGGTACGTTACGCGTATGCCGATACTACAATTTCGTCAAGCGGCGCTTTAACAAAGGTCTGGCTCAAGGGCTATAAGGTTACGATAGGCAATTCGGTTTATCAGGATCATATAAACTTGACCTACAACGGAAACACACCTGTTGGACAGGTTTTCCCTGCTGATTATACCTGTCCCGTCCGCATCGCGATCATCGACGACAGCGGACACACGCCCAAGGTGTTTGACCCGTCGGCTAAATTGAGCTCATATGTTAACAATACCAACGCGGTCTATAAAATCGACACCGAGGGAAAGGCTGAAACCGAGACAACCAGACTTGATTCATTCTCTTCCTATTATTACGGCACAGACAACCCGCTGTTCACCATAGAACCGGGCAAAACGATTTCTCTAACTGTAGTTGCGTGGCTTGAGGGAACGCATCCCAGAGCTAAGGAGTATGTTGGCAAGGAGCTGACATTCGAGCTTGAAATCGAAACGAATGTTAATGAGATGGAGGAGATTTATCTCCACGATTGGACAATCGGTGACGAGCACAACTCGGTCAACGCTTCACAGGTTAGAACCGCACATACATGGAATGGCGGAAACTGGCTTTCGGGCAACGTTAATATAGTATTATCTTATTATGATAATGTAGCTGAATCTTGGAAAACCTCTGTTATGACCGACGCAGGTACAGATTCCAACGGTTGTAAGCAATATAAAACCGCTATTCCAAAATATGTTTCAACACAAATCTCATTCTACCGACTAAGTACTCACGGGGACGATGTGTTCGACGGGACGATTTTTAACTCGTGGCATACATATGTCGGGGTAAGAAATAATTTGCATCCAAACCTTAAAGGAAACTCAAACTGGGAAATCCTCGGCAATCTTGCCGAAACAAGGTTAATTGGATCGACAAACAGTAAGTATGTTCATTATTATGCGCTGCGAGGCAACGGCTACAGCACGGTTGCACATAACGATTCACAGCGCTATGAGAAGTGGCTTTCTCCGTGTATCGGTTATTGGGGAACGGCTAACGGTCCGGTGAGCAGAAACTAAAGCAACGCTAATAGAACAGGAGGTGTCACGGTGAAAAGATTTAAACGCGGTCGTCATTATGTCAAGTCCGGCAAAAGAAGAAAAATAGCTGTTATTCTTTCTGTTGTGGCACTTGTTGAGGTGCTGGCGATTATGCTGGTTTCGACCTCTGCATGGATCGAGTCCATTTCATCTATTAAGATTTACACCAAAGACGGAGCAAAGGGAATTGTCGAATCGGCGAATTATCAGCAGGTCAATCTTTCAAACAGCAACGCCACCGATATTGATTTGACAAATTATTTCCGTCCGTCTGGCGGTTATCACCTTGCTCCCGCGTCTTCATCCGACGGTAATACAATGTATTTTAAGGGCGGCATGAACGGCTCTACACAATTGTACAGAGTCGCTTCGGTCAACGACAAAAATGTTAACTACGTTAGCTTTACCGTAAAGACACTATCAAATGTAAGTCTGTCATTCGCGCAGGTTCCGACAATCAAGTTTGACGGAACAGCCCTTTCGGGCGCAAATAAAAAGCTTGTCCGTTTTTCGGTCGGCGACACAAACGGCAATTTCACCGTTTTCAGTCTTTTTGACGAGGAGTTCACCGAGAACGTAATAAGCGGTGAGAACGGAACGACCGTGGCTTCTGTAACTGTTCATCCGTTTTCCGAATATGTGACCGGAAAAAAGCGAGTTGTGGAAACAACTGCTAACGGATATCTCAGCTTTAATATGTGGATTCAGGATCCGACAGGAGCAAGCAGCAGCGTTTATCATAACAAGGCGTTGACAGTAGCCAATTTCAAGCTTGTAACGGTTATCCCATTCACGGTCAAAGCGGTGACAAATAATTCAGTGGGCGGAGCCGGAGGCAGTGTTGCTATTGAAAACAGCTCCTATGCCGCGTCAGTCACTTATTATACATCACTTAACCATGCATTGAATTTACACGCGGCTCCGAGTACAACAAACGGTTATCAGTTCCTCGGCTGGGCGGATTCCGCCACAGGTTCGGTAATTGCAAACTCTGATGTCGATCCCTACTCTTACACGGTAACAACAACCGGCAAAACTCTATACGCAAAGTTTTCAAATCAGCATGAGCTTTACATGAAGCCGCTCTATCAGCATTCAACGAACAATTCAAACGTTCGCTTTGCGGCGTATGTATTCGGAATAGACAGTACCGGAACAAACACACACACATGGTATGATATGACGGCTGTCACATCCGGAACATGGAACGGATATTATAAATGCTCTTACACGGGCAGCGCTACAAATGTTATCTTTTGTTATATGAACGGCAGTACAAGCGCCAACAACTGGGACAACAGGTGGCTGCAAACATTTGACCTCAGGGTTCCCTCGAAAAACGGCGAGTACGGTTATATCGTGACCTGCCGGGGGATCGTTGGGGTAGCGCGTAATCAAACTATCAGCAATGATGATTAATACGGAACCAACAAGCTTTTCGGTTATTGGAAGCATAGTCATGCACAGGTAACAGTAACGTATTATGGGTCTTATAATAACGAAGCAGGAGATATATCCTGCGCTATAACTGATTCCACATGCGTAAGCGGAACGGCAACGTGGTATCCCGCAAATGATTCAAGTGTAAATCTTGATGGTCAGACATATCAGGACGTAGACTCAAACGGAAACCTGATAGCTAACCAGAAGTATGATAAAAAGGTAACGCTCACTGCCGCTGATTCTGATACGATGAAGTTTATAGGCTGGTACAGTTCGCAAGACTCGACAACCGTTCTGTCAACAAACAAAACTTATGAAGTCATCGCTCCTGATAACCCTAACTACACTTTGGGAACAACCGAGAATACTAACAATGTTACATATTACGCAAAGTACGAAATAAGTGTAAGGACGTATTATGTTGAGAATACTCAGAATTGGAGCGGAGACTTGTATGCGCATGCTTGGAATACCAGTGGCGGTGCTACAGATTATATAAAGATGACTGATACAAACAAAACAAATAGCGGTCATAAAGTATATAAGGTAACGGTTAGTTTAGATTATACTCATATTTTATTCAATGCTAACGGCGGAAATGACCAAACAATTGATATTGATATCAATAGTATTTACGGAAACAACAATTGTATTTGGATTAAAGCTGATAAAACAGATAATCGTAATCAAATCGGCGGAAGTTTCAACTTTACCGAATAATGTTATAACAGGAGGTGAGAGCCATGAGAAAATCAAGGACAGCGCTAAAGACTGTGGTAGTATTAGCTTTGGCAGTTGTATTATTAGTCTTATGCGTCAGCGCTCCGACTTTTGCATGGTTTGAGCGTCCAAAGAGTAAAACAGGCGGTTCTTTATCGCTCAATATTCCTTACGGCGATAAGGACGCAAACGGCAATACACTTTCCATGAAAGCGTATGACGGAAAAGATTTGACGATGGAAACATTCCTTTCCACCGACGACGCGATATCTTTTTCCGAAACGCCTGCTCCGCCTGCTACAAGTGTCAGCGGACTGCAGCCGGGACACAGAAATTATTATAAGACGGAAATTACGAACTCCGGCTCAACAGAGCAAAAGGTTGCGCTTTTCATTAAAAATTTTCATCCTACGATTTCCGCGACCACAAACATTTGCGTAGGTGTAAATTATCCGATCAAAGCGTTCAAAAATTATTCGACCTATAATCAGGTTATCCCTCCTGCCACAAAAAACGCCGTTTCCAACACAGTTAAGAGAGTGTACTTTGAGCCGATAGGCAGAGTACCGTCGGGCAACAACTATGACGCCCATCGCACAACATGGGGCGGAACAACGTTTTATGTTAAGTCGGGCAACAACGTTGACAGCAATGTTCAATCAAACGTACAGATGACAAGAATAGGCACCTCAGGCTATTATTATGCCGATATACCTGTCGGTCATAATCAGCTCTATTTCGCAACTGCTAATAATCCTGCGAATTATCAGCGCACGCAGACCTTTACAAATCTCAACGGTGACGGCTTGTCGCAGCTGCAAAGCTTGCTCTTTTATACTAACGGCACATATACCGACTACAACAACGCATGGGCGGGTAAAGAGAATGTCAACGGTGCTTGCTTTGTGAAGTACTTTAACTCGGTTTCTATTTCTGTCGGACAAACAATAAGTGTTGCTCTTACCTCGGGCACGGATTATTGCGGCAGTTCGATATCCTACAGCTCCGGCAACACAAATATTTTCACCGTTTCCGACAGCGGATCAAGCAAAGGAACTATTACAGCGGTGGCTGAGGGCTCGGCAACGCTGACCTATACAATCACATCTTCAAAGGGTGAAACCGCGACCAAAACAGCAAATGTTGTTGTTCACGGCTTTGACGCCAACAGCACAACAATCACCAATGCTCCGATCGTTACAAACCTGACTGTTCCTGCTAACGGAAAGACCGAGGTTTGGTGGTTTATCCAGAACGGCGATGATGAATATTTTGAGTCAACAGCCGATGCAAGCTATACACTTGAAGGTATTTTCCTTAGCGTTTAATCAAATAATAAAAAAGGGTTGCGCTTGCAGCCCTTTTTCATGTATAATAATTGTATAATCATCACTCAAAAACGGGGCTTAGTAATGAAAAGAAGAAAGAAGTATCAGAAGAGATTTGCTGCTAAAATCGGTGAAGAGAGAGCCGCAAAAATCAATAATGCTTGGGGCGTTGCGCGTGTTATAAAAAACATTATTTGTTGGTCATTGATCGTTGTTTTGGCGTTTTGCTTTATAACGTTTTTGCTTGCAAGGGTAAACGGAAAAACTCCGACAGTTTTCGGCTACTCTATACAACGCGTTACATCGGGCAGCATGGAGCCCGCGCTTCATGTTCAGGACGTTATTCTGAGTAAAAAAGTCAGCGATAAGGATGACTTGAAAGTCGGCGATATAATTACATTTCAAGGCGGCTCCCGCTTTGACAACAACAGGGTAACGCATAGAATAATTGTTGAGCCGTTCAAGGATGACGAGGGCGATTGGGTCGTTGTCACGATGGGCGACGCCAACGAGATCGACGACGGTCCGATCAAGCTTCAGGACATCGAATCCAAAATGGTTTGCAAGCTGGATGTTTTACGTTGGCTTTACTCGTTCTTCTTCTCGCCGTGGGGCTTGATCGTCTTTATTTTGCTGATGATTTTGATTTTCTTCGACGAAGTGATGAACATAATCCATATTGTTACAGGCAAGTATGAAGATGAGGAGGATCCCGAAAGTATCGGCGAGATAATAAAACGTATCCAGCGCGAGGACGCCGAAAAGCTTGCCAAAGAGCGCCATGACCGCGCTCGACTTGAAGACTACGGCGAGGATAGCTTTGATCAAATTGCCGAGCCTGACGATTTTGAGGATCCCGACCCCGACTTTGTTGATGACGAGGAGGATTGACCGCAAAATGTCCGACAATATGTACGACCGAATCTATCGCGCCGTGAGGTCTGTGCCTGCGGGCAAGGTGGCAACCTACGGTCAAATCGCATCTATGGCGGGGAACGGCAACGCTGCAAGGGTCGTGGGCAACGCCCTGCACGTTAATCCCGCGCCCGGCGTTATACCGTGCCACAGGATCGTGAACTCAAAGGGCAGGCTCGCTCCGGAGTTTGCCTTTGGAGGCGTCAGCGAGCAGGCGAGACTCCTTCGCGCCGAGGGCGTAGAGGTAACAGATAACTGCGTCGATCTAAAAAAGTATCAGTTCAGAAATTGAAATAAAAAAGCGGCTGAGTAAGTAAAAAACTGTTTATTAATGCAAAAAACTTTGAAAACAACAAAAAATCTTTAAAAAAGTCTTGCTTTTTTCCGCGTTATCATATATAATATTTGAAAACTGAAAATCTTATCAAGAGTGGCGGAGGGAACAGGCCCTGTGAAGCCCGGCAACCTGCAATGCAAGGTGCTAAATCCTGCGGTATTTACCGAAAGATGAGTTTGTAGCAAATTTTACGACCGCCTTTCGGGAGAAGGGCGGTTTTTTACATTATAGGAGTTTCCTATAATTAAAATATAATGCTCAGTTGCGCTCTGCGTGCGTACGAGCGATGGCTGAAAAAAGGACACGCACAGGGTGCACACGCTTTTTTATATTGACCTGCTTTTGACAGAAAGATAATTGAACGGTAAAAAAGCAGACAGGAGCGCCCGCAGGAAATAATTTGTTGGAGGGAAAGTAGTAAATGGCTAAGTTTTTATTTACATCAGAATCGGTAACAGAGGGACACCCCGATAAGGTGTGCGACAAAATATCCGACGCGGTGCTCGACAGCATTTTGGAGCAGGACAGTGACGCTCACGTAGCCTGCGAAACGACTGTTACCACAGGCGTGGTACACATCATGGGAGAAATCTCAACAACGGCTCATGTAGACGTCACGGCGATTGTGCGCCGCGTTATCGACGACATTGGCTACAACGATCCCGCTTATGGATTTGACGCTCAGAGCTGCGCCGTGCTGACCTCTTTGGACGCTCAATCTGCGGATATAGCTATGGGCGTCAACGAGAGCTACGAGCTAAAGGACGGAGAAAATGACATTGATAACCAAATAGGTGCCGGCGACCAGGGTATGATGTTTGGTTACGCGTGCAGCGAAACGCCCGAGCTAATGCCCATGCCCGTTTCGCTTGCTCATAGGCTTGCAAAGCAGCTTACTAAGGTGAGAAAGGACGGTACCTTGCCGTATTTACGACCCGACGGAAAAACTCAGGTCACAGTGGAATATGAGGACGGCAAGCCTGTCCGCGTTGATACGGTCGTAGTTTCCACCCAGCATGATCCCGGCGCGGCGCTTGAGCAAATTCGTTCGGATATGATCGAATACGTTATCAAGCCCGTTATCCCGGCGGAGCTGTTTTCGGACACAAAGATTTTTGTTAATCCCACGGGCAGGTTTGTAATCGGCGGTCCCGTAGGCGACGCGGGTCTTACCGGCAGAAAAATCATCGTTGATACCTACGGCGGATTCTCTCGTCACGGCGGCGGCGCATTCAGCGGCAAGGATCCGACAAAGGTTGACCGCAGCGCTGCATATTACGCCCGTTACATAGCCAAAAACGTAGTTGCGGCAGGCATAGCTGAAAAGTGCGAGGTACAGCTCGCCTACGCTATCGGTGTTGCCAAGCCTGTTTCGATCATGGTTGACGCGTTCGGCACCTCAAAATACACTAATGAGGAGATCGCCGCTGCTGTCAACAAGGTTTTCGACTGCCGCCCCAACTCTATTATTACCCGGCTTGAGCTTCAAAAGCCGCAGTATTACAGCCTTGCAGCATACGGTCACATGGGACGCGAGGAGCTTGGCGTGAAGTGGGAGCAGACCGACAAAACAGAAGAGCTGCTTGAGGCGCTGAAATAAGGATGATTTTAGTGGTTCGCTGAAAAAAATATTGACAATCTCAAAACAACCGATTATAATGTTAATATAAGGTTGTCTTCGGGGCGGAGTGAAATTCTCCACCGGTGGTTACAGTCCACGAACGGGTGCGCTTGCGCCCGCCGAGCCTGTGAAATTCAGGCACCGACGGTTAAAGTCCGGACGAAAGAAGACGCGCGTCAGCCGTACTTGCGGCTTTATCATGCGTAATCGCCCCGTTGCTCTGGCAGCGGGGCTTTTTTCCGATACAGCCTTTAAAAATTTTAGGGAGGTTGTTTTTATGACAACAAAACAAAGCAGCAGGATAAAATCGCTTGCGGTTATGAGTATGCTGACCGCTCTTGCGGTGGCGGCGGATTTCTTTCTTAGAATTCCTAACATCGGTGGTTTTTTGACGTATGAACCAAAGGATGTGATCCTGACGATCGGCGCGTTTATTTTCAATCCGATTGCGGGTGTTCTCATGTCGCTGGTTGTCTGCCTGATAGAAATGGTTACTGTAAGCTCTACGGGCTTTATCGGCTTTTTGATGAACTTTTTGGCGTCGGCAATGTTTGTCGGAGTTTCATCGGTAATCTATTACCGTAAAAAAACCATGCTCAGGGCAATAATCGGATTGGTATCAGGCTCTTTGGCGATGGTTGCTGTAATGCTTCTTTGGAACTATATTATGACGCCGATTTATATGGGCGTTCCGCGCGAGATTGTAGTAAATATGATGCCTACGCTTCTTCTGCCGTTTAACGCGATCAAAGCGGGGCTTAATGCCGCCCTTGTACTGTTGCTGTACAAAGGTGTTGTTACCGCTCTTCGCAAATCAAGTCTTGTACCTGTTCGCGCGAGCAACGACAGCGACAACAACAGGAAAGTAAATACGATGATCACGTTAATCGTGTCTGCCCTTGCGGTTGCGACGCTGATTCTTGTACTGCTTATTTTTGCAAAAATCATTTAATGTTCGGCGTTTTCCTTGACAAAAACGTCGGAGTGATATAAAATATAATATAAGTTCACAGAGTAGAAGCCGGTGCGTAAAGTGTTTCGCGGACGGGGAGTTGCCGCGAAAACGAAGGTATACAACTGCGGTGCCGGTTTCGCATCCCGCTGTTGCTTTGATGAAATTTCGGAGGCGGGCGTTTTGCCCGCTTTTTTCTTTGGAGCGGCTGCGTATCAGGAGGGGTATTATGTCACCGTTGAAATCATTGAAAAGTTCGTTTTTAGAGTTAAAAAATCTTCAGTCGCTTGTCATTTTGGCTATGCTGCTTGCGTTGTGCGTCGTTTTAGGCGCGTTTGCTAATATTGCCATGTTCGGCAACGCAGTGAAAATCACATTCACCTTTCTGCCCATAGCGATGGCAGGCGCAATGTACGGACCTGTTGCTTCCATTTTAGTGGGTGCGTTGGGCGATATTTTGGCAATCATGTGGATACCAAACGGAACGTTTTTCCCCGGGATTACACTTTGCGCTGCGCTTACAGGAGCAATTTACGGTTTTTTTCTGTATAAAGATCAAATTACGCTTCCGCGTATCATCATCGCATGGGCGCTGAAAGCATTGATATCTGAAACTTTTTTAAAAGCGTATTGGTTGTATTTTATGTATGGCGGTGATTACTTTGGCTACTGGCTGTTCTGGCGGCTGATTCAGCAGAGCATTTTGTGCGTTCCCGAGATACTGATTATTTTCGGCGCGGGCAAGCTGATTTGCAAGGCGGAAAAATCTCTGCGAAGAAAAGCATAGCAATATAACAGCGATATAATAAAAGCCCCTGCGCGACGGAGCGGTTGTTCCGAAGTGCAGGGGCTTGCTATTGTTATTGGTTATTCAAACGACCTAATATATTCCGCCAAGTATTGCTGGATCAAGGTGACGTCCTTTATCGTGATGCTGTGGTCGCGGTCAACGTCGGCAATATACATCGTCTTGGGGTCGGTTTCGTCGATGACGGGCGCGCCGTCGATGGTGTACTCGGCAATGTGCTTTTGCAGCGTCGTAGCGTCGCCGATGTCAACGAC
This sequence comes from uncultured Ruminococcus sp., assembly GCA_902777275.1. Taxonomy (GTDB): domain Bacteria; phylum Bacillota; class Clostridia; order Oscillospirales; family Acutalibacteraceae; genus Ruminococcoides. Next base: position 6,905 of record CACYTI010000023.1, on the reverse strand, counting down.
CTTGTTTTGGTTAACGTCGCCGACAAGCCTTTCAATATATTCGCCGTTTTGAACTATCACAAGGTCGCCGTAGGGGGTGCGAACCTGAAGATCCTCAATCGTCAGAAAGATATTCGCCGAATTGGGATAAGAGCAGGCGATGGTTGCCGAGACGAGAGTTTCGCCCGCTTTTACCGAAATCGGGTCGAGCGAGGAAACGTTGCCCAGCAAAATGCGATCGCCGCTTTCTTTGTCGTTATAGGACATCTGAGGAGCAAAAGAGCTGTAACTTTCAAGCGAGAGGTATTCCTCGTCGCGCGTCAGCCTGAACTGAAAGCTGACTATCTCCAGATTCTCGGGAGCGATAAAGTCGAAGGTCGCCTGCTCCCACGTCGGGATTATTTGCGTTTCGGGCTCCACGTCGCAGTAGTTTGAAAAAGCGCTCACCTCGCAGACATCCTCCTCGGTACAGTGACCTGTCGGATCTTCGGTGAAGTTAACTATCGGATATTCATAGTCATCATACGCCGCCGCCTGAGTTACCGAAAACGCAAGCGCCGAAGCGGCAAGCGAAACGGATAAGATAACAGCCAAAAGCCTGTTGATTTTCATAATGTTGCTCCTTTCGATAAATCAAAATCCCCCGCACCGAAGTGCGGGGGTAAATGCCGTAGTATTAATCAGGTCGTTATCTGGCGAAATCCGCAGCACGGCTTTCGCGGATAATGTTGACCTTGATTTGACCGGGATACTCCAGCTCTTCTTCAATCTTTTTGCATATTTCTCTGGCGAGCGGAATCATTCGCTCGTCGTTGACTACCTCGGGCTTGACCATAACGCGAACCTCGCGGCCTGCCTGGATAGCGTAGCAGTTATCAACGCCGTGGAAGGAAGAAGCGACCTCTTCAAGCTTTTGCAGGCGCTTAATGTAGTTTTCAACGTTTTCGCGTCTTGCGCCGGGACGCGCTGCCGAAAGCGCGTCTGCCGCCTGAACCAGAATGGCGACGATCGTTTTTGCCTCGACATCGCCGTGGTGAGCATGGATAGCGTGAATTACAGCGTCGCTCTCCTTGTATTTTCTTGCCAAATCGACGCCGATTTGAATGTGAGTGCCCTCGACCTCATGGTCGATAGACTTGCCTATGTCGTGAAGCAGACCCGCGCGCTTTGCCAGAGTAGGATCAAGCCCCAACTCGCTCGCCATCATGCCGGCAAGATACGCAACCTCAATTGAATGATTGAGAACGTTCTGACCGTAGCTGGTGCGGTAGCGCAGTCTTCCGAGCAGCTTGATAAGCTCGGGGTGAACATTGTGTATGCCAAGCTCAAGCACGGCGTGCTCGCCTTCGCGTTTGATCGTTGCGTCAACCTCACGGCGCGCCCTTTCAACTGTTTCCTCGATTCTTGCGGGATGTATACGACCGTCCGAAATAAGCCTTTCAAGCGCGATCCTTGCGACCTCGCGTCTGACCGGCTCAAAGCACGAAAGCGTAATAGCCTCGGGCGTGTCGTCGATAATCAGATCTACGCCGGTAAGCGTTTCGATCGCCCTGATATTTCTTCCCTCGCGGCCGATGATCCTGCCCTTCATTTCGTCGTTGGGAAGCGGTACTACCGAAATAGTGGCCTCTGCCACCTGCTCGGCGGCGAGCTTTTGAATGGAAAGCGAGATGATATTTCTCGCCTTTTCGTCAGCTTCTTCTTTAAGCTGCTCCTGATATTCCATAATTTTTACGGATTTCTCGTGAGTCAGCTCGTCCTCCAGTTGGGATAGTAAGTAGTTCTTTGCCTGCTCGGGAGTATAACCCGAAATTTTCTCAAGCATTTCAAACTGACTTTTCTTAATGGTTTCAATTTCTTCCAGCTTTGTATCAGCATCCTTAAGCTTTTTGGAAACCTTGTCCTCTTTTTTCTCGACGTTGTCGAGCTTGCGGTCGAGCGTTTCCTCCTTTTGTTGGATACGGCGTTCCTGCCGCTGAACCTCGCGGCGTCTGTCCGCAATCTCTTTTTCGCTTTCGCTGCGGAACCGGTGAACCTCATCTTTACCCTCAAGAACCAGCTCTTTTTTCTTTGCCTCGGCGGTTTTTATAGCGTCCGAAACAATGCGCTTGGCTTCCTCCTCAGCGCTGCCGATTTCCTTCTCGGCGGTATTCTGTCTCAATTTGATACCGATAAAAACGCCGATAGCTCCACCTGCTGCAAGAGCCGCAATGATACCGATGATCAAAACAGCTGCGTGAACCATCTCCCTGACACCTCCTTGTTTTGTGATTTTTCAAAGTCAATTATTACAATCAAAAATACTTTAAGGTGCCGTTACATGATATTCAATTTTAATAAGGCTTTTGTAAAAATACTACTTGTGTGAAATATTATTTTAAAACGGATAAGCGAATAGTAAAAAATAATATCTATATATAACGGCTCCCAAAAGAGTCTGATTAAATAAGCGAAATGTGTGCAAAAAGCTCACATTCGCAAACCCCATAATAACAGAGTTTAATATAATTTTATAATAAAATAAAGTGAATGTCAATAAGAAAATGTATATTTTACAAAATAATTCTTTTTGACAATAATATTTGCGGTCAAGATATGTTTTTTCAGCTTTGTGGATAAAATTGTCCATTCTGTGGAAATTTTTTTTAAAATTGCGTTATTTTTTTGCAAAACTATTGAAGAAATTAAAAAAATATAATATAATAATAATAACCTTAAAATTTAGGAGGAATTTATTATGTCAGTAAAAGTTGCTATTAACGGCTTTGGTCGTATCGGACGTCTTGCTTTCCGTCAGATGTTCGGCGCAGAGGGCTACGAGGTAGTTGCCATCAACGATCTTACCGATCCCAAAATGCTTGCAAACCTGCTCAAGTATGACACCGCTCAGAAGGGCTATTGCGGCACTATCGGCGAGGATCTGCACACTGTTGAGGCGGGCGAGAACTCCATTATCGTAGACGGCAAGGAAATCACCATTTATGCCAAGCCCAACGCTGCCGAGCTTCCCTGGGGTGAGCTGGGTGTTGACGTTGTTCTTGAGTGCACAGGCTTCTACTGCTCCAAGGCAAAGAGCCAGGCTCACATCGACGCAGGCGCCAAGAAGGTTGTTATCTCCGCTCCCGCGGGCAAAGACCTTCCCACTGTTGTATTCAGCGTTAACGAGAACATCCTCACCGCTGAGGACACCATCATCTCCGCTGCTTCCTGCACCACCAACTGCCTTGCTCCCATGGCTGATACTCTCAACAAGTACGCTCCCATTCAGAGCGGTATCATGAGCACCATTCACGCTTACACAGGCGACCAGATGATTCTTGACGGTCCTCACAGAAAGGGCGACCTCAGACGTGCAAGAGCCGGCGCTGCCAACATCGTTCCCAACAGCACAGGCGCTGCAAAGGCTATCGGTCTTGTAATTCCCGAACTGGACGGCAAGCTCATCGGTTCCGCTCAGCGTGTTCCTGTTCCCACAGGCTCCACCACTATCCTCACCGCTGTTGTTAAGGGCGACGACGTTACCGTTGAAGGCATCAACGCTGCTATGAAGGCTGCCGCTTCCGCTTCCTTCGGCTACAACGAGGATCCCATCGTTTCTTCCGACGTTATCGGCATGAGATACGGCTCGCTGTTCGACGCTACCCAGACAATGGTTTCCAAGGTTGCAGACGGTCTCTATGAGGTTCAGGTTGTTTCCTGGTACGACAACGAGAACTCCTACACCAGCCAGATGGTTAGAACCATTAAGTATTTCGCTGAGCTGTAATCAACGGGGTTTATTCCGCAAACTACTAAGGTTTTTAAAGGGCGTGTTCTTCGGAGCGCGCCTCTTTAATTTTGCCGTATCCCGAGTGACGACGCGGCAGGGTGAGGCGGCGCCCCGTTCTCCGCTGCCACTGACATAAACGTTTTGTTCAACGCTAACGGATAGGGCAAAGATCGTTTTCCTGTATCTGTCATTCCCATTACAATCTTGACTCTGTGACAGGTTGTGACGGGTTGTGACGGGTTTGAGGCGTTTTCTATAAACCCTCTATATTTTTATATATTCTTTTATAGAATTATAATTTTTCTATACACAACAATAAGAAAAACCCGTCACACCCGTCACACTCCGAAATATTCCGTAAGGATATGCCATTGTAAAAGGCTCCATTGTCTGTCGTGAAAACGGTCTATAGTTTCCTAAAAACTGCCCTTGTATTTTAACCGTCAGTGTGGTAAAATGTTAAAGTATTAGAGAGGGGGTCTGTTGTGGAAAGAATAGTTTTGATTCCGGCTTACAAGCCTGCAAGCCGTTTGACAGACCTTGTTTTTTCGCTTGCCGACAAAGGAATGACCGTAGTAGTTGTTGACGACGGCAGCGGAAGCGAATATCAGCCTGTGTTTTCCCGAATTGAGCCGCGCGCTAAGGTGATAACCTGCGAGGAAAACGGGGGAAAAGGCACCGCGCTGAAAATAGGGCTCGCTTATATCAACGGGAAATATTCTTTGCCATACACCGTGACTACCGCCGACGCGGACGGGCAGCACTGCGTTGAGGATATAATCAGAGTGTCGGAGGAGGCTGTCCGCAATCCCGACGCCATGGTTATAGGCTGCCGCGATTTCGGCAGAGATATGCCGTTGAGAAATTGGTTCGGGAATATTTATACAAAGGCGGCGTTTTTGTTTGCCACGGGCAAATTTTTGCAGGATACCCAGACCGGGCTTAGGGGGTTTTCCGACAAGCTTGTGCCGTTTTTACTCGGGGTCAGAGGAAAGCGTTACGAATACGAGATAAACGTTCTGCTGTGGCGGGCGAGGTGTGACTGCCGCTTTGTTGAAGTTCCGATCACCACCATATATAACGACGGCAACAGCGGCTCACATTTTCACGCGATACGCGATTCCCTTTGCGTTTACAGAGAGATCATACGTTTTTCCGCGCCTGCGTTTATCGGCTTCGCGCTCGATGTTATTCTGTTCGCGCTGCTGTTTATCGCGGGAGTTCCGTTTGCGGCGGCGAACGCGGCGGCGAGGCTTGTAAGCGCACCCGTTAATTTTGCCGCGCTGTTCATGCAGACAAAAAGCATGGTAAGAGAGCGCAGGCTGTCTGCCGCGAGGTATTTTTCGGCGGCGGCGGTTATTTTAGCGCTGAACACCCTTTTGCTGTGGGGGCTGATTTCGCTCGGCATAAACGCGATAGGCGCAAAGGTGCTGATTGACGTTGTCATGTATTTTCTGACGTTTGTTATTCAGCGCAGGATACTTTTTAAAAAAGAGGAGAGAGCAAAATGCGATTAGCTCCCGGAAGACCCGGAACGGCAGAAAACCGTCTTGACCGTGAAATGAGAGTCTACGATTTTCTTGACCGTCTTAACATCGAATACACCCGCGCGGATCATGACGCGGCGCAGACAATGGAGGACTGCGTCGCGATAGACGAGGCGCTCGGCGTAAAAATGTGCAAAAATCTGTTTTTGTGCAACCGCCAAAAAACCAAATTTTATCTGCTGCTTATGCCCGCTGACAAGCCGTTTAAAACAAAGGAGCTGAGCGCGCAGATTAACGCCGCCAGGCTTTCCTTTGCGTCGGGCGACAAAATGCTTGAATACCTCGACATTGAGCCGGGGGCTGTCAGTGTGCTCGGGCTTATCAACGACAGCGAAAACGCCGTCACCCTTCTTGTTGACAGAGATTTGCTCAAGGACGAATATATAGGCTGTCACCCGTGCGTAAATACCTCCAGCCTTAAATTACAGGTCAGGGATTTGTTTGAAAAGTTCCTGCCCGCCACCGACCACAGCTTCACGGAAGTGACGCTGGTGGGGGAAGCGTAGGTTTAAATGGACATTCGCCGGCGTGCGCTTTTGGCGGCTTTGGACAGTATCGTTATAATATGCTGTTATCCTTGTTTAGTCGCATAATGTCGTTTCAAATCACTTCACAACAGGGGCGTGCATTGCCTGATATAAATTGCCTGATATAATGAATAAAAACAAGGGGCTGCCGTTTCCGTGATATTCTTAACGGAAAATTAGGTGGCAGTGATACCCTGAAGGTTTGAAGTTACCTTCAGGGTATTTTTCTGTTTAGTTTTTGTCTAATTGAAACGTGTACTGAATGACAATGGTGTTGCCGCAGGTGCGCGAGTATCTGACTTCTTTTTCGTAGACATCAATCCGCTTGATGAAGGCACGGAGAATTTCGGGAGTGAGCTTTTCAATGTTAAGATACTCTTTCGCTTTTGCGATGAAATCCTTAACGTATTTCTCCTGCAAATCAATCTCATTGATTTTCTCGTTGAGTTCATTCAGCTTAGTGCGAATATGCGCCTGTTCTTCCTCGTACCCTGACGCGAGGAAATCATAGCGTTCCGGAGTGATACGTCCAACTACTCTGTCCTCGTAGAGACAGCGGATATTTTTTACTTTCTCTGCATTATGTCTAAGCTCGGTACCGAAGAAGCAGAACAAATCATCAGGCAGTATTCTGACATGATATACAGAATCGCCGTTCACAATTTAGGCAATATCGCAGACGCGGAGGATATTTTGCAGGACGTGTGTATTTCTCTGCTGACGAAATGCCCCAAGCAGCGAGATCCCGAACACCTGAAGGCATGGCTGATTCGCGTTACAATCAACAAATGCAACAGTCTTCACAGGCTTGCGTGGCGCAGGCGGCGCGAATCACTGGAGGACTATACTCACTTAGAAGCTCCTGAAAATTCAGAAATCATGGAGGAAATCCGGCAGCTGCCAAAGGACTACCGCAATATTATTTACCTCTATTATTATGAATCCTACACGATTGCGGAAATTGCAAAAATACTCGGCAAAAATCCCAACACCGTCAGCTCGTATTTACAGCGCGCAAGAAAGAAGCTGAAGGCGTTACTTACGGAAGGAGAGGACTCTCATGTATCATAACCGATACACACA
>CACYTI010000022.1 GCA_902777275.1 uncultured Ruminococcus sp. | reverse complement strand
TGCCGACCGAACATTTGCTATTATAATACTAAGTCCGGCAAATGTCAAGCCTTTTTTGAAAATTTTTTAAAAAATTTTTCCGAATATTTTCAGCTTGTGCTTTTTGCCTGTTTTTTCCCTTTCTGCCACTATATATTGTATCTCGCTTTAATTTAATAAAGCGGAACAGGCTGCGTTTCCTGCTCCGCTCTTTTTTACTTTATTGGATGTTTCTCCGCCCCGACGTTGACGAATGTGTCGTAAAGCTGTTTTTTCAAAGGCGGGAGAGCGCCTACCGGCGCATTTTATTTGTCGAACTCAAGGAACTTGTCAATACACTCTTGTCTGTTCTTGTAGTTTTCGTCGGTGTCCTTTGTGTCGTCATTTATGCTTGTATCGTTATAAATCATCATGTATCTTCCGTTTTTGGTGAGATACACGTTATTAACCTTTTCGTCAAACAGGTTTTGGAAGGTGTTGTTCTTTTCTACTGAGCTTCTGACCTCGTCGGCGGTGGCGTCGAGCTTGTTAAGGTCATACTCATAAATCTCTATAGTGGTGTTTTTTGTATTCATCGCCGTAAATCTTCTGCCCTGCTTGGCTCCGATCAATTCGGCGGTCATATTGGTGTAAGTAACTCCCTCGTTATCTTTCAGCGGATTAATATATCCCCACGCCGAAAGATAATTGAGCAACCCCTCATATGTATTCTTATAGTCGGAGACGCTCTTGCTTTTCGCCTCGTCGCCGGTAGCTACAGGTTCTTTGGCTTGACCTCCGCAGCCTGCCGCCGCAGCCGCGAACATTCCCAAACAAAGGATAAGGGCAATAATTCTTTTCATAGTACAGTTCCTTTCAAAAAAAGTAAGGGCGGCACATTTTAGGTGCCGTCCCTTATTATAGCGCATTTTTTTTAAGAAATCAATTACTTTCTTAAATTATTCTATAACATATACGTTAACATCGCGTCTGCCCCAGTTGATACACTCGTCGTATGTATCATAGAACACGTCGATAATCGCCGATCCGTCATCGCAGAAGCCGCCTGTATCGACCGCCGTGCAGTAACCGTATACAACGCTGCCGTCAGTAGACACGACATACAGCTTAGAGCCGTAGGGGATAAGGTTGGGGTCGATCGCCACGCCGCCGTGATAAGCGGGCACGCCTGTAGCTGTGAGCGCTCCGGAGGGGGCGGTGTAAGCTGTGCCCGAACCGGTGAACACTTCCTTATAAGCGACGGTCACGCCGTTTGAATCGACAAACGTGCCGACTCCGCCGGTTGAGTCAATGCCTTTGGTACCCACAAGAGTTACTTCGTCAACGGGTTCTTTTGTGATCTTCTCGGAAACAACGGTCTCGGAAACAGCTTTGCCGTCTATGTACTTGACCTTCCTGACGATTTCCTTTTCGCCGTTCTTACCCTCGGCGCCGGGTTTCGTCTCGCCGGGCTCGACTTCGTCGGAATTCTGAGTCACCTTTTCAAAAGGAACCTTTTCTTTGTCTATTTTCTGACTGTATGTGACGCGCTGAATTTTAAGGTCTTTTATATCTTCGATTTTCGCCGTGCGCTCCACGCTGAGAATATCCTCGCTGTACAAGTGAATACCCGCAAGCTTTAGAGCATCGACAACGTTTCCGTATGCAAGCATGACCGTTCTCGTTTTACCGTCGGCTGTAACGCTTACTGGCTTGGCGCTGCGCACGTTGACAACCATATATGGAGTGACCTTGGTTTCCGCGGCGGGAACAACGATTTGACCCTCGCTCACGGTAACGCCCTCATTGAGAAGAAGCTCTCCCACGGTTTTTCCTGTAAAGCTTACGGTTTTGCGTGCGCCGTCTACGTCGAGAATTACTTTTTTGACGGTTGACGCCGATACACGCGCCGAGGCGGAATCGGACATTGATCCGCCCGCGATCGCGGCTGTAACCGATACAAGTGAGCTGATAACTATTAACGACGCTATTGAAAGCGCACAAAAGGATTTTACAAAATGTCTTTTGCTGTCTGTTTTCATAATCACGTTACTCCTTTCGGATTTGCCCGTGATTATAACGCCTTTCTTTAGTGATGTCAACCAAATCTACATCTTGTTTTTTGTACAACACTTACAAACAAATCATTTATTATTCAAATAAAGCAATTTAAAACTCTTTGTGATGTTCTGTTTTTTCACTTTTATATGTGCAAACTGTAAAAATTTAAATGTTTCGTTTTTGTTACCGATTTGGTTACAAAGGTGTAACTCGCAGATCGCTTTCCGCATTGTGTATTATATACAAATATATAGGGGATTTTTTGGCTTGTACGGGGAGTTATTGTATGATAAAATAATTCTATAGTTTTTTTATTCAAAAAATCACACTATAGGAGGTCAAAACATGATTAATTGTAAAAAATGCGGAGCGCCTGTTCCCGACGGTGCGCCTGTATGTCCGAACTGCCGCACTCAGGACTATGCTCCTCAGCCGCCAAAGAACAACCGAAAAAAGCTGCTTATTATTCTTTTTTGTTTGATCGGAGTTTTGGTTGCGCTTGGTGTTGTTATCGCCGTTTTGCTCATTAACAGAGGCAAATCAGATGTTAACACTTTTGATTTCACCTGTTCGCAGTACACGGCGGAGATGAACCGGATTTTGGGCGAAAACAAGCTTGACGAAAACAAATGGGTCGTCAACGAGGCGAACGCCGTCTATACGGGTCCGGGGTATCAAATCGACTTGAAAACCGACAAGAACAGCGAAAAAGTAACCGAAATCGGCATAAGTCCCGCAGGAGAGGAAGACGCCGCAAAAATGGCGGCGGCAAGCATTATGGTTGCAGAGCCTGGAACCGACCAGAAAACAGCTTTATCCGAGCTTGCCGAGCTTTCGGAGAAGAAGCAGGATGAAATCATCAGCGCAGAAACCGTCGTCAAAATTGACGAGGAAAAAGAGCAGTATGTAATAACTCCGCGCCCGAAGGACAAGCCCGCCACCAAGCCGACTGCCGCCGAAACGACAGTCGCGACAACCGCGCCCGTTACTACTCTCGCACCGACAACAGCGGCGCCCACAACGGAACCGCCGACAACCGAGCCTCCGACAACAGAAGCGCCTACTACTGTTCCTTTAACTACCGAGCCTCCCGCTACAGAACCGCGTGAATATACGGCGGTGGAGCTTGCGGATAAAAGCTTGGACAAGATAATTGAAATAATGGGCGGCGAATATGAATCTGCTAACGTTCAACTTACATACGTATTCAGCAGCAGCGGAACTCCTTATATCTATAATTACAATGTGCTGCCCGGTCTTGCATTTGCAACATCAAATAATAACAGTACATATTACGGAATATCAATTATGGACGGAGCAAAGCTTAATGACATTATTTCCTCTGATATGACATATAATGAGCTTGCTGGTGTAATAGGAGAATTTGAGGTTTCCGGAGTTGCACAATCAGTGCTCGTGTACAACACTGTTATCGACGGTTATAATGTAACATTCTGTTTTGAGGACTTTAACGGTGATTATGCTAAATATATGATCAACGGTTATGTACCAAGTGAAATTCTACACGATAAAAACCCGACGCTTCACAGTATTGGGCTTAGAACACAATAACGCTTTCTTGATATGCTTTATTCCCTAAAACAACCCTCCGCGCGGGGGTTGTTTTCTGTGTGGATAATACTCCTACATATTTGAAAACCGAAATTATTTTTTCCTTGTTAAAACGCCGCCGATGTGTTATAATCATTTATAATAATTTTACCGAATCACGAACAGGAGAATGATTATGCCTTTTCCTCAGGATAAAATCCGCAATTTCAGCATTATCGCCCATATCGACCACGGCAAAAGCACTCTTGCCGACCGCATTTTGGAACACACAAACTCTGTTTCGGCAAGAGACATGGAAGCTCAGCTTCTTGACGACATGGAGCTTGAACGCGAACGCGGAATCACAATAAAAGCGCGCGCCGTCAGCGTCATTTACAAAGCCGACGACGGCTGCGAATATCTTTTCAATCTTATAGATACACCCGGTCATGTCGATTTCAACTACGAGGTCTCGCGCTCGCTTGCAGCCTGCGAGGGTGCGGTCTTAGTGGTTGACGCTTCGCAGGGCATAGAGGCGCAGACCTTGGCAAATACATATTTAGCCGTTGACAGCGGACTTGAGATAGTTCCCGTTGTCAACAAAATCGACCTGCCGAGCGCCGATCCCGACAGAGTTATAAACGAAATAGAGGATATAATAGGTATACCCGCCGCCGATGCTCCGCTGATCTCCGCAAAGGCGGGAATCAATATCAGAGCAGTACTTGAAAAAATCGTCACCGACATTCCCGCGCCCGAGGGCGACATAAACGCTCCCCTTCGCGCGTTGATTTTCGACAGCTACTACGACAGCTACAAGGGCGTTATTATTTACGTGCGCCTTAAAGAGGGACAGATACACCCGGGCGACTCCTTCAAGCTTATGGCTACGGGCAGCGTTTTCAGCGTTGTTGAGTGCGGGCTTATGCACGCCACTCAGCCCGAGAAAACCGACGGACTCTACGCCGGCGAGGTAGGATATATCACAGGCTCGATAAAAACCCTTGCCGATGCAAAGGTTGGTGACACCGTAACGCTTGCCGACAATCCTGCTGCCGAGCCTCTTCCCGGCTACCGCGAGGCTCAGCCGATGGTTTTCTGCGGAATATATCCCGTTGACGGCGCAAAATACGGCGATCTTAAGGACGCGCTCGAAAAGCTGCAATTAAACGACGCGGCTCTGTCGTTTGAGCCCGAGACTTCGGTTGCGCTTGGCTTCGGCTTCCGCTGCGGTTTTTTGGGACTGCTCCACATGGAGATCATCCAGGAAAGACTTGAGCGCGAATATCTTCTCGACCTCATAACAACCGCGCCGAGCGTTATATATAAGATCCACCGCACCGACGGCACGACCGAAAACATAGACAACCCCACAAACTATCCCGACCCGTCGCTGATCCAGTCTGCGGAGGAGCCCATCACCGATGCGCACATTTACACGCCGAAGGAGTACGTGGGAAATATAATGGAGCTGTGTCAGGACAGGCGCGGAGTGTTTGTTGATATGCAGTACATCGACGCGGACAGAGTCGATTTGCACTACAATTTACCGCTCGCCGAGATCATCTACGACTTCTTCGACACGCTCAAAAGCCGCACGCGCGGCTACGCGAGCTTTGACTATGAGCTAAAGGGCTATGTTCCGAGTGAGCTTGTTAAGCTCGATATCATGCTCAACGGTGAAGTCGTGGACGCGCTCAGCTTTATAATCCACAAGGAAAAAGCGTATCCCAGAGCGCGCAAGATGGCTGAAAAGCTAAAGGAAAAAATCCCGCGCCAGCTTTTTGAAGTACCCATTCAGGCGTGCATCGGCGGAAAAATCATCGCCCGCGAAACCGTTAAGGCTATGCGCAAGGATGTTCTCGCCAAATGCTACGGCGGCGACATCACGCGTAAGAAAAAGCTGCTTGAAAAGCAGAAGGAGGGCAAAAAGCGGATGCGTCAGCTCGGCACCGTAGAGGTCCCGCAAGAGGCGTTCATGGCAGTTTTAAAGCTTGACACTGATTGATATGTAACACCGATGGAAGGAAATACAATGAATTTAATCGCAAAAGCCGATATGAAAATAGGCAGATATATCACAAAAAAGCACGACGTCAAAATCGACAAACGGATTTGCGGTCAAAGCCTTGCCGAGTATGTCCCGAGCATAAACCGCGACGACGCCAAGGGAACAGGCGGCACAGGCTCCGATTCCACCCATTACTCAACGCTTAAAAAAATCTTTTCCGATGTAACGCTCACTTCCTCCGACGCACTGATAGACGTCGGCTGCGGAAAGGGAAGGATCCTTGCTTTTTTGCTAAACGAGAACTGCCCCGCGCAGTTGTATGGTATCGAGTACAACGAGGAGGTCGGCAAGCTTGCGCAGAAATGGACAGAGCGTTACGATCAGGCTCATATACTTATAGGCGACGCGCTTACGCTCGACTATAACCCGTACACATTTCTGACGCTGGCGCGCTCGTTTCTTCCGAAAACATTTATGGAGTTCATTAAACATTTGGAGGAAAACCTGACGCACCCGATAACCTTCATAAGCTGGTACGAACAGAGCACAAGCAGAGTTTTAGATAACCGTCCGGGCTGGACAAAGCTGCAAGGCGGCGAAATACTCCGCATTAACGGCCTGAGATTATACCCGAAACCGCAGGCGTATTCTATAAGAAGTTACGATCCCTCAAAGCGGAAATAAACAGAATACGAAACACTGATTTATATGTAGCAGCAACCCCCATGCTCACCGCAGCAAACGCGGTCAGCATGGGGGTGTTCTTTTATTATTATACAAATTATAAAATCGAGTTGATAAGTCCGCCCTTTGAAATGATGTTTTGGATAAATTCGGGGAACGGTTCCGCCTGATACGTCTTTCCCGTGGTTTCGTCGGTGATAACGCCGGTGTCAAAATTAACGCTTACAATGTCGCCCTCACTGATTTCTCTCGCCGCTTCGTCGCACTCCAAAATAGGAAGTCCGATGTTGATCGAGTTGCGGTAGAAGATTCTCGCGAAAGTCGAAGCGATAACGCAGGAAATTCCGCTCGCCTTGATCGCGATGGGCGCGTGCTCGCGTGAGGAGCCGCAGCCGAAGTTTTTCTCGGCAACCATGATGTCGCCCTGCTCAACCTTATTTACAAACTCGGCGTCGATATCCTCCATGCAGTGCGCCGCAAGCTCCTTGTGAGATGCGGTGTTGAGGTAGCGCGCGGGAATTATTACGTCTGTGTCAACGTTGTCTCCGAATTTATGTACTCTGCCTTTTGCGTTCATAACAAATTCCTCCTTAAACTTTCGCGGGGTCGGTGATATATCCCTTAACTGCGCTTGCCGCCGCGACTGCGGGGCTTGCGAGGTACACTTCGCTGTCTACATGACCCATTCTGCCGACAAAGTTGCGGTTAGTGGTTGAAACCGCCTTTTCGCCGGCCGCCAAAATGCCCATATGACCTCCGAGACAGGGACCGCAGGTAGGTGTGGACACAACCGCGCCCGCCTCGATAAAGATATCGAACAGACCCTCGTGCATCGCGTCGAGCCAGATTTTCTGAGTGCCGGGAATGATTATGCAGCGCACGCCCTTGGCTATTTTTTTGCCCTTCAAAACCTCTGCGGCGGCGCGAAGGTCGGAGATCCTGCCGTTCGTGCAGCTTCCTATTACGCACTGATCTATTTTGACCTCGTTCTCGCCGATCTCATCAACGGTGCGGGTATTTTCGGGAAGATGCGGGAAAGCTACCGTGGGACGGAGCTTTCCGAGATTGATCGTATATTCCGCGTCGTACTCGGCGTCCTCGTCAGCGGTGTACTCAACGGGCGTGCCTTGATATCTGCCGTCACAGTAAGCCCTTGTGATATCGTCAACCGGGAAGATTCCGTTTTTCGCGCCTGCCTCGATAGCCATGTTGGCTATGCAGAGCCTGTCGTCGATGTTGAGATATTTAAGACCCTCGCCTGCAAACTCCATCGACTTGTAGAGAGCGCCGTCAACGCCGATCTCACCTATGATATGCAAAATAACATCCTTGCCGCTGACATAGCCCTGAGGCTTGCCGACGATGTTGAATTTTACTGCGGAGGGAACCTTGAACCAAGCCTTGCCGCTTATCATGCCTGCAGCCATATCGGTTGAGCCGACGCCCGTGGAAAATGCTCCGAGAGCGCCGTAGGTGCAGGTGTGAGAGTCCGCTCCTATACAAAGGCAGCCGGGACCAACAAGACCTTTTTCGGGAAGCAGCGCGTGTTCAATGCCCATCATACCGACGTCCATAAAGTTTTTGATGTCGTATTTGCCGGCAAAGGTTCTGGTCTGCTTGACCAGCGTTGCCGCCTTGATATCCTTGTTTGGGGTAAAGTGATCCATGATCATAGCGATTTTGGTGTTGTCAAACACCGCCGTCGCTCCGTTTTCCTCAAAAACGTTTATGGCTACCGGCGAGGTAACATCGTTGCCCAGCACCATATCAAGCTCGGCGTTGATAAGCTGACCCGCCTTTACCTCGTCAAGACTCGCGTGAGCCGCGAGAATTTTCTGGGACATTGTCATACCCATAATAATCACTCCTGTAAAAATTATTTCTTTATTTTGTAATCTGTTGTATATATTAATTGTATATATTATCTGAAACCGAAAACTTATTCCGTGTAAGATAACATGATCACAAGCACACGCTTGTTTTCGTATGTGATTATTCTGCCGTTTTCCGCAATTTCGGGGTTGCCGTCTGTAAAATGATTTGCCGCCTTGACCCACTCCGCCGCGTATTTATCGGCTATCTGTCCGCTCAGTTCCTTAAAGCTCCGGGTTTCATTTATAAGGTACGCGCAGCAGGTACTTCTCCGCCGCGACGCGTCGATAAGCGAGGCAATGATTTGATCATCGAATTCGGGATCCGCAATGGTGACAAAGTTCATTTTCATATAGCACAGCAGATCGCTGCTGCATTCGGGAACAAAAATATTAAAATAATTGCCCTTGTTATCCATGCGCTGTTCAAATCCGCCGCTGATTATGTGGTCCTGCAAAATCTGACTGTCGTCCAGGTTCAAATAAAAATATCGCTCGGCTTCACAGGCGGCGTTTGAAACGTCGTTCCAGGTTACGTCAACGTGGTACCATTCGTCTCCAAGCAGAATGCAGTTCCACATATGACCGTCGTCGGCGTCCTCGTTAAAGTCGGAGGTGCCCTCTATCACCGTACACTCTATTCCGAGACAGCGGCAAAGAAGCTGAAACGCGTGCGAGTATCCGTCACACACAGCCTGACCGAGAACGAGCGCGCCGTAGGCGCTGTGCTTTTGATCGCACTGCGGCTCATAGTGGCAGGCTTCGATCATGTATTCATTGATGAACAGCTCGACGTCGTAGTCGGTTGCGTTATCGGGAGCCTGAGCGATGATCTGATTTACAACGCTGTTTAAATCCGATTGTGCCTCCTCAAGCTCATCGCCCGTCATTGAGAAGTTCAGCTCGGCGGTAATTCCGTCCTCATACTCGTAATATCGGTAACACGATTCGTTATCAAGCCAGAACACCTCGGGATGATCCGCCCGAACGGCGTTTATCGCGATTTGAAGGTCATTTTTTGTTGCGCCGTTCAGATGAAAGCGTTCGTTGTCAGCGTTTTCAGCGTGCTTTAAAATTTCGTCGTAAGCGTTTTTCTGAGTGTCGCTCCCGAGGTTATCCCTGCAAAGCCGGGTTGTAAGCTGATCCCTGCTTTGCAGCGAGCGCTTTTCAAGAGAAACCGCCGGCTTTTGAAGCTGAGGCTCGCTTTTGAAACCGTATTTCCCCTTGAAGGAGCAAAAAGCAAAAATTCCCGTTAACGCCGCTATAACAACAATTACGGAGGCAACGATCGGTTTTGTATTATTTCTCACACAATCACCCTGTAAGCATACGCTTAATTATCTTATATATAATACTGTATTTTTTCGCGAACGTCAATTGCATTTTTAAATTTTATATGATACAATACACTCAATCGCCTAAATTCCGGTTTCTAATTGTATATATTTTTTATTTACATCTTTCTTATACATCTTTCCGAACGGAGAATAGCAAATGAAAAAACAAAGTGTTTTATTTTTTGCGCAGGCAGCTGTGATCGCGGCGCTTTACGCCGTGCTGACGGTTTTGCAGAACATTCTTTTGCCCGGCACCGCTTCGCTTGCGATTCAGTTCCGCGTTTCAGAGGTTCTCACCGTTCTTGCCATCTTCACGCGCGCGGCGATACCGGGTCTTACTGTCGGGTGCTTTGTCGCAAATCTCAGCTCGCTGCCGTCGCTCGGTCCCGTTGATTTGATATTCGGCACGCTCGCAAGCTTTACGGCGGCGATCCTGATGTACGCGCTGCGCAATGTGCGGTTTTTTAAGCTGCCGATCCTCTCCGCGCTCATGCCCGCTTTAGCAAACGGAGTTTTTGTCGGCTTTGAGATCGACTTCTTCTTTGTAAACAAATTCAGTTTCAGCCTGCCTGACTTTTTGTTTCAGGGCAGCTGCGTTGCCCTGGGCGAGCTCGGAGTTCTGTTCTTGCTCGGTCTTCCGCTTGCAGCGCTCATCGAAAAAAGAGGTCTGAACAGAAATTGGCAGGAGTAATAATAAACTCAGTTTGAAATTTTAACACAAAATTATAATTCCCCAACGCAAAAAAGGCTTGACTAATGGGGAAAATTAAGATATAATGCTATATTGCAAGGTTATATTTTGAAGGGAGGTTTTCACTGATGTTGAGAACATATCAGCCAAAGAAGCTGCACAGAAAAAAAGAACACGGCTTCAGAAAAAGAATGTCTACCTCTAACGGTAGAAAAGTTTTGGCCAGAAGAAGAGCAAAGGGCAGAAAAAGATTATCTTACTGATTTACTGATGCCGGATCGCCGCTTGTTTTTCAATCGGTCATTCGGTAAAAAAGGCCACCGCGCACGTGGTCTTTTTTTCAGTTAATCCGGTACCGGTTAGTAATTTTTGTGACCGGTGCATTTTTGCCGTGCCAAACCCGGAGATTTAATTAATGAGCAAGTACACAACAGTCAAGGAAAACAGAGAATTTTCAATGGCGTACCGCCGTGGAAGGTCCTGCGTCAGTCCTGTGCTGGTTACGTATGTTTTAAAATCAAAGAACAACACACTGCGATACGGTATTACAACGGGAAAAAAGGTTGGCAACGCCGTTAAGCGTTCGCGCGCCCGGCGCGTCATCAGGGCTTCTTACTACCAACTCTTCGAACAGCTCAAGCCCGGTTACATCATTATTTTTGTGGCGAGGGGCAAAACGCCCTACGTCAAATCGCAGGTTGTTTATAAAGCTATGAGGCAGCATCTTAAAACCTTGGGGATTTTGTCTCAAAGCGACGGAGATGTCAAAAATGAAAAAGGTACTTCTTGCGTTAATTAAATTCTACAGGGCTGCCGTTTCCCCGCACACCGCCCCACATTGCAAATACACCCCCACCTGCTCGCAGTACGGGCTTGAGGCGATTGAGCGGTTCGGCGCGCTCAAGGGTTCGGCTCTTACTATTTGGCGCATTTTGCGCTGCAATCCGTTTTCAAAGGGCGGATACGATCCCGTCCCTGAAAAAATCCCCAAAAAACGGATTTAATAGCGCCGGTGGGCTTTTGCCCGCCTAAAGTAAAAAATAAGAGGTTAAATTATGCAAATTTTTTCATCCATCGGATGGCTGCTCGGTTTTGTGCTTTGGGGAGCATTCTACGTTTTCAAAAATTTCGGAATTGCTATCATCGTCTTCACGATAATTGTCAGAGCAGCTTTGTTCCCATTCACCCTTAAACAGCAGAAATCAATGGCGGGCAGCGCCAGAATGGCGAAAAAGCAAAAAGAGCTGCGCGAAAAGTACGGTAACAACCGTCAGAAGCTCAACGAAGAAATGAACAAGCTCTATGAAAAAGAGGGCGTCAAACCGACGGGCGGTTGTCTTACTTCAATTGTCCCGATGATCATTCTTTTAGGAGTTTTCTACGCAGTTGCGTATCCACTTACCAACACACTCCACATCAACAGCGACAGCGTTAAACAGGTGCTCGATTTCGCCAACTCCATTCCGGGCTACACCCACACCGTAGGCAACGCGACCTATCAGGAGGTTTCGCTGCTCAGGATTTTTCCCGAGATTCAAAACACAACCTATATTCAGAACATTTTTACAGGCGATGAAATCAGAGCGATCAACGAATTTTCAAGCGGCTTCACAATTTTCGGAGGCGTAGATTTGCTTGTCATTCCCAGCCAGCTCGGATTCTGGTCGTGGTATCTCCTGTTCCCGGTTTTCTGCTTCCTTTCCAATGTCGGTTCTTCCTACATCATGCAGAAGATCAACAGCCGGAATCAGGCTATGCAGCAGCAGGGCTGTATGAAGGTAGTCATTTATCTTCTGCCGCTGTTTTCGGCGTGGATCGCCTACAGTGTGCCGGCAGCCGTATCGTTCTACTGGATCATGTCAGCGCTTGTAAGCTTGGGTCAGTCGGTAATTACCGGCAAGGTGTTCAGTCCCGCACACATGACAGCCAATTCCGAGGCAAGACACGCCGCGCTGTTGTTTCAACAGGAGGCACAGGTCCCTTACGTTTACAGACCGAGAAGAACTCCCCAGACGGAGCTTCCCAAAACTGCTGCGACCGGTAAAAATTCCGGCAAATCCGGCAGCAAAAATAAGAATAAAAAGAAAAAATAATTTTATGAATTTTTTTTACGTGAAATAACAGGAGTTTACAATGATCAGAGAAGCAATATGCGAGGGCTCCGACGTAGAGGAAGCCCTTGAAAGAGCGAAAGCTCAGCTCGGAATCAGCGATACCGACGATTATGAGTTCGAAGTTATCCAGCGCGAGGAAAAAAAGAGATTCGGACTTTTCGGTGGTCGTCCTGCAAAGGTCAGAGCATATGTAACAATTATTGAAGCGCCCGTGAACAAGACCGAGACCTTTCTCAGAAACGTTCTTGACAAAATGGGACTCTCCGAAATCGAAATTGAAACAAAAGAGGAAGAAGACTCTCTTGAGTTCAATCTTTCCGGCGAGGAAGAGGGCTTTGTAATAGGCAGACGCGGCGAAACCTTAGACGCTCTGCAATACCTCAGCAGCCTTGTAGCAAACCACAACAACGAAAACTATGTTAAGGTTACCGTTAACGTCGGCAACTACAGAGATAAGCGCGAAAAGACGCTTGAGATCCTCGGCAGAAAGCTCGCCTTTAAAGCTGTTAAGACGGGCAAGAAAACAAGCCTTGAGCCAATGAATCCCTATGAGAGAAGAATCATTCACACGGCGGTTCAAAAGGTTAACGGAGCCACCTCGTGGAGCGAGGGCGAGAACACCTCGCGACACGTTGTTATCGGTCCCGACCCCAAGTCAAGGAATAACCGCAGAGGCGGATACAACAACCGCAGAGGCGGCAAAAGAGGCGGCTACTATAGCAACAACCGCCGCACAAATCCTGCTCCAAATCCTGACAGAGTTCCCCTTAACGAGGGAGGCTCCACAGGTCTCTACGGCAGAATAGATAAGTAATCAGTTGAGCTGCCTCTTTGAGGCGGCTCACTTTTTTAACAAATTATATCGGGAGCGTTGCACATGACGGACAACAGAACCATAGCGGCGATCAGCACTGCGCAGGGCGAGGGCGGGATCGGCGTAATACGTATTTCGGGCGATGAGGCTATTGAAACAGCCGACCGCGTCTTTAAAAATATAAACGGCAGAAGGCTTTCCGATATGAGCGGATACACTGCGGCTTTCGGAAAAATAATAAGCGGCGGCGAGGAGCTTGACGAGGCTGTAGCGCTCGTGTTCAGAGCGCCACACAGCTACACGGGAGAAAATGTCGTTGAGCTTTCATGTCACGGCGGAGTTTACATCACACAGCAGGTTCTCCGCACCGTGCTCGAAGCGGGCGCGGTTCCCGCGCAGGCGGGTGAATTCACTAAGCGAGCGTTTCTCAACGGCAAGCTTGATCTGACGGAAGCCGAGGCGGTAATAGATATCATAAGCGCGAAAAGCAAGGCGGCAGCCGGAGCAGCTATGTCCGTAAAGGAGGGAGCGCTCCGCAGGCGTATAACGGGGATCAAGGACGACCTGCTGACGCTCGCCTCACACCTCTCCGCATGGGCTGATTACCCCGAGGAGGATATCGCCGAGGTAAGCGAAGAGATGATTTTGGAAGTCTGCCGCAAGGCCGGATCCGACCTTGAAAATCTGCTTTCCACCTATGACAGCGGACAGGCAGTGAAGCAGGGCATTGACACGGTTATCGCCGGCAAACCAAACGTCGGCAAAAGCACCTTAATGAACCTTCTCTCCGGTTACGAGAAGAGCATTGTAACCGATATCCCCGGCACTACGCGCGACATTGTGGAAGACACCATCGTTGCGGGCGATGTTATACTCAGGCTGAGCGACACTGCGGGTCTTCGCAGCACGGATGACGCGGTTGAGAAAATCGGCGTTGACCGCGCGAAAAAACGCCTTGAACAATGCTCTCTGCTGCTTGCGGTTTTCGACAACAGCAGCGTGCTTGAGGAATACGATTTTGAACTTTTGAAAGCAGCCGAAAACGTTCCTGCTATCGCAGTTATCAATAAAACCGATTTGCCTAACAAATTAGATGTAGAGAAAATAAAATCCTATATAGACAACATCATATATATATCAGCCGCTACGGGAGAGGGCAAGGACGAGCTTATCCGCGCCGTGTCTGTTATTGCAGGAACAGACCGCCTTAATCCCAGCGAGGGTATCCTCTCAAACGAACGGCAAAGGCTTAACGCCCTTACCGCTTTGAATTCCGTTAAGGAAGCGGCGGAAGCCACCGAGGCGGGACTCACCTTCGACGCGGTGACAGTGACGCTTGAGGAAGCAATTTCCGCTCTGCTCGAAATGACGGGCGAAAGCGCGAGCGAGGAAATAATCGACAGGGTATTCCACAACTTCTGCGTCGGAAAATAAATCAATACAAATTTACAACTTTGCATAAGGAAAGATTTTTATGACATACTTTGCAGGTGAATATGACGTTGCGGTGATCGGCGCGGGTCACGCGGGCATTGAGGCGGCTCTTGCCTCCGCGCGGCTCGGCTGTCGCACCGCAATTTTTACAATTAATATGGACGCCGTCGGAAACTGTCCGTGCAACCCCTCAATAGGCGGCACCGCCAAAGGCCACCTTGTCCGCGAGCTTGACGCGCTCGGCGGCGAAATGGGAAAAACTGCGGACGAGTGCTTTTTGCAGTCAAGAATGCTCAACAGAGGAAAGGGACCTGCGGTTCATTCTCTGCGCGCCCAAATCGACCGCAGGCGTTACTCGGAGGTTATGAAGCACAAGTTAGAGCTTCAGGAAAACTTAGAGCTGCGTCAGGCTGAGATTACCGACATTATAAAACAGGATGGCGGCTATTTGATAACGACTCAAATGCTGGCGCAGTATTTTTGCAGAGCTGTTATAATTGCGACCGGAACCTTTCTCGGCGGAAAAATATACGTCGGCGAGGTCAGCTACGAAAGCGGGCCCGACGGGATGTTCCCTGCCACAAAGCTTGCTATCTCGTTAAAGAAGCTCGGTCTGCCCTTGCGCAGATTCAAGACCGGAACGCCGGCGCGCATACTCCGCCGCTCAATAGACTTCACCGATTTGGAGGTTCAGAAGGGCGATGTGCCGCCGCAGCCGTTTTCCTACGAAACAGAAAGCCTCGGCGACAACAAGGTTGACTGCCACATAAGCTGGACAAACGACCGCACGAAGCAGGTCATTCTTGAAAACATCCACCGCTCTCCTCTGTATGCAGGAAGAATCGAAGGCGTCGGTCCGAGGTATTGTCCGAGCTTTGAGGACAAGGTGATGCGCTTTGCCGACAAGCCGAGGCACCAGTTGTTTATCGAGCCGTGCGGCGAGAACACCGAGGAAATGTATATGCAGGGCATGAGCAGCTCGCTTCCCGAGGAGATTCAGTTAAAATTTTACCGCACGATAAAAGGACTTGAAAAATGCGTCATTATGCGCCCCGCTTACGCCATTGAATACGACTGCGTTGACCCGACTGCCATGAGTGCTACGCTTGAATTCAAAACTCTTGAAGGCTTGTACGGCGCCGGTCAGTTCAACGGAAGCTCAGGTTATGAGGAAGCGGCAGCTCAGGGCTTTGTCGCGGGCGTCAATGCGGCGTTAAAGGTTCTCGGCAGAGAGCCGTTTGTGCTCACACGCGCTAACTCATACATCGGCACTCTGATCGACGACCTCGTAACAAAGGGTGCCAACGAGCCTTACCGCATGATGACCTCACGCAGCGAATACCGTCTGGTGCTCCGTCAGGACAACGCCGACGAGAGGCTGACTCCTATCGGACATGAGCTTGGTTTGATAAGTGAGGAACGATACCATAAATTTCTCAAAAAGCAGGAGCTTAAAAAACAGGAAATAAAGCGGCTAAAAGCAACGACAATTTCTCCGTCCGATGATTTAAACAAAATGCTTGTTTCACGTGAAACATCCGAAATAACCACGGGCGTTCGGTTGATAGATCTGATCAAAAGACCTCAGCTGAACTACGAATGTCTCAGCCCGTTCGACCCCACAAGACCCGAGCTTGAGGCGAACATTTTTGAACAGGTCGAAATCGAGATCAAATACGAGGGCTACATTCAAAAGCAGCTCAAACAGGTCGAGCAGATGAAGAAGCTTGAAAAGAAGCTGCTGCCCACAAACTTCGATTATAAAACTCTCAGCGGACTGCGGCTTGAGGCGCAGGAAAAGCTGAACAACATAAAGCCGCTCAACATCGGGCAGGCGTCACGCATTTCGGGTGTATCTCCCGCGGACGTCAGCGTTCTGCTGATTTGGCTTGCGGCGAACAGAGGACAAACAGATGGAAATGCGTGATTACTTAACCGACGCGGCAAAAGCGCTGCAAATCAAGCTCACCGAAGAACAGCTTGACAGGTTTGATATATATTTCAGGCTGCTGGTTGAGTGGAACGAAAAAATCAACCTGACCGCGATAACCGATCCGCAGGGCGTCGCAGTAAAGCATTTTGCCGACAGCCTTTCCCTGCTTACAAAGATAGATCTACCCGACAGCGCGAGGGTGATCGACGTCGGCACGGGAGCGGGCTTCCCGGGAATCGTTCTCAAAATCGTCCGCCCCGATATTGAGCTGACACTGCTCGACAGCCTGAAAAAGCGTTTCCTGTTTATTAACGAGCTATTAAACAAACTCGATCTTACCGCCGGATGTATCGCGGGCAGAGCCGAGGAATACGGACAGGATTTAGAAATGCGCGAATGCTTTGACCTCTGCGTTTCAAGAGCAGTGGCGCGACTCAATATCCTGAGCGAGTATTGTCTGCCGTTCGTCAGATTATCGGGAAAGTTCGTTGCGTTCAAAGGCGGCGGAGGCGATGAAGAGATCCAAAACTCAAAGAAAGCAATTCAGACTCTCGGCGGAAAGCTCATTAAAATCCACAGCTTCGAGCTGCCCTTTGACGGCGGAGCCCGTAAGCTTGTTGAGATAGAAAAAATAAGACCGACGCCCGACAAATATCCCCGCAACAACGGACGGATCAAATCAAAGCCGCTATAAATTCGACATCATATCCAACAAACAGACAAAACAAAATTTAATCCGCATACGGATTCCGACAACAACCGCACGCTCTATGTGATATTATAATAGCACAGGGACAAGCCCTGAAGCTGACATAGGGTGATGCGGTTGAATATTTTGGTTAAGAACGAAAACATAATCTCGGAAATCCCAATCATAAAAATTCGACCCAACAAAGCCCAGCCGCGCAAGAAGTTCGACGAGGACGAGCTCATGTCGCTGTCGCGCTCAATAACCGAAAACGGTATCCTACAGCCGCTTACGGTAAGGAGGATAACCGCGACAGAATACGAGGTCGTCACGGGAGAAAGGCGGCTCCGGGCGTCGGCTTTGGCAGGACTGAAAAAGGTACCCTGTATAATAGTCAGGTGTTCGGACAAAGAGTCTGCCATTTATGCTCTCCTTGAAAATCTGCAGCGGGCCGACCTCGGAATGTTTGAGGAAGCCCGCGGCATTTCAAGGCTGATACGCCGCTACGGTCTTACACAGGAGCAGGCGGCGGAAAAGCTCGGTAAAACACAATCCACCATTGCGAACAAGCTCAGGCTGCTCAGACTGAGCGACGAGGAACAGGAATGGATCGAAAAATCGGGACTCTCAGAGCGTCACGCCAGAGCGTTATTAAGGCTCAGCGACGAACACCTGCGCAGAGAGGCGTTGTCTCGCGTGATATGCGAGAGCCTGAACGTCTCTCAAACAGAGTCGCTTGTTAGCGCGCTCTGCAAATCAACTCCGAAAAAACAAAGTCGGGGCAAAAGTAAAGCGGTGATAAAAGACATAAGAATTTTTGTAAACACTATAAACAAGGCGATCGACACGATGCGGCTTGCGGGAATCAAAGCGGAAACGAGCAAATCCGACCACGACAATTTTATCGAATACACAATAAGGATTTCCAAAACGCAGCGGCCGCCCGCCGACAAATCGGCATAGTGTAATTAACCTACTTTCCACGGGATGCTTTGCATCCATTCCACTCATACCCATTTCCTTATCTAACCCCTTGCGAAAAGGCGCGTGCTTCGGTGCGTGCCTTTTTGCAATGTTTCACGTGAAACAGTTCAACGACAAACAAAATAAATGTTTCACGTGAAACAAATCAATAATTTTAAAAAATTTCTCCAATCCGCTTTAAAACAGGCTTCAACTATGCTATAATAGCAGTCAGAGAACACAATAACTTTTAATAAGGTGATTTTTTGGCAAAAATTATAGCTGTTTCAAATCAAAAGGGCGGCGTCGGGAAAACGACAACCGCCGTCAATTTGTCAGCCGCTCTCGGAGCGCTCGGAAAAAAGGTGCTGCTTATAGACGCCGACCCGCAGGGCAATGCGACAAGCGGAGTTGCAATTGACAAAAGCAAGGTGAAAATGTCAACCTACAACATTCTCGTTGACGGCGCCAAGGCAGAAGAATGTGTGCTGACCACGCCCTACCAAAATCTTCATGTTCTGCCGTCAAACATAAACTTAGCAGCCGCAGAGCTTGAAATCGCCGATAAGCCGAGAAGAGAATCGCTGCTCAAAAAATCCGTGCTTCCCATCAAGCAGTATTACGATTACATTCTGATTGACTGCCCGCCCTCTCTCGGTCTTATAACGGCGAACGCGCTCACGGTAGCCGACAGCTTCATCGTTCCGATACAGTGCGAATATTACGCGCTTGAAGGTCTGTCGCAGCTTATGAGCACAGTGCGGAGGATCAAGCGGCAATACAACGACTCGATCGAACTTGAAGGCGTGCTGCTCACGATGTACGACGGCAGACTAAACCTGACCCAGCAGGTCGTGGAGGAGGTCAAGAAGTTCTTCCCGGGCAAGGTGTTCGGAACCGTGATAAACCGCGGCGTAAGGCTCTCAGAAGCTCCGAGCTTTGGAATGCCGGTTATTTACTACGACAAAAACTGCAAGGGAAGCATAGCCTACATGGAGCTTGCGAAGGAAATCATAGCAAAGGAGAGACGCTGATGGCAAAAAAACTCGGCGGACTGGGCAAGGGTCTCAACGCCATATTCATCGAAAACGATAACGAAGAAAACAACGGCGCCGTCAGTCTGAAAATATCCGAGATAGAGCCGAACCGTTCACAGCCGCGAAAGGACTTTGACGAGGAATCGCTGAGCGAGCTTGCCGACAGCATTTCAAATCACGGCTTGCTCCAACCGCTCTTAGTGCGTCCGCTCACTCTCGGCGGCTACGAAATAGTCGCGGGCGAAAGGCGTTACCGAGCCGCAAGAATGGCAGGGCTTACCGAGGTACCCGTGATCATCCGCGAGCTGAGCGAAGCAGAGACAATGGAGCTTGCGCTTATTGAAAATTTACAACGCGAGGACTTGACGCCGCTTGAAGAAGCGCTCGGATACGAGGTGCTGATGAACGAGCACGGCTTCACTCAGGAAGAAGTCGCCAAGTCGGTCGGAAAATCGCGCCCTGCCGTTGCAAACGCTCTAAGACTGTTGAAGCTGCCCGAAAGCGTCAGCGAATATTTAAGAGAGGATAAAATCTCGGCGGGTCATGCCCGCGCACTTTTGACGCTTCCTTCGGAAGAGGTAATGTGTCAGGTTTGCGAGCAGATAATCAATAACGATTTATCCGTCCGCCAAACCGAAAAGCTTTGCAAAAAGCTCACAACAAAAAAGAACGACAAGCCCGTCGAAAAAGAAAAAATCCCGAACTTCTACAAGGAAGTCGAGCTGACACTCACCTCCGCGCTCGGAAGAAAAATCAGCGTAAGCAAATCAAAGGGCAGACAGGGCGGCGTGCTTCAAATAGAATTTTACTCGGATGAAGAACTCACCGAGTTATCCAATAAATTGAGTTAGGAGAAAAACAATGATCGACATTAAATTTTTAAGAGAAAACCCCGACGCGGTAAAGGAAAACATCAAAAAGAAATTTCAGGACAGCAAGCTTGCGCTTGTTGACGAAGTAATAGGGCTTGACGCTCAGAGGCGAGCCGCAAAGCAGCAGGCTGACGACCTACGCGCCAACCGCAACAAAATCTCAAAGGAAATCGGAAAGCTGATGGCGCAGGGCAAGCGCGAAGAGGGAATGGCTCTCAAGGATGAAGTCAACCGTCAGGCGGAAAAGCTCAAAGAGCTTGAAAAACAAGAAACAGAGCTCAGCGCGAAGGTCACCGAAATTATGATGACCATTCCTCAGATGATCGATCCTGAGGTCCCGATTGGAAAGGACGATTCCGAGAATGTCGAGATAGAACGCTTCGGTGAGCCCGTCGTTCCCGATTTTGAGGTTCCCTATCACACCCAAATCATGGAAAAGCTGAACGGCATCGACCTTGAATCCGCGGCAAAGGTCGCGGGCAACGGCTTCTATTATCTCATGGGCGACATAGCCAGACTTCACAGCGCGGTCATATCCTACGCCCGCGACTTTATGATAGACAGAGGCTTCACTTATTGCGTGCCCCCGTTTATGATCCGCAGCAACGTCGTGACGGGTGTAATGAGCTTTGCCGAGATGGATTCGATGATGTACAAAATTGAGGGCGAAGACCTCTATCTCATCGGCACCAGCGAGCACTCAATGATAGGAAAATTCATCGACACGATAAACAAGGAAGAAAACCTGCCCTACACACTCACGAGCTATTCTCCGTGCTTCCGCAAGGAAAAGGGCGCTCATGGAATTGAGGAGCGCGGCGTGTACCGGATCCACCAGTTTGAAAAGCAGGAGATGATCGTAGTCTGCAAGCCCGAGGACAGCAAGATGTGGTTCGATAAGCTTTGGCAGAACACCGTAGACCTGTTCCGCTCGCTCGATATCCCCGTTCGCACACTCGAATGCTGCTCGGGAGATTTGGCTGACTTAAAGGTCCGCTCCCTCGACGTGGAAGCGTGGTCACCCCGTCAGAAGAAATACTTTGAAGTCGGCTCCTGCTCCAACCTCGGAGACGCCCAGGCGCGCCGTCTGAAAATCAGAGTAAGCGCGGGCAAAAACAATAAGTACTTCGCCCACACGCTCAACAACACCGTCGTAGCACCCCCGAGAATGCTCATAGCGTTCCTCGAAAACAATCTCAACGCCGACGGCAGCGTAAATATCCCCGCCGCACTCAGACCGTACATGGGTGGTAAGAAAATAATCAAATAATCAGTTATATACAAAAGCTCCCGTGCTTCATTTGAAGTCGGGAGCTTTGTTAATATTGAATGTAAATTTAAGGAGACTTGTGTGCCTTAAAAGGTGGTAAACGACAAAACCGCCTAATACACGGTTCTATCAAATTAAAGCCTAATCCTTTTTCAGAACAATTGAAAATGTATAACCCGGAAATAAAACTTGCCTGACGGCTGTGTATATATGGGAGCGTTACATCTCGGTAACGATTTCGTTTACGGTTTTTCCCGGAGGAATCATCGGAAGAACATTTGCGTCCGGGCTGATTTGACAGTCTATCACGACGGTGGTGTTCATCGCAAGAGCCTTTTCAATGGCGGGCTTTACCTCCTCGCTCTTGGTTATCCTCATTCCCTCAACTCCGAAAGCGTTGGCAAGCTTTACAAAATCGGTCGCCCTGTGAGGGTCGGTCTGTGAGAAGCGGCTGCCGTAAAACAGCTTTTGCCACTGGCGCACCATGCCTAACACTTCGTTGTTCATAACGAGCACGATGACAGGCAAGTTATATGACTTCATCGTTACAAGCTCGTTGAGGTTCATATGGAAGCTGCCGTCACCCGTAAACAGGAATACGCGCTTGTCGGGGTGCGACACCTGAGCGCCGATGGAAGCGCCCATGCCGAAGCCCATTGTGCCCATGCCGCCTGAAGTGAGCAAGGTCTTTTCAGCTTCGATTTTGGCGCACTGAGCTACCCACATCTGGTGCTGACCAACATCGGTCGCTATAATATCATCGTCTGCTTTAAGCTCGTTTACAGCCTCTATGACCTCCTGCGGAAGAATATAATCCGACACAGGCTTTGTAGCATTGTCAAGAAAATGCTTCCACACATCAATTTTGCCGAGCCAAACATTGTGCTCCTGCTTCTCCAATCCGCTAAGAAGCGCCTGTAAAATAAGCTTTGCGTCGCCTAAAATGTACTCGTCAACCTTAACATTCTTGTTGATCTCGGTTTTATCAATTTCAAGCTGAACGATCTTCGCCTGCTCGCCGAACCTTTCACGGTCTCCCGCCACTCGGTCGGAGAAACGCGCACCGACGGCAATTATAAGGTCGCAAGCCGCAGTTATCATACCCGTTTCGTAGCCGCCGTGCATACCGATATTTCCGATGCACAACGGATGGCTCGCGGGCAAACAGCCGAGACCCATAAGAGAGCAGCAGACGGGAGCGTCGATCAGCTCGGCAAACTGCTTAAATTCCTCACACGCACCTGCGCTGATGATTCCTCCACCCGCGTAGATCATCGGACGTCTGGACCTGCGGATCATATTCTGAACGCGCGCAATGCTGTCGGGATTCGCTATTTCATCAGGAGTGGCAGCCTCCGGAACGGCGGGTTCAAACTCCGTAACAGCGGCGGTGACATCCTTCGGCACATCAACAAGCACGGGACCTTTTCTTCCGTCGTTTGCAAGCTTGAAAGCCCTGCGGATAGCGGTTGCAAGGTCTTCAACCTTTTTGACAAGAATGCTTCCTTTTGTTATGGGTTTAACAATGTTTACAATATCGACCTCCTGGAAGCTGTCGCGTCCGAGTTGGTCGGTCGTTACGTTGCCCGTAATGGCAACTAAGGGTATGCTGTCAATGTTAGCGGTAGCCAAGCCCGTCACGATATTCGTTGCGCCGGGTCCCGACGTCGTTATAACTACGCCTGTTTTGCCCGTTGAGCGCGCGTAGCCGTCGGCGGCGTGAGAAGCGCCCTGCTCGTGAGCCGTAAGAATGTGATTGATTCTGTCCCTGTATTTGTAGAGCGCGTCATAGGTGTTGAGAGCCGCTCCGCCCGGATAGCCGAAAACGGTGTTCACACCCTGCTCCAAAAGACATTCGCAAATTATATCTGCACCTGTTAACTTCATTTTCATACCCCTTTTTGAGTTTTTCCAAATAAACGTTAACGTATATTTTACCGCATTAAAGCGCCCTTGTCAATATTTTAAGACAAACTCTTCAACTGCGGCGACAGTTTTCTTTGCAGCCAAGCTGCAGAACCTGACAAAATCCATTCCCTTGTTCTCGTTGAGGTCGTCCGAAATAGCGCGAAGAATCACAAACGGCGTATTACAGCAGAAGCAGACATGACCTATAGCCGCACCCTCCATTTCACAGGCAAGCGCGCCGAAGCGCTCGTTGAGTCTGAATCTCTGACTGCGGTCTGAGATAAAAATGTCTCCGCTCGCAATCACTCCTCTTGCGGTTTTCGTATCCTCAATACCCGAGCAGATCGTTTCGAGCAAAAGCGAGGCGTTTCTGTCGCAATCAAAATACATCACGTTGCCGCCGGTAAAGGATACCTCGCCCTGCTTGCAGCCAAGCGCGGTCATATTCATGTCGTGCTCGACCGCCTTTGTGCCGATAACCAAATCTCCGATATTCACAACAGGGGATACAGCTCCCGCGACGCCGCTGTTCATCACTAAAGCGGGGTGAAAATTGTCTATCATAGTGACGGCGCATATAGCGGCGTTCACCTTTCCCACGCCGCAAACCGCCACAACGACTTCCTTGCCATTGAGCTTACCGCGCGTGTATATCATGCCGTATCTTTCGATTTCTTCGATGTTTTCAAGGAGCGATATAATACCGTCTGCCTCAACCTGCATTGCACATATAATTCCGATCATTTTATTTCTTCCTTTCAGATTATTATTTTATCAATCAAAATTGCCTGTCTGATACATTATAACCGACAGCGCCGCAAGCGGAGCGGTTTCGGCTCTCAGTATCCTCTTTCCCAAAGTCGCGGCTGCAGCTCCGCTTTTTATCGCAAGCTCTGCCTCCGCAGGCTCAAAGCCGCCCTCGCTGCCGATAAATATCCCGATCGTCCCGGGCTTGCTTTTCAGGATCTCCCTGACCGGTGCGCCGCCCTCCTCATAAAAGAACACAGTCGCGTCATTTGCCCTTGAAAGCTCAGCAGCTTCACCGAAGGAAACACAGCCGCACACCTCGGGAATTATCCCCCTGCGGCTCTGCATTGCGGCGTTAAGCGCGATTTTCTGCCAACGGACGCGCTTTTTTTCAAGGGATTTTTTATCGGGACGCGAAACACACCGCGCCGAAATAACGGGCACGATTTTACTCACGCCCAGCTCGACACATTTCTGCACTATATATTCCATTTTATCACCCTTGGGAAGCGCCTGATAAAGCGTGACAAAAACATCGGGCTCGTTTTGGCAGGGCTTGCGGCTCTTTACACACAGCATATTATCTCCCGCGTACTCACATTCGCACTGAATGCCGAGCGGCGTCACCACCGTCACTTCCTCTCCGTCGCGCAGGCGCAGAACCTTTGCGTGCGCGGCATTCTCTCCGCTCAGAAAATATGAGCCGGATTCTATCTCCGACTCGCTGAAAAACCAAGCCATAATGATCCTCCAATCGCGAATACCAAAAATAAACACAAATATATATGTAAAGATAATAAGGCAACACCGCACAATTCGCGGCGAACGCCTTGCTTGGATCTTGTTCCGCCAGACTGTCAAAAAATCTTACTTCACAATCCGCACAACGTAATTATGTGGTATTGCCTTAATAAAAGAATTGAAATTACGTCAAAATAGTGTTACAATAGAGTTTAGAACGAGGAAAGGAAGGTAACATTATGGTAACATTGACAGATATTGATATTATTCAGCTTTTAAGAAAAAACCACATCAATCAGGATACGCTTCAGGAAAATGTCGTAGCAAAGCTCCGTGAAACGGGCAGGCGCGTTGCCACCGCCGAAAGCTGTACGGGCGGACTGATAAGTGAAAGAATAACCCGCGTAAGCGGCTCAAGCGAGGTGTTTGACTGCGGAGTCTGCTCATACGCCAATTCAATAAAAACAAAGCTTTTGGGCGTCAGCGAGGAAACTTTGACCGTGCTAGGTGCGGTGTCGGCTGAAACCGCCATGCAAATGGCAGAGGGTGTAAAAAAGCTTTCCGGGGCAGACATAGCCGTCAGCACAACGGGAATTGCGGGACCAACGGGAGGAACCGCCGAAAAGCCCGTCGGCTTGGTGTATTTGGGGGTGTGCTCCAAAGAAAAAACATATGCAATCAAGCTCATGCTCGGCGGAATTAACAACCTCAACTCACGAGCATATATCCGCAAGTTAGCTTCGGACGCGGCACTGTTTACGGTGCTTTCCGAATGTCACACGAGCTGAACAGAACGCTGAATAGAATAACTTTTAACAAGTCGCTGCAAGGTCTTAATTATAAGGCTTTGTCAGCGGCTTTTAAATATCTTTTCCCTGAACCCGGTCGGGCTTCTGCCGTTCAGCTTTTTGAACACGCGCGAAAAATACATCTGGTCGGAAAAGCCGACCGAATACGCAACGTCCTTAACCGAAAGATCGCTGTTGGCAAGCAAAATTTCCGCTTTTGCTATGCGGCAGTGCGTTATATAATCCATAACCGAAATACCGGTTTGATTTTTAAAAATGCGGTAAAGATAGCTTCTGTCGATTTTCAGCGACTCAACAACATCCTTGACGCAAAAACCCGGCTGACTGTAATTTTGATTGATGATATGGCACGCTTTATATACATAACCCTCTGCCCCAAAGTTTTTTCCGGGAAACTTTTCCATATAGTAAGAAAGCAACAGCATTATACAGCCGCCCATACGAAAGTTTGCATAAGTCTCACCTGAATTAACGGGCATTTCAAAAAGCTCCTCAAATCCATCTATTTCAATCGGCCCCAGCACGGGATTCTTTTTACTGAACGCCGTCCTGCCCAAAATAGCCGTACCTTCAAAACCGGAAAACTCGATCCACGCATATTTTACGCTTTCCTGTTTTTCAATTTCAAAATAACAGCACGGATACACCAAAACAGAATAGCTCTTTGCCGCGCTGTATCTCTTTCCGTCTATATTTATCCTGCATAAGCCGTCGTAAATATATATCAGTTTGTATGTTCCACTGTGGGTGTTTTTCGCAGATATTCCAGAATTCATCTCATTATTTCCGCTTGAATAACATCGAAAATCAACAAGATTTTTTGCAAATGGTTCCATATAATCCTCAATCAACATTTGTCCATATAAAACAAACAAAAACACATAGCAATAAATGGATATAATATATATAATATATATTATATATTACAACATATTTTTGTTTTTTTCAAGCGCAAGGAGTTATTTTATAAATGGAATACATATATGACGTGGTGAATTACAACAAAAACATTCCCGCGACCATCATGCGTGAAGATATGTCCCCCGAGACCCGCAAGACCGAGCTGCAATGGCACCGGGAGCCCGAGATAGTTTATGTAATACAAGGAGAATCGGAATGTATCTGCAACGGTGAAACGAGCGTTATTAACCAGGGCGATTTTATCATTTTTAACAGCGAGGACGTTCATCTTGTGCGGCCTGTAGAGGGAAAAGGTTGCAGCTTGCTCTGCGTTAATTTTTCATTTGAATACATCAGATTGTTCTGCAAGTCAATAGACAGTCTGATTTTTGACGTTGACGAAAACCCGGAGGTAAGACCGGATATAATAGAGGTTCTCAAGCAGATAGCCGACGTTGACAACGACGCCGATTATTCCTCGCTTATCCTGATTTCACTTATCAACCGTTTGTATTATCTGCTGCTTACAAAATGCGTATTTTTCAAAAGAGTTACAGGCTCGCCGTCTGCTCCCCGGCGTGACTTTTCTTACGCAAAAACAGCAATTGCCTACATAAACGAAAATTACAGGCGCGAAATCCCTCTCGACGAAATTTCAAGCGTGGTAAATCTTTCTCCGTCTTATTTTTCCAAATACTTTAAAAGCGTAACGCAGATGAGCTTTTCGGAATATTTAGCGAATCTCAGGCTTGAAAACGCCATCAACGATATGCTCTCCAAAAACTCAACCGTTTCAAAGGCAGCATTTGAAAACGGCTTCGCAAACGTAAAGTCGTTCATTACCCAATGCAAAAAAGTCTATGGCTGCACGCCGGCCCAATACAAGAAAAACCTCTCCCCAAAAAATTAGGCATCGGTCGGCTGAGCCGACGGGCAGTCCGCGCAAGCGTGACGCTTGACCCGGTCCGCGCTACTTACCGCTGATTTGTTCATGGGTTTTGTTCACGCGTTCATTGTCCACTGTCAATTAAAACAACACACTCCTCTCTATAAACAAACCTTCCTTTAACGTTATACGCAAAAGGAAGGTTTATTCTTTTATTATTTTATACTTTTATATCTTTTGAAATTTTACTCGAAGGTCACGTCATATTCCGCAAGGTACATTTGCAGCAGCGTCGCGTCTTCGATCGTCACTGCTCCGTCGCCGTCAACATCGGCAAGGGCAAGCTGCTCATCGGTGAGCGGTTCAAACTCGGAAACGTAACGCTGAATGGCTGTGACGTCCTTAACATTGGAAACGCCGTCCATATTTGCGTCGCCCATGTGCTTGATAAACGGAGCGGTGCCGATGCTCACGAATGTGAAGCCGTACTTTTCAGCGTAGATCTCAGCTACGGAGCCCGTGTAGCCGTAAATCGTAAAGCCGTCGATTTTTGTGGGATTGCTCGAGTTGCCTCTGAAGCCGAAAGCGTATTCGCCGATATGGTTCACCGAAAGCGGTATCGTAACTTCATTCAGTTTCGTGCCGAAAAACGCGAGTCTTCCGATGTTCTCAAGGCAGTCGGAAAGATTAATCTTTGTTACCGGTTCCGCCCAAAACGCCTTGTCATTTACCCTTTTGATGTCGGCACGGAGAGTCACCTCACAGGAGGACGGATAGCTTTTGTAGCAGGTGTAGGCGCAGCGACCGAGGTTTATAATTCCCGTATTTGAATTTGTGAGCCACGGAGTATTATCAAACGCGTCGTAGCCGATTTTCTTCGGGCAGCAGTCGGTATAAATACTTCTCAGAGAAGTGCAGTCCCTGAACGCCTCTTTTCCGATTTCAATTACGGTGGAGGGAATGGAAATGCTTGTGAGATCGCAGCCCTGAAAAGCCTGCGGACCTATTTTTGTCAACTTAGACGGAAGCTTTACTGTGGTGAGTGAGCAGTAGTAGAACACCGCGCCCTCAAGCTCCGTGATGCTTTCGGGAATCTTTATCAAGCTGAGGCTGCCACACGAGCTGAACGCGCCGTATTCGAGCGTTGTCAAGCCGTCTGGCAAAGTGATGTTGTCGAGCGATTCACATTCGGAGAACGCTTCCTCTTTGATGGTCGTCACTGTTGACGGCATATTGAAGCTTTTCAGATTATAACATTCGTCAAACGCGTAATTTCCGATCGTCACAAGACCTTCGTTTGCGTTCACGTTTTCAATGTTTTCACAATCCGCGAAGGCGTCGTCGGCGATTTCGGTGACGGTCGCGGGCATTGTATAGTTTTTATATGTTTTTCCGCACGGATATTGAAGCAGTACGGTTTTGTCCTTGTTAAAGAGAACACCGCTTACAGCCGAATAGTTTTTGTTGGCGGAATTTACCCTGATCGCGGTCAGGCTTTTGCAGCAACGGAACGCGCACTTTCCTATCTCCGTAACGCCCGCGGGAATGGTAACGGTTGCAAGGCTTTTACATATTGAAAATGCGTAATCGCCGATAGTTTTTACCGACGCGGGAATATTGATGGATGACAGGTTGCTCCAACTGAACGCTCCGTCGCCTATTACAGTAATCGTATCGGGGAGAACAACGGTTTCAACGCTGCTGTCCGCGAACGCGGACGGACCGATGGACATTGTTCCGTCCTTTATAACGGCGGGCGAAGAGCCGTCACCTACATAATCATAAGCGCATTTGCCGATGTATATTATATCTCCCTCGCCGCTCAGGCTGCTGTACCACGGAACGCGGCTGAAAGCGTCTTCGCCGACATATGCGATATTATCTCCGTGATTCACATATCTGAGTGCAAGGTCGTTGCTGAAAGCGCTATCACCTATGATTGTCACCGTATCGGCGATATTCACCCTTGAAAGACCGCCATGATACGAAAAAGCGTGATTTCCTATCGACGTCACGCCGTTTTCAATATTGACCTGAATAACGTCAAAATTTTCCCACGGAGCGTTGTTGGGATAATCGTAATCAGGCAGCATATCTCCCTTGCCGCTTATCACAAGCAGACCGTTGGCGTACATTTTCCAGTTAAGCTTGCCCGTTTTGCCCGAAGCGGTTATTTCTCCCACAGGCTCAAGCTCCTCATCTATAATCGGCAGAGCCAAAATGAAAAATTGGTTGTCGCCGTAGAACATCACGTTGTCAACTACCATCATTCCGTCTCTGACAGTGAACGGAACGGGAACAGCCTCTTCGTTATAAAAATCATAGGTGTATATTTTTGTCGCGGGATCGTTAAACGGTATCCTTATTTCCGTGCCGACCAGATGAGTTTTGCAGTAGTTGTTTTCATCATCGACAGAAACGATATAATTGTGCGCTATTCTCTCGCCGTCTGGAACTGTGATCATATCAAAGCCCGGACCGACGTCGTCAACATAAAGATGCCAGCCGTCGGGAATAACTGTTAAAGCCGAAACGCCCGTTTGCTCGTCGGTGTAAAGCTGCTTTTGAGTAACGTCAACAAACTTGTAGCTGTTGCTGGCGGCGTACCTCTGCGCGGCGGAGTCCGGGTAGCCGTAGATTACCAAATCCGACCTGCAATCGGCGAAAGCGTCAGAAGCGATAGACGTCACACTCGCGGGAATGCGAACTCCCCTGAGTATACCGCAATCATAAAACGCCTGTTTTCCGACAGAGGTTACGGAATCGGGAATAATGACGGATTCAACGCTGCATTTTTTAAAGGAATAGGGGTTGATCCTTGTAACGCCGTCGGGAATGGTCATGTCATACAAAGTCCTGCCGTTCAAATGAAGATACGCTCTTGAATAAAACGGCGAGCCGGCGTTGCTGCTGCCGGCGTTTGTGACATAGCTTATCGAGCACCAAGCGGCAAGGTCGCTGATGTGAACCTCATACAGATTGTTTGCCTTAAACGCTTCTTCATAAATTGTCTTTAAGGTCGAGGGGAGCGTGACGGATTCGACAGAGCTGTAGTAAAGCGCGTTAGCCCCCACTACCGTAACGCCCTCGGGAACCGTGAGACTTTCAATATTAGAATCGTTATAAAGCGCGCGAGCGGCAATGCCCTTTGTGCCGTCGCGGAGAACGAGGTCTGCGGGGCATTCGCCCTTGCAGGTGTAGAACGCGCCGCCGGCATACACCAAGCCGCTCTGATTCGAGAGCCACGCGGTGCTGTCAAGGGCGTACATTTTAACATCACAGAGGTTGTTTGAGAACGTGATGTTAGAAAGGCTCAGGCAGCCCTGAAACGCCTGATTGCCGATTTTGGTCACTTTGCTTATGTTTACATTGTTGAGCGATTCACAGCCGTAAAAAGCGAGGTCGCAGACCTTGGTAACGGTCGACGGGATCGTCACGGACGTAAGCTCAGCGCAGTCCATAAACGCCTGATGGGCGATGTCGGTTGCGCCGCTGTTGATCACGACCTTTTTTACCCCGGTTCCCCACGGAGCATCCCATATACCGTAAGGAGCCGCCGAATCCATTGAGCCCGTGCCGCTGATGGTGAGAGTGCCGTTGTCAAGAGTCCAAGAAAAGCTTCCGAAGCTGCCCGACTCCGCAGCGCTTACCGAAAACGGCGCAACGGTCACTATTCCCGCAACCAATACCACAGCAAGCAGAACGGAAATTATACGTGTGATTTTCTTCATAATGTACCTCCTCGTTTTATTTGATAAAATAATATGAATATTTTGCACTTTAATCATAACACACATAAACAATAAGCGCAATCCAAATTTTAACGCCGGTATTTGGTTATATTGCACACAGCATCTAAAATACCGAACAGCAAAAAAACCTTCCTTCTCTGCACGCGTTTGACCGCGCCGTTGAAGGAAGGTTAATTATTTATGATTTGTATTAACAGGCGCCCTGAAATTATCCGTTGTATGAATAGTTCGGGGCTTCCTTTGTGATTTGGATATCGTGCGGATGGCTTTCTCTGAGACCTGCGCCCGATATTCTTACAAAGTGTGCCTTTTCGTGGAGCTCGGCAATATTTTTGCAGCCCGTGTAGCCCATACCGGCTTTTAGACCGCCCATAAGCTGATAAACGGTGTCGGAGAGAAGTCCTTTGTAAGGCACGCGTCCCTCGACGCCCTCGGGTACAAACTTGCGGTTGCTCGCCTGGAAGTAGCGGTCGGCGCTGCCCTTGCCCATAGCTCCGAGACTTCCCATGCCGCGGTAAACCTTGAACTGTCTGCCCTGATAAATTTCCTTTTCGCCGGGGCTTTCCTCGCAGCCCGCAACAAGCGAACCGACCATTACAACGCTGCCGCCCGCCGCGAAAGCCTTTACTATGTCGCCGCTGTATTTGATGCCGCCGTCGGCAATGACCGGAACGCCCGATTTTGAAGCCTCGCACGCCGCGTCATAAATAGCGGTGATCTGTGGAACGCCGATACCCGCAACGATTCTTGTGGTGCAGATAGAGCCGGGACCGATACCGACCTTTACCGCGTCCGCGCCCGCGTCGATAAGCGACTTTGCCGCTTCTGCGGTTGCGATATTTCCCGCGACCAGCGGAAGATCCGGATACGCTTTTTTAACCCTCGCCACAGAGTTCACAACGTTTGAATTGTGACCGTGAGCGGAGTCGAGCACAACAACATCTACTCCCGACTCGATCAGAGCCGCAACTCTGTCAAGCACGTCTACAGTAGCGCCGATAGCCGCGCCGCAGAGAAGTCTGCCCTTGTCGTCGCGCGCGGAATTGGGATACTGCACGCTTTTTTCTATATCTTTAATTGTGATAAGTCCCTTTAAAGAGCCGTCGGCTCCAACTATCGGGAGCTTTTCAATTTTATGATGTCGGAGAATATCCTGAGCCTGCTCCATTGTCGTGCCCACGGGAGCCGTAACGAGCTGCTCGTGCGTCATAACCCTTGAAATAGGCTGGCAAAAATCCTCGGCAGTCATAAAGCGCAGATCGCGGTTGGTGATGATACCAACAAGCTTTCCGTTCTGACAAATCGGCACGCCCGAAATTTTGTATTTGCCCATGAGCGCGTCCGCGTCGCGAACGGTATTTTCGGGAGACAGGAAAAACGGATTGACAATAACGCCGTTCTCACTTCTTTTTACTCTGTCAACCATATCAGCCTGCTTTTCAATGGGCATATTCTTGTGGATGATGCCCACGCCGCCCTCACGCGCTATAGCAATTGCCATTGCGGTTTCGGTCACGGTGTCCATCGCCGCGGTCATAAGCGGAGTGTTAAGCTTGATCGTCTTCGTCAGGTTTGTGGTGACATCAACGTTTTTAGGCTCCACGTCAGACTCTCCGGGAATAAGAAGGACGTCGTCGAATGTGAGTCCCTCTTTGCCAAACTTTGCATTGTAATCGGTATTCAGCATATTTCTCCTCCATTCTAACCTTTTCGGTATTTCTATTTATTATAGCAAATCAGTTTTGTTATATCAACAACTTTTTTGCATTTATTCGGTTTTTTTTGCGTTTTTTCAACATTGAGTATAAATGAACGGGAATGATAAAAAATATTGTTGACTTTTCTTAAGTAAAATACTAAAATTAGTATAATTAAATATTTTTTACTGAGAGGTTATTTATGAAAAGAATCATCACAAAATTAATTTGCACGGCTCTCGCGCTTATCGCTGTTTTATCCCTTGCCGCCTGCGGAGAAAAAAGCTCATCCGGCACCGATACGTCTTCGGGAGCATCGCAGGCATCCTCCGCTTCATCCGGTCAGGCGTCCGCCGCTTCTTCGGTATCAGGTTCGGCCGCTTCATCTGCCGAAATCAAGACAGAAGCGGATCTTTCCAAGCTGCATCAGCTTACCTCACCGGGAGACGCGTTCACGGGATACTGGAAAATAACCGAGGGCACGGGTTCGGATTTAAAGAGCTTTGTTTTTTGCTTTGACGGCGCGAAAAAAGCCTATCTAATGGTGGGCACCATGGGCTATATCGGAAATTACGATCTTTCGGTCAAGAACGGCGAAAACGTGTTCACGACTAAGCTTGTGTTCGGTCTTGACGGCGACTACACCTACAGCTTTTTCCAAAATAATCAGATCGTTGAATTGAAAAACGTTTCCGACAACACAACCACGACTATGGAAAAAATCGAAAGCTTTTCAAGCATCCCCGAAGCTCCCGAAGACCCGCAGATTGACGAGGCTATTTTGGGAGCATGGCTCGACGACACGGGCGCGTACCTTTACTTTGGAAAAGACGGTATCATGTACTCGGCTCAGAAGAACATTAATTTCACGTTCTACACCTACAGCGCCGCCGACGGCAAAATAAAAGCCGTTTCCGCCATGACAGAACCAATTGAGGATGAATTCACCTATAAGCTTGACGGTAACACTCTTGTGTTTAACCGCTACAATTATAAGAAGATCTCAGCAGATGAGTTAGTGTAAATGTCGATTTAAATCTGTGTAAACTTTTAAAATGTGACCGGCTCAAAGCTCGAAAGGGTTTTGAGTCGGTTTTTACATTTGTGGCTTATCTCGGCATAGCTCAAACGGTATACTCGCGCTATGAGAGAGGCTTTCAGACCATTCCCGTTGAACATTTGATAAACTTAGCCGATTTGTACAAGGTAAGCACCGACTATATTTTGGGAAGAACCGACAACGATTCGCAAATCAAATGAAATAATTCTTTATTATGACTTATTTAAACAAAATAGACATATCTTAAAAAACATGGTATAATATCAACGTTGCCACCCCCAGACAGGCAAAGAAAGGGGGTGTTGTTTTGAACGATTTTACTTCTTTTCTTCTTGCTGTCGCGGAGGCTGGCTCAAAAGTGAAAAAGAGCCAGCCTCATAATTACGACAGAAAAGATTCTATTTTTCGAAAAACCAAGCAATGCAAAGCAGAGGGTATCGCTACTCTCTGTTTTTTTATGTTAAATTGTGGAAAAATCAGGCGGTCAATTTTTCGTTGGGTTTCTTTTTCTCGAA
>CACYTI010000021.1 GCA_902777275.1 uncultured Ruminococcus sp. | reverse complement strand
GTGACATGTTCAGCTTGGCAGTACTAATAGGTCGAGGGCTTGACCATACTAAGAAGGCAAGATGCATTTAAGTCCTTCACTTCTTTGGTCAGCAGTATTGATACTCTTCTCCCTGCTCTTTATTCAGTTTTGAAGGTACTTAAAGCGTCGGTTATTCGGCGCTTTTTATTTTGTTACTGTCTTATCGTGCGCGCGTTTCACACTGCATAAAAAGGCTCCTTTCGGACAAGCTAATCTCGAAAGGAGTTTTTGTTATGAAGAAACGCAAACCTGTTTTTACAAACGGCAAATCGAAACGTTATAACGGCATATTTGACCCGGACGCGGGCAGCGTTACGCTCGATCCCGATATAGTGTCGTCAACCGAAATGACAGGCGCAGTCCCCGCCGCACGAGAAGAACCATACGACGAGGACGCGTTTGAAGAGTATTATTTTTAAACGTTTACTTTAATATTATAAAAGATCCCGCCCGATTTCAGTCCGGCGGGATTTTCTTGATATCCTATTATAACATTGGATTTCGCGAGATACATTCAAAAAGCCGGCACTGATCTCAAAGGAGAGTTTTGCAGGCTTTCGGATATTTATAAAAACTTATTGTCTGAATCAGTCTGTGCCGAAAATCCTGTCGCCTGCGTCGCCCAAGCCGGGGCAGATGTAGGCGTGTTCGTTAAGGCAGTGGTCGAGGCAGCCGACATAAAGCTGAATGTCGGGGTGTGCCGCCATCAGTGCGCTCACGCCCTCGGGTGCGGCTACTATCGACAAAAATTTAATTTTCTTTCCGCCGTGCGCTTTTACCAGATTTACCGCCGCAACTGCCGAGCCGCCTGTGGCGAGCATTGGGTCGATCACTACGATTTGGCGTTCGCCGATAGCGTTGGGCAGTTTGCAGTAGTATTCCTGAGGAAGGTGAGTCTCGGGGTCACGGCAAAGTCCGATGTGACCGACCTTAGCTGTGGGAACCAAGGCTAAAATACCGTTGAGCATTCCGAGTCCTGCGCGGAGGATAGGAACGACTGCAGGCTTTTTGCCGCTGATAACCGGCTGAACGGTTTTTTCCATCGGAGTCATTATCTCAACGTTCTTGGTCGGAAGGTCGGCAAGCGCCTCGTACCCCATCATAATCGCGATTTCATCAACAAGCTTGCGGAATTCGCTTGAGCCCGTTTCAGGTTTGCGGATCAGGGTGATTTTGTGCTTTATCAGCGGGTGTGTCATATAAGTTACGGGCATTTAGTTCATTCCTTTCGTTCAGACTGACAGGTTTTTTAAATAATCAACTATTCTCTCAAAGCGCATAGAGTGAGACGCCTTGACAAGCACCGTGTCGCCTTTTTTGAGATGAGCAGGCAGTTCCTTGATAAGAGCCTCAACGGTTTCGTACCAAATTCCGTGCGCTCCCCTTACAAGCTCCTTTGCGAGAGGACCGGCGCCGATAACGAGGTTTACACCGATATCCGACGCGTAAGCTCCCGTGTCAAAGTGGAGAGCAAGCTCATTCGCACCCAGCTCCTTCATGTCGCCGAGAATGGCAACTGTCCTGCCCGAGAAGTTTTTTAGTGTGTCGAGCGACGCCTTTACCGAGGTGGGGTTCGCGTTGTAGCAATCGTCGATAATTCTCAGGCTTTCCGTGTTTATAACATTGGCGCGGCTGCCAATGGTTTTGTAGGCTTCAACGCCGTTTTTGAGCTGTTCGTCGCTTAGTCCGAGCAGCTTGCCTGCCGCCACAGCCGCCAGCGCATTTGAAACCATGTAGCTTCCTATTGCGGGTATCGTCACGTCAAGGCGCGTGTCGTCAAAGCAGAGGGTGCAGCTTACGCCGCCCTCGCCGTTGTTTTCGATGTTTTCTGCGTGA
Source organism: uncultured Ruminococcus sp. (assembly GCA_902777275.1). Classification (GTDB taxonomy): domain Bacteria; phylum Bacillota; class Clostridia; order Oscillospirales; family Acutalibacteraceae; genus Ruminococcoides. The sequence goes on along the minus strand of CACYTI010000021.1, from coordinate 32,856 downwards.
TAGCGGAAGCGCGGGTCAAGACCGTAGAAAATCGGCTCAGTGCCGCGAACCTCAGTGATTTGCGACAGCTTATCGTCGTCGCCGTTGAGTACATACTGCGCACCTTTGCGGGCGTTAGCGAACATCTCGGTTTTGGCTTTGAGAACGCCGTCGCGGTCGCCGAGGTTTTCAAGGTGGCAGCAGCCGATAACGGTCAGCACGCAGATCGTCGGCTGAGCCATTTCAGAAAGACGGGTCATTTCGCCGAAGCCCGAGATCCCCATTTCGATGACCGCAGCCTCGGCGTCCTCGGGCATACTCAGCAGAGTGAGCGGCACGCCTAACTCGTTGTTCAGGTTGCCCTGTGTTTTGTGTGTCTTGTATTTTTGCGAAAGCACCGCGTACAGCATTTCCTTTGTTGAGGTCTTGCCGACGCTGCCCGATACTCCGACCACGGGAATGTCAAACTTCTCGCGGTAAGCCCTGCCTATTTTCTTCACCGCCTCAAGTGTTGACGGCACAAGAATATATGGCTTTTCCGCATTTTCGGGCGCTCTTTCGCAAACAGCGCAGACCGCGCCGCTGTCGTAGCATTTTTGGATAAAATCGTGACCGTCAACGCGCTCGCCCGGAATGGCGAGGAACAGCGAGCCGGGTTTTATCTGCCTGCTGTCGCGCTCAACGGAGGTTATTGCAGTCGATTTCATTTCCTCGCTGCCGACATATTTTCCGCCGCACGCCGCGGCAATTTCCGATAAAGTGAACGGTTTCATATTATATACCTTATTTTTTGTATTTTTTAAGCGAGCTGTCAACGATAAGCTGGCACAAATCGGCGTAGCTCAATCCCTCGACCGCCGCTTCCTGCGGAAGAAGGCTTGTGGGGGTCATGCCCGGGAGAGTGTTCGCTTCAAGGCAGTAGGCGTTGTCGTCCTTATCAAGGATAAAATCAACTCTGCCGTAGCTTTCAAGATGAAGCGCCTCGTAAGCGGCTTCGGCTGCCTTGCGCATTGAAGCGTCTTGCTCGGGGGTGATGTCGGCAGGGCATTTTTCGTCTGCCGCTCCCGCCTGATACTTGGTTTTGTAGTCGTAAAAGCCCTCTTTGGGAATGATCTCAATTGGAGGCAGCGCCTTGCCGTTCAGAACGCCGACCGAAAACTCTCTGCCGTTTACGTACTGCTCGACGACTATTTCCTTTTCGCCGTAGGAAAACGCCTCTTTAACTGAATTTTTAAAGTCCGCTTTGTCCCTGACGATAGTGATCCCCACGCTGGAGCCGCCCGAGCATGGCTTTACAACGCATGGGAAGGTATTCCAGCTTTCGGCGTCCTCGACGGTTTTGAAGATCTCGCCCTGCGGGGTGAGAACCTTTTTCTGAATGAGTACGCTTTTTGTAAGACCCTTGTTCATCGCGAGCGCGGAGCCGAGATAGCCCGTGCCCGTGTATTTGAGCCCGAGAAGGTCAAAGGTCGCCTGTATCTGACCGTTTTCTCCCTCGCCGCCGTGAAGCGCAAAAAATGTGATGTCGGCAAAGGAGCAGATGTCTATAACATTCTCTCCGATAAATCTGTTGGACTTGTCGCGACGGTTCTCGCGAATTTCGTCGATATCCGAAATGGTGTCTCCCACCACAATATCCTTAACGAAGCTGTAATTCTGCTTGAACAGCGCGTAAACGTCCAAAATATCCTTTTCATAGCCGGTGAAAACGTCAAGCAGCACGACATCGTGCCCCTTTTGTCTTAAGGCGTCCGCAACAAGCAGTCCCGACGAAATCGAAACATCGCGCTCGGTGCTTGTGCCTCCGGCAAGAACAACAATTCTCATATATGAATCCCCTTTGTATTAATCAGAACATAAAGCCGTTGTAGCCCCAGTATTTGACTTCCTCAAACTTGACGTAGCAGTTTTGCCCGTCAATGCCCGCGACGTCGCCGAGAATACGGCATATCTCGCCCGTAAGACGACCGTATGCGTCCTTTGTCGAGCTTCCGAAAATTTTAACCTCTACCATAGCCATTGCTGATTCGCTGTCGCGGTGGAATGCCATGCTTATCCCGTCCTCAATCGCCGTCATTAGATAGCGGTCGCTTTTACCGGGAATTACGCTTATGCTGTCGAACAGACCGTTCTTGACAGCCTCTTTTTTTTCATCTGATAATTTTACGTTTGTTTTTACGTTAATAAATGGCATTAGCTTTTTAACTCCTGTTAAATATATATTTATGTTTTATTATAATATTAATGCTTCGCGTTGTCAATTGTAAAGCGTGCGGAAATTACGGACTGTCTTCCGCTCGATTATATAAATAACGCAAGAAAACGTCTGTTAATCGTTCCTGTTATATACGTTGTTACCCTCACAGTCTATCGCGACGACGCAGGGGAAGTCCTTTACCGTATAGCGGCGCACAGCCTCGGTGCCGAGATCCTCATAGCACAAAAGCTCCTCTTGTTTTATGCTTTTAGCGATAAGCGCCGCCGCTCCGCCTATAGCCGCGAAATAAACCGCCTTGTTTTTTACGATCGAGTCGATGACCTCTTGTGAGCGAGCACCCTTGCCTATCATTCCCCTTAGCCCCAAATCGAGCAGGGCGGGGGTGTATTTGTCCATGCGGTAGCTTGATGTGGGTCCTGCGGGTCCCACGGCGTAGCCGGGCTTGGCGGGTGCGGGTCCCACGTAGTAAATGACCTCGCCGCGCAGGTCTACGGGTAGGCTTTTTCCCTGTTCAAGCAGCTCAAGAAGCCGCTTGTGAGCCGCGTCGCGTCCCGTGATGATCTTTCCCGTGAGCAGAACGCTGTCGCCCGCTTTCAGATTTTTTATGTCTTCGTCCGTAATCGGCAGATTGATTTTCTTAGTCATGGCTTCCTCCTAAATCTCAACGTCGGCGTGCCGCGCGGCGTGGCAGCAGATATTCACCGCCACGGGCATTCCGGCTATGTGTGTGGGCGAGGTTTCGATATTCACGCCGAGCGCGGTCGTTTTTCCGCCGAGCCCTGCGGGACCGAAGCCCATTTCGTTGATTTTTTCAAGCAGCTCATCTTCCATTGCGGCGTAACGCTCGTCGGGGTTGCGGGTGTCAATGCTGCGGAAGGTCGCTTTTTTTGCAAGCTGTGCCGCGCGCTCAAAGGTGCCGCCTATGCCCACTCCGACAACTATCGGCGGACAGGGATTCGGTCCCGCCGCTTTGACAGTGTCAAGCACAAACTGTTTCACGCCTTCGGCTCCGTAGGCGGGGGTAAGCATTTTTATCGCGGACATATTTTCACTGCCGAAGCCCTTTCCGCCCGCCGTTATGCGGATCTTATCTCCGCTTATGATTTTGGTGTGAATGATCGCCGGGGTGTTGTCGCGGGTGTTTACGCGGTCAAATACAGGGTCGCTCACAACGCTCTTGCGCAGATAGCCTTCCTCGTAAGCCTCGCGCACGCCCTGCTGAACCGCGCCTTCAAAGTCGCCGTCAACCGCGACCTTGTCACCGTATTCGACAAAGAGCACCGCCATTCCCGTGTCCTGACAAATCGGTATCTCCTCAGCGGCGGCTATTCTGTCGTTTTCAATTATCTGGCTGAGCACGCTCTTGGCGACGGGCGATGATTCATTTTCGCGCGCCCGTTCGAGTGAATCAAGTATATCTTTTCCTATAAAGTAGTTGCAGTCCATAAATAGTTTTTTTACAGCCGCCGTGATTTCGGAGGCGTTTATCACGCGTATATCCATAAAAGTTCCTTCCTTTGTTTCATATATTAAGGTAAAATAAATATCGACCTGTCCAAAGGCGCCGAAAGCATCCACTGACGCCTATTATAAAACTTTTTTTTGGGTATTTCAATATTTTTTATTGTGTGTTATAATAAAAGTGTCATAATAAAAAACTTTGTGCTTTTTTGAAAGGGCTTGATAAAATGAGTAAGATACTGGTTGTTGACGACGAATTCCGCATTCGTCAGATAATCCGCAAATACGCGGAGTTTGAGGGCTACGAGGTTGAGGAAGCCACCGACGGAATGCAGGCTATCCAAATTTGCCGCCAAAAAGAGTTTGACCTTATTATAATGGACGTAATGATGCCCGAGCTCGACGGCTTTTCCGCCTGCCGCGAGATCCGCAAGTTCCGCGACACCCCGATCATCATGCTTTCGGCTCGCGGCGAGGAATACGACAAGATCCACGGTTTTGAGCTGGGCAGCGACGACTACGTTGTAAAGCCGTTTTCGCCCAAGGAGCTTATGATGCGCGTGGGTGCGGTCATAAAGCGTTCGGGCAAGGGCGACGACTCAAACAAAAACGACGTTTTTACATATAAGGGTCTGGTCGTCGATTTCTCGGCGAGAACGGTCACGATAGACGACAAGCGCGTTGATATGACTCCCAAGGAGTACGACCTGTTCTTCTATATGGTGCGCAACAAGGGTCTTGCGCTCACGCGCGAAAGCCTTATAAGCGAGGTTTGGGGCTACGACTTTTTCGGCGACGAGCGCACGCTTGACACTCACATCAAGCTGCTGCGCAAAAGCCTTGGCGAATACAGCAAGTGTATTGTAACGCTGAGAGGAGTTGGCTACAGGTTTGAAACGGTTTAACCTTAAAAAGCTGCCGCTTCATATAAAGCTGCTGGCGTATTTTTTGGTTTTCGGCGCGATTATCCTGATAGTGCTGTGGGTGTTCCAATCCTTTTTCATAAAGCCGCTTTACACGATGTCAAAGTCTATGAGCGTCGAAAAGGGCGCGACGAGCATTTCAAAGGCGGTTCAGTATAATAAAAACGTTTGGGCGACGATCGACAGCGTCGCGCTCAATTACACGCTGTCTGTCTATCTGTATGACGTAGGCGGCGGCGCTCCGTCATTCTCGCGCGAATGCTCTTACGAGAATCCCGCCGTTAAGCTCAATATGGAATACCCCGACGTTCTCAAATACTACGAAAGAACTGTTGACAACGGCGGCAAGTGCAGCTTTGTCGCGTCGAATGACGTTGACGATGTGGTCAGCAAGAGGGTCGAGATACTCAAAAAGTCGGGCGCGAGCATCGACAGCGTAGACGCGAAGGTTCACCTCACGAGCGTCAGCGAAAACGAAAGCCTTGTTTACACCTACATAATAGACCGCACCGACGGCAGGCAGACCTTTTTGATAATAACATCTTCGATAACGCCGCTCAATATCACCCTTGATGTTATTAAAAATCAGATGATCGTGGTTTCGGTTGTGTTCGTGCTGCTCTCGTTGTTCTTCTCGCTTTACGCCAGCCGCAGAATAGCCAGACCGATCGCCGAAACAAACAACGCGGCAAAGGAGTTAGCTAAGAAAAATTACTCGATCGAATTCAAGGCGAGGGGCTACCGCGAGGTTGAGGAGCTGAACGACACGCTCAACTATGCCAAAACCGAGCTTGCCGCCACCGAAAAGCTGCAGCAGGAGCTTATAGCCAACATTTCGCATGACCTGCGCACGCCGCTGACTATGATTACGGGCTACGGCGAGGTTATGCGCGATTTGCCCGGAGAGAACACGCCCGAAAACATTCAGATTATTATTGACGAGGCGACGCGGCTTTCTACGCTCGTAAACGATTTGCTCGATCTGTCAAAGCTGCAGTCGGGCGCGCTGCAGGCGCAGAAAAAGGTGTTCAACCTGACCGACAGCGTAAAGGCGATTTTTGACCGCTACTCAAAGCTTATTGAGCAGGACGGCTTTAATATAATGTTTGAAAACAACGAGGACGTTTATATCAACGCCGACGAGCTGCGTATCTCTCAGGTCATTTACAACCTTGTGAACAATGCCGTGAACCACGCGGGCGAGGATAAGACCGTTATAATTACGCAGAGCATCAGGGACAAACGCGTGAGGATCGAGGTTATAGACCACGGCGAGGGTATCCCCGCCGACAAGCTGCCGTATATCTGGGAGAGATATTACAAGGTGGACAAGGAGCACAAGCGCGGAGTTATCGGCTCGGGCTTGGGACTTTCGATCGTAAAGAGCATTCTCGATGCGCATAACGCGCGGTACGGCGTGAGAAGCGCCCCCGGCAAGGGCAGCACCTTCTGGTTCGAGATCGCCTACGAAAGCGTCAAACGCCGCAAAAAATAGGTCGGTCGGCTGAGCCGACGGTGCAGCGTGACGCTGCACCCATGGCGCCTATTGATAAATATCTATAAAATAAGCCTTCCTTCAACGGCGCGGTTTAACGCGGGAATTGAAGGAAGGTTTTTCAATGGATAATTGACTTTGCATGGGCTGAACGGACAATTGACAATTTCGGTTGACGCTCCGCTCCTGATTTGTAATGCTGTGGGATATGGCGGTTACCTTGTGCGCCTGTGAACGCTGAATCAAATGTTTATGATCTTAATTAACAATCGGACGCGGAAACAACGTCGGTGCAAAGGGCAAACACACAGGCTCGTCCATACAATATCAAGGGAATGAACATATTATTCAATATTCGATTCAATCAATTTTATACTATCTTCAAATAACCCATTAAGGCAATACCGCATAATTACGGTTTGCGGATTGCGAAGCAAGGCGTGCGCCGCGAATTGTGCGGTGTTGCCTTGAGTAAAAGTCAAAATGTGAAATTTAGTAAAAAGTCAAAAAAGCTTGAATTTTGTCGCAGGTTTTAGTATAATCTAATTTGAGTGCATATGTATTTCACGGTTAATAAATTAACAAAGTGTTTTTTACGGCGCTTAAACCGTAAAATACCGAAATAAACGGAACGGGTCGTGTGTATGGAAAAAGACTTGGGATTAGGACAATTTAACGATATAGATTCGTTTGTCGAGTCAAAGCTGAAAAGGCTCGACGAATCGAAAGCGGGCTTTGACCTGCTTTTTGAGATGATGTTCAGCGAACGGGAAAACCTGATGTACGAAAAGAGCGAGGGCTACCGCATAAGACAAACCACCTACGGCGAGGCGCGGGAGGATATTCTCCGTTTAGCAAATACGCTCAAAAGCACGCTTGATTTGCCCTTCGGCTCGGTCGTCGGGCTGAGTATGAACAACAGCCTGCTTTGGATAGAGATGTTCTGGGCGATTTTGATTTCGGGATACAGACCCCTGCTGATGAATTTAAGGCTGAGCGGCAGCTCTCTCGAACAGGCATTAAAGGACTGCGGAGCGGCGGCTGTCATTTCCGACGGAAGAGAGTATTCCGTCAGGACCGTTTTGGCTGAGTCGATAAAAAAAGCGGATAAGGCGTATACTCCGGACGTATTCGGCGAAGAGCTTATGGTCATGTCGTCGGGCACCTCGGACCATATTAAAATCTGCGCGTACTCGGCGGAGGAGTTCCGCTATCAGATGCATGACACCTGCCAGATAATAAAGGAGTGTGCCGTAGCGAAGCGCCACTACGACGGATACATAAAGCAGCTCTGCTTTTTGCCGTTTTATCATGTGTTCGGGCTGTTCGCGATGTATATCTGGTTCGCGTTTTTCTCGCGGGCGTTCGTGGAGCTGCGCGATATGCAGCCGCAGACCATCGTAAACACCATCAAGCGTCACAAGGTGACGCACATTTTCGCGGTGCCGCTTTTTTGGGAAACGGTTTACGACCAGGCGATAAAAACCATAAAAAACAGAGGCGAAAAAACCTATAACAAGTTCCTAAAGGGAATGAAAATATCAAGAAAGCTGAGCAAAACGCCCGCTCTCGGCCGCGCTTTTTCCAAAAAGGCGTTCAAAGAGGTCAGGGAGAACCTGTTCGGCGAAAGCATTTGCTTTTTGATAACGGGCGGCAGCGCAATTCGCCCCGAGGTGATCCGGTTCTTCAACGCGATAGGCTATCACCTTGCCGACGGCTACGGCATGACAGAGATAGGCATAACCTCGGTGGAGCTTTCCGAGGACGCGAGGGTGCTTAACTCCTGCTCTGTGGGCAGACCGATGACCTATGCCGAGTACAAAATAAACGACAGCGGAGAGCTGCTTGTGCGCGGAAAGGTTATTGCGAAATATATTATAGAGGACGGCAAAAAGACCGTCACCGACAAAAACGAGTGGTTCAATACTCACGACTTGGCGGTCTGTGAAAACGGCAGGTACCGCATTTTGGGCAGAACAGATGATTTGATAGTTTCGGCGAACGGGGAAAACCTAAACCCGAATCTCGTTGAGCCTCAGCTCAGGATCCCGGGAACGAACGGGGTATGCCTGACGACCGACGGAAAAACGCCGGTCCTGCTTGTGTCGGTCAACCGTTACACTACCGCGCAGAGGTTTGGAACGCTCGATAAAGAGCTTAAAGAAAAAATCGCCGCTTTGAACCTGAGGGGGCAAATCGGCAGGATAGTATATATTTACGACCCGCTTATGACGGGAGATGAATTCAAGCTAAACCGCAGGCGGCTCGCCTCCGACCTGAGGGAGGGCAGGCTGAACGTAGCCGACCCGTCCTCGGCGGGCAGCGAGGAAGAGCAGGACGAGCTTATGCTCCACCTGCGTCAGGTCATCGCGGCAGCTCTCGACAGGGATATAAGCGAGGTCGCGCCGCAGTCGGATTTCTTTGCCGACTTGGGCGGCACCAGTCTGGACTACTTTGCGGTCATCGCGAAGCTTCAAGAGGATTTTTCGGTCGCGTTCCCGCAGAGCGACGGCAAAAGCCTTAGCACGGTGCAGGAGCTTTATGACTTTATAAAGGCAGCGCAGAACGATGTTTATTAGATTTTGGAATACCTTTGTGAAAATCACGGGTTATTTCGTGCAGCTTCCCATATTCCGCACAAAGGTGTATTACGAGGACAAAAACGTTCAGAGCCGTCGGATAAAGGGCGCGGCGATCATATATTCAAACCATACCTCGGTTTGGGATTACGGCGTCTATTTGTTTGTGTTTTTCTTTCGCACGCTCCGCGCCCAAATGGCGGAGGTGCTGTTTCAGAAAAAGCCGCTCGGACTTTTCCTTAAAATGATGGGCGGAATAAAGGTTGACCGCACGGGCTTTAACTTTGGCTTTGTTTCGCGTTCTCAGGAGATTCTTGAAAAAGGCGGAGTGGTTTTGATTTTCCCCGAAAGCCGCCTTCCGCTGAAGGACGAGGAGCGTCCGCTGCCGTTCAAGCCGAGCGCGGCGTATTTGGGGCTTCTCAGCGGCGCGCCGATGATCCCCGTGTTTACAAACGGAAAATATTTCAGCCTTAAACGCGCAAGGGTCATAATCGGAAAACCGATTTGCGCGCGTGAGCTTGTTGATGAGGAGCTGTCCGAAAAGGAGAACATCGAGCGGATATCCGACGCTATGAGAGAAAAAATTATCGGTTTGGAGCGGGAGCTGTATGAGCGGATCAAAAAAAGCTAAGCTTTTTACTTTTAAATACTTTTTTTATGATTTTATGCGTGTAACGGGCGCACTTCCGGGTGTGATATGGTTACGGCCGAAAATCCGTTACGCTTCAAAAGCGGCAAAAAAACGCATACGCGGCGGCGCGCTGGTCATCTCAAACCACACAAGCTTTGTAGATCCGGCATTTACAATGTTCGTTGTTTGGTACCGACGCCAGTTTTTTGTTTGCCACCAGGCGTTTTTAAAGACAAAGGCGGGACCGTTTTTTCGCGCGGCAGGCTGCCTTATACCGATAGACGCGGAAAACTTCAATATCAACTCGTTCCGCGTGATCACCGAAAGCATGAAGGATGGTAAGGTCGTCACCCTGTTTCCCGAGGGTCATGTGAACGGCGAGGGCGGAGATATGACCGAGTTCAAGTCGGGCATGGTGCTGCTCTCGATGCAGAGCAAGCGCCCCGTGGTGCCGATTTTTATGAAGCCGAGGGAGCACTGGTACAGCCGCCTGAAAGCGGTCATCGGCGAGCCCGTGGACGTAGCCGCCATGTGCGCGGACGGTCCGGCGTTCAAAAAAATAAAAGAAGCCACCGAGCTTCTCAGACAGCGCGAGGAGCAGCTTGAGGAGATAGCAAGGAATTTATGAATTGTTCCTCAGGCATATAATCAATTAACGGTATATTATTTACAATAGAGAGGAAATAGAAAATGATTGCAAACACTTTGGAGCAATACCGTGCTTACACGGGCGAGGAGACCTTCAGCCGCATCAAGCCTTATGAAACCTTGGCTAAGATGTGGGAGGAACGCTCGGCTGAATACGCCGGTTTGACCGCCGTTTCGGACGACGGAAAGGAATACACCTTCGCGGCTCTCGCGGACGACGTAGCGGATTTCCGCGCCGTTTTGAAACCCCGCATCGCCGAGAAATCGCGCGTGGCTATTCTCCTTCCCAATTCATATGATTTTGTAAAGGCGTTTTTAGCCGTTGTGACATTGGGCTGCACGGCGGCGGTTTTGCCCGCTCATCTTGACGAGAAAGCCGTAGCGGGTACCCGCCTTATGTTTGGCTATGACGCATTGATAACTCTTGACGCGCAGAAGGCGAGCCTTTGCCCCGACCTTACGGTTATCTCTCCGTCGGTGACCTCGGGAGAGAAATGCCCCGCCGCCGAGTGCGACGGCAAGGACGGCTGCACTATCATAATGACAGGCGGCACCACGGGCAGACCAAAGGGCGCTCTGCTGTCGAACACCGCCGTAATGCAGGGCGTTATCAACAGTTGTTTAGGTGTTCCCGGCACGTTTGAACAGCGCTATATGCTGGTGCTTCCGCTGTCGCACGTTTTCGGATTAATCAGAAATATGCTCGCCTCGCTTTATACCGGAAGCACTCTTCACATCTGCCGCGACAACCGAAATATGTTCCGCGACGCTGCTATGTTCAAGCCGACTATCATGGTGCTCGTTCCCGCGCTTGCGGATATGGCGCTTTCGCTCTCGAAAAAATTCGGAAAGAATATGTTCGGCGACAGCCTTAAAACCATCATCTGCGGAGCGGCGAACGTTCCTCAGTACCTCGTTGAGGAGTATGACAAGGCGGGCGTAGCGCTCTATCCCGGCTACGGCCTCACCGAGTCAGCGAATCTCGTTTCGGGCAATCCCGAAAACCTCAACAAGCCCGGTTCGGTCGGTCTTATTTTCCCCGAGATGGAATATAGGATCGTTGACGGCGAGCTTTGGCTCAAGGGCAAAAACATGATGGACGGCTATGTCGGCTGCGCCGAGCCCGACGCCTATGAGGACGGCTGGTTCAAAACAGGCGATTTAGTAAAAATCGACGACGACGGCTTTTTGTACATCACGGGAAGAATAAAAGAGGTGATCGTGCTGCCCACGGGCGAAAACATTTCTCCCGCCGAGCTTGAGGCGGAGTTCAACACCCTGCCTTTTATTCAGGATTCGCAGGTGTTCGAGGACGAGGACGAAAACGGAAGGCGCTTTTTGTCGCTTGAGGTAGTTCCGCGCGCCGCCGAGGTGCAGAAGCTTGCAACAGACGACGTAAACACCTATATTACCGAGGCGCTGCAAAAAATCAACGAAAGCCTTCCCACCTTTGAGCGCGTAAGCAAAATTGTGATTAGAAAATCAGACTTTGAACGCACTCCGAGCATGAAGATTGTGAGATATAAAAAATGTCAGTAAATAAAACAGAAATAACCGAAAAACTCAAAGAGATACTTCTTTCCGCCGGCGACGGCAGCTTTGAAAGCATCGACTCCGTAAACGAGCAGACCCGATTGCAGACTGATTTGGGCTTGACCTCGGTCAATATGCTCTATTTGATAATAGCCACTGAGGAGGAGTTCGGCATCCGCTTTGACAACGTGGGCATGAACGAGTTTAAGACAGTCGGCGACGTCGTGGAATATATAGGAGAAAGATTGCAATGAAATGGGAGCCTGTTCAGTGCAGAGCGGGCGATATGATCCGCATCCGTTTAGGCTCGCTGTATCACTACGGCATTTTTGTCAGCGAGGATGAAGTGATCCAGTTCGGGCTGCCGCCCACAGCGGAGAACCGCGCTAAGGAGGGCGAGCCTTCCGTGTTAGCGACCGATATAGACGTGTTTGCCTGCGGCTGCATCGTCGAAACTGCGGTTCTTGACCGCTCTGAGTCAAAGCGAAGGCTGCCTGCTGAGGAAACCGTTTCCCGCGCCCGCGCCGCGATAGGAAAAGGCGGCTATAACATAATCCACAACAACTGCGAGCATTTTGTGAACGAATGTGTGTTTGGCGAGGCAAGGTGTCTTCAGGCGGAGGACGTCCGCCGACGCTGGCTGAGCCGCCCGATTTGCGACGTCTATATAGCTGTGATCCCCGAAAACGTCAGCGGCGTCGGGATTTTTCCGGAAAGGCGCAAAGCGGAGATAGACAACATTTCCTCACCCGAAGAGCGGAACGCCGCGAGATTTTTGTGGAAGCTTTTGGGCTATGCCGCAGGGCGCTCATTCAACACCGATTTAAAAAACGCGGGCTTTAAAAGGCAGCTTATGGGCAAATGGGTCTGCGATTCGTTCAGCTTTTCTCTGTCCGAACGCGACGGGTTAGCCGCCGTTGCGGTTTCCAACGCCGACGTCAGCCTGCGTTTGGGCAAAGATATCCGCCGCAAGGGCGTTTGCCGAACGTTAAAAAATCCCCGAATGCCCGTTGAGGTAAGCGGCAAAAACAGCTCCGCCGTAAAATACTTTTGGGTCGAGGACGGCTCCTCCTTCCTCATGGGAGGAAAATATTTTGAATAAGGGAGTGGTTTGATGAATATCGTGACGATGATAATAATCGCTGCTTTGGCTGCGTTTGTCATATTTCTTTTAGCTCCCGCGCTGCTGATTTTTTTCGCGGTTTTCGGAAGAAAAAAAGCGGTGCCGTTTGAAGAATACGATATGGAAAAATTCAAGAACCACTACTATATTCCGTACCTCGGAAGGATAGCCGAGGCGCGCGAGTGGCTCAAAGCCAAGCCGCACACCGAGGTCGATGTTCTGTCGTATGACGGGCTGACCCTGCGCGGGGATTATTACGACCGGGGTACCCACCGCACGGCTATACTTTTTCACGGGATCGGCGCCGAGCTTTATACCAATCTTTCGGCTCACGCGCGGTTTTTATACAAGAGCGGCTTCAATGTACTGCTCGCCTGTCACCGCTCTCACGGAAGGAGCGACGGCAGATGGACGACGATCGGTATCCGCGAACAGTACGACGTGCTTAGCTGGATAAACCGCGCGCAGGAGTTGGGCGCGGAGGAAATTCTGCTTTACGGCGTGTCTATGGGCGGCGCTTCGGTGTCTTACGCGAGCGACAAGCTGAACGGAACGGCGGTCAAGGCGATGGTCATTGACAGCGGATTTTACTCGGTTTATGAGCAAATGCGGCGCGACGTGCGCAAAAATCACATTCCGGGAATTATGGTTCCCGCCCAGCGTATCCTTGCGAGGCTGTTTTTGCGCGTCGATATAAAGAGCGCGACGACCGACTCGCTCGCTCACGCGCGCGTTCCTGCTTTTTTTCTGCACGGCACCAACGACGAAACGGTGGAGTACCGCTGGGGACTTGCGAATTACAACGCCTGTTCATCAACAAAAAAGCTGCTGCTCGTTGAGGGCGCTCCGCATACGCTGTCCATTTTAAAGAACCCCGAAAAAACGGAAAAAGAGCTTACCGATTTTATAAATATATATTTTAATTAAGCAAAGGACTGAAATACAATGAAGAAATTTATCCTTATCACGGATGGAACAAGCGACCTCAACGAGGATATGCTCAGGGAATTTGACATAGTGCCCGTTTTGGGTCATATTCATCTGCCCGACGGCAGCGAGATTCCGCAGTTTCTTAGCTGGAAGGATATGGACAGGGTGGACTTTTACAGCAAGCTCAAGAAAAATCCCAACGGCTACTCGACCTCTCCGGCGAACCCCGATATGTTCGCTGCTGTGTATGAAAAATACGTTTCGCAGGGAAAGGATGTAATGGTCATTACAATGTCCTCCGGAATGAGCGGAACGTATGACTTTGCGGTAAAAGCCCGTGATCAGGTTTTGGAAAAATACTGCGACGCGAAAATAAATGTTGTAGATTCCCTGCGCTTCGGCCCCGGCTTCGGACTTATGGTCGTAAAGGCGGCTCAGCTCCGCGACGAGGGCAAGTCGCTTGATGAAGTGACGGCTTGGATCGAAGAAAACAAATGCCGTTATCATCAGGCCGGCTGGCTTGATGACCTTTCATTCGTCGCAAAAAAAGGCAGGTTGAACCATGCCGCCGCGTTTATGGGTACTATCGTCGGAATAAAGCCGATTGGCGAGTTTGACTACAACGGCATGACCACACCCATCGGCAAGGCAAAGGGCGCAAAAAAGGCATATTCCGTGCTGCTGAAATATATCGCCGCTACGATCGAAAAGCCCGAGGAGCAGATGATTTTCGTCGCACAGTCAAACCGTCTGCCGCAGGCGGAAAAATATAAGCAGATGATCGAAGAGACCATCAAGCCCAAGGAAGTGCGCATTGTAGACGTATTTCCCGCCACGGGAATAAACGTGGGTCCCGGACTTATGGCTGCGTATTACATCGGCAAGCCGATCTCAAGGGATCTTGAGGAAGAAAAGGCGCTGCTGGTCGGATTTTTAAACTCCGCAGAGTAAAAGGTTTTTATGAGCACAAAACGTATAAACGGCTTTCAGCTTGAACAAATGATGAAAAACGGGCTTGCGAATCTGCAAACCCAAGAGGAAACGATCAACAGGCTCAATGTCTTCCCTGTTTCGGACGGCGACACCGGCACCAATATGCGTTTGACGCTTGAAAACGGTATTCGCTACGCAAAAACAAAAATGAACGCGGGCGAATACCTTAAGCTGCTCAGCGGCGGAATGCTTCTCGGCGCGAGGGGAAATTCGGGCGTTATTCTTTCCCAGTTTTTTAAGGGCTTTTACATTGAGCTTTCACGCTGTGCACAGGCGGGCGTGGGAGAGCTTCGCAACGCCCTTATCAAGGGCTACCGCACCGCCTACAGCGCGGTGGTGAAGCCCGCCGAGGGAACGATCCTCACGGTGACCCGCGAGGGTATCGAGCATATTCGCGGACAGATAAACCGCTCCACTACGATAGAGCAGCTTTTGTCTATGTATATAGCCGAGATGAAAAAATCGCTCGCCATGACCCCCGAGCTTCTTCCGGTATTGAAGGAAGCGGGCGTGGTTGACAGCGGAGCGCTCGGCTTTATAGCCATAGCGGAGGGTATGCTCAAATATCTCTACGGCGATGTGAGGCTCCCGTCCGACACCGTTGCCGCCAAGCCGCCCAAGCAGATAAATTTTGACTTGTTCAACGAGAACAGCGCGTTTGAGGACGGCTACTGCATGGAATTTATTTTGCAGCTTATGAACGCCCCCAAATATAACCGCCATTTCAGAATAAGTTCTTATATAGAGGACTTGAAGCTGTACGGCAATTCGATAGTCGCGGTTCAGGACGGCAAGCGCGTCAAGGTGCATATCCACACGCTTATACCCGCGAAGATTATCATTCTCAGCCAGGAATACGGCGAGTTTTTGACCTTCAAGCTTGAGAATATGCAGGTTCAGCACAACGAGCACAATAAAGAGCTGAATAAAACCCGCAAGCACAAAAGGTTAGCTGCGGTCGCGGTGGTGAACGGAGAGGGCATGAAAAAGCTTTTCTCGGATTTAGGCTGCGACGCGGTCATTGACGGCGGCTCAACGATGAACACATCCTCTCAGGAGTTCATCGACGCCTTTGCGCAGCTTGACGCTGACGCGGTGGTTGTGCTGCCAAACAATCCCAACGTCATTTTGGCGGCGGAGCAGGCGGTCGGGCTTTACGGCGCTGACAACATAACGGTGCTGCCTTCGCGCAGTGTAGCCGAGGGATATTTCGCCATAGCGATGGACATTCCGAACAGCGACGACATTGCTTTCAGACTCAGCGAAATGCGCGGAGGTCTTGAAAACACCGTGACGCTTTGCGAAACGACCGCCTCGCGCGACTACGCCTATCACGAAATAAGCTGCAAAAAGGGCGAGGAGATCTTGCTGATAGACAATAAGATCGTTTGCGTAAACAACGACCGCCTTCAGGCTATCATAGACGGACTCGGCACCGTGGAGGATATCGACGACAGGGAAACCTGTGTAATTTTCAGGGGAGCCGACTCCGCTCCCGACCGAGAGGGCGTTCTGAGAGAGGCAATAGAGGAGCGCTGGCCGATGCTTGAGATAGAGTTTGTTGACGGCGGACAAAGCGTGTACCACTGGATAATCGGACTGGCTTGAATTGAGGAAAATATGAGTTTTTGGATTTGGTTACTTATCGGTATCGCGGCGTTTTTTTTAGTTTTGGCGCCCTTGGTAATTATTCCTGCGGGTATATATGTGATCCTTTTAGTTCGCACCCGCAAAAGCAAGTGGCGGCGCAAATGCAGCCTGCCCAAGGACAAAGAGATAACCCGGATGTTTCACATCGGTATGGACTGGGCGGAAAAATACGCGGAAAAAAAGCGCGAGGTAGATGTGTACAGCGGAAAATATCACCTGTTCGGCGAATATTTTGACTTCGGCTTTGATAAGGCGTCAATAATCATCGCCGGACGCACCGAGTCGCTGCTTTACTCTTACTACTTTGCCGAGCCCTACCGCGCGGCGGGATATAATGTTTTAGTGATAGACAACCGTTCACACGGAAAATCGGACGGCAGGCTGAATTCTTTAGGCTACAACGAGCACCGCGACATTCTGCGCTGGGCGCAAATGCTGCACGACGACTTCGGCAACAGCCTTGTGTTCATGCACGGCATATGCATAGGCGCTTCAAACGCGCTTTTCGCGCTGACCGCCGACGACTGCCCCGATTATCTTCAGGGCATGGCAGCCGAGGGTATGTTCACCTGCTTCTACGAGAGTCTGTATTACCACATCAAAGAGGCAAAGCAGCCTGTCTATCCCGCGCTGCCCGAGGTTCGCGGCTATATTAAGCTGTTCACGGGCTACGACATCAAAAACGACGGCCCGATATTCCGTATACCCAAGCTTAAAAAGCCCATACTCATGCTGCAAAGCAAGGAGGACAAATACTCCCTGCCGGAACGTGCAAAGGATTTGTACGAACGTTGCAATGCGCCTAAGCGGTTGGTTTATTTTGAAAAGGGAGCGCATTCGCACATAAAAATTAACGCTTCCGAAAAATATGACAAAAAGATTATTGATTTTTTGCATGAAATATGCGAAAATAATAATATGACCGACAAAATTGTCGGTGAATAAATTTGCGTTTTATACGCGGAAAGGAGATTATAATGGATAATAACGTACAAGTTCAGCCTGCTCAGGGCAGCCCTTCAAAGGTGCTGGTGTTCGGTATTCTCGGACTTGCGTTCGGCTTATCAACCGGTATTCTCGGTCTGATTTTCTCGATTATCGGTCTTAATATGGCCGGTAACTATATCGCATCCTACGGCGATGTTTCCAATCAGGTCAGAGTCGGTAAGCGTCTTTCAATTGCGGGTTTGATCATAAGCATTTGTGCTATCGTGTTCTGGATCGCGTTAATCGTTATCATCGTGGTCGCGGCATCCAACGATCCCAAGGGCTTTGAGTCTATTGTCAGCAAAGTAGCGTCTGAAATCAAGTGATTTTGCTGATGTGCCTTACTCCACAAAAGAGCTGTGTAGAGATCAGCACGCGCTGTATCTCTTCACGGCTCATTTTGTATAATCTTTAAAAAATCGGAAATCATAGAAAGGAAAGTATGTATGCAGACGTTGTCAAAAAACAAACGCCGCGCAAAGAGGGTGTGTATTATTCTTGTTGCGACAGTGCTTTCCTATGTGATTTTTTCAATGGCGGGCTCGGCTATCGTGTTCCGCTTCATATTTGCCCGCACAAACACCGTAAACGCGTTTGAACTGACCTATAGCGATATAGATGCAGAAAAATATCCCCGCTCCGAGATCAGCTTTTTTTCGGGGGACAACAGGCTGTGCGGATTTGTTTACCGTCCGCCGGGAGAAAGCGCGGGGCTTGTGCTTGTGGCGAACGGGATCAATTCCTGCGCCGACCGTCATCTGCCCGAGATCCTCCGTTTTGTGGACAGCGGCTTTTCGGTGTTTACCTTTGATAACACGGGAGTGGGTCGCAGCGAGGGAGGCGGGACCGTGGGTATCCCGCAGGCGCGGATAGATACCGTGGCTGCGATTGAGTATATCAGATCTGAAAAAGACCTTGCCGCGCTACCGCTTTTTCTTTACGGGCACAGTCTGGGCGGCTACGCGGTCACAACAGCGCTCCTTGATGAGGATGACATCAGAGCGGTTGTGTGTGTGTCGGGCTTTGACTCCCCTAACGAGAATATGCGGAGCAGTGCGAAAAGATATGTCGGTATACTTGCCGACGCGCAGTATCCGTTCATGTGTCTGCAAAATTATTTTCTGTTCGGCGATAAATCCGACGTGTCCGCCGTCAGCGCGATAAACAGCACCGATACGCCCGTGATGATCGTGGGCAGCAACGGGGACGAAAGGATACCGTATGAAATCAGTATTCTCAACAAAGCGGACGAGATAACAAACCCGA
The DNA here is from genome assembly GCA_902777275.1 of uncultured Ruminococcus sp. Classification (GTDB taxonomy): domain Bacteria; phylum Bacillota; class Clostridia; order Oscillospirales; family Acutalibacteraceae; genus Ruminococcoides. Next base: position 14,440 of record CACYTI010000021.1, on the reverse strand, counting down.
ACGCGGTCGTGGTCGAAATAGACGATCAATACCGCTCGGCGCACAGCTCGGCGTGGCTGAGCCGCGAGGCGGCAAGATATTTAGCCGAAACCGAAAACCCCGACGACAAAGCCCGCGCGAATGTTTTGGACGAAGAGTTTATGAACAGCGTTATAAGCTTTTACAAAAATGCAGTGAGAAAAACAAGGTAACAAAACACAGCCTTCCTTTGATGACCCGTTATAATGTGGGAACCGAAGGAAGTTTGTTGTCGTTATGCACAAAAAATAATATGGGAACTTGTGCAACATATCCAAGACTCTGGATTGAAAAAAGTTGATGAAAATGTGTTGACTTTGTGAAAGTTAGGGCGTATTATAGTCACGTACTAAGATAAGCAACCTCTTAACGAAACAAGGGATTGGGACAAAGCAAAGCTTTTAATCGCATGGAAGAGCGACAGCATACTTCGCTGAAAAAACACCGCCTGTACTGATTCAGCATGATTGGTTAAATTTGATATATTGTTTGTTTGCAAAGGCAGTCGCTTCGGCGGCTGTTTTTGTTTGTGCGGGATCGTTTAAGACCCTGAAACCGGTTGACAAATATATCTGAATTGGTTATAATGATAACGTTACAGACACTTAACTATTCAAACACTTAACTATTTCACGTTTGGAGGCTTGGGCATGAACAATATTACAGACAATCTTCCGATTTTTGTCAGGATCGCGGAAGGTATAAAGGATTATATTTTATCGGGCGAATTAAAGGAAGGTGAGCAAATAACTTCCACCACGCGCATTGCGAACGATTACAATATTAATATAGCAACGGTAAACAAGGGGTTCAACTTGCTTGTTGATGAAGGAATTCTTTACAAAAAGCGCGGGATCGGTATGTTTGTCACCGAAGGCGCCGTGGACCGGCTGATCAAGGAACGCCGGGATGTGTATAAAGAGAAGTATATTATCGGCGCGCTTGAGGAAGCGAAACGGCTGCGGTACTCATTGGAGGATTTAGAGGCGATGGTACGTGAGGTTTTTGAACAGGAACAGATCACGGATATAAAAAAAGAATCAACCGATTGAATCATTCGGCAAAACAAAAGACCGGACAACCTGTGTTATGGCTGTCCGGCATTTTTTGATTTTTAAAGAAAATTCTTCACCGTGCCGACAATTCAAGCGTTTACCTTGATTTGCCCGAGCAGCTCACCGACCTTGTCGTGGAAAACCAGATCCGCCTGACGGTCAAACTGCGTTTTGTCGCGGTTTATAAGAACTACCGTGTCTCCGCGGAAGTAGCGGATAAAGCCCGCGGCGGGATAAACCGTCAGACTTGTGCCCGCTATGATAAGCGTGTCCGCCTGCATTATGGCGTTCAGCGCACCGTTTACGGTGCTGTCGTCCAGACCTTCCTCGTATAGAACAACGTCGGGCTTTATCACGCCGCCGCAGTCGCAGGTCGGGACGCCCTTGCTGTTTTTGATGAATTCCGCCGAATAAAATTTGCGGCATTTGCGGCAGTGGTTGCGCAGTACGCTTCCGTGAAGCTCATACACACGCTTGCTGCCTGCCGCCTGATGAAGACCGTCAATATTCTGAGTCACAACAGCCAAAAGCTTGCCCGCGCGTTCAAGCTCGGCAAGCTTTAGGTGCGCCGCGTTGGGCTGCTTGTCAAGGCAGAGCATTTTGTCGCGGTAAAAACGGTAAAACTCCGCCGTTTTACGCTCAAAAAACGTGTGGCTGAGGATCTGCTCGGGTGGAAAATCGTATTTTTGGTTATAAAGCCCGTCAACGCTGCGAAAATCGGGAATACCGCTCTCGGTGCTTACTCCCGCTCCGCCAAAGAAAACAATGCGGCTGCTGTTGTCTATTGTGGTTTGAAGTTCTTCGATCTTACTCATTATTTTTTTCCTCCTTTTGTATATTAAGGTTCCCTTAATGCTTGGATTTGTCGTTGATCATATTATAAACCCTGTGAAGAAGATTATCAAGCGATAATTTTGTATGAGCGCAGTGCAATCAATTCGTATCCGCTTTGTAAAAAATCAAAACAAGCGCTTCCAAATGCAAGACGATTACGGACAAAATCTTCGGGAAACAAAGTTTTTTAAAAATAAAACTTATGAAGCGACAGGGAACGCGAGATAATTACGGACAATATCTTCGGGAAACAAAGTTTTTTTAAATAAAACTTATGAAGCGACAGGGAACGCAAGATGATTACGGACAATATCTTCGGGAAACAAAGTTTTTTTAAAAATAAAACTTATGAAGCGACAGGGAACGCGAGATAATTACGGACAATATCTTCGGGAAACAAAGTTTTTTTTAAATAAAACTTATGAAGCGAACTAAAATACTTGAAAAATTGAGCGGGTTGTGGTAAAATAAAGTTGAAACTATGGGATTTTGGGGAAAATAGCACAAAATCCGTAGAAAAAACAATTTAATATCCAAAAGAATGGAGTTGATTTTATGGCAAGAAGCGCAGGAGTCCTTCTCTCGATCACTTCGCTTCCCTCCCCTTACGGCATCGGGACCATCGGCAAAGAGGCTCGTGAGTTCGCTGACTATCTGAAGAAGGCCGGACAAAAGATTTGGCAGATTCTTCCCGTCGGACCGACAAGCTACGGTGATTCACCGTATCAGTCTTTTTCGACCTACGCCGGCAACCCGTACCTCATCGACCTTGACACTCTTGTTGAGGAAGGTCTGGTTACAAAAGAGCAGCTTGACAGCTTTGACTGGGGCTCCAATCCCGCTGAGGTAGATTACGAAAAGATTTACAACAGCAGATTCAAGGTGCTGAGGATCGCTTTTGAAAACTTCAAGAGCAAGGATCAGAGCAAATTCAACGCGTTTGCCGAAGATAACGCAAACTGGCTTGACAATTACGCCCTTTACATGGCGGTAAAGAACAGCTTCGGCATGGTTTCCTGGACAGAGTGGCCCGAGGACATCAAGATGCGCGAGGAAGGCGCGATCGAGTATTACGAGAATGAACTCAGCGACGACATTTACTTCTGGAAGTTTGTACAGTTCAAGTTTTATGAGCAGTGGGAAAGCTTCCGCGCTTATGTGAACGGACTGGGCATAAAGATCATGGGCGATATGCCTATTTATGTGGCTATGGACAGCGCAGACACATGGGCAAATCCCGAGCTGTTCCAGCTTTACGACGACGGCGACCCAATCGCGGTAGCCGGATGTCCGCCCGATTATTTCTCAGCGACCGGTCAGCTTTGGGGCAATCCGCTTTATGACTGGGACTATCTTAAAGAAACCAATTATGAGTGGTGGTTCGACCGCGTTAAGGCGGCTTCAAAGCTCTATGACATCACAAGAATCGACCATTTCCGCGCATTTGCAAGCTATTATTCGATTCCTTATCCCGCCGAGAACGCAATCAACGGCAAGTGGGTAGAGGGACCGCGCATCAAGTTCTTTGAGATGATGGAAGAGGCTGTCGGCAAATTTGAAATCGTAGCCGAGGATCTGGGAACCCTGACTCCCGACGTTACCGAGCTTATGAAGCAGACCGGATATCCCGGCATGAAGGTTCTTGAGTTCGCGTTTGACAGCGGCGAAGAGAATGATTATCTGCCGCATAAATATCCGACCAACTGTGTGGTTTACACAGGCACTCACGACAACGACACGATCATGGGCTGGGTCGAAACCGCTAAGCCCGAGGATGTTCGTTACGCGAGAGAATATTGCAAAATGGCCGATGACGAGCCTTACAACTGGGGACTGATCCGCGTTGCTTACGAGAGCAACGCCGATATGGCTATCATCCCCTTGCAGGATCTTCTCGGTCTCGGCAAAGAGGCGAGAATGAACACTCCGTCAGTTTTAGGCGGAAACTGGACATGGAGAGTAACCAAAGACGCCCTTACCGACGAGCTTGCCGAAAAAATCAGAACAATGGCTAAAAACACCGGTCGACTGGAGGACTAAACAATGGCAAATATCATGGAAAAGCTTGAGCTTACAGCTCAGTCAATGTACTGTAAAACTATTGAAGAGCTTACTCCTTCCGAGCTTCATCTTGCGCTCGGCAAGGCTGTAATGGGCGAGATCGCCCCCAACTGGGCTAAGAGCAAGGCTAAACACGACGCTAACAGAAGAGCCTACTATTTCTCCGCTGAGTTCCTTATGGGCAGAATGATGTACAACAATCTTTACTGCCTGGGAATTCTTGAGGAGGTCACAAAGCTCCTTGACAAAAAGGGTATTGATATCAATGTTTTTGAGGATATCGACGACGCTGCTCTGGGCAACGGCGGTCTGGGCAGACTTGCTGCCTGCTATCTCGATTCAGCCGCAACTCAGGAGGTTCCCCTTGACGGCTACGGAATCCGTTACAAGTACGGTCTGTTTAAGCAGCTTATCGAGGACGGCTATCAGAAGGAAGAGGCGGACAACTGGCAGCGCTTTGAGGATCCGTGGTGCATCCGCAAGGAGGACGAGTCTGTGTTCGTTTCCTTTAAGGATCAAACGGTCAAGGCTGTTCCGTATGATATGGCTGTTATCGGTTGCAAGACCGACAACATCAACACGCTCAGACTTTGGCAGTCAGAGCCTGTAAACGATTTTGACTTTAACGCTTTCAACAATTTTGAGTATGACCGCGCTGTCAAGGAGAAGAACGACGCCGAGAATATCTCGAAGGTTCTCTATCCCAACGACAACAAGGACGAGGGCAAGGTGCTCAGACTCAAGCAGCAGTATTTCTTCTGCTCCGCTTCATTGCAGGACATCGTGCGCCGTTACAAGGCAAAGCACGGCAACGATTTCAGCTTCTTCGCGGAGGAGAACGCCTTCCAGCTCAACGACACCCATCCCGTGTGCTGCGTTCCTGAGCTTGTCCGCCTGATGATGGCGGAGAAAATGGGCTTTGACGAGGCGTTTGAGATCGCCCGCAAGACCTGCTCCTATACCAATCACACCGTTCTCGGCGAAGCGCTTGAAAAATGGCAGGCTTCCCTGATGAATCAGGTTATCCCCGAGATCTACGAAATTATTTGCCTGATCGCCAACAAGTGTCAGGAAGAGCTGCGCGACAAGGGCGTAAGCGAGGAAGCGCGCAGAAAGATGCGCATCGTTGACGGCAACACCGTTCACATGGCAAGACTTGCGACCTATGTCGGCACATATATAAACGGCGTGGCACAGCTTCACACCGAGATACTCAAGAAGGATCTGCTCAAAGAGTGGTATCAGATATATCCCGAAAGATTCCTCAACAAGACAAACGGAATCACACAGCGCCGTTGGCTCGGTCTTTGCAACCCCGAGCTTTCAGAGCTTATCACCGATAAGGTCGGCTCCGACGATTGGCTTATCGATCTTTCAAAGCTCAGCGTGCTCAACGACTGTCTCGACGCCAGAACCATCAACAAGTTCAACAAAATCAAGGCTAAGAAGAAGGTTCAGCTCGCCGAGTACATCAAGAAGATGGACGGCTATGATGTAAACCCCGACACCGTATTTGACGTTCAGGTCAAGCGTCTGCACGAGTACAAGAGACAGCTTCTCAACGCGTTCTCGATTTTAGCTATTTATTTCCGCATCAAGGACGGCAAGCTGCCCAACTGGACCCCCACCACCTTCCTGTTCGGCGCGAAGGCGGCTCCCGGCTACGACAGAGCCAAGGTCATCATCAAATACATCAACGAGATCGGCAATTTGGTTAATAACGATCCCGACACCAAGGATCTGCTCCAGGTTTATTTCCTCTCCAACTACAACGTTTCCTACGCTGAGAAAATCGTAGTTGCCGCAGATATCTCCGAGCAGACCTCCACCGCAGGTCTTGAGGCATCCGGTACCGGCAACATGAAGTTCATGCTCAACGGTGCTGTCACCCTCGGCACCTGGGACGGCGCGAACATCGAGATCGCAGAATGTGCAGGCGTTGAGAATGAGTACATCTTCGGCGCACGCGTTGAGGGAATTGAGGAAGCCAAGAGAAACGGCTACAACCCCTACGGTCTTATCGAGTCTAACCCCGAGCTCAAGAGAGTTGTAAGCACCCTGATCGACGGCACCTTCCCGACAGACGGAAGAGTCGGCAACAGCAGCTTCGGCGAGCTGTACGACGCTTTGACCAAGGGTACCCACTGGCACGGTCCCGACCACTATTTCCTCATGCTCGACCTGCCCGATTACATCGAGACAAAGATCCGCGCGAACGCCGATTACGCCGACCGCAAGGCATTCGGCAAGAAGTGCCTGCTCAACGTGGCGAACGCCGGCAAGTTCTCGTCCGACAGATCTATCCTTGAATACGCCGAGGAGATCTGGCACGTTTCACACAAGTAATTTAAAATTTAATTTTAGTTAGTTGATCAGCCTTCCTTCAACCGGCGCAGCACATCGCGCGGTTGGGGGAAGGTTTTTTTGATTTTTATGGATTATTTCAGTGATTAATTTGTATTTACTATATTGATTTTTGCTGTCAGAAATGCTATAATGAAAATATACTGGGGAGTTTATACTTTTTGGGACAGTTTTACGCTTCGGAAGGAGATATGATACTCGGTCAAAGCTAAAAAACAGCACACAAAACAGCACAACAATAATATATTGCTTCGGCAATATGAAAAATCAAGCAGTCTTTCCGACTGTGTCACCCGTGGATGCGGCGCTGTGTTTTATGCGCTGCCCCGAAACAATTAATAATTCAGGAGGTAAGAACATGAAAAAAATGATAAAAAATCTGCGCAGAAAAGCTTTGTCGTTGATTTTGTCCGTGACGGTCGCTTCGGGTACACTCATAATGGTGCCGGTCGCTTCCGCAAGCGCGGCAGAAACAGACAACGCACCGGTTAATGCCGCAGCGTCAAACGGCGGCGTTTCAATCGAAAAGTTTGAATCTGACACAAACAGTATTCCCGTAGGGGAAACAAAAACCGTAACTTTCAAAGCAACTGTGTCCGGTGTTACAAACTCAGCAGATAACGAATTAAAGGTTATTGACAGCGACCAAAATGTTGTAGGCTATATGTATGACAACGGAACGAACGGCGACGGAGCCGCTTCCGACGGAACATATACCATGCAGGCAAAGCTGTCATCCGACGAGGCTAAGACCGTCAGCTTTTACGCTTCCGCAAACGGAAGCTCAGGTCCGTCGGTCAATATCGAGTATTTTATCCCCACAACCGAAGCCGAATGGAACGCTATGCACGTTTCCGAAAACAAAATCGAATCCTGTCTCAATTCCAAAAGCTACAAGCAGAAGTCCGAATCGGAGAAAGCGGCAGCCGTAGATGAGCTCCTCGACAAGATGGTCAGCAGCGGCGAAATAAAGGGCGACTCGATTTTTTACGATGAGAAGAACCGGCAGTACTATTTTGAGTACGCGTCTTCAACGCCCGGCGTAATTATGCTGAAGGATTTTGATGAAAAGTATAACTCTCCCGAAGACGCCTCGGGCGACACATTTGTATTGTCATCTGACTCCGACAGCAGCGTGATCAACGCCGGTGAGGATATCGCTCTTGAGCCTATCAGCGAAAGCGAAGCAATGAAATACATCACTCAGGGCGGCGCAGAATTCAACGGCGGCGTTACAGAATCAAAAATCAGCGATCCTGTGGGCGGCACAAGCAGCAAGAAGGCTTTAGTGCTGAACGGCTTTGAAAACAGCTCGTTCCGCAGAGATTATTACGATGATTTAAAAACCGAATGGGACAGCAAGGGGCTGACCACAACAGTAGACATTGACGTGACCGTTGATGATATGAAGAGATTCGGTTCGTACGACGTTAGCGTTATTTCCATGCACGGCTCCGATATCCAAATCTCAAGCAGTACATTCTATTATGTGATCGTTCTCAACCAAACCGTTACGTCATCGACAGATGAAAGATACGATTATGAGATAAATACAAGAGGAAGCGTAATCAAGGCTTATTCCGGCGGCACTCCCGTTTATCTTATCCGCGACATATTTTTCACGGACAGCTATTCGAGCACAGCTCTCAACGGAAAGCTTATCTTCTCCGAGACCTGTGAGTTCTACGGCGCCGACACCTATTCCACAACCCCCTACTACGGCTTTGCCAACGCTATTTACGGCCGCGGGGCAGGCGCTGTAATCGGCTATCACAACAGCGTTTTGGCAGTTTACAGCCGTGACGTTATGAAATATGTCGTTGACCAGTGCTATGCGGGAACAGACGTTACCACTGCTTTGAACAACGCAAAAAACAGATACGGCGCAACCGACGGTCAAAGCGAGATGGCGGCGTATCCCATTCTTACCCCGACAGGCTCCACGTTTGTTTTGGGCGGAGGTTCCACACCGACTCCGACTTATGAAACTATCACACTGAACTCCACCAAAACCGTAAACATCACCACGGCGGGAGATTTGAAGTATTACAAATTTACTCCAACCTCCGCCACAACTATCAATTTCTTCTCCACGGGAGATTACGACACCTACGGCTATATGTTCAGCTCCGGTCTGAGCGAGCTTGCGTCGGACGACGACAGCGGCGACGACAGGAACTTCAAAATTACTTATGCGGTGTCGGCAAACACAACATATATTCTTGCGTGTAAGTTCTACAGCTCGTCCGCGACCGGCAGCTTTACCGTTAAGCTGACAGGCACGACACAGACAAAATCCATTTCAAATTGCACGATCACTCTCGGCACAACGAAATACAGCTACACCGGTACAGCTAAAACACCGAGCGTAACGGTCAAGGACGGCTCAACCACTCTCACCAAGAACACCGATTATACCGTAAGATATGAAAACAATGTCAACGTCGGCACAGCCAAGGCGATCGTATCCGGTATGGGCAATTACACAGGCTCCGTAACAAAGACGTTTACCATTGCGTACGACAGCATTTCGCTGAACACCGCCAAGACCGTAAACATCACCAATGCGGGCACCGTGAGATATTACAAGTTCACGCCTACGGCGGCTATGACTGTTCAGTTCTATTCAACGGGAGACTACGACACCTACGGCTATGTGTACAATTCAAGTCTGAGTCAGCTTGCTTCCGACGACGACAGCGGCGACAACAGGAACTTCAAAATTTCTTACTCGCTCAGCGCGAGCACGACTTACATCTTCTCCTGCAAACTCTACAGCTCATCCGCGACCGGCAGCTTTACAATAATGCTGAAGAAGAATACAAAACCGATTTCGGATTGCACTGTTACTCTCAGCGCTACATCATTCAGCTACACCGGTACAGCTAAAACACCGAGCGTAACGGTCAAGGACGGCTCGACCACACTCACCAAAAACACCCACTACACCGTTAAGTACGAGAACAACACCGCTGTAGGCACAGCGAAGGCTATCGTTACCGGTAAAGGAAATTACTCCGGTTCGGTGACAAAGACCTTTAAGATCGCGTATGACACCATTGCGCTGAGCACTGCAAAAACCGTTAACATCAGCAAGGCGGGCACCGTAAGATATTACAAATTCAAGCCCTCGTCCGCTATGACGGTTCAGTTCTACTCAACAGGCGAATGCGACACCTACGGCTATGTTTACAACTCAAGCCTGAGCCAGCTTGCTTCGGATGACGACAGCGGCGACAACAGAAACTTTAAAATCTCTTACTCGCTCAGTGCGAACACAACTTATATCTTCTCATGCAAGCTCTACAACTCCTCCGCGACCGGCAGCTTTACGATAATGCTGAAGAAGAATACAAAACCCATTTCGGATTGCACTGTTACTCTCAGCGCAACATCGTGCAGCTACACAGGCACAGCTAAAACCCCGACCGTGACCGTAAAGGACGGCAGCAAGACCCTTACAAAGAACACCGACTACACGGTCAAGTATGAAAACAACACCGCTGTAGGCACAGCGAAGGTTACCGTAACAGGTAAAGGAAGCTACACCGGTTCGGTTACAAAGTCATTTAAAATCGTCTACGACAGCATTACGCTCGGAACTGCCAGAACAGTCAACATCAGCAAGGCGGGCGCGGTAAGATACTTCAAGCTCACGGCAACTGCCGATATGAACATAGTGTTCTATTCAACAGGAAGTCTTGACACCTACGGCATTATGTACGACTATAAGCTGACAAAGCTTAAAAACGACAACGACAGCGGCGACAGCAAAAACTTTAAGATGACCTACTCGCTGGTTGCCAAAAAGACCTACATCTTTGCCTGCAAGCTCTACAGCTCAAGTGCTACGGGAAGCTTCAGCGTTATGGTCAAAAAGAACCCGAAATCGCTTTCAAGCTGCACCGTAACTCTCGGTACTACTTCCTACAGCTATACCGGCACGGCTAAAACTCCCGGAGTAACCGTTAAAGACGGCAGCAAGACACTTAAAAAGGATACCGATTTCACGGTTAAATATGCGGACAATGTTGAAGTCGGCACCGGTAAGGTAACCGTAACAGGTAAAGGAAATTATACCGGTTCGGTAACCAAAACCTTTAAGATTACCTATAACAACATCACGCCCGGTTCAACCAAGGATGTAAACATAAGTCAGGGAGGCTTGACCAGATACTTCAAGTATACGGCTGCTTCCGATATGAAGGTACAGTTCTATTCCACCGGAAGTCTTGATACCTACGGTCATCTGTACAACTACAACAGGTCATCCCAGCTTGCAACTGATGACGACAGCGGCGACAACAGAAACTTCAGCATTACCTACTCGCTTAAGTCGGGTAAGACATATATCTTCGCTGCAAGACTCTACGGATCATCCTCAACCGGAACCTTCTCGGTTTCGCTTGTAAAGAAAACAAACAGCGCCGATGTTGAGCTTACTCCCGAGGCTGTTTCGGAAGATGTTTTCAATGCCGAGGTCGCTGCAATCAAAGAATAAATATGCCGAAATAGTCAAGAGTTTTTTCGGCAAACAATTAATATAATATGACGGCTGCCTTCCGAGGCAACATCAAGCTCTTTTAACCTTTCTTTGGGCTGCCGCAAATCTGTACGGGTTTGCGGCAGCCCGTTTGTTTGCTGCGAAATATTTTATCAATAATTTATTTGTCAATGATATTGAAATTTGAATTAAATATGGTATAATATATATATGAAATTATACCGAGAGGTTTATGCTTTTTGGATAATTTTTGATGGAGTGCCGCAAAGCGGCAAAAAGCATTTAGAAGTTTAAATATGAAAGGAGTCTTGAAATGCAGAAGAAAACCATCTCAATTGCGCTTTGTTTTGCCATGCTGTTGACGATAATCGTATGCGCGGTTCCGACGAACGCGGCGACGATCGACTCCCAGCCGACATCACTCAGCAAAATAGAAAGTGCCGACGATTTTTCTTGGGACAACGTCAATATGTACTTTCTCCTGACCGACCGTTTTTATAACGGCAACACCTCAAACGACCACTCATACGGACGCGCGCTCGACGCTAACGGAACCCCGCTCAGCGGCTGGAACACCGCTCCCGGAACCTTCCACGGCGGCGACTTCGCGGGTATCACACAAAAGATCAATGAAGGTTACTTTGACAACATGGGCGTGAACGCGATTTGGATATCCGCTCCCTATGAGCAGATTCACGGCTATGTTGATTCGGGTGACGACCATTTCGCTCACTATTCCTATCACGGCTACTATGTTCTCGACTACACCGAGCCCGACGCGAACTTCGGTACGCGGCAGGAGTTCGAGACCATGGTAAACACCGCTCACGCTCACGGTATCCGCGTTGTTATGGATATCGTTATGAACCACGCGGGCTACAACAACCTGCTCGACATGGAGGAGTATAACTACGGAACGCTCAAGCCAGGCTATCAGCAGTATAAGTATCAGCTCACCAACGCGGGCGCATTCCACAGCTATGTAGACTATGATTCAAGTGCCACCGATTGGGGTCGCTGGTGGGGCGACGGCTGGGTACGCAGCGGTCTTCCCGGATATCACGACGGCAGCGGCGGCGACGACATCCACAAGTGCCTTGAAGGTCTTCCCGACTTCCGCACCGAGTCTACATCAAGCGTTTCTATTCCCACCTTCCTCCAGACAAAGTGGGGCAAGGAAGGCTCCCTGCAGCAGAAGCTCTACAAATACGGCAGCTCCGGCACGGTTTCCGATTATCTCACCACATGGCTTGCAGAGTGGGTCGAGACCTACGGCGTAGATGGCTTCCGCTGCGACACCGCGAAGCACGTTGAGCTTGCCTCCTGGAAAAAGCTCAAGACTAAGTGCGTTACAGCGCTCAACACATGGAGACAGAACAACCCGACGGCAGTCGGCGCGGATTGGGACGAAGACTTCTGGATGACCGGCGAATGCTGGGGCTATAAGACGGGTTACGGTTCCTACTACACCGAGGGCGGCTTCGATTCGATGATCAGCTTCAATGTAACAGGCGCTGTTTCGTCCAATCCCTCCGGTATGCCCGGCGTTGACAGCATCAACGGAATGTATTCCTCATATGCTGCCGACATCAACTCCAACCCCAACTACAACCTGCTCACCTACATCTCTTCACACGATACGGGTCTTGCAAGACAGAATCCTTACTGGCAGGGCACGGCTCTCCAACTGCTGCCCGGCGGCATACAGATATTCTACGGCGACGAAACCTCGCGTCCCCTCGTTCCGGGACTCACGGTTGACGGCGCTGGTCATGCCGTGAGAAGCGACATGAACTTCGGCGCGAACGCCGATCAGTTGGCGCACTGGCAGAAGGTCGGCAAGTTCCGTGCAAACCATGTAGCGGTAGGCGCAGGTACACATCAGCAGATTTCCGCCTATAACTCCTCAACCGGCTACACCTTCTCGCGTTCCTACAGCGACGAAAATGTTAACGACGCGGTTGTATGCTGCATAGGCGCTCCCACCAATCAGAATATCGCGGTTGACGTTTCATCGGTATTCACCGACGGAAAAACCGTGACCAACGAGTATGACGGCACCACCGCTGTTGTTTCCAACGGTAAGGCGAACTTCAATTCGGGCGCTCAGGGCGTTATCCTTATTTCGGGTCCCCAGTCCACGATCAGTATGTCGCTCAACGGCGCTTATCTGTTTGAAGACTCCGAGACCGTTACCGTAAGACTCCGCGGCGCCGACTACGCCATGGCTTCCATCGCGGGCGGCACACCGTTCAGAGTTGTTGACGGTCAAACATTTGAAATTGGCGAAGGTATTGCGTTAGGAACCGAGTTCACCGTTACCCTCACCGCCACAAACGCGACCGAAACCGTTACAAAGTCCTTCAACTTCAAAAAGAAGGATCCCAACGCGGTAACTACCATCTACTTTGACAATTCGAGCTACAACTGGACGCCCGTTAACGCTTATGTTTACGACGAAAGCGGAAGCTCGGTCATTCAAAACAACAAATGGCCGGGCGAGGCTATGACGTTCGATTCAAACCTCAACCTCTATACATACGAGGTACCCGATAATCTCGTTGAAAACGGACTTGTTATTTTCAACAACGGTACAGCGCAGTATCCCTCAGGTCTGAATGTAAAGGGGCTTGAAATCAACGGAACCAATATGATCCTCAGAGGCACCACTTGGGAGCCTTATTCCGGCGGCAATCCGACTCAGCCGACCATCCCGCCGTCTAATCCTACGGTTCCGACCGATCCAACCGTTCCCGTTACTCTGCATGATGTTCTCCTCGGAGACGCCAACCAGGATACAAACATCAACGTAAAGGACGTGACGGCTATCCAGAGACACTGCGCCGAGTATGCAGGCTCAATTCTCACGGGCGACGGTCTTTTCGCGGCTGACACAAATCAGGACACCAAGGTAAACATCAAGGACGCTACCATGGTTCAGATTTATCTCGCTGAGATGCTCAACAGTGAGAATCGTACCGGTGAAACCATACAGGTAGGCGAGTCTGTAACCATACCTACAACACCCACCACACCAACCACACCAACCACACCCACCACACCAACCACACAGCCAACTACGGCTCCGTCAAACGGAGTTACCCTTAATGCGAGCGCTTTTGCCACCATCGATGCTGAAAGTCCGGCTGATTACTGGATGTGGACATGGGCAGACGGTCAGGGAGGCTCTTGGGTCAGCGGCACAGCTTCAGGTTCGACCACTACCTTTACCGGAACATCAATAAAGTCGAATTGCTTGTTTGTAAGAGTGCCTAAGGGTGCGCAGCCGGCATGGGGCGTCAATATTTGGGGTCAAACCGAAAACCAGACGACAAGAACCGGCGGCACGTTTGTCATCAGCGGTTACAGAACCAATTCAAATGTCATGGAAGGTTCGTGGCAGTAAACCGATAAACCTATTAATAACACATAACCATACAGGGCTGTCGCAAAATCTTTCGATTTGCGACAGCCCCATTTATGGAGCTGATAACCTGTTGTGTGGCTTTCCGAAGCCTTTCATCTCGCTGACTGCGGTGTGTGCTGAGCTAAGGGTTTCATCTGCTCTCTCCTTAAAAACAGTCCACCGGACTGTTTTTACCTC
>CACYTI010000020.1 GCA_902777275.1 uncultured Ruminococcus sp. | reverse complement strand
AACTGCCTCAAAATGGTGCGAGTGACGGGACTTGAACCCGTACGTCAAAGACACACGCCCCTCAAACGTGCCTGTCTGCCTATTCCAGCACACTCGCGAATTTTAAATTTTCCCAACAAATGAGATTATATCACAACAGAGGGGCGTTGTCAATAGAAATTTTAAATTTTTTAAATTTTAGTTTTAAATTTTCGGTTCATTGATTTCTGCCGCTTCATTCCTCGAAGAGTGAATCCATGAGCTTGCGGATCTTTTTGCGGCGGCGCACGGTTTCTTCGGCGCTGAGGTAGCAGCTTCCGCCGTCAAACCTCAGCACGTCTCCTTCTTTTATGTTCTTTGGCAGGGTACGCCTTTCAAATACCGCCATGTCGCCGTTTTCACATTCCAAAACCACCCTGTCGCCTTCGAAGCGGTCTACCGTAAAGCGTTTCATCAGCTCGCCCTCTTTATTGAAGTGTGATCGGTTTCAACCGTCAGGCTCTCGCCGTCGGTCTCTATGACCACCGTTTTATGTTTGTCAGTGCGGTATATGCTGCACCCCGCTGCTTTAAGCCGCTTTAGCACATCTTCGTCGGGATGACCGTAATCGTTGTTTTTGCCGCATGAAATCACGGCAATATCCGGATTCACGCTCTTCAGAATTTTGTCGGTCGTCGAGGTTTTGCTGCCGTGGTGCCCCGCCTTGAGCACGTCAGCGCTTAAATCCGACTTAATCGTTTTCATCTCTCCCGTTTCGGCGTCGCCCGTCAGCAGGAATGAACGCTTTCCGTAGCTGAGCTTTATGACGATCGAACAGTTGTTGAGATTCTTTTCGTCGATTTTCACGGGCGCAATGATGTCCGCCGAAAAATCGTCGCCGCTTACTATAGTGACTCCCGCCTTGCCGTTTTTTACGGTGAGACCTTTACTTTTCAGCGATTTGAGCAGATTTTCATAAAGCGAGGTGTTCGCGCTGACCTTCGGCATATAAATCGAGCCGATTTCAAAATTTCTCACAATATACGGCATTGATCCGATGTGGTCGGCGTGCGGGTGAGTCGCTACAAGATAATCTATTTTTTTGAAGCCCTCGCTCTCGATGTACTTTATTATGTTCTCGCCGTAATAGTTATCTCCGGCGTCAACAAGCATGGATTCACCGTTCGGGAGCTCCGCGAAAATCGAATCGCCCTGTCCCACGTCGAGGAAATGAACCGAAAGCTTACCCTCCGGCGGCGCTTCCTGTTCCTCGCCGAAAAGGATATACTCAAGCGAGCATGAGCACAGGATCGCCGCCGTGAGAAGGCAGGCTGTTAATATTTTTAATGAGGATAATAACTTGTTTTTCATAGCGATGTTTTTATGCCGATTTGCCCGTGTAGAGCTGGTAGTATTTTCCTTTTTGCTCAAGAAGCTGTTCATGGGTGCCCCGTTCGATGATCCTGCCGTGCTCCAATACAATAATGCAGTCGGAGTTTTTGACGGTCGAAAGCCGGTGAGCGATCACGAATGTCGTTCTGCCCTTCATCAGCTTATCCATGCTTTCCTGAACTAACTTTTCGGTGCGCGTATCTATCGAGCTCGTCGCCTCGTCAAGAATAAGGGCGGGAGGATCGGCAACCGCGGCGCGGGCTATCGCGAGCATCTGCCTCTGTCCCTGACTCAGATTTCCTCCGTCAGCCTTGATAACCGTGTTGTAGCCTTCGGGTAGCTGTCGGATGAAGCTGTCGGCATTGGCAAGCTTTGCTGCTGCGATAACCTCCTCATCAGTGGCGTCAAGCCTACCGTAGCGAATATTTTCCATTATGGTATCGGTAAACAGACTGGTTTCCTGAAGCACTACTCCGAGGGAACGGCGAAGATCCGATTTTTTGATTTTGTTTATGTTTATTCCGTCGTAACGTATCTTGCCGTCCTGAATATCGTAAAATCTGTTGATAAGATTTGTAATCGTGGTTTTTCCCGCTCCTGTTGAGCCGACAAAAGCGATTTTTTGACCGGGCTTGGCATAGATGTCGATATTGTGGAGAACCATTTTGTCGTCGGTGTATCCGAAGTCAACGTCGTCCAGAACAAGAGCACCGCGCTGGGGCTTGTATTCAACCTCTCCCGTCGCCTGATGCGTGTGCTTCCACGCCCACAGACCTGTGCGCTTTTCGGTCTCGCAGAGCTTGCCGTCCTTGTAATCGGCGTTAACGAGAGTGACGTAGCCGTTGTCCTCCTCGCCCTTTTCGTCTAACAGAGCAAATATACGCTCGGCTCCCGCAAGCGCCATTACAATGCTGTTGAACTGCTGGCTGACCTGGCTTATCGGCATATTGAAGTTTTTGTTGAAGGTCAAAAAGCTCACAAGGGAACCGATCGAAAGGCCGAGCACGGGAATACCGACACAGTTCACTGCCAAAATACTGCCCACTATGGCACAGAGAACGTAGCTGACGTTGCCGAGCTGGGCGTTTACCGGCATGATGATGTTTGCGAACATATTGGCGTTGTATGCGCTGTTGTAGAGCTTGTCATTAAGCTTGGTAAACTCCTCAATGTTCTTTTTCTCATGGTTGAATACCTTTACGACCTTCTGCCCCTTCATCATTTCCTCGATGTAGCCGTTCTCTTTTCCGAGGTCGGTCTGCTGGGCAACAAAGTGCTTTCCGCTTTTGCCCGCGAGGGTTTTCGACACAAACATCATTACCCCCACCATAATGAGAGTAAGCAGAGTGAGCGGAACGCTGAGCGTGAACATACTCGCAAGCACCGCGACGATCGTTATAGCGCTGTTGAAAACCTGAGTCATGCTCTGGCTGATCATCTGGCGCAAGGTATCGACGTCATTTGTGTAAACGCTCATAATATCGCCGTGGGCGTGAGTGTCAAAATACTTTATCGGCAAGCTTTCCATGTGACGGAAAATGTCATTTCGCAGATCACGCATCGTGCCCTGAGTGACGTATATCATTATTCGCGACTGAGTGTATGTCGCCGCCGTGCCTATCAGGTAAAACACCGCGACGCGCGCTATCGCAATAAGTAAAGGAGCGAAATCTGCCTGTTTTCCGGCTGCAACCTGTTCAACAAGCGGAGTAATATAGTCGTCAAACAAGGTCTGAATAAAAAGGGTGCCCTGAACGCTCGCTAAAACACTCACGATAATGCACAAAAATACGATTATCATTTGCGCCTTATAACGCTTGAAAACAAGAGCCATCAACCGCTTAAAGGTTTTCATGCTCTTTTTTGGGTCTTCGATTTTGGCGCGGGGCTGAGTGCTTCTTCTGTGACCCGGTGTGGGACCAGCCATATCATTTCTCTCCTTTCTTGTCAAAGTCGCCGTTGCCCACGGTTTGGGCAATATAGGTTTCACTGTAAATTTTGCAGAATTTCATCAGCTCGTCGTGCGTGCCGACTGCATTTATTTCTCCGTTTTCCATAACAACTATTCTGTCGGCGTTCTCCACACTCGAAACACGCTGAGAGATGATAAGCTTTGTGGTGTCGGGGATCTCCTCAGAAAAGGCTTTTCGGATCTTGGCGTCGGTAGCCGTATCAACAGCGCTGGTGGAGTCGTCAAGGATAAGTATAAGCGGTTTTTTGAGAAGCGCCCTCGCTATACAGATCCTCTGCTTCTGACCCCCCGAGACATTCGAGCCTCCCTGTTCGATTTTCGTGTTGTAACCGTCGGGAAAATCTCTGATAAAGTCGTCTGCGCAGGCGAGACGGCAGGCGGCTATACATTCCTCCTCGGTTGCATTTTCGTTGCCCCAGCGCAAATTATCAAGAATGGTTCCGCTGAACAGAACGTTCTTTTGCAGAACGACAGACACCTTGTCTCGGAGTGTTTCAAGGTCGTAGCTCCGCACATCTTTTCCGCCGACCTTTACACAACCCTCGCTTACGTCGTAAAGTCTGCCTATCAGGTTAACAAGACTCGTTTTCGAGCTGCCCGTGCCGCCGAGGATGCCAACCGTTTCGCCGGATTTGATATGAAGGTTTATGTTGCTCAGCACGGGCTTTTCGCTTTTTTCGCTGTAGCTGAAA
Organism: uncultured Ruminococcus sp.; assembly: GCA_902777275.1. Classification (GTDB taxonomy): domain Bacteria; phylum Bacillota; class Clostridia; order Oscillospirales; family Acutalibacteraceae; genus Ruminococcoides. The sequence goes on along the minus strand of CACYTI010000020.1, from coordinate 36,781 downwards.
AATACGTTTTCAAAATCTATACTGCCGTCGGGCACGTCGTAATCCGGGTTTTCGGGATTGCGGATCGTTGCTTCCTCGTTGAGCACCTGTGCGATTCTCTGACCGCTCGCCATACTCATTGTAAGCATAATAAAGATAAACGCGATCATCATCAGGTTCATCAAAATATTCATGCAGTAGGCAAGCATACTTGTAAGCTCGCCCGTTGTCAGGCTGCCGCCGACGATCATGTTAGCGCCGAACCAGCTTATCGCGATGATAGAGGCATAAATCGTTATCATCATCAGCGGCGACACCGAAACCATCAGCTTTTCAGCCTTTACAAAAAGTGTGTAAAGATTGAGAGTCGCACGTTCAAACTTTGTAATTTCATGGTGCTCACGGACAAAAGCCTTAACCACGCGGATCGAGTTGACATTCTCCTGAACACCGGCATTCAGCTCGTCGTACTTCTCAAAAACCTGCATAAAATATTTGTGTGTCTTGCGAACAAGAAAGAACATTACAATGCCCAAAAACACCACAGCTATAAAGTATATGCTCGCAAGCTCGGCGTTTATCAGCATTGTGATAGTCATGGCGACGATAAGGCTGACAGGAGCGCGGAAGCAGATCCGCAGTATCATCTGATAGGCGTTCTGAACGTTAGTAACGTCGGTCGTCATGCGCGTGACAAGTCCCGCAGTTGAAAATTTGTCGATATTAGCGAAGCTGAACGTCTGAATATTTTGAAACATCGCCAAACGCAGGTTCCTTGCGAAGCCCGCAGACGCTTTCGCTCCGAACACGCCGCCCATAGCCCCGCCGAAAAGAGCGACCAACGCGCAAAGCAGCATTAAACCGCCCGTGAGCACGATATGCCCCATGTCGGGGCCGTCGGGGTTTTGGATACCGCTGTCTATCATTGAGCTGATAAGCAGCGGAATGAGCATTTCCATGATTACCTCAAGAATCATATAAACCGGAGTGGCAACCGACGCCCTGCCAAACCCTTTTATATGCTTTGCAAGCGTTTTTACCATTTAATCACCCTTTACTGTTTATGTTATTACTAAGTTATATTATACAGCAAATTATAAAAAATCACAATATGCTTTTCAGGGTTTTTGTCAGTTATTCACGGGTAAATTGCATCAGAACAGAAAAAACGCCCGGAGAAACTTCTCCCGGGCAATGAGAAAAAATATAAATCGGAGCGATGCGAACCAAAAATCCACATTCCACACTAAACAATGGGGACTGAAAAACAGCCCCCATTTTTAATCACTTTTTCGCGTGGATCTTCTTTTCCTCGCCCTTTAAAAGGCGCTTGATGTTCTCTTTGTGCATGACTGTTGCGAAAATACCGATTATCAGCGCGCTGAATGTCGCGATCAGCACATACCACAGGCATGGCTTTGTAAGCAGATGGTCGAACACGAACGTGAACAAAAACGTATAGGGCGCGTAGAGCAGTGAGCATATTATGCTGGCAAGGGAAATAATTTTTTTGACGAAGAAGATGACAAGAAAGGTCGCGAGAATAAGCAGGAACACTCGCCAATCCGAGCTCAGCATTAGCGCGGCAGCGGTAACGATGCCCTTTCCGCCCTTGAAATGGAAATAAAGCGGGAAGGAGTGACCCAAAATGCAGAAAATTCCGGAAAAATATTTAACACAGTTCAAAAAACAACGCCTGAACCACTCGTCCTGAACGGGAATATCGGCGAACAGCACAAAAATGAAATAACCGATAAACACCGCCGCAATACATTTTAAAGCGTCGCATACGATAGTGATTATCGCGGGCACCTTGCCCACCGAACGCAATACATTTGTAAATCCGGCGTTTCCGCTTCCCAAATCGCGGATATCGCTTTTGCCCTTTGTGAAAATCTTGGTGACGATAACGGCGGGATTGATACTTCCTATAAGATAAGCCACAACAGCGGCGATCAGGAAAAGGTACCAGTTCGCGGAAAAAATAGAAGTCAAGGTTTGCAGCATTTTTTTTCTCCCCTCTCTCGGATAATGATTTTTACGGGCGTTCCCTCCAAACCGAAAGCCTCGCGGATGCGGTTTTCGAGATAACGCTGATAGGAAAAGTGGAACAGCTCCTTATCGTTGCAGAAAAAGACAAATGACGGCGGCTTAACTCCCGCCTGAGTCATGTAGAATATTTTCAGCCGTTTGCCCTTGTCGGACGGCGGCTGAACGCGCGTTGTTGCCTGGGCAAGAAGCTCGTTGAGCGTGCCCGTGGTAATGCGGCGGCAGGTGTTTTCGTAGCACATGACGATAGCTTCAAACAGCTTGTCTATCCTCTGCCCCGTTTTGGCTGATATGAAAACCTGCGGGGCGTAGGACATAAAGGCAAAATCAGCGTCAAGCTTCTTTTTGAACTCCTGCATGGTTTTGTCATTCTTCTCGACATCGTCCCACTTGTTCACCGCTAAAACACAGGCTCTGCCCGCGTCGTGCGCCAAGCCCGCGACTTTAGTGTCCTGCTCGGTTATACCCTCGGTGGCGTCGATCATAATAACGCAAACATCACTGCGCTCTATCGCCATTTTTGCGCGTAGGATACTGTACTTTTCAATGTCGTCGTATATCCTGCTCTGACGGCGCAGACCGGCGGTATCGGTAAAATTAAATCTGCCGAATTTGTTCTCGACAAGGGTGTCGATAGCGTCGCGCGTCGTGCCCGCAATATCCGAGACTATGCAGCGGTCGATATCGGTGATTTTATTTATCAGCGAGGATTTGCCCGCGTTGGGCTTGCCGATCACCGCAACATTTATAACGGAATCGTCCGCTTCGGCTTCATCCTCAAAGCTGAGATACTCAAAAACGCGATCGAGCAGATCACCCGTGCCGTGACCGTGAACCGCCGAAACCGCGACGGGATCGCCCAAGCCGAGATTATAAAACTCATAGAACTCCATTGGAGGCTCGCCCACTGAGTCGGCTTTATTAACGCAAAGCACAACGGGCTTGCCCGATTTCAGAAGCATTTGCGCAACCTCGTTGTCAGTGGCGACCATTCCGCTTTTGAGGTCGGTAACAAGTATAATCGCCGAGGCGGTGTCTATCGCTATCTGAGCCTGACGACGCATCTGAATCAAAATAACATCGTCGCTTTTCGGTTCAATGCCGCCAGTGTCAACCACGATAGCCGATTTGCCGCACCATTCGACCTCGCCGTATATTCTGTCCCGAGTAACGCCGGGAGTGTCGTCTGTAATAGAAAGCCTCTGCCCTATCAGCTTGTTGAACAGTGTGCTTTTGCCGACATTAGGCCTTCCTACAATTGCTATAACGGGTTTAGCCAATGCTGTTCCCCCTTTTTTATCATATAAATTGCATTATAAAAGAAAAACAGGGCGTGCAGTATCCCTGCCGCCCGTCTGATGAATTAAGCGTCTTTCTTAACAACTACCTGTCTGCCTTTATACATACCGCAGTTTGTGCACGCTTTATGAGCAGCGGTAAGCTCGCCGCAGTTTGAGCAGGTTACAAGTGTGGGAGCGTCCAGCTTCCAAACTGTTGAACGTCTTGAGCTTTTTCTTGCGTGTGATGTTTTTCTGGTGGGTACTGCCATGACAAATTACCTCCTTATATGTGTATTAATCCATAAGCTGTTTTAAAACCGCGAGCCTCGGATCGACGGAGCGGCTCTCGCAGCCGCATTCGCCGCTGTTCAGGTTCTTTCCGCAAATCCTGCAAAGTCCCTTGCAATCCTCCTTGCAGAGGTTTTTCTGAGGAAGATTGAGAAGGATATCCGAGAAAATTATCTCGTCCAACTCCACGGTAAAATCAGGTGTTTCAATATAGTCGTCGTTGCCCTCGTCTGCAAGCGTTTGCGCAAGTCTGTGAGAGAAGGTCACGCTTTCGCGGCGGGTAAAGGGTTCGCCGCAGCGGTCGCAGCATCTGCTGTAGTCGTAGCCGCATTCAAGCGTGAGAGTGACTAAGCTCGCCCTGTTGCGGGCGACAGCCGTTACGGAAACGGGAGAAGTGAACGGAAAAACCCCGTCGATTTCGACGTCCGATAAATTCAGCTCATAATCAAGCCGCTGCTCGGAACCGTCGTTGAGGAATACCGATTTTAGTTCAAATAGCATGATTACACCTCTGACCGCACGGACACATATTAAAACGCTGTCTTATATTATACAAAAGGTTTAAGTCTTTGTCAACATCAAAATTCAATAAATCACGCAGTTTTTTCGTTTTTTAACGGCTGATATCACACTTTAATTCCTTTTGGGAACTTTATTCAAAAATCAGCAGTTGTTATCGGTTGCTCAACAGTTTATTCAGCGCCGCGGTCGGCAGGCATAAGCACAAACCGCCGCGGCGCATAAAACCATGATGTTTTTTGTCTCCTAATTTAATTATCAAGCCATTTCTGCCGCTATTCTTTGGATCGCCGTAACGTCCCTGACGTCTATAACTCCGTCCGCGTTAACATCGGCGACCGTTTTGATATCCTGATTGTTCACGTCAATTTCCGCGCCGTTGAACTCCGCTAAATGGCGCTGCAAAGCCGTTGCGTCGGCAACATTCACCACACCGTCGAGGTTGACGTCGCCCACGAGCACGTTGCCGAAAAGAACCGTAAGCGGACAGCATCGCTCAAAGCAAGCCTGCTCGGGCTTGAGTGAAAGAATGACTCCGCCTTTCAGCTTATTGTTCACCTTAATAAACTTGTTTTGCCCGAAAATGCATTGAATATCCGTTCTGCCGTCGCCGTCAATGTCGTAATCGCAGCATACACTGCCCAAAACCTCATTATAATATTCATCGCTGATTTTCGAGCCCTTGCGCAGTGCGCTCAACACATTATAAATTTCTCCGCCGACCGTTTTTTCGCCAGAGGACAAATCAAGCGTATAAGCCTTTTTATTTGCAAGTGTATAGTTCACCTTTATCTTGACATTCTTATCGGGCATGACAAAATAGGGGCAATCGGCGTTAACGATCTCAACGTCGTTTGAGGTCACTGTCATCGACTTGATATATTTGCCTTCGGGAATCTGTGCAGGATCTGCGAGAATATACACAACCTCTCCGTTGTATTCCTGCGAAATCCGATATCCGTAGCCGTCGGGCTTACTTGAAGCGAATCCGCCGTTGACGGTTATCTTGTGCGGATTATGAACTCCGGCGAGCAGCAGGGTGATCCTGCGGGCGGGGACCGTGTAGGACTCCTCCCTCGAAAGCGAAAGGGTCACTCTGCCCGACGCGGGGACAAGGGAACAGGTATCGAGCAAATAAAAGCTTCGCTTTGCCTGATTAAAGCCGACGTCATAGCCGCCGCAGCCGTCGATATCAAACTCATTTATATATCCGCCCTCCTCTTCGCTATACTCAAAGCTTTGTCTTTTTGATTTTTGGAAGAGAACAAAGTATATGCCGTACACCTCACTCTCGGCGTATCTGCCCTCCTGAGATGCTATGTAGGTTTTTCCGTTTGTCAAATCAAGAACAGGACTTATCTGCTCGCCGACATCATAGACGTATGAAATATTAACGTTCTTGTCGGGCATTGTAAAAGCAGGCCAGCTTTCACCGTAAATCTCAACATCCTTTGAAGATGCTTCTGCGGTGAGCTGAACAATATACTGATTATCGGCGAGAGTGTCAAAGTCGGGCTTGAGCGTGACCCACTCTCCCTTATATGCCTCGGTCACGGGCGTGTCTCCTTTAGCGCTTATATACGCGAGACCGCCGTTTACAAAAATACTGTGCGCGGACGAAGTCGGATCTGCAAAAATGATCGTCAGTGTTTGCATTGGAACAGTAAAGCACTCGGAACGCCTGAGCTTCAGGGTAATTCTTCCCGATGCGCTGCTTAGACTGCTTGTGTTCAGGAGCTTGTAGCTGCCGTTATAGAAACCGACATCAAAGGTTCCGTCGCCGTCAATGTCGTATTCATATTTAAACACACCCAAGCTTGTGTCATATTCGGAATGAGCATCCTCCGACATTTTCTGCAAAATGATATAGATGCCGTAAATCTGGCTTGTAACATAACCGCCTTCGCCCTGAATATAGTCGGCAGGCTCATATTCGGCTCCGTTGCGCAGATCCATTTCGCAGCTCAAAAGCTTGCGTTTTTCATAGGTCACCTCGACTTCAACATCTTCCGTGCCCATTACAAAATACTGTGCTGCTTCTCCCGTGATTTCAACGTCGTCGGAATAATATTCCATGCTGTTCTGAACAATGTACTCATCATCGCCTAAATCTTTTCCGTCGGGACATACATACACGATATCTCCCGCCCGCGCCTCGGTGACGCTGTGATACCCTTCATAGTCGTCGCTCGCGGTTGAAGCCAAGCCTCCGGAAACATAAATTTTATGCGGTCCACCCGGGATTGTAAAATTCTTTGATGAAACGCTGACCGTTCCGTCGCTCTTCATATCCCAAGGTTTTTTCGCCGTGCCGTTGATATTAAAATCCGTCATCATGGAAAACGCGCAGTATTCATTCGGTTTTATTTCCATTTCGACAAAATAACGGTGACCCTCAACAAACGTCGGCTCCGCTATTCCCCACTCGTTGAACCACTTTGCGCTCACAATGGTGTAATCGTCGGAATAAATTGTCACCTCTGCCTGGTCGTGTTCGTAGTCGTAGGTATCACCTGCATTAGGGATCGACACATCGAGCCATGTATCTTCTATAAGATTCGGCGCGAAAACAAATGTTATCGGGGAAATATCTTCGCCCGTGTCAAAACCGACCGACTTGGTTATGCTCGACGTGGCGAGTTTGCTTACCGCTGCGCCCGTAAACTGCACATCTGCGCTTCCGTCGCTGTCAAGGTCGTATCCGGCAGGCGTGCCGCCGCTGTAAACCAATGCGTAAGCGAAATATGATTTCAGGAAGCTTACCGTGTCCTCATTAAGCACGACGGTATCGTTAAATCTAAAATCAATCGTGAGCGACATCGCGGCGTGATAATTTACAGTAATATTGACATTCTGCGCGGGCATGAAGAAAACTCCGTCTGAGTCAAGCGTCAAGCCCTCTGTTTCGACAGTGAATCCGTCGAAAATATCATATTGACGCAGATCGGGAAGCACCTTGATTTTTTCTCCGGCGCGAGCCTTTGTCACCCACTGCCTCGTCATCATGTTCCATGCCTTGCCGGATGCAACAAAAACATCGTACTCGGAGCTGTTCAAATCAATAAAGATAAAGCTGTTTGACACAGCAAAAGTTGCCGCTCCGGAGCCTGTGTAGCCGTAAACCGCAAAGTCCCGGATCTTATTGCCGTTGTTATCATAACCGAACGCGTAAAACCCGATATTGCTCAAATCTGCCGGAATTCTGACGCTTGACAGATTCGTCGCCAAAAACGCCCTTGTGCCGATCTCGGTCATTCCGTCGGGAATGTTGACAGAGGTCATATCCTCGCAAAAGGCAAACGCGTAGGCGCCGATGATTTTAAGGCTTTCGGGCAGCTCTGCCGAAAAAAGTCCGTTCTTGTAAAAAGCATAGTGACCTATCCTTTCAAGACTGTCGGGAAGCTCGACCTTGTAAACATTTGCAGCGCCGTAAAATGAATAGTCGCCTACTGATGTAATTCCCTCGCCTATTTTGATAATCTCAACTTCGCTGAGTTTATCATTCCACGGCGCAAGGCCCTGCTTGTAGTAGTTGTCCATGCTGCCGCTACCGCTGATAGTAAGTGTCCCGGTTCCTTCGTTATAAGACCAGTTCACGCCTGTTGATTTGCTTTCTGCTTCTGCCGCGCTGACTGAAAACGGCAAAAGCGAAATCAGCAGACAAGCCGCAAGTATAATACTTATAAGCTTTTTCATAAACATTTCCTCCTTAAAAAGAAATGGTAGTATTGATTAAATACTACCATAAAAATCAATATTTGTCACTATTTTTGGAGAAATTTACAGATTAATTGTTTTGTTCATAACTATTGTTTCCGATAATCGCGTCGTAAGCCGTGTACGCGGCTGAAATATCCGTGTTACAGGTCAATACATAAAACTTAGTCATTGAGATCAGGAGCGTAAAGTTATCGAGCATCTTGTCCGCTGTTGCGGCGCTAACCATTCTCGCTGTTTGAAAATATAATCTCTGTATGATTTCTTTTGTTTTGGGGACACGCACCGAATTCCGGTCTCCCCTTTCGATAAAAACGATCGCGCCCAATGGAAAGCTCTCATTCAGCGCGATTCCGCTTCCGCCGTCAAAGGGTGTTCCGCACACTACAGGTTCATCACCGCTCAAACGCACAACGGGCTTGTCATCGTTTAGGATATGTACGCGGTTGCCGAATGCTTTTAGCCACAGCCGAGTGTGGAAGGACTTTCCAACGCCCGAATCGGCTGAAAACAAATATGCCTTTCCGTCGCAAACGATTGCCGAGGAATGAACAAGCATTGTTTGAAAACGGATAGCACGGCGGTTAAACTGCGTTGAAAAAGCAAAATTTTCAAGCTCTTCCGTTGTAACTCCTTCGGCGGCGCGGCTGCACAAATCCTTAAAGTACTCCCCGTCTATTTTCAGAGTTATGTCTGCCTCGCGGTCTCCGTCATACAAAAAGGGCGCGGCAAGCTTTTTTGTTTCTTCATATTTCGGGTCAAGCTCAACGATCAAGCCTGCGATTTTAACTTTCATATCAAATCACCGTTTTAATTATACATAAACAAACAAGCAAATGCAACAAAAAAGTGCCCGAACTAATCAGGCACCTTTTTTTGCTGAATTTTAATTATAAAACCGCGTCGGCATACTCCGCGAGATACCGCTGGAGGTATGTAGCGTCAGCAACCGCTAAGCCGCCGTCTCCCGTGACGTCAGCTGCCTTCACTTGAAGCTCGTTCAACAATTCAAACTCGGCAACGTGACGCTGGATTGCCGTGACGTCGTTGACGTTGACAACGCCGTTAAAGTCGGCGTCGCCCTTGATATAATCGTCAAGGAAATCATATGTCAAACCGTTGTCTTTTGCGAACTGATGCGCATACGAGTTAAAATAAACCTTGAGCGTAACGTTCGGAGAATTATAAAACGCGTATTCGTCAATAGAGCTTACCGATTCGGGGATACTGACATACTCAAGGCTCGGGCAATTAGCAAAAGCGTAAACGCCGATTTCCTCTGCAGCTCCGTTTATTGTAACACTCGTCAGCGATTCACATCGGTTAAAGCACTGTGTCGGGATATAATCCGCCGAACAGTTGATCGTAACATCGGTAACTCCGGATCTCTCAAAAGCCGAATCACCCAAGGTTGTAACGCTCTCGGGAATTGTCAGCGGCTCACTCAGCGAAGGGCACTTCGCAAAAGCGTACTTACCGATAGTTTCCAGGTGTGCGGCTTCCGAAAAATCTATTCCGGTAAGCTGCGCATCCTCGTAAAACGAGTGCGCGGCAACAGCCGCAACCGCTCTTCCGTTTAAAGAATCGGGAACCTTCAACACTGTTGAAGGATAATCCCACCCCGTCAGCGCAACCTTATCGTTGTTTATAAAAGTGTAATAATAGCCGTCGGCGTAAAAAACAGAATCGGCAAAAACGCCCGTGACCGACAACACAACCAGTGCGGCGGCAAATACAGCCGCAAAAGCTTTTTTCATTTTTTTCATTTTTTTCACCATATCACAGGCAGCGCATAGAAACTATGCGCCGCCTTGGTTTAATTATTCTTTAGTCGAGAACTCCGCTGCCCTCGCCGATGTCTTGGGGAATGCTGTGACGAATGTTGTAATATTCATCATCATCATCGCCTTCCAAAGTTCTTTCAAAACTATACTTTACCAATTCAAACTCAGGTGAAAAATAATCTTTTCTCATTTCGATTATAACCTCCTCCTTAAACAGTTCCATTTTCGATGGAAGCAATGTCATAAATTGTAAAGTAAACAGGTGTGCTTACAACAACATTGTCGTCACCAATCTTTGTGTAAGTATACGCTCTGTATACATAGTTCCTGTAAGGACTTGTAGGCTCAGCAAGCGTGCTGAATTCTTTATTCTTCATATCGAGAGAATACTTCATCTGGTTCTTGTTGTCAAGAGTGCTGAATGCGATATTATCCTTCAAAAGGAAGTTGTCAACAGTTGCACCGTTGATGTAATTAATAACCTTGTTATCATCAATTCCGTTATCATAAGCCGTCTTATACTCAGCCTGTGATTTTGTCACATACTTGTCGCCAACCTTGTCAAGCTCGGCAACTCTTTCAAGTACAAAGCCGATCTTTACATCTACGCCGTCAATAGTTCCGTTGCCGGAGTTGAGCTGCTTGTCCTTGTAGCCGAAGGTCAGGAGGAAGTCAGAGTAAACTCTGTCGCCGGCCTTCTTCTTGGCGTCGGTAGACTGATCGGGAGCGCCGTCCTCGTTCCAGCTGCTGCGTGAGGTCTCAATAAAGCTGATCGTAGCCTCGCCGCCCTTGGTGTCTTCATAAGAAGCATCGCTCGGTCTGAATGAAGTGCTTCCGCCCTCGGCTGCGCTCTTATAAATCGGCTCAATGTAAGAATCCTGATACAGGGTCATATTGAACTTGTCAAAGTAGCACTTCTTGGTGTTATTTTCAACCTTGTCATGCTGCTCGTCGGAACCGGTTACAAAGGTGATCTGCCAATACTGGAAGTAATAGGTTGTTCCGCCGCTTGTAAGCTCTCTGGGAGCGGTTACAAATGCTGCCGCTTCCTCATCCTGATACTCGCCGTTTGTGGTTACCCAGTTGCCGTACTGAGTTGTCATTACAGGATCCTTGACCTCGGCAGGAAGCTTTGTTGTGCTTGTTGCGGCAAGGTTTCCGTCAACCTCATAGGGCAGCATGAAGTAAGCCTTAACTTCTCTGTTGGGCATGGATTCACCTGTTGTTTCAAGCGAGATAGTGCCGTCGCTGTAATCAGCAGATTTCGGGTTCTTGTCGCTCCACTCAATGCCCATCATAAAGTCGTCCTCATAAGGCGCGAACTTGTTGATGAAGTTCTTGCGCGCAGTGGCGTCCCTAAAGGTTATCTCCTTAGTGGTCGGGTCAATTTTAAAGTAGGTGTCGAGGTCAGCTTGCGTGATCTCGCCTCTCTGAGTATAGCTGCGAGGTTCACCGGTTACGCGGTGTGCCGGATCCTTCTCAGTCTTGCTCGTGTAGGTTGTTGCAGAATAAGCCTCATAGATGTACTTGATCACATAGTTGTAAGTCTGGAGAGAGTTTGTGATAGTTACGTCTACATCCGCATCATCAATAACGAAGGAGAGCCAGTTTTGATCCGTTGAGGTTGATGTGGGAGGAGTTGTGGTTCCGTGCTTAACTGCATCGAAAAGATCCGTCTTGTCGTCATCGTAACCTGCAGGTACGGTTTCAGTGATTCTTACCTGACTGCCTACCTTGACAGCAAGTGTAAGAGTTTCGTCCTGAGAAATCGTTGTCTTGCCTTGAGCGTCGGTTGTAAGGTCGGTACGTTCTGTCTTGTCGCTTGTGAAAGCAGTGTTTGCAAGAGGAGTCCAGTTTCCTTCTCCGAGCTTTGTTTCAATCGTAATTGTGAACTTATCGCTTGTTGTGTAATTGTCCACAAGCTTTTTGATCGTGAGATTTCTCATTCCGAGCTTGTTGTTAACAGTAACGTTGTCGCCGCCGGATGTGTCGGTGGTTTTGAATGTGATAGTCGAGCCGTCAACGGTCTTATCAGCAACGGTCTGAGCAGTGAAGCTGTCAAACTCATAGTTTGTGCCCGCTGCCGTTTCGGAAACAGTGAAGTGTGTGCCTACGGGATAGCGTGAGAATGTAAGAGTTTCGTTCTCAACAATGCTGATCGCCGAACCGTTGGCTACGGTTTGCTCGCCGTTCTTTGAGCTTGTGTAGGTCATGTTGTCGTAGGCAGAGCCGCCTTTATCGCCGCTGTCCTTGGTAATGGTAACAGTGATAGTATGCTCGGTATCTGTGTCGTCGGCGTCTACAATGTTTTTGGTGATAATAACATTATTTTTCATGACTTTGTTATTGACCTCAACATTTACCTGTCCGCCGGGTGTGGACGCTATGCACTGCCAATTTGTATTCAGATAATTGGTTCCTTCAGTAGCTCCGGTGCTGTTGGTAACGTGAACGAAGTTAGCAGTAAATCTCTGATTGCCTGTAACGGGAGAATTACCGATAAATGGCTCTGTGATCTGCACATATGTTCCGCGCGGAACATTCTCAAATTTGATTTGTCCGGTCTTTTTGATATTGTAGGTTCCGTTGCCGTCGGCGTTGTTATGATCCAACCAAGTCGTATCTGTTCCGAGAACCTTATACGTACCATTGTTATTTGGAACTCTGTTGCCGTTGCTGTTGCGCTGCTTCATTTCAACCTTAATGCCGAAGAGTGAATTATCCTGATCATAATCGGTAGTCTTGGTTATGATAATGGTTTCTCTTATAGCCTTATTTTTGATTGTAAGAGTCGCAGCCGAGCTGCCCATTGTAACTATTCCGGTTCTATTGGCGTTGTCCTTGAGCAGAGTCGCGCCGCCTTCGATCGTCATGTCGTTATACTCATAGTAGTCGGAAGCGAAGTCGGTCTCAATAACCCTGATCTTTGTGCCTACGGGCAGATTGGGAATAACAAGCTGGCAGCCGCTGTGTATCTGGTACTCATTGTTTGCGCCTGTAGCTGCCAGCGTTTCAGTTACCGGTACATATGATGAGGAAGATGTGTTCCATTCATAATGAGTGTATTTCAGGGTATCCGTAACCTGTGTATAGGTCGCGCCGTTATCATCGGATCTCTCGATCTTGATCTTAAACGCTGTTCCGTAGTCAACAACGTCATTGTCAAGAGCTTTTGTGATGATGAGACCATTCTCGGCGATCTTGTTGACGATTGTCACATAATCGTCTGTGTTAAGTTTATAACCGTTTGTGTTTATAGTTCCGTTGACTGAATGTGCGTCATTGTCTATGCTGACGAATGAGTAGTTAGCCGGCATAGGCGTAGTTTCACTTACGGTGACCTTCGCACCCTTCGGGATGCCGGGGATCTCGATTTCTTCGCCCTGCTTGATATAAGCCTTGCCGCCCGAGAATGTCTCTGCTGTTGACGAACCGTCTCTGTAGAATTGCAGACTGTTTGTGTTAAGAGCGTTTCCGCCTACGGAAATACCAACCGTTATCGGGAACTGAGCGTCGGGATCGTACTTATTGCTGATCTCCTTTGTGATGGTGAGATTCTTTGTCTCAACCTCGTTGGTGAAGATCGCTCTCATGTGTGTCAGGTTGATATACGGGTTAGCGTCGGGAACGATTGTATCATACGGGAAATTGCCCGTGCTGAGTCCCGTGCCGTGAGTGATCTCGTTGCTCATAACAGAGGTGTCAACCTCTTCGTCAATAATCTTGTAAGACGTCTTGTACTGTAAACCGTTAGCTGTGTTCGGATCGCTTTCGGTAATGCTGATGATGTCCTTTACGTTAAAGCCTTTTTTGATCTCAGCATACTGATTGTCTTTCAAGCCGCTGAGAACGCCCGTATCGGATGTTGTGCCGGTGCTGGGGTCTAACAGCTCTTTGGTAGTGGCGTTGTGAAGGGTGTAGGATGTGTTCTTTCCCTTTGAGCTGTCGGTTGAATCAACAAATGTGAAGTCAAAATCATCCGCAGCCGCAACCTGTGCCTGAAGTCCTTCGTTGACAGCATCAACCTTGACCTCTTTTTCAAGCTCGACCTCGTCGGTGAGGGGGTTGAAGCTGAATCCGAACTTAAGGTTGGACTCATGCATACCGCGCTCTAAGTAGTAGAGGGTCATGGTATGGAGCTGCTTCGGATTTGTGTTGTCGATCTTAGAAGCAAAGCTTTGATTTCTTGCGTTTGTAAGTTTTGTATCGGAATTTACATATTCAATTGTACGGGTGTTAAAGTCGATAGTACCTACTGTTTTGCAGTGGTCGCCGCCGAGGTCAAGAATAAGCTCGTTGTCGATGTATACCCAGAGGTCATCGTCTCCCGAGAAGTCAAATACCTGAGAAACCTTTGTAACGCCGTCCTCCGCGAGGATCTGACCGTTCATACCGAGTGTGAATTTGATCTCAAGCTTCATGCCGAAAGCAAGGTCTTTACCGAAATCCTTTGTCCAATCCAGACCCGGGCGTTTTTGATCGGTATACTTATCAAACGGGTAGAAGCCGTATTGGTTACCGCTGCCGCTGTCATAACCGTTCTTCTGTCCGTAGGTCGTGCCAGCGCCGTACTGGACAACGGGGCTGCCGCCGGTAAGATCGTCAAAGTAAATGTTGTCCGTGGCGTTTTCACTGTTGAACTCATAATAAGTGGCGTCGTTTTTGGTAGTCTTGCGAACAGGGAACGGAGTGTTGACGAAAGAAGCAAGAGGTCCGTTGTAAGAGCCTGACCATGTACCGGCTGTCCATGAGGTCAAGGTATATGTCAAACCGTCTCTTGAAATACCGGTTCCTGTTTTATTCCAACATTTGTTCGAGTCGTCAAGAATGTTCCAGTTAGCCTGAGCGTTAGAAAGGTTACCAGTTTCCAGTGAATATGAAGGATTGATTCTGGCGAATACAACATTGTTGTTTTCCCATCCGGAAGGTATCTCGGCTGTATAACGCTTGTTTGTGCTGTCATGTGTCATTTCGACCCAATATTCATTAGGCCAACTGCCACGGAAGCCAACATATACCTTTGCATTGGATGCCGACCAGTTATAGGTATCATTGTAGACCAGCTTTAACTTGTCCGCATCAGGATCCGATGTGCCGCGGGATGTGAGCCACTGCTTATCAAAGAGCACCATATCCGCGCCGTTGGCGGTCGTGTTGGAAGCGGAGTAATGGATCATACCATCGTTTATATTCAAGCCCGCAAGACCCGGAAGTGACTTAGTATTGCCGCCTAAGCTGTTGGAGTCATTGATTTTCTCGCCCCAGTTAGGGTTGCCGGGAGAGCTGTGATAATAACCGGGATCCTGATAGCCGTTGACATAGAACGAACCGAAATACATAGGGTACTGAACGCTGTTTTGCTGAGCGTATTCGGAAAGCGCTGAGTTGAGGGCTGTGTAGGGATTTCTTCTCCTGATACCGCCGATCCACGCGTCCTCGTATCCGTCGATGCTTGTATACCAAGAGCCGTTTACTTCATCATCGGTGTAATAATCGTAGAACGTTGCGTTGATACCGGAATAAAGATTGGAATTGCCCGTAATAGAGCTGCCCGGTGAGGCGTCGTATTCATTATCAAGCGACGTACCTTTTTTAAATGTCGCCGATACAGTCACATTCGCGCCGATTGTGATAGCGGGCGGGTTTGACGTGTATGTAGTGGTAGTGTCGCCGTTCGTAACAGTGATAGTGTCGATGGCATAGCCTCTTTCGGGAGAAGCTGTGATCGTCAGCGTTTCACCGCTGTACGCCGCCAATGTTGCCGAGCCACCCGTTGTAGCTGTCGCGGAGCCCGCGCCCGAGATGGCGATCCTGATTTTACCGTTGCCGGTGCTTACCTGATTTGCGGTAACGGTGTACGACGGCGCATTTGTGAATGTTGCGTTCGCCGTAACATTTTTAGCCGGCATGGTGAATGTTCTTGTGTTGCCCGAGCCGGAAACACTAACATCTACGTTGTCAGCGTCTTTAACTGTAAGAGCATCGAGCACCTTTCCGCGTTCGGGGGTAATGGTAAGGGTCACGGTTTCGCCGGCCGCCGCTCTGCTCATATTTGCCGAAAGCGAACCGCCCGCGCCCGCGCTGGTTGTGATAGTATAAGTGGGTTCGGTAGTAACGGTGAGCTTTCCGCCGCTGTAAGTGAACTTGACGTTGGTCATCGCCTTACCGAAGTAGAGTCTGCGGTACTTACAATTGTTGTTCTCACCCGTGCCGTCGTCGTAGACATTGCTGCCGAGATCGACGCTTGAGATCCAGTTGTCACTTGTCGCGCTATATGAATTGCCGTCTACGCTGACATAGAACGCGCCTTTGGCAACGCTGCCCAGCGTGACCGTGCTGTCTATTCCGACATTTGTCGGATTGGTGCCGAATCCGGTGTCAGTGCTGGAATAGTGCATAAAGACGTTGGCGCCGGTTGAGTCGCTGTCAACCTGCGCCGCATTGGTGGAAATGATTCCTACCGTGACGCACGAAAGCAGCATACACAGCGTAAGAACAACTGCAAGCGTTGACTTTGAAAACCGCTTGATTTGTTTTTTCATGTGTTAACCTCCAATTTTAAATGATTTTTCAAATGCGGTAAACCATGCGCACTTGTGCGGCGGCGCGACGATACTCAAAGCTTGATTACCTTCTATCCAACGGCGTCGAGGCTTATTGCAGGGCGCTCAGGGTTGATGCCCTGCGTTACGCCGCAATGATCGTCGCTTTGGATATCCGCTTTTGCACTGTCACAGCTTTTACCAACTGACCCTTGGTGAAGCGCGGTTTATTTGATATAGTACCGCGATTCGGCCGAAAAGAACGCACTATTCCACATTTAGATATAGTAATTATACCATGACTCACGGCGGTTTTCAAGTGATTTTTGTCATTTTTAATTATTTTTACGTTTCTTACATCTATCGTTCCGTTTCCGAATAATAAAATACAATTTTCTAATGAAATTTGTGCAACTCCTACAAATCACCATAAATGTTTTGGAAGTTTATACCAATCATCACCCTGATTTCGGTTGTTTTCGACTTTAAAGAAAGCCCCTCAGCTCGTTGATGTGCTCCTGCTCAACGTCCAACATTTTCTTTGCGAGCAGGGTGATATTCGGGTCGGTGCGGTCGTAGCTGCGAAGGTGCTGAGCCATCTTGCTTACGCCCATGGTGTTGCCCTTTATCATCATTTCGGCTATATGAGAGCCCGACGGATCGCGCTTCAAATCTCTGTTTGCCGAAAGCCTTGCCATTTTTTTCGCAACGGGGCTGACGTGATGCAGCTCCTCCCCTAACTTTTCGAGCATTCCGCCCGCCGTGCTGTAAATTTTGCCGTAGCGCGCAAGCTGATTTGTAAGCACGCTGTTCATCGCGGAGCTGATTTTTCCCTTTCTCACGTTTTTCACTCCGTCGCAGCCCATTTCGGCGCTTTGCAGGATGTAATTGAGCATTTCTGTGTCGTTTATCATATATTTTTCACCTCTGTAAGCATTATTCTCAAAAAATCCCTGATTATACTGTTGCAACATTTTTTATTTTGTGAGATAATGATATATATAGACTTTGAAAGAAGCGGAAATCAAAATTATTCAACTTGTCGGTAAATCGAATCTTTCCTTAACTGTGTAGGGGCGCACCGGCGTGTGCGCCCGGGAGCGCTGAATTATACGTTCTGTTCCTATCGACAATCTGACAGGAAATAAACGTCGGTGCAAGGGCGAACACACGGGTTCGCCCCTACAATATGAAGGAAAATGTGCATTTTGCAAAATCGTTTTCGCAAAAAAGCAGCGTGACGCTGCACCCGGTCCCGCCTTTGACAATGCTTTATTGTTAGGAAAGCTTAATCAACGGCGGGGTGGAGAAATTTCCTATAAAAAAAGAGGCGGAACACTGTCCGCCCCTTGATACCGGGATAATTGATTATACCAAAATTTCACCGTCAACCGTGCCGCTGAGACCTGCCGCGTTGCTTTCGTCGGTGTCGATGTGCATTGCGGGAGCGTACTTGTCGCTTACGCGAACAACAACGTCGCCGAATACAACTGCTCTGCCGGTCCCCTCGCCAACCTTAACGGAAACGATCTGCTTGTCCTTGAAGCCGTTCTCCTCGGCGGTTTTTGTGTCAAAGTGAATGTGACGCTGCGCGGCGATGATGCCCTGAGCGATCTCGACCTCGCCCTTGGGTCCCACTAACTTGCAGCCGGGAGTTCCCGCAACGTTGCCCGACTCTCTTACGGGAGCGGTAACGCCGAGCTTTCTCGCGTCGGTCAGGGAAACTTCAACCTGATCCTCGGGTCTTTCGGGTCCGAGAATGGACATTGTCATTTCGCCTCTGGGACCTACTACGGTCACTTTCTCAAAGCAGGCAAACTGACCGGGCTGGGACAGATCCTTTTTGTTGGTCAGCTGATAGCCCTCGCCGTAGAGAACATCGAGTGTAGCTCTGCAAACATGGACGTGATGAGCAGAGGTTTCAACCATAATTTTCATAAATTTACCACCATTCATATATTTTTTTACCTGAAAAGGTCTTTCATATTTATAATACTACTATTTTAACGATTTTTCAACTATAAATTTGCAAAAGAGGTTTTATAATGTATCAAACATGGGAAGAGCTTAAAAACGCCTGCGCTGGCTGCCGCAAATGCGAGCTTTGCGAAACGCGCACAAACGTTGTTGTGGGAGTCGGCTCCCCCACTGCAGAGGTCATGTTCATCGGCGAGGGTCCGGGCGAAAACGAGGACTTGCAGGGCGAGCCGTTTGTGGGCAGAGGCGGAAAGCTGCTCGACAAAATGCTCACGGCGGTTGATTTGGACAGAAACAAAAATATATACATAGCAAACATAGTAAAATGCCGTCCGCCGAAGAACCGCGACCCAAAGCCCGAGGAGCAGGATATGTGCATTGGTTGGCTGCGGAATCAGGTTAAGCTTATCCGCCCCAAAATAATCGTATGTCTGGGAAGGATAGCCGCCGCGAGGATAATCAAGCCCGACATCAAAATCACAAAGGAGCACGGTCAGTTCATCGAGAAGAACGGCGTGCTGATGATGGCAATGCTGCACCCGGCGGCAATATTGCGCAACCCGAATAAAAAGCCCGAGGCTTTTAACGATTTTCTGATCCTGCGCGACAAAATAAACGAGATCTGCGACCACACCTATTGATTCAGGTAAAGGGATAAAAATGAGTTTAGTTGAATTTAAAAATGTATACAAGCGGTATGAAATGGGAGAGGTGACGATCAACGCGGTTGACGGGATATCCTTCCGCGTTGAAGAGGGTGAGTTTGCCGTAGTTGTGGGCGCCTCGGGAGCGGGCAAAACGACCGTGCTGAATATTTTGGGAGGCATGGACAGCGCGACCGATGGCGAGATAATAGTGCGCGGAAACGACATAAGCAAATACAGCGACCGCAGTCTGATAGAGTACCGCCGCCATGACATCGGCTTTGTCTTTCAGTTTTACAACCTGGTACACAACCTCACGGCTAAGGAAAACGTAGAGCTTGCCGCGCAGATATGCAAGGATCCTCTCGAAAGTGAAGCAGCACTTGAGAGCGTGGGACTGGCTGACAGAGCGAATAACTTTCCCGCACAGCTTTCGGGCGGAGAACAGCAGAGAGTGTCGATCGCCCGAGCGCTTGCAAAGCGCCCCGCGCTCCTGCTCTGCGACGAGCCGACCGGCGCGCTCGACTACAACACGGGCAGACAGATCTTAGCGCTTTTGCAGGACACCTGCCGCCGTGAAAAAATGACGGTGGTGCTGATAACCCACAACAGCGCGATAACCCCCATGGCAGACCATATAATAGAAATGAAAAGCGGAAAAATAGTCCGCGATACATACAACGAAAGCCCGAAATCCATTGACGAGATCGAATGGTAGTTTTGTGTTAGTGTGGAGTGTGGAGAGTAGAATGTGGAGTTAAGGGGCGCTCCGTGCCGAGTTGTAATGCTGTGGGATATTTGTCCTGCTATATCTCTATATCTATATATAATAAATCTATCTGAATTTGACAAACAAAGCTTCGTTAATAATTTCAAGGCAAAGATAACAGTCAACTCCACTCTCCACTCTCCACATTCCACACTAAATAAGGGAGGTGTGCATATGACAAAAGCATTGATCATAAATACTTTTCGTGAAATCGCGAATACAAAAGCCCGGTTTTTTTCGATAATGGCTATTATCGCGCTGGGCGTTGGATTTTTTGCCGGCATAATGGCTACCGTGCCGTCAATGTACAACCTCGGCGAGAACTATTTCCGCGAAAAGAATCTTATGGATTTCCGTTTGATCTCAACCGTCGGGTTCGCCGAGGAGGATATTGCCGCTGTAGCCGCGCTTGACGGCGTTGAAGCCGTAATGCCCTCTTATTTCTGCGACGTTCTGACCTCCACGGACGACGGAGGCTCCGTCATAAGGGTCATAGCCGCCCCGAAGCCCTACAAAAACAACAAGACGCTTAACACCCTTACGATCAACGAGGGCAGAACCATTCGCAAGAGCGGCGAGATCATAACGGAAAGCGTCGCCTTTGCGAATATCCGCCGCAAAATCGGCGCGAAGATATCTTTTGATCCGATCGCGGGCGATAACAAGCTCAGTGACCTTCTCAAAACAAACGACTTCACCGTTGTCGGCAAGACCGAGTCACCGCTGTTCATCTCTTATCAGCGCGGCACTACGACCATTGGTGACGGAAAAATCGACGAGTATATGTACATTTCCGCCGATGACTTCAATATTCCTCGCTACACCGAGCTTTATGTAAAGGCGAAGTTCTCGGACGAGGTCTCCGCTTTTTCAGAGGAATACGAAGCAAAGGTTGAAAAAATGGAGGAAGAGCTTGAAAAGCTCTCACACGAGCGCGAAAAGGCGTTTACAACAGAGGTGATCCCCAAGGCTAAAAAGGATTTGGAAGACGGCAAAAAGGAGTTTGAGAAGCAAAAAGCCAATGCCGAGCAAAAGCTTAATGAAGCTTTGGAGCAGATAAACGCGGGTGAGGAGGAATACAACAGCAAAATAGCCGAGGCAGAGGAAAAGCTGAACTCCGCCGAGGAGCAGATAAAAAGCGGCGAGGAAGCGCTTGAGGCGGGAGAAGTACAATATGCCGAGGGAATATCCGAAGCGCAAGCTCTTCTTACTCAGGGTGTGCAGCAGCTTGAAGAGGCAAGGCAAACCTTTAACGAGAGCAAGGCGGCGTTTGAAGCGACCTTAAAGGAATCGGATTCGGACGACCCCTACGCAAAAATCGAGCATGACACAATGGACGCCATAGGCTCGGCACAGTTTGGCGCGGCTCAGTCAGAGCTTGTTTCGGGCGACGCGAAGCTTGCCATAGGCAGCAGCGAGTTAGCGGTTCAGCAAATCAACGGGCAGTTAACGCTTTCAGCCGCCCGCACTCAGCTCAGCACGGCCAAAGCGCAGCTTGAAAGCGGCAGAGCCGAGTTTGAAAAGCAAAAGGAAAGCGGCGAAGAAGAGCTTAAATCCGCACGCGAGGAATTCAACAAGGCGAAAGCCGAGGCGGATGAAAAAATATCCGAGGGTAAAAAAGAGCTTGAAGACGCAGAGAAAGCTCTTGAAGCGGTCGAAGGGAAAACCGCAGAATGGTATGTTTTTGACCGCAGCGACAACCCCGGCTACTCAACGTACTCGCAAAATGTCGAAAGGCTCGACGCGGTGGCAAAGGTCTTCCCCGTGTTCTTCCTCTTGGTCGCTGTGCTTGTATGCGTCACCACAATGACGCGCCTTATAGAGGAAAAGCGAACCGAAATAGCCACACTTACGGCTTTGGGCTATGGAAAAGGCTCCGTCGTATTAAAATATGTTATATACTCGATGATAGCCGCCGTAGCGGGCAGCTTCATCGGAGTCTGGCTCGGCGTTTTGACCCTGCCGGCGATCATTTACAACGCTTACAAAATCATGTTCTACATCGGCGACATAACGCTTATACTGCACGCTCCCTCGATCGTTCTCGGAACCTTATCGGCGGTCGTCTGCACCACGGCGGTGTCGGTCATAGTCTGCGTTAGGTCGCTCAGAACAAAGCCTGCGCAGGCAATGCGCCCCAAGGCTCCCAAGCCCGGCAAGCGCATACTGCTCGAAAGAATAACGCCGCTCTGGAAACATATGGGCTTCACCGCAAAGCTGACCGCCCGCAATTTGTTCAGGTACAAGGCGCGGCTCTGCATGACGGTGATCGGAGTCGCGGGCTGCACCGCTCTTATCGTAGCGGCGTTCGGACTGCGCAACAGCTTCGATCCTCTCACCAAAACTCAGTTCAACGAGATTTTCAAGTACGACGCAGCGGTGATACCTCGCAAAAGCGGCTCGGCAGAGGATCTGAAATACATCAAGACACTCGCTGAAAGCACAGGCAAGCTTAGCGACTCAATGCCCGCGCTTCAGGAGAAAGTGACCGTCGGCTTCAACGGACATGAAACAAAGGAATCCACATATATTTCCGTTCCCGGAGATATTGAGAATTTTGAAAACCTTATCTCACTCCACACACGTATCGGCAAGCAGCCCCTCACACTCAATGACGATTCGGTGATGATAAACGAAAGACTCGCCTCGGATTTCGGCTTCTCGGCGGGCGACACCGTCACACTGACCAACGGAAACGTTTCTGCAAAAATCAAGGTTGGCGGCATTTACGAGAACTACATACACAACTATGTGTTTATGACCCCCGAGTGCTACAAAACGCTTTTCGGATATGAACCGTTATATAATATGTATGAGGTGCGCCTTACTGATAAGTCGGAGGAAACCAACTCCGCATTCAGCACGGCAATGCTTGCCGACGACCGCATTACCGCGGTAGCCTTCACGGAACAGAACGTCAAGGACTTCCGGAATATGCTCAACTCGCTCAACATGGTCATAGTGGTCATGGTCGTATGCGCGGCGGCTCTCGCCTTTGTTGTGCTCTACAATCTGACCAACATAAATATCGCCGAGCGACAGCGTGAAATCGCCACGTTCAAGGTTCTCGGCTTCTACAACCGCGAAACCTCACGATTTATATATATAGAAAACATAGTTCTCACAATTTTGGGAATTGCCGTGGGACTTGTACTCGGCATATTTCTGGCGGAATTCATAATAACAACCGTTGAGGTAGATAATGTGATGTTCGGCAGAGAGATTTACCCATCAACATTCCTGTACGCCTCGGGCTTGACACTGATATTCTCGCTACTCGTCAACGCCGCCATGAACTTCAAAATCAAGTCGGTCAATATGGTAGAAAGCCTGAAAAGCGTAGAATAAGTCGGCTGAGCCGACGGGCAGTCCGCGCTTCTTACCGTTGATTTTTATATGGGTTTTGCGCACGCGTTCTGACGCGCCGTTAAGTTAACGTTATGAATACTACACATTCTTTCCAAAGGCGCCGAAAGCGCCCGCCGGCGTTTGCACCCATAAAAGCGGTGAGCGCGGTGAAACATAAAATCTGCTTAAAAAAGTCTTGACAACCCTATTATAATATGATAAAATAAAGCCACCTCTGAAAGGGGCTTTATTTTTGTGCTCCGATGAGGGAGGCTAAAATTATTCCGAATAACCGGGAGGTGCCGTTATGAGAGTTAAAATCACATTGGCCTGCACAGAATGCAAACAGCGTAATTACAACACAATGAAGAACAAGAAAAACAGTCCCGACAGACTTAACATGAACAAGTACTGCCGCTTCTGCAAAAAACACACTCTTCACAAGGAAACAAAATAAGGAGGTACACTAATGGCTGCCGATACCAAGGCTGCGGTAAAAAAGTCCGCGAAAAAGCCTGCTAACAACAAAAAGCCGAACGTTTTTAAAAGACTTTGGAAGTACCTTCTCGCTTGTAAGGGTGAGCTGAAGAAAATCACATGGCCGACGCCAAAGCAGACAACCAAGAATTTTACCATTGTTCTGGTTGTTATAATCATAATGGGCTTGTTTATTTTTGCCCTTGACCGCGGTCTTTTTGCTTTGCTGGGTTTGGTTATGGGTATTTCACAGACCTGATTTGGTCAAGCTTCTTACTTTACTTACGAAAGGAAGAGAGTGAATGCCGGACTACGAAGCAAAATGGTATGTTATCCATACCTATTCGGGTTACGAAAACAAGGTTGCCAGCGACCTGATGACTACGGTTGAAAACCGTAACCTTCAGGATATGATCGTCGACGTCAAGGTTCCCACCGAAACGGTTTTGGAGACGGTCGGCGACAAGACAAAGGAAGTAGAGCATAAAATTTATCCCTGCTATGTTTTCGTAAAAATGGTTTACACCGACGAAACATGGTATGTCGTCCGCAACATACGCGGCTGTACCGGATTTGTCGGTCCGGGCTCAAAGCCCGTTCCTCTTACCGACGCGGAGGTTTACAGAATGGGAGTCGAACAGCGTGTGGTCAAGGTTTCCTACGCTGTGGGCGATTCGGTACGTATTATTGATGGTCCGCTTGAGGACTTTGTCGGCACAGTCGATGAAATTGACACCGACAAAAACTACGTCCGTGTTATTGTATCAATGTTCGGACGTGAAACGCCTGTTGAGCTCGAACTCGGACAGGCTGAACCGGTTGAAGATTAAACCGGATGAAAATTAAATGACGATAAAAAGCCCCTACGGGCTTTTTATTGGGAACCCAAGTTCCCTGTGGGAGGAAACCCTACACAACGGAGTTCCGCAATTTACCACGAATTTTGGAGGTTATTAACAATGGCTCAAAAGGTAGTAGGCTTAATAAAGCTTCAAATCCCTGCCGGCAAAGCTACCCCGGCACCGCCTGTTGGTCCTGCACTCGGTCAGCACGGCGTAAATATTGTCGCGTTCACAAAGGATTTCAACGAGCGCACAAAGAATGACATCGGTCTTATCATTCCTGTTGTCATCACAGTATACTCAGACCGCTCGTTCTCTTTCGTAACCAAAACTCCGCCCGCAGCGGTTCTTCTTAAAAAGGCTTGCGGCATCGAGAGCGGTTCGGGCGTGCCCAACAAGACAAAGGTTGCCACAATTACCAAAGAGCAGATCACAAAGATCGCCGAGCAGAAAATGCCCGACCTCAATGCAGGCTCTGTGGAAGCGGCTGCTTCAATGATCGCCGGCACAGCCAGAAGCATGGGTATTACAGTAGTTGACTAATTAATCCGGGTGGGAGGAAATTTCCGCTTGACCACCTAAGTATGGAGGAAAACTGATGAAACACGGTAAAAAATATGTTGACGCTGCTAAGCTCGTTGACAGAACCAGATTATATGAGACAAACGAGGCTCTGGACACTGTTATCAAAACAGCCACAGCCAAGTTTGACGAAACCGTTGAGCTTCACGTAAAGCTCGGCGTTGACGGCCGTCACGCCGACCAGCAGGTCAGAGGCGCGGTCGTGCTTCCCAACGGTACAGGCAGAAGAGTTCGTGTTCTGGCTATCTGCAAGGGTCCCAATGAGGAAATCGCAAGACAGGCGGGCGCCGATTATGTCGGAGCCGAAGACATGACTCAGAAGATCCAGCAGGAAAACTGGATGGATTTCGACGTTCTTATCACCACTCCCGACTGCATGGGTCTGGTCGGTCGTCTCGGCCGTATCCTCGGTCCGCGCGGTCTTATGCCTAACCCCAAGGCGGGCACCGTTACTCCCGACATCGCCAAGGCGATCAAGGAAGCCAAGGCAGGTAAGATCGAGTACCGTCTTGACAAAACAAATATCATTCACTGCCCCATCGGCAAGGTTTCCTTCGGCGTTGACAAGCTTACCGAGAACCTTGACACTCTTATGGACGCCATCGTTAAGGCTAAGCCTGCGGCGGCAAAGGGTCAGTACGTTCGTTCGGTCGCTGTCGCTTCCACAATGGGTCCCAGCGTAAGAATGAATCCTATCAAATTCACTGTTTGATTCATTTTTGAATTGAATATATATTGCGGTTCTAAAGACAGTAGGTGCAATGCGTAAAAAGGTTATTCCTTACCTGCCGAGGAAAGTGCAATTACTTTTTAGTATTTGTCAACTGTCCGAGGTGCGCGCTTCGGACAGTTTTTTTGAACTGCGGTAAAACCTATTTTATCGGAGGTGAATTTTTTGCCAAGTCAGAGTGTTTTAGAGCAAAAGAAAGCAATCGTTGCAGAGCTTTCCGAAAGACTTAAAAACTCCATTACAGGTTTGGTAGTTTGCTTCGAGGGTATCAACACCGAGGACGACACCAAGCTCAGAAAGGAACTGCGTGAAAACGACGTAAAATACACCGTTGTTAAGAATACGCTTCTTTCCCGCGCGTGTGACGATGCAGGTCTTGAGGAGCTTAAGCCCGTTTTGGAGGGCACAACAGCTCTCGCGACCAGCGACAGCGAGTATGCTGCCGCAGCCCGTATCCTTTGCAACTATGCAAAGGATCACGACAACTTTAAGGTTAAGTCGGGTTATCTCGACGGCGCTGTAGTGGACATGGACACCATCACAGCTCTTTCCAAGCTTCCCACAAGAGAAGTACTTCTCGCAAACGTTCTCGGCGCGTTCCAGGCTCCCATCGCAGCATTTGCCCGTGTTATTCAGGCTGTTGTTGACGAGGGCGGTTTTGACGCTTGCCTTGAGAAGAAAGCTGCTGAGGCAGCTCCCGCTGAGGAAGCAGCCGAGGCTCCCGCAGCCGAATAAGCTGTATTAAATCAAACTATTACGACGAAAATATTGGAGGTAAATACAATGGCATCTGAGAAAATTACTGCTATTATTGAAGAATTAAAAGGCCTCACAGTTCTTGAGCTTTCCGAGCTCGTTCACGCTGTTGAGGATGAGTTTGGCGTATCCGCTGCTGCTGCCGTAGCTGTTGCAGGTCCCGTAGAGGCTGGTGCTGCCGAGGCTGAGCAGACCGAGTTCGACGTTATCCTTAAGGGTGTCGGCGGCAACAAGATTGCCGTTATCAAGGCTGTTCGTGAGATCACAGGTCTTGGACTTAAGGAAGCTAAGGCTCTCGTTGACAGCGCTCCCAAGGCTGTTAAAGAGCAGGTATCCAAAGAGGATGCTGAGGCTGTTAAAGAGAAGCTCGAAGGCGCAGGCGCCGAGGTTGAGCTTAAGTAATTTACTCTTAACGCGCTTTATGCCGGGCAAACGGTGTTGTTTAAACCAACGCCGCTGCCCGGCTTTTGTTTTGCAGCGTGACGCTGCACCCGGTCCGCGCTTCTTAACAGCATAAAAACCTTCCTCCATTTCCCGCGTCAGACCGCGCCGTTGAAGGAAGGCTTGTTATTATTATAACTTATTAATAGGCGCCGAAAGCGCCCACCGGCGCCCGACCTAAATGATAAATCCGCCGTTTACTCCGAGTGTTTGACCTGTTATAAAGCAGGCTTTATCACTGCATAAAAACACTGCCGCATCCGCTATGTTTTGAGGCGTTCCGAGGGAATTCAACGGGGTTTCCTCTTTCAGCGCGTCAAGGGTATCGCTGTCAAAGCCTTTCATCATATCGGTCATTATCACGCCCGGTGCGATGCAGTTTACGCGGATCCCCGACAGCCCAACTTCCTTTGCCAGCGCTTTGGTGAGTCCGATAACACCCGCTTTTGCCGCGCTGTAGTGAACCTCGCACGAGGCTCCCGCCTGTCCCCACATCGAGCTTATATTTAATATTACACCGCAGTGACTGGGCAGCATATACCGCCTGAGCGCCTGCTGACAGCAATAGAACACACCGTCAAGATTTACCGAAAGCATTTTGCGCCACTCCTCTGCGGTTATATCCGTAAATAATTTTTGCTGAGCGATTCCTGCGTTGTTAATAAGAACGTCGAGCGAGTCGAAATGTCTGCCGTAGCTGTCGAACATAGCGCTTACCGAAGCCGGATCGGCAACATCGGCATACAGCGGAATTGATTTGATTTTATAAATACTTTCCAATTCTTCCGCAAGCGCGCGGGCAGCGTCTCTGCTTTTAAAGCAGTGGATCGCCACGTTATATCCGTTTTTTGCAAATTCACGACAAATCGCTGTGCCAATCCCACCAGCCCCGCCTGTAATCAAAGCATTTTTCATGTGCATCACCGCTCTTAATACTAAAGGTATAAACAAGCCTTTGCACTAAAAGTATAGCATATATTTTAAAAAAAGAAAAGGTTTTATTCGCGATAAATGGAAAAATACGCTGTTTAGGATAAACCGAGTAAAAAAGAAAACGCTCTGAAAAGAGCGTCACTTTATAAGATTAACGATTTCATCGATCAGGTCAGCTACCCGATTTTGTTTTTCAGGGGGTAAGTCACTGATTGATTTTTGTATCTTATAGGCTGTATCGGAAATGCTATCCATGTCTCCGTCAATGTCAATCAGCTTATAAACAGGAATACCCAATGATTTTGCGAGTCTGTAAAGCGTATCAATGGTAGGGCATTTCTCGCCGCGCTCAAGCTTGCTGATGTATGCGGGATGTATTCCCGACTCAAGCGCCAAATGCTCCTGACTTAGATCTCTTTGAACTCTGTGCTTGCGGATATTTGCCCCGATCAATCTCGATAATGCTAATCTATCCATTCTTTTCCCTACCTGTCTTTTTGTTTCTTTTGTTACATTAATATTAATTGAAACGGCGACTTTTTTCAATTCACTATAGTGACGGAATGTAGCCCATAGGTATTTCAAATTGTATGTTATAGAATAAAATAACTAAAAATAACTCCATAATCTAAAAAAGCGACATAAGGCGATGACTTTTGCTTTGGAAATCAATCTGCCGCTTTTAATTAAAATGTTTGGAATAATACTTATTATAAGTATTTACTGTTCGTTTATAATGAATACAACCGTTATTATTTCGTTAGGGATAAATTTGTTTACATTTTTCGCTTTGTGTTCATTATATGATTTTGAAATTGGTTTATTCCGACATTGCTGTTTTTTTGCTCTGAAAACAGCGCAGCTTGTAACGGCTGCGCTGTCAATATTTTATTTCTTTTTGAATCCGTCCTTCAGGGAAACGCTTCTGTTGAACACAAGGCAGCCCTCGGCGCTGTCCTTGTTGTCAACGCAGAAGTAGCCTATTCTCATAAACTGGAAGCTTTTCGGAGCAGTCGCCGATTCAAGGCTTTTCTCCGCCTTGCAGTTTTTTAGTATCTCAAGCGATTTGGGATTGATGTGGTCGGTAAAACTGCCCTCGCCCGATTCCGGGTCGGAAACCGTGAACAGGTTGTCGTACAATCTAACCTCGGCGTTTGCGCAGTTGTTCGCGTCTACCCAGTGGATAGTTCCGCGCACCTTTCTGCCGTCGGGGGTGTTTCCGCCGCGCGTGGCGGGGTCATACTCTGCGTAAACCTCGGTGACAACGCCGTTCTCGTCCTTTTTGCAGCCGGTGCATTTTACGATATAAGTTGATTTAAGGCGCACCTCGTTGCCGGGATAGAGACGCTGATATTTTTTGACAGGAACCTCCATAAAGTCCTCACCCTCTATCCAGCATTCACGTGAGAAGGTGACGACGCGCGTGCCGTCCTCGGGGCGGTTGGGGTTGTTCTCAACCTCAAACTCCTCGGTTTTGCCCTCGGGATAATTTGTGATGACAAGCTTGACGGGGTGAAGAACGCACATAGCGCGCTCGGCGGTCTCGTTGAGGTCATCGCGCAGGCAGTGCTCCAAAAAGCTGTATTCAACAATAGAGTTGACCTTAGACACGCCTATCCTGTCGATGAACGAGCGGATAGCGCGCGGAGTGTAACCTCTGCGGCGGAGTCCGCAGAGTGTGGGCATACGGGGGTCGTCCCAGCCGTTTACATAGCCGTCCTCTACGAGCGTGCGCAGCTTGCGCTTTGACATGACAGTATTGTTTATTCCGAGGCGCGCAAATTCGATCTGACGCGGTTTTGCGGGCGCGGAGATGTTATCTATTACCCAGTCGTAAAGAGGTCTGTGCGACTCAAATTCAAGCGAGCAAAGGCTGTGTGTGATGCCCTCGATAGCGTCCTCAATGGGATGAGCGAAGTCATACATGGGATAGATGCACCATTTGTCACCGGTGCGGTGGTGATTCATGCGGTTGATGCGGTAAATTACGGGGTCGCGCATATTGAAGTTGCCCGAGGCGAGGTCGATTTTGGCACGCAGAGTCATGCTGCCGTCGGGGAACTCGCCGTTTCTCATGCGCTCGAATTTGTCAAGACTTTCTTCTATAGGTCTGTCGCGGTATGGGCTTTTGGCGGGAGTTTGGGTGTCGCCGCGGTATTCGCGCATCTGTTCGGGAGTGAGCTCGCAAACATAGGCGAGCCCTTTCTTTATAAGCTCTACAGCGTAGCCGTACATCTGCTCGAAATAATCGGAGGCGTAATAGAAACGATCCTCCCAGTCAAAGCCGAGCCATTTTATGTCCTCTTTTATCGCGTCAACGTACTCAACATCCTCCTTGGTGGGGTTGGTGTCGTCCATGCGCAGATTGCATATTCCGCTGTATTTTTCGGCTGTCCCGAAATTTATGCAGACAGCCTTGGCGTGACCTATGTGGAGATAACCGTTCGGTTCCGGCGGAAAACGGGTGTGAACGGTTTTGCCCTCGTATTTTCCGCCCCCGGCAATGTCCTCCTCGATAAAGGTGTGGATAAAATTGCCGGCCATAGTTTCGTTGTTTATTATTTCAGACATATTGATGTTCCTTTAACTGTAATATTTATCTAATTCCCATTTTAGCGGGTTTTCATCAATGTATTTCCATATTTTAAGATAATCCTGTTCGCTGCGAATTACATGGTCGAAATATGAACGCTGCCAAACGTTGCCCATTGTTTTATTATGACTTTTACACTCGCAAAGCCACTTGTAAGCTACAAGTGATTTATACCTGCCAACGATTGAAAAAATGCTGTAGGGACAGCCCTTGCGGCTGTCAGGGGGAGCAGAAAGCGTTATTATCATATGAACGTGGTTTGCCATAACAACGTATTTGTCAACAGATACAAAGTCTTTTACTTCAATTTCGCGTATCGTTCTCTCGGCAATCATTCCAAGTTCGGAGAGCTTTGTGCGAGGGAGCCCGCAAGGGGCTCCCCTACGAAATATGTCGCCTAACGTTTTCTCTTTTTGATAAGTGCAAACTGTTATAAAGTAAGCTCCGCCGGAAGAATAGTCGTAATTTTCTAAACGGATTCTTTTTCTTGGATTTGCTTTTGAAACCATTTTATTTTATATCAAGTTTTTCCAACCCGATTTCAAGTCTGCGCAGGGCTTCCTCTCTTCCCAAAATATCGAGTATCTCGACCGCTCCGCCAGGGGTAACGGTTTTGCCCGCCGCCGCGATTCTCACCGGCCACATTACTGTTCCGTTTTTCAGTCCCTTTTCCTTTGCCATGTCGATCAGGCAATCGTGGATCGAGGGGTTGTCCCACTCGGGGAGAGCCTTTAGCCGCTCGTACGCTTCTTTGAGCGTCGGCGGGGTGTTCTCGGGATTCGTTTTGCTCTTTTTGTTATAGAACAGGCTGACGTCGTACTCGGGCAGCTCTGCGAAGAATCCAAGCATTTCAGGCAGTTGTGTTAGCTGTGTAGTGCGCTTTTGAAGGATATCCGCTAACTTCTCCCACTGCATTTCCCTGTCGCCAAACACTTTCTGATAGTAAGGCATGGCGGCTTTGGTGAATTCCTCTGCGGTCATAGCCTTGATGTACTCTCCGTTGAACCACGTAAGCTTGTCGTAGTCGAAAACGGCGGGGCTTTTGCTTATGCCGTTAATGTCAAAAGCCTGTTCAAGCTCTGCAAGCGTGAAAATCTCTTGGTTGTCCTTGGGGCACCAGCCTAACAGAGCGATGTAGTTGATGATAGCCTGCGGCAGATAGCCGTCGTCGATAAGGTCGTAAAAGCCCGTAGCTCCGTGACGCTTTGAAAGCTTTGAAACGTTGCCGTCCTCGTCCTTTCCCATGATTAGCGGAAGATGAATATAGGTCGGTATCTCCCAGCCGAAAGCCTCATAAAGCAGATTGTACTTGGGCGTTGAGCTTAAATACTCGCTGCCGCGCACCACATGAGTGATATCCATGGTGTGGTCGTCGATGACGTTCGCAAAGTTGTAGGTGGGATAGCCGTCTGTTTTGATCAAAATCTGATCCTGAAGCTCCGAGTTCTCAACGGTAATATCGCCGAACACTGCGTCGGAAAAAGTCGTGCTGCCCTCTATGGGCATTTTCTGGCGGATAACATACGGAACGCCGTCGTCAAGATTCTTTTGTATCTCCTCCTCGGAGAGATCGCGGCAGTGACGGTCATAGCCGCCGCCGACGGTTTCGCTTTGAATCTGTTCAAGGCGCTCCTTTGTACAAAAGCAGCGGTACGCCTTGCCCTCCTTGATAAGCTGCTCGGCGTAGGGAAGATACATATCCTTGCGCTGCGACTGCACATAGGGACCGTAATCGCCCCCGACGTCGGGGCCTTCGTCGTGCCTGAGCCCCGCAAGCTCAAGGGTATTATAAATAAAATCAACCGCTCCGCCCACAAGCCTTTGGCGGTCGGTGTCCTCGATCCTCAGAATGAATTTGCCGCCCTGCGACTTCGCGACCAAATATTCATACAGCGCGGTGCGCAGATTTCCTACGTGCATAAATCCCGTGGGGCTCGGCGCGTAACGGGTGCGGACAGTTTTCTCAGCCATAAATATACCTCCAATAAAAAATATGCCATACAAATTTAAGTATAGCATAATTTTTTATCAAATTCAATTGTTTTTGAATAATCTGAAAATAATATGGAATGTTGAGCAAAATTCGGTTGCTCTGCTTACCTCATTCCGATAATCAGCCCTGCTGATCTCTGAGCGTTGTAAACTTTGATTGCTTTTTCACCTTTACAACCTCGGGCTTCACTTCCTTGTCCTTGTACTTGCGCGCAAACTTGGCGGCAATTCTCAGCTCGTCGTTAAAGTGCTCGGCAAGCTTCTGATACTCGGCGTCATCGAGGCTGTTTATAAGCACTGTCGTGATGATAGCTCTGGTGTCAACGTCTCCGTTGCCGTACTGCGTGCTGAAAATCGCTCCGAGCTTTTCGAGGTCTTTATTTGAAACGTGATGCGAGTTGATGTAGGGCGCGAGCTTGGGCGCTATGTGTTCCTTGGCAAAGGTCGCGCCTCTGAACGGGTCGTAGCAGTCCTCTTCCATCTGTATCTCTTCTTTAAGCTCTGGGAAAACGACAACGAATCGCTTTGCCAAAAACCTCGGGTCGGCGTTGCCGTCGTCGCCCTTTTTCTTTTTTGACTTTGTCTGCTTGGCACGCTTTAAAGCGCCGGAGTTGGAAACGCCGTCAACAAAGTCGTTTCCTATACTCTCGGCGTCCTTCTGAGTGGAAACCACGTCGTCGTAGAGCCACGTTGAAAGAGTTTTCCAATCGTTGTCGGGACCGTCTTCAGTCATGGGACAGGTGCGCAGAATCATCTGCTGCTTGTCAACGGTGTAAAGCACCGAGTAAGCAACGTTTTCGCTCGTGAACAGCGCAACAAGCTCTTTGTCGCCGCTGCCCGATACTTTTTCGCGGGTAAAGCCGGATTTAGCCAGCTCCGCCTCAACCTTTTCGGTAATAAGGTCAAACGCCTTGCTGTATTCTAACGTCATATTGATCTTCCTTTCGGGAATTATAAATATATTAAAGTATCAAAAGCTTACATTGAGTCGGGGCATGAGATGTTGAACATTGTCAGCACGTTTTTAATAACGGCACGGACACAGTCGCAAAGAGCCATTCTCGCCTGCATAAGCCCCTCTTCCCCGCCCTTTACGCGGCAGGCGTTGTAGAACTTGTGGAACAGGGTAGCAAGCTGAGTGACATAACGCGTTATTTTTGTCGGGTCAAGATCCTTCGCCGCGCTGATGACCTCGGATGTATATAACGCGAGATGACCGATAAGCTCCCTTTCCTCGGGCTGAGTCAGCAGAGCCAGTTCGTCGTCGGAGCATTCACGCGGCTCAATGCCGTCGGCAGCCAACGATTTGAATATGCTGCAAATTCTCGCGTGAGCGTACTGAACATAGTAAACAGGGTTCTGGTTGTCCTGAGCCACCGCCAAATCGAGGTCGAAATCCATTTGAGTATTCGCCTCTCTTGTGTTGAAAAGGAAGCGCGCGCTGTCAACAGGAACCTCCTCAAGCAGATCGCGGAGCTGGATCGCCTTGCCCGTGCGCTTGCTCATTCTCACAAGCTCGCCGTTTCTCACAAGATTAACAAGCTGCATAAGAACGACGTTCAGTCTGTCGCCGTCGCAGCCTATGGCGTCCATAGCGCCCTTCATGCGCATTACATGACCGTGGTGATCCGCGCCCCAAACGTCGATCAGGGTGGTAAAACCGCGGTCAAATTTGTTTTTGTGATAAGCGATATCCGCCGCGAAATATGTCGGATTGCCGTTCTGACGGATAAGCACGTCGTCTTTGAGCTCAAGGTTGTCGATATATTTTTGCGTCTTACCCTCTCTGAGAAGCTTTTCGGTTACGACCTCTTTGTTTTTGTACCAAACTGCTCCGTCCTGCTCATAGGTAAGCCCTTTTTCGCTGAGAAGATCGATAACAGCCTTGACCTCGCCGTTTTTGTGAAGCTCACTCTCGAAAAACCACTTATCATAGTGGATTTTGTAAGCAGCCATATCAGCCTGCATTTTGCTTATGTTTTTGGGAAGCGCGTAGCCCACAAGAGCGTTTTTGCGCTTGGCTGAGTCGCGCTCAACAAAAGCGTCGCCGTTTATGTCGGCAAACTCGCGGGCAAGCTCGGTTATATCCGCGCCCTGATAGCCGTCCTCGGGGAACTCTATCTCGTCGCCCTTATAGATTTGCAGATATCGCGCTTCGAGCGAGCAGGCAAATTTCTCTATTTGGTTTCCCGCATCATTTACGTAAAACTCTCTGTAAGCGTCGTATCCCGCTTTTGACAGCACTGCGGCAAGACAGTCGCCCAGCGCACCGCCTCTCGCGTTGCCCATGTGCATGGGACCCGTCGGGTTCGCGGAAACGAACTCAACGTTTACCCTCTCTCCCCCGCCGAAATCCGAGGAACCGTAGCCATCTCGGTCGCTCAGGATATCCCTGATGACCTGTGTGTAAAAGCTTTTGCCGAGAAAGAAATTTATAAAGCCCGGTCCCGCCGTTTCAAAGCGTTCGCACATCGTGCCGTTCAAATCAATATGTGCCGTTATAGCCTGAGCGATTTTAAACGGCGGCATACGGAAGCTCTTAGCGCCCGCCATGGCAACGTTTGTCGCGAAATCCCCGTTTTTGGCGTCGGCAGGCGTTTCGATTATAAAATCAGGCAGCTCCGCCTCGGGTAGCTCGCCGCTTTTCACGGCGTCGCTTAACGCCGCCTCAACCGCGCTCCTGAGCCGCTCTGTTACCAATGAATATGTATCCATCAAACTTACCTCACTGTATCCTGTTTTTCTTCAATCTTTATAAAAAAGCGGTTTTCACTGACTAAGTCCATGTTAAAATCAAGCGTATAGCTGACCTCAAGGGTGCCGCCGCGCTCGTCCAAACGGTTTTCGAGCGTTTTTGTGAAAACCCCGATATTCAAATCCCCCGCGATCGTGCGATAAATGCACTGGTGCCGCTTGCCTTTTTGCAGCAGGAGCTGCGACTGCATGGGACCCTTGCGGTCGATCGTCACCATATCGCCCTCGACCTTTATCATGTTGTTGTAAAAGGTTTCGGGATTGTCCTCGTCAAATTCCCTGTAGCCTATAAAAAAGCGGTCTTTTCTTTTAATAAAATTTCCTCCGGTGAGCACCTCGACCTTATCGGTTTCGCCGTCAAGCTTCTGCTCACCGAGAATGGAAATCAAATAGCGTTCCTTATCTGATTCTTTAGTCATAAATAACCTCAATACTGTTCAATATCAATCTGAGTGACGGTGTGTTCCATATTTCTTCCCAAAAACAGCCCCGCCACACTTTGGAAGCCCTCGGGGGTATCGCTTACATAAAATTCCGGCTGCTTAACGGAATCGTCGTCATTCAGAAGATTCTGCTCTTTGAGCACCTTCGCGGCGTACACCGCGGTCTCTCTGCCCGAATCCACTAAAGTGACGTCATCGCCCATGTAGTCGGAAATAGCCTCTCTCAGCAGCGGAAAATGGGTGCAGCCGAGAATCACGGTATCAACGCCCATGTCCTTCAGCTCAGCCATATAGCGGCGCACCACAAGACGCGTGATTTGGTCGTCGCGGTGAATTATGCCGTTTTCGACGAGTGAAACAAACAGCGGACAAGCCTGCTCATACAC
Organism: uncultured Ruminococcus sp.; assembly: GCA_902777275.1. GTDB lineage: Bacteria > Bacillota > Clostridia > Oscillospirales > Acutalibacteraceae > Ruminococcoides. The sequence continues at coordinate 956 of CACYTI010000020.1, read as the reverse complement.
CTCGACCTCGGGATTGAGCTTTTGAAGGCGAAGCTTGTAGCTGTGACTGCCGACCGTGGCAGGGGTGCCGATAACTCCGATTTTGCCGTTGCGGGTCTCCCTTACGGCGGTGTAGGCGGTGGGATTTACAACTCCCGTGTAAGGCACGGGAAGAAACTCCTCCAAGGCTGCTCCGGCAACCGAGCTTACGGTTCCGCAGGCAGCCACCACCATCTTGACATTGTGCTTCAAAAGGAAGTCAGCGTCCTGAAAAGCGTATTTGCGAATGATCTCGCGGCTACGCGTGCCGTAGGGCACCCGTCCGGTGTCGCCGAAATAAATAATTTTTTCTGCGGGAAGCACGCGCATAAATTCCTTTACCGCGCTGAGTCCGCCCAAGCCGGAATCGAAAACGCCGATCGCGTTCTGTAACGACATAGTCAAACCTCTTTTACATCAAAATCTTGTGCATAGTCATACATTTTATATAATAGCACAAACCGCGCGCGGTTTCAAGTTTTTTTTGAAAGCAGCGCGCGTCAGGCGGATTTCACAGGATATTTTTACATTCCGAATGATTTTTTCGATTGATTTTTTCATAAAAGTGTTGTATAATACTATTCAGGCAAAAGAAAAAAACATCCGCCCGTGGCGCAGCTGGATAACGCAACGGATTCCGATTCCGGAGAACAGGGGTTCAAGTCCCTTCGGGCGGGCCAATATTAAAGGGGTACCACGTGGTACCCCTTTAATATTGACCTGCTCAGTATCCGAAGGGACTTGAAGGCGACCGTGCCGAGCGCAGCGAGGTAAAAATGTCCCGGTGGGACATTTTTAGGGAGAGAGCAGATGACCCTTTAGCTCCGCACACGCCGCAGCAAACGAGCCGGAACTCTTCTAAAGATGAAACGCACTTCGGGCGGGCGTCCGCTCAGTATCCGAAGGGACTTGAAGGCGACCGTGCCGAGCGCAGTGAG